>CACYYN010000079.1 GCA_902778665.1 Oscillospiraceae bacterium | reverse complement strand
CAGCTCATCGGTCGGTCCGGTCAGGTCCGGCACCATGACCACTTTTACGCCTGCGTCATACGCGCTCCTGACCCCGTTTGGCGAGTCCTCGACCGCCAGGCATTCGCCGGGATCCAGCCCGAGCTTTCTGCAGGCAAAGCGATAGACATCCGGAAACGGCTTTCCTCTCTTCACCTCTTTTACCGATACAAAGCTGTCAAAATACTGTCCGATCCCCAGGCTTTCCAGCGCCGGCATTTTTTCCTCCGGCCTTGAGGAAGTCACGATCACTTTCCTGACCGGGAGGTCTTTGCTCTTTTCAAGAAAAGCTTTTACACCGGGCTTGAGTTCGTACGTATTCTCTGACAGGAGCTCCTTCATCAGTATTTTGCGCCGTGCCCGGATCCGGTCATAGGCACCTCTTTCATCTGCGGCTTCATCAACGATCTCACGGGCGATTGAAGAGTCGCAGCTCCTGAGACGGAGAACAACGTCTTCCTTAAGCGGAAGACCGAGTTCTTCAGCCGCCTGCAGCCAGAACCGCCTGTATTCTTTCTCCGAGTCCAGAATGACCCCGTCAAGGTCAAACAAGATTGCCTTCGTCTGCATTCTTCTCCCTCTGAAGGGGACGGTCCTTTTGTATCTGTCCCCTTGTCCAGAATAGGAACAAGGGGACAGATACAAAAGGACCGTCCCCGCAGGCTCACCCGCAGGCTGCCCCCTCTCAAGCCCCCATAAACACCGTCATCGCCTTCTCCGCGTCCGCCTGCATTGCTTTCTGTGCCGCAAATGCCAGATCGTGGAAGAAAGTCACGTCTTCCTTTGCGAGGAGTTCCCGGACCGCCCGGCTTCCTGCATTGGACATATAGGTGTAGTAATTGATCTTGCGAATGCCTGCCCTGATCGCTCTGCGGTAATCTTCCTCTGAAACACCGCTCCCGCCGTGCACGCAATGGTGTGCACTCTCTCCAGGTCAAGCATGGGTTTTGCCTTGTAGATGCCGTGTGCAGTGCCGAAGCTGGGGGCAAGCGCATCGATCCCTGTCTCCTTGCAAAACTCCACTGCCTGCTCCGGATCGGTATACACGGGCCCTGATGCCGCCTCTCCTCCCTCGCGGGAGGGCATTGCTCCAAGCTCCGCCTCAACGCCGGCGTTGAACTTTCTCGCCATTGCCACTGCCTTCTTTGTATTCGCCAGGTTTTCCTCATAGGGAAGAAGGCTTCCGTCGTACATAACGCCGGTAAATCCGATCTCCAGCGACCTCTCGATGTATTCGAGAGTCTCGCCGTGATCGAGTTGAACGCAGACCGGCACGCCGGCCTTCTCTGCCGCCTGTACCATTACGGGGCCGATCTTTTCAAGCGGTGAAATGCTCTCATGCAGCTCCGCATGAGAGATGATCACAGGCGTACCGAGTTCATTTTCTTTCTTCCGCAATTGCAAGGATTTCCTTCAGGTTAACAAGCATCTTAAGCCTCCTTCTCCAGGTTATACGACACACGGGGACAGATACAAAAGGACCGTCCCCCTAATTCAGGCCAGTTCTTCAAGGACTCCGTGGTACTTCTCCTCAATACTGTCCGATAGTTTCTGGAATGCAGGGATGAACTCGTTAATCACCTTGCCTGCCAGTTCAGCTGCTGCCGCGCCGTCATACATATGCGCCATGTTATTTCTCTGTGCAAGCATGCCTAGCCAAATGCTCTCGTCCATGCACGGGTAAAACCTGTATGCAGCTTTCAGAATCTCTCGCGGAGATCCTGTGGCCGCTATAGCTACTCCCTCATAGCGGAGCAATTCTTTCAGCACTTTCCACCCAAGCTCAAATTGCAGAGAGAATTTATCAATGATGCCTCCGATGATAAACTCATTACTAAGATCCTGCTCCCCGGCACGACTTAGAACGGCAAGATTTCTTTTATAGTTATCAAACCTCTTCATAGATAATCACTCCTTCTTTCCGGATCACATCCAGAAGCTCCTCGTTTGATGTGCGGTCAAGATTTACCACATCATAAGCCAGGAGTGTGTTAGTTTCCTCTTCCACCGCAAGTCGGAAAAGATCTATGTTTCCGCCAGAAACAGCCAAATCAATGTCGCTGTCCCGGTGGAAATTTCCACTGGCGCGGGATCCGAAAAGAATAACCTTGTGGACACCGCAACTTTTGGCGTGATTTCGAATCTGCTCCAACACTGCAGGCTTGATACCGGTGTCATAAGCATCTTTTATATGCACAGGAATTTCTTTTTTTCCTGTGGCACACTCGCAGATCAGAGCAGCTTTTTCATTTACATTCGCACTTAAACTCATTGTCAATCTCCCGATGACCAGTCAGTTTTTTCCAGCTCCTGTATTTTATGTCCCATGTGTGCAAGATACTTTTCTTTACACGAATATCCATTTCATGAATTTTTGCACAGATGTCAAAGACTACTTCTGTCATTCTCTTGAGTAATTCAGATATTTTATTATAGCGCAGGTCCACAGGAATTAGCAATTTTCCTCTTCCTAACCATCCCACATATAAATCAACTGTTACTGCATGATACATTCGTTGAAGCAATGGACAAGAGTGATCTGTCATATTTTTTTTCAAAAATAATAAGAGCAGGGTCTGCCCAATCCGGATGAACTCCGGTTCAGACAAACCCTGCTCTTTTTATGCTCTGATCTCAGCAAAAACTGTTTTATTCCAGCTCAATCGTTCCGGGCGGCTTACTGGTAATGTCATAGAGCACGCGGTTGACGCCTTCCACTTCGTTAATAATACGGTTCATAGTGGTCTGAAGCACATTCCACGGAATCTC
>CACYYN010000078.1 GCA_902778665.1 Oscillospiraceae bacterium | reverse complement strand
AAAAATGGGGCGTGCCGACAGAGGCCTATCTGGACTGTATGACGACCTATCTGAACCGGGAGACGGAATACGGCTGGTATCTGTGCCTGGACGGTGAGAGGATCATCGGCGGGCTGGGGGTCATCGAGAACGACTTCCATGACCGCAAAGACCTGACGCCGAATGTCTGCGCGGTGTACACCGAGGCGGACTGCCGCTGTCAGGGGATCGCCGGGCGTCTGCTGAACATGGCGGTGGAAGACATGCGTGCCAGAGGCATAACGCCCCTGTATTTGGTCACGGATCACATTGGTTTTTACGAGCGCTACGGCTGGGAGTATTTCTGCATGGTGCAGGGGGACGGGGAACCGGAGATGACAAGGATGTACATTCACCGATAAGGGAGAAATCATAAAGCCGAAAGGCTTCATGAAATATTTTTTCAAGGAGCGTAGTGTTTGAAAACCTACACCACACCGGAGATTGTGGGCTGACCGGGAGGTCTGTCGACAATCGAACAAGCCTCCCGCTGAAAGGCAATTGAAGTCAACAATTTTCAGGAGGAAAAACAATGAATACAAATGACGATACCATTCGTTTGGAAAAACCCGAGGACTACAGAGAAGTGGAAAACCTCGTCAGAGAGGCGTTCTGGAACGTGTACCGTCCGGGATGCAGTGAGCATTATGTGATCCATGTGCTGCGGGCCGATCCTGCTTTCGTAAAGGAGCTGGACTTTGTTATGGAGCAGAACGGCGTGCTGATCGGGCAGAACATGTTCATGCGCACCGTCATCCATGCCGACGACGGCCGGGTGATCCCCGTATTGACCATGGGGCCCATCGGCATTACGCCGGAACGAAAGCGCCATGGCTACGGCAAAGAGCTGCTGGACTACTCGTTGGAAAAGGCCACTGCCATGGGCTTTGGCGCGGTGCTCTTCGAGGGCAACATCGGCTTCTACGGTAAGTGCGGCTTTCGCTATGCCAGGAACTTCGGCATCCGCTATCACGATCTGCCGGAGGGTGCGGACGACTCCTTCTTCCTCTGCAAAGAGCTGATTCCCGGCTATCTGGACGGCATCACCGGCGTGTACCAGACGCCTCGGGGCTACTATGTGGACGATGCGGACGTGGAGGAATTCGACAAGGTATTCCCGCCTAAGGAAAAGCTGAAACTCCCGGGGCAAATTTTTGATTGAGCAATAGGCCAAGGGCTGAAAGGAAGGAATCAATGGAGCCATGCCGGATGATTGAGAAGACGAAAAATCAGGAAAAGAAATGAGGAGCTAAGCTTATGGTATTTGGTATTAAAGCGAAGCCGTCTCCCTTTTCAGGGAGAAGCTTTGCCGGGCCGTTTTGGGAGACAATATCATTTATGTGATTGCCGACCGGGAGCATGTGAAACTGCTTCCGGACGGGGCGATCAGGATTCTCGTAACGGCAGACCTGGAGACGATTAAGGAGCGGTTTACAGCAAGAATGCATGGGAATCTCCCGGCCCCGGTTGCCCTTATGCTGGAGAAAAAGCATGGGATGTTTGATTCCGGGGAATATGATTATCGTTTTGACGGAGCTGCAGGAGATGCGGAGGCATTCTGTGAAGTCCTGAAAAGTGACATGAGTGGCTGAAAATTCCTCACCATATGGTCTCCCTTTCTATTGACTGGGCTGAGGAGTTGGGAATGACGGTCATCTATATCAAGCACAATAATCTGTCTCCCGGGACACGGACGTTCAAACCGGACACAAAAGGTTCGGAGTATATCCTGGAAAACGGCATCGACGAGTTTTATATTACCGGTACGGATGCTGCAGCCTGTGTGAAATCCACTTGCTTCAATATGACCAAGGCAGGATATACGGTGCATGTCGTCTCCGATTGTGTGACGAGCTACGATCTGAAGAAGATGCCTGAGATGCTCTCATATTACGCAGAAAAGGGCTGCGAGGTCAAAACACTGGCCGAATATCAAAAAGCAGTCTTATGAGAATTGAAGTTGACACAAAAGAAAAAAAGCCGGGCATCCGCATCATAAATGGAAGGAGTATAAGATGAAGATACTGATTCTGAACGGCAGTCCCAAGCGGGATAACAGCGATACAATGCACATTACCCGGGCATTTCTGGATGGGATGGAGGAAGCGGCACCGCAGGATATACATATCATCCATACCATCGATCAGCACATTGAATACTGTACGGGCTGCTTTTCCTGTATGCGGAACGACGGCACCTGCATCCATAACGACGATATGAAAGCCATTTTGGAGGAGATTCTGGACAGCGATCTTCTGCTGTTCAATCTCCCTCTTTATTGCTATGGAATGCCGGCATCCCTGAAAGCATTGATGGACCGCACGCTTCCCCTTTCCAACATGGCCATGCAGAAGGTCGGCGACCGGTATGAGCATGTGGGGCAGGCTGATTTCAGCCATCTGAGATACATCATGATCTGCGGATGCGGTTTCCCTAACAGCAGGCAGAACTTTGAACCTGCGGTCATGCAGTTCAAGCTGTGTTTTCCCTGCAATCACACGATCATAACCGTTCCGGAGAGCCCGATGTTCAATGCGCCGGAAGCGGCTGTTGTTACTGTGCCGAGATTGGAGCTGATCAAACAGGCGGGGCGGCAGTACTGCGAAAAGAGAGAAATTGAGGCTTCTCTGCTGGCAGAAATCACATCGCCCATGATTCCCGAGGATCAATACGCTTCCATCGTGAACAGCGGTGTGTAATCCGGAAACATGAAAAATGGAAGGAAAAGCAGACCATGAAATTCAAAGGAACTCTTATCGTCGTAAGAGACTGCAATGAAGCATTGAAGTTTTATCAGGACATGTTTGGATTCAGGTTAATTCGGGATAATGACGGTAATATGGAACTGTCCGGAAATCTGTATCTCCAGGAAGAAAAATACTGGGAGCGGTTTACGGGGAAGCGCGTTATTCCGCAAAGCAATCAAACTGAATTGTATTTTGAAGAGCCGGAGATTGACAGCTTCGTAAAAAAGCTGGAAAGGCTTTATCCTGACATTGAATACGTCAATCGCCTGATGACGCACAGCTGGGGGCAGCGGGTCGTCAGATTCTATGACCTGGACGGAAACCTCATCGAAGTTGGTACACCTGTATGATCCGTGCTGCATGAGGGGGAGGATAGCGTAATGCCCGATAAAATAAATTATCAAAAATTGAATGCTGACAATTTCACCGGTCATTCATTGGATGATTTTGTCCGTCACCAGAATGTTACAGAGTGTTGGAGAAAGATAGACAACGATTGGAAGCTTGTGCCGAATGACTATGAAGAAAACTGGTCGAAGGTGCAGTGCCGGGAAATTGCAGAAGACGTGGTGCATA
>CACYYN010000077.1 GCA_902778665.1 Oscillospiraceae bacterium | reverse complement strand
TCTCCTTCCTGGTACAATCCGAAAAAGTACGTGGTTTCTGTTTGTGGTTTCTATACAGGTGAATCATTTGAACGGCTGCCGTCCGGCGCGGTAATCATCCACCAGCATCTTGGCCAGGTTCTGTTTGTCACGCAGCGCCTTGAGCACCTTTCCGTCGATGCTGTTCCTGACAACCAGGTAGATATACAGGCAGTTATTCTTCTGTCCCGCACGGTGAATCCGGCTTTTGGCCTGATCGAAATTGCTCATGCTGTAATCACAGGAGTAAAAAACCATCGTGTTTGCCGCCGTCAGCGTCAGGCCCATGCCTGCAGCCTGTATCTGGCCGATAAAGATCATGCAGTCCGGGTCATTCTGGAACCGGGATACCTGTTCGGCACGGTCACTGATGCCACCCCGGACAACGCCGTAGGACAGTCTCTTTTTCTCCACCATCTGCTGGATGGCATCGAGCTCCGCCCGGAAGCGGGCCATGATCACGAGTTTCTCACCTGCAGCCACAGCGCCATCGATGATATCGGACAGGGCCTCCAGCTTTGCCTTGCTGACAGCATTGACGTTGCCGTCATCGTCATTTAAGAAACCGCCCGTAATCTGCGAAAGCCGTAAGATCCGTGTCAGCACATTTGCCGCCGTCACTTCCGATTCCTTCATTTCCGCCCATGATTCCTCTTCGATCTGTGCGTAGAGCTTTGCCGCCGCAAGCTCCAGATCAACCGTCCGTATTTCCTCTGTGACTTCCGGCAGATCGAGACATTCATCCTTCGTTACGCGGAAGGCGATCGAATGGAGCTTTTCCAGAAACTCCCCGGTCATGCTCTTTTTGAAGATCGCTTCATGTTGTTCATAGCCGCCCATGTAGAAATACCGGTTCCGAAACGGGATGAAACTCTTCCCGAAGATATCCGAATTCACAAAGCGGTACTGGCTGAAGATATCCAGCTCCCTGTTTGCCACCGGCGTTCCCGTAAGAAGTAGGCGGTAGCGGGCCTTATCTCCCAGCTTGTGCATTCCCTTGGATTGCGACGTTCTGCCCTCTTTCAGCTTGTGCCCCTCGTCGGCGATGATCACATCCGCGTCATACTTCTGCAGCTCCGGGAGCAATCGCCATGAGGATTCGTAGTTCACTACAATCACCTGCAGCGTCCCGTCATCCTGTAAGGATTCAATCTGCTGGCGCTTCTTGGCTGCCGCGCCGTTCAGTATCACCAGCTGCACCGGGAAGTTTGCGAACTTGGCAAACTCCTCCTGCCATACGCCACAGATTGATAACGGGCAGACAACCAGCACACGGCGGATCTTTTTCATAAGGTAGAGATAGCCGCAGATTGCAATACCCACCAGGCTCTTCCCTGTCCCCATCTGCATCAGGAGGGCTGCCCCTGTGGAGCGCACCCTCCCGTCGGTCATGCCGAAGAGCCAGAGCACAAACTGGAAGGCCCGACGCTGGTGATCAAAGGGTGTCACCTTCACCGGCATCTTTATTTCATTTCCAGTCATCGCTGCCTCCTTTATTTCCTGCCAAAGAGTCTCTTGAAGATGGATCTCTTTTCCGGGGTACTCTCTGCTGCCTTCAGCGGTGCATTCACAGGCGCTTTTACAGAAGCCTCGCCTGCTGCGGTAACTTTTTCCCGCTCCGGAGTAACCTTTTCTTTTTCCGGTTCCCCGGTTACTGCGCCGTAGGGACAGCCGCCACTTGCGCAGCTGATTCCGTTGACATCCATGATCATCGTCCGCAGGCCCGGGCCGATGCGCTTGTTGATCACCAGAGCATCGACATTGATCTCATGAAGCGATGCGTCATAAAACCGGATCGGAAGCTTCAGCTCCTGTGCGTATTTGATTTCCGTGATCATCTGCTCTGTCACTTCGTCGGCACATACCACAACCGATTTGCTGTTCTTCAGGAGTGCTTTGGAGAGAAATCTTTTCAGCCAGTCTTCATCGTCCAGAAAGCTGAACGCGAGAACCGGGCTGACCGGCACATCATCCATCCGGAAATACCTGCACGCTTTTGTGGCTGCTTCGACATCGTTCTTTGATCCCTTCCCTGCTGGAGTCATTACATATTTGAATTCCATATTTCTGTCCTTTCTGAGGCAGTGCCTCTGTGTTCTTTGTTTTCATTGCTGTGTCTACGAATCTGCTCCCTATCCATCGCGGGGCCAGTTGTGGGTATCAGCTTTCATGGGCTTCACCTCGCAACTGCTCGATCTCGAC
>CACYYN010000076.1 GCA_902778665.1 Oscillospiraceae bacterium | reverse complement strand
GCCTACGGAACCCTCTTTGAAGATGATCAGGTTGTCCTGTTGCTTGCCGAAGCCTGTGATGCGCTCTTCGGTCGAACCGGCGAGTTGAACTTGTTCCATTGGGAAGTAAGACGCATCCATCTTAATGCTGGAGTTTCCGCTCCAGAAATAAGCATTCGGCTGAACTTCAGATCCTGCCATCACAACACATAATTCTCCTGTGCCTCCGTAGACTGCCGCATAACGGCAATCATCAATGGACTTCAGAGCCTCAGGATTATCCAATTCATAAGTGATCCGGACTGTATTATTCGTGGGCGGGTCCGTCACCGGAGGCGCCACATCAAACAGCACTCTCCCGTATTGCGGATCATAACTCCAACCGGAAGTAACGTGATAGCTATTCACCTCAATATAGGTGACTCTGTCGGCTTTCACCGGAAGGTAATATGTCCTTGCTCCGTCAACTGCGTTATACCAGACCGTCTTCCGGCTGGACATGCGGTTTTCCGGCTGGTATAAATCCCCTGCCCCGGTTGCCGGGTTGGCGTTCATCACAATCACCGGCTCATAGGGGAAAACATCACTGCAGGAAAAGGACCACTGCCCGTCTACCTGATTGGCAGTGATCTCTTTATAGGCTCCCCTGGTTTTGTAATACAGCTTGTCGCTGAAAGTGAAAAACGTGCCCCGGATTTTAGGAATTCCGGTGGCAAGGAGAATGGGAGACACCTCATCCACCGTCGCATTGCGACGGTCCCCCTTCTCCATGAGGAGAAGGTTATGCAAGGTATCTGTTTGAACACCCTCATTTGAGCTCGGATAGACACCTGAAATCGTGGCAACAGACTCATCCCCCGAGCCGCTTGCTACGCTCTGCGAGCGAGCGCCTTCCACCTTGAAGCAAAAAATATTGCCTCCGATGTGGGCAAAGATAAAACCATGCCACAGCCTCGGATAGGCTGCAAAACCCTGCCCCAGCTGATAAGGGCAAAGATAATACTGCCCCTTCCGTGAGCAGAGCATACCATTTCGCCAGAGGAGGTTTTTCATCTCCGGAGACTCACTTGGCTTTAACCGATAATCCGGGTCCCAGAGGTTGATGCCGCCATAGAGATTGCTGAAATCCAGCACATATTCCTTCTTCGGAGAAGGAGCGTTCTTTAAATTAACATAATGCGGTTGCATTTTGATTATTCCCTCGTATCTGACAACTATGACGCGAAGCTAACCCTTTAGGGCCAACTATCAACTCCTGACTGCCAACTCTTCTCCTCCTCCAGTTCCTCCCACCACTCCTCTGCCGGCACAGCGCGCACGCATTCGTCGCAGCCAACGACGCCCTCCGTCCCGATATAGATATCGTGATAGGTTTCGCTGCCGCAAACCGGGCAGGCAGGCGGATCCGGGTATTCCGGCGGCTCCAGGCGATAGTCTTTCAGATCTGTCATGCAAGGTCCCCTTTTCTGCAGATAATAAGAACAGACAGGTGCCGTTTTCCTGTCCGGCACGCTGTCTGATTCTTATTTTATTTTTGCCAGTGTAATATTATCACATCGTAGCGGTGCAAAACGGTGCAAAACGGTGCAAACTTTTATTTTTCTTCCGGAATTTTCAGCATGGTGAGCGCCGTTTTCACAAGGTACTTCACACTCCGCAGCGAATAAGAGAGTTCATCTGCAATAATGGTATAGCTCTTTCCCTGAAGGAAGTGTTCCTCCAGCACATAGCGGCAGTCTTCATCCGGCAGGGCATCGATCACGTGCATGATCTCAGTCTTCAGGTCCACCAGACGGTCAATGTCGGCATTGATCTCGTCCCGGAGGAGGATGAACTTTTCCATTCTGGCCTCGAAGGCGCGGTTATCATGCCCGCCGCCCGGCGTAAGAGTAAGGAGAGAGGTGGACTTGGTACAGGCGGCATAGAGGTCCCCGAGGCGGTCAATTTTGCGGTTGATCTCCCTGTCCAGCGTCAGTGCCCGGGAGAGATACTGTTTTGGCGTCATCTGACTCATTCTCCAAATTCCTCCTTTAGTCTTTTTAACAGCTTCCGCCCGTCATAGGTGGTAAGAGCAGCATAATCACGTGAAAGGAAAAAGCTTTCGGTTTCTTTCACAACAGCTTTTGCCTCTGCACAGCCGGGATGCCTCTGCAGTTTTCGTTTCGCCTCCCGCCAGTCCTCCGCTGCCCGGATGATAATCGCGTTGGCCAGTTCCTCCCGGGCAAACCTCTCATTTTCATTGAGCT
>CACYYN010000075.1 GCA_902778665.1 Oscillospiraceae bacterium | reverse complement strand
CCTGAAGGAAGCACAGGATTGGTCCGACCGTATCTACCACATCTCCCAGGCAATCTACGGCGGCGGCCAGCCGTCCGGTGAAGCACATGCACGTCTGAAAGAAGCTCTCTATCAGCGTGGCATCTTCTCCAACGCACTGATGCGCAAGCCGGTTCTGCCTCTCAATCAGGAGGAGAAGGATTGGGTCGCCCTCGGCCTCGAACGCAGCCAGCTGCCGAAGGTCGATATGAACCAGTTCAAGAAATAATTCCATACGAGACAACAGAAAATGCCTTCCCTATGTAAGCCTTCAAGCTCGATAGGGAGGGCATCCCCATTTTTTTATGCAAAAAAAGGATGAGTAAAACAGCGTAACATTCCAGAAAGGAGAAACGTATGGAAGAAAAGAAAACTGCCGGACTTATCGGGGAAGACGTTAAAACGCTTCCCATCGGTCAGCTCCTTAAGAGAATCGGACCGGGACTCATTGCCACAGGTATTGTTATCGGCCCCGGAGCGGTAACCACTGCAGCTATGCTGGGAGCAAACTATGGCTATGCTCTCATCTGGTTGATGTTCCCGATTATTTTTATGGGAATCACTTTTGTTATGACAACAAACTGGCTTGCAATTACGACCGGTATGCCAACCATCCACGCAATTCGCAAATATTATGGTAAAACGGGTGCTACTGTTGTCGGTATTGCTCTGTTTCTTGACTGTCTGTTCTTCACTATGGGGAATATTTCCGGCACCGGAGCAGGCATGAACCTGATTTTCGGTATAAACTGGAAAATAGGCTCCGCAATTATGATCGCAATTGTTGTGTACACCTATTTTGCAAGAAATGTTTATAATAAGGTGGAGAAGCTCATCACCGCCTGTATCATCATTATGATACTTGCATTCTATATCACACTCTTTGGCGTGGGCGGTCCTGACGGGAAGGAGTTTGCCGGCGGTCTGTTCGGATTTAAGATTCCTCAAGGAAGTCTTGGTACGGCATTGGCTTTTATTTCCACCAATGCTGCCATAACGACCGGTATCTATAACACCTATCTCGGCAAAGAGAAAAAATGGAAGAAAGAAGATCTTTTCAACGGGGTCATGCTCACAGATGCCCTGGTACATATGCTCAGCGTTGTGCTGATCTCCGGTGCAATCATTCTTGTCGGTGCGATCGTTCTGCATCCTCAGGGGCTCAGTATAAAGGCCCCGGCATAGCTTGCACAGATGCTTGAGCCGATCATGGGGCCTGTTGCCAAATATATTATGGGTACAGCGCTTGTCGGAGCAGGCTTTTCTTCACTTCTTGCGAATACTCAGCGTGGAATGGTCCTTCTGGGGGCAGGCATTGAAAAGGAGTTTGGCCTGGAGAGCAAGTTTATCCGCTTCGGGTGTCTTGCCTGCCTCGTTTTTGCTATGGCTATCTGCTACAGTTTCAATGGCTCTCCGACCCAATTGATCCTCATTGCAAACATTGCCACATCGATTGCGACGCCTGTGGGCAGTTTGTTCGTGCTGCTGCTGCTCATCTGGAGGAAAGATGTGAATGAGGGTTATAAAGCTCCAACCGGTTTACGTATCTGTATGACCATCAGCTACATTTTTGTGCTGCTTATGACAGTTTCTGCCTTCCAGAAGACCATTATTCTGGGAATTATGAATCTCTTCGCATAAAAAATGCCCGAAACACGGTGTAAATTTCCCGGACTTTCAAATCTGTCGCAAGGTCCTTTCAAGATAAAAGTGAAAGCATTGAAAAAACAGCCCTGATTGTCAAGGCTGTTTTCTTTTACGGACAAGTTCAAACGGTTATTGCCGATCAGTCGACGTTTCCGGTCTCCCGGTAGCTTTTCCAGGTGACTTCAAAGAAGTCGTTGTTTTCCGGGATAGGACGCCGTTTCCTCCATTCGGTCGAGCAGGAACCGTCAGAGTACCGCACGGTCTGGATGTCCTCATCCAACTTCCCGTCGTCAACGGTGAAGATAAACTCGTTCGGCAGCTGCTGGTAGGGCTTCGTCCCGGCAGGATCGGTATAAAGAGCACTGCCTCGGCTCTGACCGCCGACACGGGCGTAATCAATCATGGCGGTCATATAGCACTGGATGGAGATCAGCATGTCCCTCAGACGATAAACCCACCTGAGCTGATAGGGCTGGTTGATACGGATAAGTTTACTGAAATCCTTAGCAATTGTCTGAACCTCAGAAAGAGAATCTGCAATCTTTTCCTTGTTGCGGATAGCACCGGCATAGGTGCTCATCAGAGAAGA
>CACYYN010000074.1 GCA_902778665.1 Oscillospiraceae bacterium | reverse complement strand
CATCACGCATCACCTATGATGCAGACAATTGCTTCCCTGCGCGAGAAATATGACCTGCATATGACGGCTGAGAGGTATATTTCCGACGACGCGGGCTTCTCGGCGCATGACAGCAGTTTTATCAGGAACTGAGAAACACAGAAACAATAGGCGCACCGGACTGAGATCTAAGTCCGGTGCGCTTTTTCATGGAGTGAATATGGGGAAAATCCTGCTTATTGATGTTGACGGCGGTCAAAACACCTTCTTCTCCTGATACTCTTCCCATATACTGCCGGGACCGGCGACGACCCGAAGACCAATGTCCTGATACCAGTCATAAGAGAGAAGCGTATCTCCTGATTTCCACTTCTGCGGGTAGATGGTGTTCTGCCAGTCAAGAGGCTCAGCCATCTGTTCCTGTCTGGAAGCCTCTGTAAGAATCGCGGCAAGCCATCTGTTCTGTTCCTCTGTGTAAAGGCCGGGTTTCACGGAGAAAAAGAAGGAAGTGCCGCTCTTTGCCAACAGATCTCCCCACAACTGATTGTATTCCCACGGAATCTCGCCGACATCGCCGTAGCAGTCGGCGTCGCAGTCAAAGAAAGTGCGGTGCTGGGGCATGCGGAAGGCCAGCGTGTTGACGCCCATACGCATGGTGCGCTCCCACAGAAGGCCCGAAGTATCATCGCCTGTGCGCTGCATGTGTTCCAGGCCGGCTGCCAGGTGGCCCACAGTATTACAGCCCAGGATCAACGTGCCGTAGGGAGTAGCCGCTTCATAAATCACGCGGTAGAAATTGACCAGGATCTCGGCGGATGTTTTGCTCCGGTCATAGAAATGCCATCCGTCATCGGTGACAAGAGGCTGCATCATAAATCCCCACTTTCCGAAGCTGTCGAAGGTGGAGAAGTCGTGTTTGATGAGGCCAAAACCCCATTCGCACAGGCGGGTGATGTCATCGCGCACTCTGCTTAGCACGCCGGGATGAGAAGCGTCCAGAGCGCCGGTGGGGAGCCGCCATTCATCAGGAATATCCTCGCTGGAATCGAGAAGGGGACGGAACCAGACGCCGGCCTTGACGCCTTTTTCCTTGATCTTCCTCACAAGTCCGGGCATATCGGGGAACTTCTCATTTCCGAGATTCCAGGGGCCGCCGTTATACTCGCTGTTGTGCCTAACCTGCCAGCAGTCATCGATCACCATAAACGGGCGGTTTACAAGACCTTCGGTCAGCCGGACCAGATAGTCCGTGTCCTTCAAGATCTCTTCCTCCGAACTGATCCCATAAGCATAATACCAGTTATTACTGCCGTACACGGGCTCGTCAGGGAACCTAGGATCTGTACACATCTCACCGCAGAATTTCCGGGCAGCTTCAAAAGCAGAGATGTCATGATAGGTTTTATTGATAACAACTGCCGTTTCCAATGTGCGGCCGCCCAGAATTACGCCATCTCCGCCGCAGCGAACATCCATCCATAAGGTGATTCCGGCAGGATCCGCCTGCCAGAAACACATAGCGCCGGCCCTGACTTTAACGCCGTATCCGGCAACGTTCTCCCCATCCTGCACAAGGAAATACCAGGGCATTGCGCGGTAGGGAACCATGCCGCTCCAGCCCGCGTCGCCGTAGGTGCGCTCCCAGGCGTCACCCAGAATGCGTACGTCTGTCGGCAGCTGTGTTTTCCATCGAAGACGAAGGATGCGGACAGGTGTTGTCAAGGCTGTCAGCATCACGTGCAGTCCGTCGGGTTTCAATGTAGTAGTAACCTGTATGTCTTTCACAGATACAGTTTCCGATGCGGGACGGGCAGTATACTCGTCTCCCTCCATAGAGATCATGACAAGATCCGGTGTTCTTAAAATCTGATCGTACATAATGCCACCTCCTTTTATATCAAAATACCGCAAAGCCCCTCGAAAGGCATATGGAACAAAGTAGAAAAGTTAAATTCAACATGTGGGCACATGAAGATGAAATGTGCACAGCATCAGCGCACAGTATTTTGAAAAAAGTTAGCGTAAACTAATTGACTTCCATTTTAGGCAATTCTATAATTTTTACAGATGAGATGCGCATTTTCCTAATAGGTCGTAACCGTTCAGGCTTTGCGTTCAAATGCCTTGCATTAAGAACAGCAGGCTTTCGGAGGCTTTGTTTTCAGGCAAAAGCCTTCTGTTAATGCGAAAGGAGAACACATGAGAGACTATTTACAGATTGAAAAAGTATACGGAAGACAGATCATCGATTCCAGAGGCAATCCCACGGTTGAAGCTGAAGTCACTCTGGCTGACGGC
>CACYYN010000073.1 GCA_902778665.1 Oscillospiraceae bacterium | reverse complement strand
TTATCTTCCCGTACCAGGATCGGTACAGCAATCAGGGATGCCAGGACACAGATCGATGCCAGCACCACAGAGATCCAGCTTATCGATGGTCTGGAGAAAAAGAGCAGACCGATACAGACCAGGGCAGGAATGGTCAGTGTGCCTGAAACGGCAGTGCCGACAAGGGCAGAACGGCGTCTGAACTCTCGGGCACCGTATGCAAGCACGGACTCCTTCTCCGTCAGCAGCTTGTTTTCAATACTGGTGTCCAGAAGTCTGCCCGTCATGGCGCGGCAGGCCGGGCACTCCTGCAGATGGTCTTCCACCATTCTGCGGCTTTTTTCACTGCAGGCATTGTCGGCATACAGTGGCAACAGATCGCGGATTACGTCACAGTCATATTTCATTCTTGTTCCATCCTTTCACGCAATTTGAGTTTTGCACGGTGGTATGTGACACGGGCCCAGTTCTCGGTCTTGCCAAATATCGTTCCAATTTCCCGGAAACTAAGCTCCCCGAAGACACGGAGCTCAAATACCTCGCGGTAGGGCTCCTCCAGAGCATGCAGCGCCAGATGGATACGAAAGGAGGAGTCCCGATCAGAGATCTTCTGTTCCAGTCCGCTCTCATTTTCGGCCATTTCCTCCGGGAAACCGGTATGTCTGGCCCGGCGCTTTTGTTCATCCAGAAAGGTATTCTTTGCAATGGCGCACAGCCAGGTTACTTCGTCTGATTCGCCGCGAAATTCTGCTTTGAGATGGCGCGGAACATGGTTTCCTGTGTGATCTCCTCCGCCTCACCGCGGTCACCGGTCAGTGTCATTGCATAGGAAAAAACACGCATATAACAGGCTTCATACAGCTTTTCGGCACTGCTTTGTGTCACATTTTCACCTCCTTCGTTTTCAGATTCGACAGTTAGAGGCGCGGAAAAGGATTTCGTTACAGATTTTTTTGTTTTTTTACAACGGTTCACAGGGTCTCAGACCAGCTCTGTCTACAAATCAGAATTTATAAGCTCTGATCCATTCCTGCCACGCTGTCCTCTGCAGCTTTCATGATTGCATCAACGTCGGCGCCCTGGATATCAAGACCGGCAGCTGAAATCTGTCGGACATCCTGAATGCCATAGTAATTCTGCGCCAGAGCTTTGACATATCCGAAGCCGAATTCCTCCGGAACATAATACCCGCCCGCTGTAGTCACATAAAACAGGCTGCCTGCTTTGCAAAGGCCGATCGGGATGCCCTCCTCCGAGTACCTGAATGTAATGCCCACGACATTAATTAGTTCTAAATACTGCTTCAGCGCGGCAGGAAAGGGCAGATCCCAGAAGGGAGCCGCAATGACGATGGTTTCAGCCTCTGAAAACTGCCGTGCAAGGGAAAACATCGGGGCCTGAAGGTCTCCGTTCAGCCTGAGCCGGTCACGCTCGTTGAGATATTCCTCATTGACGACAGGGAACGGATAATCCGCCAGACGGATTTCCTCATAAGGTTTGTTCAGCTTTCGAAGCAGTGTCTCCGCCAGCCGTCTGGTTCTGGACTCTGTCCGTACACATGCATTCACATACAGGATCGGTCTTCCCACACACTCTTCCTCCCTCAAATCCCGCGTTGTCGAGTCGGATGATTTTTCCCCGGATATCAGGTCACTAAATAATCATCCACGTCAAATCTGCGATCACGGTAATAGAAATCCCGGTCTTCTTCCGTAATTGTCCTGAGGATTCTGCACGGATTTCCCGCCGCGATCACGTTATCGGGGATATCCTTTGTCACGACACTGCCCGCCCCAATTACAACGTTGTCCCCGACCGTCACCCCCGGCAAGATACAGGCATTTCCGCCGATCCAGACATTATCTCCAATTGTAATGTCAATCCCGTATTCATAACCGGAATTTCGGGAATCCGGATGGACAGGATTGCCTGTTCCCAGCATTGTTAATTTCATCTGTTGTCTCCGTTAAATTCCGATTTCGCAATATCCCAACAATCCGGAAGTGATAGCGGAACAGTGCCTGGATTTCCGCGAAATCCGATGTCAGAATACAGCCTGTGTTAAAAGCATGCAGCATACCGTGCCGCCGGCTATAGAAAGCATTGTGCTTCCCTTCCAAAGATGGAGAATCACGGTTACCGCGCTTGCAATATGCTGCGGAGCCCAGGCGGCCGGTTCAGAAAAGCTGATATTACGCAGGCAATAGAATACCAGCGTTGTTATGATCGCCGTCGTCAAAATCGTTCGAGCAATGAAGAGAAAACGCCTCGTCCGGCAGGGCATAGATCAAAAACAGCTTCCATGGACCGTAATCCTTCCACTTTTCTATAAAGGGAATGCCATAGAAAATATGGCGACTGTTAAGGAGCAGGGCCATGATGGCAACCGTGATCAGGGACACGCCCCCGGCAAAAAAGCTGACGGCGAGAAACTGCAGCGAACCGGCAAAGATCAGGATGCTGCTGGCACCCGTCCAGAGCCAGTTAAGGCCATTTGCCTGCATCAGCACGCCGTAGGCCAGACCAACGGGAATAAAGCCGATCAGGATCGGTATGCTGTGTTTTAAAGAGTATCGGAATGCATTCTTCATAAGCCAAAACCCAATTAACAGGGAAAAATCCGTGGATTGACCGAAGAATCGGCCACCGGAAGATTAAATATCGTCATTGCAGATTGCACTTCAATTTCTTTTAAAGCAATAAAGCTGTTACACCTCCGCAAAGTCTGAGTTATTGGGATGGAGTATATCATAAATCCCCGGCTTTTAGAAGATAAACTTCAAGCTGATAAAAAAAGCGGCACAGAGTCCTTGGCCGATTCCATATAAAAACACCCCGGGGCTTTCACCCCAGGGTGCCATAAAAGAGTTTCTCTTACTTTACGGTGCAGTACATGAAGTACTTGTATCCGAGCGGGTTGGAGAAGAAGCCGTCGACATCCTTGCTGATCATGAACAGGTCAGTGTAGAAGTACAGCGGGCAGATGCAGCCGGTGCTCATGAGGAGGTCCTCGGCGCGGTGCATGAGCTCATAACGTACCTCGTTGTCGGTGCAGCCCTTG
>CACYYN010000072.1 GCA_902778665.1 Oscillospiraceae bacterium | reverse complement strand
TCCGGGAGGATCCTCATGGGTCTTATATTCCTCCAGCTGACGGGGAGCCACGCATGCATCCTTGTGCACGAGCAGGAAAGCCGATCCTGCCGGCAGCTTACTGTGCGGGACAAGCACAATCTCAATGCCGTCTACCATGCCGATTCTACCCGTTTTCAGCATCTCCTGAGAGCTGTTTCCGTTACGAATAAAGGACGGGTCCTGCATCAGCAGGTTTCCATAGTGATAAGTGCAGAAAGCGTAACAGTTGTCGATCGGCACGTTGCGGTCGCTCATGTGTTCAATGCCGTTGAGCAGCATTGCGTGGGCATTCGCCTTCGTCACTTCCGTGGTGGCATTATGCCCGTTGTCAATTGCGGAGAAAGCCATGGTGCGGAAGCAGTACCGGTCATAGTTCGGTACAATAACTTCCCTCAACTCTCTTGCCAGGCACTTGCCCGGGTTGCTGACAAACTCACTCTGCACATAGTCGCCACGGTCAATCACGAAGCTGAAGCCCTTATCCTGCGTGACTTTGAGGGTCTGGATATTTCGGCTCAGATCATTCGGATTGCCGTAACGGTTCATACCGCTGCGAGTATAATCATTCAGCGGCGCATACGGAATAGAATAGACTACAAAGGTCTGGTCGCCCTTATACTCAAAGGCATTCCCTGTGACCAGTGCCGCCTGGGATTCCGAAACCCAGCGTTCGTCTACTTCTCTGAGATATTTGGTTGCAAGATTCATTCCACCTGCCATAATTTAAAAACCTCCATAAAATTATAAATTAGTAGGAATTGAAACCTTTCATGAAAAGGTCTTCGGGTTCATTAGCGGGACCTTCGGAAGCTGCCACTACCGGGGCTCTCGCTGTGTTTTCTGCGTTCTGCCTCAATGTCGCAATCTCCTGCTGCAGGGCAGTAATCTGATCTGCCTGCTTCTGCAGCATCATGGATTCGTATACACGCAGCGGAGGCAGATCACTCTGCATGCACGCCTGATAGATATCCTCGGGCAATTCCTTACCCACAACCTCCGGATGTGCTTCAGCCAGTTCCTGCCATTCTGCGTAGTAATCCCTGGGCTGCACAACCATACCCGGCAAAGGCTGGTTTTCTTCAGCGCCTGCAGGTTCTTCAGGTTCTTCTTCTCCCTGCTCCGCTGGCTCTTCAGCAGAAAGCCCGGCATCGGAAGCATCTTTCGCTTCTTCTGTCGGGCTTTCCTCATTTACTTCTGTTTCTTCCCCACCGGTTTGGGTTGCTTCTTCCGGGGTGGGGTCCGGGGATGGAACCTGTACAGCTGCTTCCTTGTGTACTGCTGTTTCTGCTCCTGTTCCTTCAAGCGCATGTTCCAGTTGTTCATCCATTTTTGTTTTGTATCCTCCATAATCATTTGATCAGCGCTCTTTGCGCCGTCTTCGGCAAATCGTTGTATTTTGCCTGCATGTTGGTTGGTAGCTGGGCTATCTTTTTGGCAGCGTCCAGCTCACTGCCGATCACGTGACCAACGGCCTCACCTCCTTTAATTGGTTTCTCGTTTGAAGTTGGCAGATTTGCCTGCTTCTTCAAACTTTCAATCAATTCCTGCTTCCTCGTGATCAGTTTATCCGGCATTCTTTCCAGATACTCAATGATATTCAGTGTCCCATCTCTCCGGAGATTGTCCAACGTCTGAACCATCGCTATTTCACTGTAGTATGTGTTGGCACCCACATCGACTGAGATGTTCAGCCAAAGGTGCTTGAAAACTGAAAAATCAAATTCTTCAACCACTCTCCTGCTCACTTTCGTGCTTGCCGGTTTGCCCGTCATAGGATCAATCAGCTGTTTGCCGTCAGCACCCAGCACAAGCTCTTCCACCGTTTTCTCTCGAACAATCGGCCGCTTACCATAATAGGTTCCCATCATGTCCAGCAAGATGGCACCGATATCTTCCACCCATTCATGCAATCCGGCACGAGTATTCTCAAGCGGAACCTCGGAGGCATTCTGAAGGACCATCAGAGCCGATGTATTGTCAGGTCTCACGCTGCCCATCTGGGCATCGGTCGCTCCCAGACACTCCTTGGTATATGCCATGCAAAGGTCAATTGCCTGGATAATCTGGGCTGACATGTTGGCCGCCGGTATGGTGGAAATCACCTCCCCAATCTGCTGCCCTGGCTGCAGGTTTCTCACCCCGATCGCTGTGCCTACCTCATTGGAGATATTCGGAATTAAATCCGCATTATAGATCTTGGTCGGAAAGGCCTGGGTCTGCAGATGGCGGAACACCATAGCCATCATCTGGTTGATGAAGATCTGGTTCGGAATAATCTCCGTCACGAGAGCACGACCATGGTACTGATTGCGTTGCTTCTGCCAGTTACCCCATGCGAGAGGATAACGGCTTAAGCCGGTGTCAACATCCTCAAAGATATTGCAGTGACGTGTAGCTTTCGTCACATGCACAGTCTGCACCTTTCTGATCTCTACAAGCCCTGTTTTTGGA
>CACYYN010000071.1 GCA_902778665.1 Oscillospiraceae bacterium | reverse complement strand
CGGAGCAGACGGACGTCATGCTCATAGATGGAGGTTACACGGGTGCCCATCTTGATGCACTTGACATGCTCGATTTCCTTGCACATCTTGATCAGGGTTTCTACAGGGTAGAATGCCTTGGAGGTGGCAGGATAGAGGTGGATGATGATGTCAATGTCAGCACCCTCTGCCACGTCCTTGATATACTCAAAGGGAGCATTGGGGTTCATACCGAAGCGGAGCCACATGTGGGGAGGCATAAGCAGAATGCCGTCTGCGCCGGCTTCTTTTGCTTCGCGTGCCATCTCGATGGATTCCTGGGTATTCTCGCAGTTAACACCGGAGATGATGGTCATCACGTCGCCGCACTCTTCAGTGCAGATCTCGGTAACTCTCTTGCGCTCGGCACGGGTCAGGCCGGTAATTTCGCCGGTGTGGCCGTTGCAGACAAGGCCTTCGATTCCCTTGCCGTAGAAGCTCTTAATCCAGCGGAGGTATACGCGGAATTCTTCTTCATTGATGCTGTAGTCGTCATTGAGAGGAACGGACACTGCGGGGAAGATGGTCTTGAAAGTTTTAACCTTAGCCATGATAGTATCTCCTTAATTTTGTTTATTAATTTCTGATTTTTCTTGTTTTCCTGTAGCTCCTAATTTTGTTTATTAATTTCTGATTTTTCTTGTTTTCCTGTAGCTCCTGCAGGAAGATCATCGGCGCCTGATGTCTTTCTGCAATCGTTTGTAGGTGATGGCTTCATTATAGGGAAAATTTGGAAAACGTCAATAGGTTTTGGCCGTTGTGCAACGCCTTGCATGCCCTCTGCAAAAATTTGCATACTTGGAAACGTTTCCGTCTAAAACACATTGTTTTTATATTTATATGAACGGGAAAATCAACCGTTCCGATTGAAAAATCAACCTTTTTTGGCCTAAGCAGTCCCCCCTGTTGACAGGCATAAAACAGGTATGATAGACTCATTTTATAAAGCCCGATAAGGGGTTTGCAATATCCCTGCCATCGAAAAAATTACAGAAATAAGAAGCCGGATTATCCGGCGAGGAGGACAAATGGAAAAATCCGCTATTGTTACAGGATCCAGCCGTGGGATCGGCTTCGCAATTGCAAAACAGCTCTGTGTTGACGGATATAATGTAGTCATGGTTGCTACCGGCCCAAAGGAGAAGAACGCAGATGCCGTTGCAGCACTGGAAAAACTCGGCACAAAAATTCATTACGTACAGGCCAACATTGCTGACCATGACGACCGGCTGCGGATTGTTGACGAAGCCCTCAAAGCCTTCGGCAGAATTGATGTGCTGGTCAACAATGCCGGTGTAGCCCCCAAAGAAAGGGCTGACCTGCTCACCATGTCGGAAGAGAGCTTTGACCGTGT
The DNA here is from genome assembly GCA_902778665.1 of Oscillospiraceae bacterium. Lineage (GTDB taxonomy): Bacteria > Bacillota > Clostridia > Oscillospirales > Oscillospiraceae > Limivicinus. The sequence continues at coordinate 2,013 of CACYYN010000071.1, read as the reverse complement.
TGTCGGCACCAACACAAAAGGGAATATGTTCCTTACCCAGGCAGTTGCCAACGCGATGATCAGGCAGGAACCTGTCAACGGCAGAAAGGGTGTAATCGTCAACATCTCCAGCTGCTCAGCAGTCGTAAGCAGCACCAACCGGGGTGAATACTGTGTGTCGAAGGCGGGCGTCTCCATGCTGACCACTCTCTATGCCGACCGCCTCGCGCCGGAGGGAATCCTGGTGCACGAAATCCGTCCGGGTGTGATTGACACCGATATGACCAGTACTGTCCATGAAAAGTATGATCGTCTCCTTGCTGCAGGAGAATTTCCCATTGCCCGCTGGGGCAAGCCGGAGGATATTGCCAATGCTGTCAGCCTGCTGGTTTCCGAAAAGCTGAACTACACAACCGGCAATTATATAGATGTCGATGGCGGTTTCCATATCCGGAGGCTGTGATGATGAAAGTCAGAGAAACGCTGGAAGTAAACACCTGTATTGTCGGTTCAGGTGCAGCGGGATTTAACGCCGCCGACCGTCTCTGGCAGTACGGGCAGAAAGACATTCTTCTGATCAGTGAGGATATAAAAGCCGGAACCAGCCGAAACACCGGCAGCGACAAGCAGACATATTACAAGCTGACCCTTTCCTCTGACACCCCGGACAGTATCTACGAGATGGCGGGCACGTTGTTTAACGGCAAATGTGTTGATGGGGATATTGCTCTGTGTGAAGCAGCGCTGAGCGTCCCGTCATTTCTCAGGCTTGTGGAACTCGGCGTCCCGTTCCCGGTAAACCGCTACGGGGAATACGTGGGTTACAAGACTGACCATGATCCCCGAAACCGTGCCACCAGTGTCGGCCCCTACACCAGCCGCCAGATGACCGAGGTGCTTGAAGCCCAGTGCAGTGCTTACGGAATTCCGGTGAGGGATCACATGCAGGTTATCAAGATTCTCTCTGATGGGAAAAAGGTTTATGGTCTTCTCTGTCTGGATACAGAGACAAACGAAGATTTCGTTCTGATCAAATGCCCCAACATCATCTATGCAACAGGAGGCCCTGCGGGCATTTACCAAAACAGTGTATATCCCATCTCCCAATTCGGCGCCAGCGGTCTGGCATTTGAAGCCGGTGCTCTCGGGAAAAATCTTACTGAATGGCAGTTTGGCCTTGCCTCTGTCAATCCACGCTGGAATGTCTCCGGAACCTATATGCAGGTTCTGCCGAAGGTGGTTTCCACTGAGGCAGACGGAAGCGATGAGCGTGAATTCCTGATGGACTTTTTCTCTGATCCGGAAGAAATGCTCACCAAGCTCTTCCTGAAAGGGTATCAGTGGCCCTTTGATGTGAGAAAAGTTGATAACGGTTCTTCCATTATTGATATCCTCGTCTATCTGGAACTCTGCAAAGGCAGAAAAGTCTTCCTCGATTTCCGGAATGATCCCGTAGGTGGGAATTTTGATTTCGGGAAGCTGTCCGAAGAAGCCCGGTCCTACCTTGCGCTGTCCAATGCGCTTGTCCCGCTGCCGATTGAAAGGCTGAAGATCATGAATCAGCCTGCTATCGACTTTTATATGGACAAGGGGGTAGACCTGACGAAGGAAATGCTGGAAATCTCTCTCTGCGCACAGCACAATAACGGTGGTCTTGATATCGATCTGCACTGGCAGACCTGTGTGGAAGGCCTGTTTGCAGCAGGAGAAGTAGCCGGAAGCCACGGCGTATACCGTCCGGGCGGGTCAGCATTGAATGCCGGTCAGGTAGGCTCTACAAGAGCTGCCCTTTATGTAGCAAAGCGAAGGGCGGGCCTTGCGGTCGACAGCGAAGCCTTCTCTCTTCTGGCAAAGGAAGCAGTTCAGGAGATGGGTGCAATCGCAGATGCGGTCTTCGGCAGTGAGAGCAACATCAAGGAATACAGGATGAAAGTCTCTTCTCTGATGAGCACCTATGCCGGTGCTATCCGCAACAAGGAAAAGATTGCAGATTCTCTTTCTGAGGTTCAGACAATTGCTAAGGATTTCAGTAAA
>CACYYN010000070.1 GCA_902778665.1 Oscillospiraceae bacterium | reverse complement strand
CGTACCCAGAAGAGCGCCTTTGGCCAGCAGCGCCTCGGCTACGGGAATGGTGCCGAAAATGTCTGCGTACATGGGAACCCCGACGATTGTCGCCAGCACAACGCCGAAGGGATTACGGCTGCCCAATACAGTTTCCACCCAGCTTTCAGGAATCCAGTTGTGGATCACCGCACCGATGCCGACACCGATAAGAATGTACGGAAAGACTTTCTTAAAAGTGGAAACTACTTGATCCTTTGCGTAGATCAACCGATCCTTCACAGTCAGATCCGGCGTTTCGATATTGACGCTGGAATTTGCATTGCGGATGAAGTCTTCGACATAGGCTTCCATATGCAGCTCCTCGATCAGTGTCCCGCCGAGGACAGCGATCACCAGTCCCAGCACCACATAGGCTGCGGCAATCTTCACACCGAAAATGCTCATCAGCAGAACGAGACTTCCGAGATCCACCATGGGCGATGAAATCAGAAATGAGAAAGTCACACCCAGAGGCAATCCGGCACTGGTAAAACCCATGAAGACCGGGATAGAGGAACACGAGCAGAACGGCGTTACCGTACCCAGCAGCGCCCCGATGATATTGGCCCCTATCCCATGAAAGCGACCCAGAATGCGTTTGCTGCGCTCCGGAGGGAAGAAGCTCTGAATGTAGGAAATGATGAAGATCAGGAGACAGAGCAGGATGGGTATCTTGATTATGTCATAGATAAAGAATTGAATGCTTCCGCCCCAGCGGGAGGCGGTATCCATGCCAAGTGCGCTCAGCCCTTTGCCGATCAATGCGTTGAGCCACTTCATACCGAGGATCTGATCTTGAATGAACCTGCCCATCAGGGAAACCAGCCTTTCGTGTTATTCGCAATTTTTACAAGTATAAGCATTGAAACATTTAATTGTCTCTATCTGTAACGTTCAGATTAGGCCGACGCAGGAAACGTCGGCTCAATCGCAGCCGCTCTTTTGCCGGCAGATGCAGTCCGGCTTATCCTCAAACATCTGGCCGAGTGTCTGATGCATGGCGGCCAATGCTGCGCTGTTGAGGGAGTAGTAAATATTCTTTCCTTCCCGCTTCTGCTTAATGATCCCGGCTTCACTCAGCACCTTCATGTCGTGTGATAGAGTTGGCTGCGTGATGTGGAATTCCTCCTGAATCTTGCAGGCGCATAATTCCCCACAGGAAAGCATATCCACAATCCGCAACCGTTTCGGGTCAGACATGGCACGGAGCATCTTGGCGATATCTATATAGATCTTTTCCATCCGTTTCACCACACATTTAAAAAATTCTATCTGTAGGATAACACACATATAGATTTTTGTCAATGTGTTTTGCGAACTGAGTCGCTTGAATTTGAAAATAATGGAAAAGAGAAATTATCACTTCATGGCAACAACAATCGGCTGATAGAATCCTGATTCCTCCGGGAATTTCCAATGAAAAAGCAAAACGGTGAGAATCCTTCTGCGGATCCTCACCGTTTTCAAAGTCTTCAGATAGCTGGGAAGGGGTGGAATAGCTTCCGAGAGTCAGGAAGACAGCGTTGTCAGTCGGCAAAGAGCGGGGTAGAGAGGTAACGGTCGCCGGTGTCCGGCAGGAGCGCCACGATGGTCTTGCCCTTATTCCCGGGGCGTTTGGCCAGCTCAACAGCTGCCCAAAGTGCGGCGCCGGAGGAGATGCCAACCAGAACACCTTCTGCTCTGCCGAACTTCTTGCCGGCGATAAATGCGTCTTCGTTCTCCACAGTAATAATCTCGTCATAGATCCTGGTGTTCAGCACTTCGGGGACAAAGCCAGCACCGATGCCCTGAATCTTATGCGCACCGGCTGTACCCTTGCTTAAGACAGGGGAAGTAGCGGGTTCCACGGCGACAATCTTGATATCGGGGTTCTTCTCCTTCAGGTATTCGCCGACACCGGTCAGCGTTCCGCCGGTACCGACACCTGCGACGAAGATGTCCACCTTGCCGTCTGTGTCTTCCCAGATCTCCGGGCCGGTAGTCGCCTTATGGGCGGCGGGGTTTGCCGGATTGACAAACTGACCGGGAATAAAGGCGCCCGGGATCTCCGCTGCAAGTTCTTCCGCCTTGGCAATAGCGCCTTTCATACCCTTGGCACCCTCGGTGAGAACCAGTTCAGCACCGTAAGCTCGCATCAGCTGGCGCCGCTCGACACTCATGGTCTCTGGCATGACGATGATAATACGGTAGCCACGGGCAGCGGCGACAGAGGCAAGACCGATGCCGGTATTTCCTGAGGTAGGCTCGATGATTACAGAGCCTTCCTTCAGCAGGCCGCGGGCCTCTGCGTCATCAATCATGGCTTTTGCAATGCGGTCTTTTACAGATCCGGCAGGATTGAGATACTCCAGTTTAACCAGAAGCCGGGCTTCCAGAGCCTCGTTTTTTTCGATATTTGTTGCCTCCAGCAGCGGGGTCTTCCCGATCAGCTGGTCTGCGGATGTATAAATCTTTGACATGATAGAATCCTCCAGTGAAGTGATGTTTGATATTGATATAATGAATGGATAAAAAGACGGAAGCAGACAGAAATTCAAGACCTGCTGCGGGAGCTATAAACATCAACATCGACCGGTCAGAAGGAACATCAACTTAACCTACCTTTCGTATGGGTTTGTAGGAATTATAGCACATACTTCCGAATTGTCAATAGGCATTATGCGATTTTCTGCTATTCTGAAATGTTCTTGAATTCCCATCAACCTTACAGTATAATAGGTATAAGGAAGAATAATAAAGTGTAAAAGAAAGGGAGAGTTTCTGCTATGATGATTTCTACCA
>CACYYN010000069.1 GCA_902778665.1 Oscillospiraceae bacterium | reverse complement strand
AAAAGCTTACACAGAAACAGAAACTGTCGGCTCTTTTGATAGTCATTCCTGCAGTCCTGATCCTGGTGCTTGCCGGCGTGCAGGCAAAAAGAGTTCATTCCGGGGCCGCTGCAGGGGCGGAGGTTATTAAAGGCGCTTCCGGAGACGGCGGCATCACGGTACAGCAGAAAAATGCCGGACCGGTGCAGACAAAGAGAGAACTGAATGTGGAGACCATTGAGGACGGGCTCCGGGATATGGCCTTTCTCATCACCCAGGAATATTATTTCACGGAGCTCCTCTCAGACAAAAAGGTAAACAGCTTTTTCGGCTTTGAGATGGGCATCACGGAAGAAAGCTACACGGTGAGCTATGAAGGCAGCGTGACGGCGGGGATTGATCTCGCGCAGGCAGAAGTGCGCTGTGACGAAGATACAAAAACAGTAACCGTTATACTTCCGCCTGTGGAGGTCAGGGACCCGATGATTGATCCCGGCAGCGTGCAGGTTTACAACGAGAAACACAGCATCTTCAACACATTCTCCGAAGTGGAACGGGCGGAAGCACTTGCCAGGCTTAAAGAGGATGTGAAAGAAAAGGCGGAGAAAAAGGATATCCGGAAAAAGGCCGGGGACAGTGCAGAAAGGCTGATTAAAAATTTTGTCCGCAGTATCACGGGACCGGATTACAGTATAGACATCGAAAGGGGGAATGCGGAATGAGGAATCTGCCTTACCGGAAGTGGATCGTTTCCCTCTGGCTTGTCTGCATGATGATGGTTTCCATCGTGCTGTTTGCACCGAAGTTTTCTTCCGCCAACTGGCCTTTGCGGGAAAAACTGACGGCTTCCATCGACGGTAAAATCGGAACCACCCTGGAGCTTGCAGCATCGTCTTCGGCGGCCTCCCTCGCGGTTTCTGCGCTGCCCGGAGATACCGCGACGCCGCTCGCGGAAAAACTGGCGGATTTCGGCGGGGGCTTTCTCGTGGTGCTCTGCGCACTTTACTTTGAGAAGTGTATGTTTGCCGTGATTGGCTTTCTGTTTTTTGCCGTGATTGTTCCGGCAGCGCTTCTCTGTCTGCTGTTCGCAGAGTTTGGACGAAAACGGCTCTTCCGTACCCTCGCAGTGTGCCTTGCCATTTCCGGAGCACTTCTGGTGCTTATGATTCCCACCGGACTCGCGGTGTCGGACATGGTATATGTCACCCAGAAGGAAACCATCCAGCAGACGATCGATGCCTCCGGCGACCTCTCGCTGGAGATCGAGGAAGGACTGCAGGAGAGCGAGGGGCAGGAACAAAAAGAGGAAGGACTGATTGATAAAGCAAAGAGTATGCTGACGACGGTGTCTACCTTCAGCGCAGACATGGTGAAAAAAGCGAAAAACCTGATGACCGGTTTTCTGCATGCCCTTGCGCTGATGGTGGTGACGGCCTGCGTGATTCCGATCGCGGTGATACTGCTGTTTCTATGGATGGTCAAGCTGGTATTCCAGCTGGGCTTTGCCGTGGGTATGCCGGAGTTCCGGGGAAGAAGGGAGTTTCTATGAATGTCGGAGTAATCGGAGCAGGGCGTATCGCCCATATCGTGATTCCTACCGTACAGCAGCTGCCGGGGATTACCTGCCTTGCAATTGCCTCACGGGAGAAGGAGCGGGCAGAAGAATTTGCAAAAGAACACGGAATTCCGAAAGCCTACGGCAGCTATGAGGAGCTGCTGCAGGATCCGGAAATCGACCTGGTCTATATCGCAACACCCCATTCCCATCACTGTGAGCAGATGCTGCAGTGCATAGAGCATGGAAAGGCTGTGCTGTCGGAGAAGGCCTTTACCGCCAATGCTGAACAGGCAAAGAAGGTCAGGGAATACGCCGCCAAAAAGGGCGTATTCGTCGCGGAAGCCATCTGGACCCGGTATATGCCGTCAAGAAAAGTAATTCAGGAGATGCTTGATAGCGGCATCATCGGAGAGGTGCGGTTCCTTACGGCAAACCTGTTCTATGATATTGATGACAAGGAGCGGCTGGTGCGGAGAGATCTCTGCGGCGGCGCTCTGCTGGATGTCGGGGTATACGGACTTAATTTTGCGCTGATGCACTTCGGACAGGATCTGGAAAAGGTGGAATCCTCCGTTCAGATGACGGAGGGCGGCGTCGACGGACAGGAGAATATCACCCTGTTCTTTAAGAACGGCCGGATGGCAGCCGTCCAGGCCGGCATGTTCGGCAGGTCCGACCGGCGGGGAACCTTCTACGGGGAGAAGGGATATATCGTTGTGGACAACATCAACAATCCGCTGGTGGTGACGGCCTATGACGATAAGGATCAGATCATAAAGCAGGTGCATATGCCGGAACAGATATCAGGATATGAGTACGAATTCCTGGAGTGCCGTAAGATGCTGGAAGAAGGAGAGAAGGAAAGCTGCTCCATGCCCCTTTCGGACACCGTGTCTGTGATGGAGCTGATGGATGAACTCCGCGCACAGTGGGGACTGGTTTATCCGGGAGATGAGGGATACCGGGAGTAAAGAGCAGTGCGCTGGTGAGAGCTCAGAATAATGACTATTTGAGAGAGCGTCATGGGAGTGCGTCAGCACTCCCATGGTTTTTTCTGCGAGGCAGCCGGATCGTTTATTCGGTGGTTATAACAGAGCCTTCAGCCATAAAAAAATAATGATGGAAAAATTGAAAAATCCCCTTGCAAAAAGGGGAAGTTAGTTATATATTATTAGGGCGGCCGAAAAAACGGCCCTTGCAGCACAAAAAAACTTTTGAAAAACCTTTAAAAAGTCCTTGACAGACCGAAGTTGCTGTGTTAATCTAGTTAGGCTTCACTTGAGAGAGTTCTTTTTAAAGTGTTGCAAACTGAATACAGATTTTATTCAGGCACGGGCAGAAGTACCCAAGTGGTTGAAGGGGCTCCCCTGGAAAGGGAGTAGGTCGCTAGTAACGGTGCGAGGGTTCAAATCCCTCCTTCTGCGCTACGAACATTGAAAACTGAACAGTACATAAAACCCTGAAAATTCCAAGAACAGCGGTCGATAAGGTAGAGACCGCGGAACGAAAGTTCCAAAGTTCAAGAGA
>CACYYN010000068.1 GCA_902778665.1 Oscillospiraceae bacterium | reverse complement strand
TTGCACGGCGAGGAAAAGAAAAAAAGCCGCACTGCTGTGCGGCAGGGAAATAAATTTATATGAGGGAGTGCAGTTTCTCCTGCTCTTCAGAAGGAATGCAGAGAGCATCCATCGCCTGATCTGCTGTTAATTTCATCGTTTTCATCAGACTGCGAATAGAAGAAATCCGGGTTTCTTCCACACCTTCGGCACGACCTTCAGCACGACCTTCAGCACGACCTTCAGCACGACCTTCAGCACGGGTATCTTCAAAAGCCTTGCACATGATTTCCACTCCTTTCGGATTTTCTTTATAATATCGGGTTATTTCTCTCAGTTCAGCATAGTTCATGTCATCCGGATCCCAGCAGGAAAAATCATGCATGAGTTTTCCAATTGGTGAGTCACTGCGATATTCCCCATTCACATAGAGAATATGAGATCCGTCATTGAAAGGTTTTCCGGTCGCCAGATTGGTTCGTTCAATCGGATAGAGAGCCAGCCCTTCCGAGAAAAAGTCTTCTTCCGTGACAAAAATAGTGTAGGTATCGGGTAATTCCTCAAAAGCCTGCCCTGCATCCAGATTTTTAATATCCATAGAACTGGAATGGTATCTTGCCCGGTGAGCACCGGCTCCGTAAGCGCTCCGCTGAATTTCAAGATCATATTTTTTCCCGGAGGCATCTGTAGCGTAAGCGTCGAGACAGACAGAACGGGAGCCGCCGAGCCGCTTGAAATCTTTCTGCGTTTCGAGACTTGTTACTGTCAGGTCAGGGATTTCCGTTATAATGCGGAGAATGAATTCAGCGAGAGGAATATTATCCCGGAGGAGACATCTGAGAAAGTCGTCATCAATCGGGCGCAGGCCTCTGAGTCTCGCCAGATCAGCCTGCCGGTTGCGGGATTTTTTCTGATCGGAAGTTTCAGACATGGGGGATCACCTCTTATGGGGGATCACCTCTTATAAATATTTTAACTGAACAGAAGAAAGAAAGCAAGAGACGTTCGGTAAAAGAATTGTTAAAAGTAACCGTAACAAGGAAGACAATAAAACAGACTGCTGAAAAAGGCGGGCATATAGGGCAGGCAGGGCAGGTTGGGCATATAGGGCAGGCAGTTGCACGGCGAGGAAAAGAAAAAAAGCCGCACTGCTGTGCGGCAGGGAAATAAATTTATATGAGGGAGTGCAGTTTCTCCTGCTCTTCAGAAGGAATGCTGAGAGCATCCATGGCCTGCTCTGCTGTCAATTTCATCGTTTTCATCAGACTGCGGATAGATGATATCCGGGTTTCTTCAACACCTTCAGCACGTCCTTCGGCACGTCCCTCGGCTCGGGTTTCATCGAATGCCTGGCACATAATCTCAACCCCTTTCGGATTCTCTTTATAATATCGGGTAATTGTTTTGAGCTCGGTGTAGTTCATGTCGGACGGGCCCCAGCAGGAAAAGTCGTGCATGAGTTTCCCGATAAGAGAGCTATCTCACGGTATTCTCCGTTGACATAGAGAATGTGGGTACCGTCCTGAAACAGCTTGCCGGTTGCGAGCCTTCTTCTGTTCATAAGTTTCAGACATGGGAACCACCTCTAAAGTTTTTTTAACCGAACAGGGAAGAGAAAGCAAGAGGCGTTCGGTAAAAGAATTGTAAAAATGACCGTAACCGGGAAAAAAACAGCTGAAAAAGCCAGGTATGCCAGGAATATAGGGCAAGCATGGCATATAGGGCAGGCTGCCGGATTGTGGTGCTGTGTAAATGGTAAATAATCCGTGAGGAGGCTTTGGGGTGTGAAGCCATACAATTCCAAAGAGATTGATCTTCCAGTTCGGCCCTAAGGCGGATGCGCCACTGGGGCCTGCCGTTTGCTGTGACGTGGAGAAAGAGTAAGCCGAAAGAAGAGAGATTTATGAAGAAACAGGTATTTTCGGGATTGACCGCAGAGCGAAAAATATGTTAGAATGCCAATAAACAAAATAAACAGAAATAAACAAAAAAAGAAAGTATAGACAAAAGAAAAAACTGAGACCGAGGAGATAAAAGAGTGACGGATACTGTATTTTCACCTGCATTCGGCAATAAGCCCGGAACATTGGTGGGGAGAGATCTGAGTATGAAGTGTCTGACGGATGGCCTTTCTGTTCCGGCAGGAAACAGGGAGCGTGCAAGATTGATTATTGGACAGAGAGGGATGGGAAAGACGGTTCTGCTTCTGGAACTGGCGGAATATGCAAAAAAGCACAATTATATTGTGGCATCGCCTACGGTAGTTTCCGGCGATATGCTGGAGCGAATTCTAGAAAAACTGGAAAGAGACGGAAAAAGGGTTTTGCCGCACGCACGGACGAAGGTTACCGGAGGAACCGTCGGGCTGCTTGGATTCAGTGCGGGAATCCAGACGGAAACACAGCAGGAACCAACGAGGAGCTTTGCTTATAGACTTCTAGACTTCTGTGAGAAAGCTGGAGAAGCAGGTAAGGGAGTTTTAATTCTGGTGGATGAAGTGCAGGCGAACCACGAGGAACTGAAAAGGCTTATCATTGCTTATCAGGAGATGGTCGGGGAAGGGCAGAATATTGCAATTGTTTTTGCCGGGCTCCCGGCAGCTGTTTCAAAGACACTGAACCAGCATTTTCTTACTTTCTTCAATCGCGCAGCAAAGCTTTATCTGGAACCGATTTCTGAAACAGAAATCTCGATCTATTATAGGAAATGCTTTGACGAGCTGGGCATCGACATCAGCGATGACTGGATCGGAAAAGCAGCGGAAGCAACAGAAGGGTCGCCTTATATGATGCAGCTTGCGGGACACTATATTACTGTTTCGGCAGCGGAAGACGGAACTCTGTCTGAAAGAGCCTTTCGGCAGGCAATATCATCCGCGAAAAAGGATTTTATTACAGACATCTGCGAGACAACGCTTTCTCCGCTGTCCGAAAAAGATATTGAATTTCTTCATGCAATGGCTGAGGATAAAAAAGAAAGCGCTGTCAGGGATATCGGTGCCAGGCTATCTGCAGAGCCGGCATATGTCCAGAGGTATAAAACCAGACTGAGCCAGGCCGGAATTATCTCACAGTCCAGACGGGGATATGTTGAATATGCAGTGCCGTATCTGAAAGATTATTTCAGAAACGAGAAAGAATAATGCCGCGTGGTTACGCGGCAGTAAGAATTTTCAGGGTGTTTTGTTGTGATCTTCAAAAAGAGCGGCGATGCTTTCATCGGGATCTTTTTCCCAGTCTGAAGAGGTATCAATTCCGGTAACACGGTATCGCTCCGTCGGCGGGATTGCCTTCTTCTCCTCTTCGGGCAGCGTTTCCCGGAAGCGCATCATGTCCTCCTGCACTTCCCTGCTTTTTGCCAGGCTCTCCTCCCGCTGTTTCTGAAGCTGTCGCTGTTCCTCTGCCTCCAGCCGCTCCATCAGGTGGCGTCTGCGCATCGCCCGGAAGCGCAGGATAGAGAAGAGCAGAACCAGTATGATGAGTGCAAGTGCTGCGAGGGCGGGCTTTACCCAGGGGATGCGCAGCGTTTCCTGCAGCTTTGCCTTGTAATAGGCCTCTTTGTCCAGTTCCACGGCTTCGGCCGTAGCCAGACGGACGGTGGTGTAGGGCTGACCGCTGATTATGATCTGTGCCGTGCCCAGCACGGTTCCTGCCGGGATCGGGGCAGAGAGTTCTTTAAAGTTCACCTCCGGAGTAATCTGAATGTCGTCCCAGCTGATGTCTTTCGGCAGCAGCAGGGTGATTTCTTCGGTAGAACGCAGCAGAGCCGGACTGTTGCCGACAGCATACTGGACAGGAGCCTGTGTGAGGACCTCACCGTAGGAAAGAACCGTCCGATAGGAAAAGTTCCGGAAGCCCCAGTTGTACAGATTAATCGTGCCGGAGAAATTGCCGTATGACTCTACCCCGGTATTCAGCAATCCGTCACAGCCCAGTACGACTGCCAGCAGATGCATGTCATTTTTCTCTGCGGTGATTTTTCAGTACCCGGGTCTGCTTGTGAATGTTGGTAGGGGCGATCTCGTAAGAGAGCGTGTCTGAAATCTCCACAAAGAGCGGGTGGCTCATGGCCTCCCGGGAAATCAGAAAGAGATCATAGGCCGTGGTGTAATGGCCCGTGTCTGAGAGGCCGTTGGTGTCGGAGAAGTAGGTGTTTTTCGCCCCCAGCTCGGCAGCCCGGGTATTCATCCGGTTAATAAAGTTCTGGATGTTTCCCGCTACCGCAGTTGCAATCACATTGCAGGCTTCGTTGGCAGACTTGACCATAGCACAGTAGAGATAGTCCCCAAAGTCCATCTCCTCGCCCGGAGAGATCTCGGCATTGCTGCTGTCCGAGTCCAGCCCGGCCCAGCAGTCGGAGGGGGCTATGATTCTGGTGTCCATGGCAATGTCGCCTCTCTCCACCGCCTCCACGGCCAGAAGCCCGGTCATAATCTTGGTCAGGCTTGCAGGCGGACGGCGGGTGTGCATATTCTTTTCATAGAGGATGTTGCCGGAATCCATGTCCGCCAGGACGATGGCTTCCGCTTTGACAGAGGGGGCAGTCAGGGCATGGGCAAAGGGTGCCTCTCCGGCAAGGAAGAGGCACAAGGTGAGAAACAAGGTGAAGAAGCGGGTATATTTCATGGATTCCTCCGGAAGATAAAAAAGAAAGGGGACCGCAGCGAAAGCTGCGGTGGATGAGATGATCCTTCGCTCGTGGTGCACAGCAGGTTGCGCGGAGACTACGTTTTACCACGGTTTCGGTGCTTTATCCGCGCTCAAAAGAATGGAAAGCATCCCATCCGCTCTCAACGGCCAAAAGTCTCGTGCTGTCTGCTCTATCCGCGCTCAAAGAATAATCCTTAGATAGTTTCAAAAGTAGAACTACACGCTCTTATATGTTCCAATAGTCCGAGTTCTTTCAACAATATATTGCGTTTTCTACAGTTCTGTGGTATC
>CACYYN010000067.1 GCA_902778665.1 Oscillospiraceae bacterium | reverse complement strand
GGCGGGCAGTCATTCGGGGCATTCCTGCCAAAAGGGATCACCATTCATCTGTCCGGAGACAGCAATGACTATTTTGGCAAAGGCCTCTCCGGCGGACGGTTGATTGTACATCCTCCGAAAAACAGCAGGCTCAACCCGGGTGAAAATATCATCATCGGCAATGTAGCCCTCTACGGCGCTACTTCCGGAGAAGCGTTTATCAACGGAATGGCCGGAGAGCGCTTCTGTGTTCGCAACTCCGGCGCTTCGGCTGTTGTGGAAGGTGTGGGTGACCACGGATGTGAATATATGACCGGTGGATGCGTGGTCATTCTCGGCCCGACAGGAAAAAACTTTGCCGCAGGTATGTCCGGTGGAATTGCCTATGTTTTCGACGACCGGCACGAGCTCTATCTTCATCTGAACAAAGAACTTGTCTCTATGGAGACAGTGACTGCGAAATATGACGCACAGGAGCTTCGTGCTCTGATCGAGCGTCATGTTATGGAAACCGGCTCTCCCAGAGGAAAAACGATTCTTGCCAACTGGGAGGAGACACTGCCTCTTTTCAAAAAGGTCGTACCCAACGATTACCGGCGGATGCTTTCAGCCATATCAAGGCTGGAAGAAAAGGGTGTATCCCGAGAACAGGCAGAGATAGACGCCTTCTATACACTTCAAAAGGAAAAGGAGTGAGTGCAGCTATGGGAAAACCAACCGGATTTCTCGAATACCGCAGAGCAGAAAACCCCTGCTCTGCTCCAAGGGACAGAGTATCTGATTACAGTGATTTCCATTTCTCTCTCCCGGAAGATCAGCGCCGGGAACAGGGAGCACGCTGCATGAATTGCGGTGTTCCCTTCTGTCAGTCATCCTTCGGATGCCCGCTCCATAACCTTGTGCCGGAGTGGAACGATGAAATCTATTCCGGGAACTGGAGCCATGCACTGTCCAGATTGACAAAAACGAACCCTTTCCCGGAATTTACCGGGCGGGTTTGCCCGGCACTCTGTGAAAATGCCTGCATCTGCGGGATGGATGACCCGTCCGCAGCTGTGACGATCCGGGAAAATGAACTTGCTGTTTCCGACTATGCCTGGGCACATCATTTTATTGAACCATCGATACCGGCCATAAGAACAGACAAACAGGTTGCGGTTATCGGTTCCGGGCCTGCAGGACTTGCGGCAGCAGATCTTTTAAACCAGCGCGGACATCATGTGACAATATATGAAAAAGATGAACTCCCGGGTGGGTTGCTGATGTTCGGCATCCCTGCGATGAAGCTGGAGAAAAGCATTATTCTGCGTCGAACTGAGAAAATGCAAAAAGAGGGAATATTATTTAACTGCAATACAGAAATCGGCAGAGACCTTCCTGCAGCTCAGCTTCTGAAGCAGTATGACGCCGTTTTGCTTGCCTGCGGAGCAAGGCAGGAGCGCACCGTAGCAAATGCCGACACCGGCATTCCCGGTGTCTTATCCGCTCTGGACTATCTGTCTGAAAACACCAGAGCACTGCTGGAAGGGCGGGAGAGCAGCAAAAATGCAAAAGGTCTTGATGTGCTTGTGATCGGAAACGGCGATACCGCAACCGACTGTGTCGCGACCGCGATTCGGCAGGGAGCAAAATCTGTCCGTCAGCTCGTGCGAAAGCCCCCGAAAACCGGTGAACGGGTCTGGCCATACCGACCATCCGGAGAGAAAACAGCCTACGGACAGGAGGAAGCTGCAGCTCTATTCGGGCAGGATCCACGTATGTATGAAGCAAGTATTCAAAAACTTCTCGTGGATGAAGCTGGTGCCCTCTGCTCGGCTGTCGTGCTTCAGGGTGAAAGTGAAATCACACTCCCAGCCGGACTGCTGATTCTTGCAGCAGGGTTTTCCGGAGCGGAAGAGAAAACAGCCAAGGCATTTCATCTGCGGGAAGACGGAAAGGGCCATATCGGGAAAGCGGACTACACAACAGAGAACCCCAGCGTTTTTGCCTGCGGAGATATACGCCGCGGACCGTCCCTTGTTGTATGGGCAATTGCAGAAGGGCGAGCGTGTGCAAAAGCTGTTGACCGTTATCTAGAAGGCTATACAAACCTGTAAAGGAGGCGTCCATCATGGGGGCATTTGAAAAAGTGAATTCAGGCATACCGTCCATGGACCGTGCATTGGATTATATCCGCCTCGGAGACAATGTGGTCTGGCAGGTTTCTTCGCTGGACGAATTTCGCCTGTTCGCCTCTTCTTTTGCAAAACAGTCTATCAGCGAGGGAAAGGAAGTAATCTATGTCCGCTTTGCGGAGCATCCGCCAATTCTCCCAGAGCAAGAGGGACTGCGAATCATTCACGTAAAGCTTTCCCACCGTTTTGAGACCTTCACTGTCAACATCCACAACCTGATTGAGCGAGAGGGAAAGGAAGCCCTCTACGTCTTTGACTGCCTGTCAGAGTTGGAGGAGGCATGGGCAACGGATCTGCTGATGGGAGATTTCTTCCATCTTACGTGCCCATTTCTGTTCTCTCTGGATACGGTAGCATACTTCCCGGTAATCCGTGGCCGTCATTCTTTTGATGCCATCGCAAAAATACGCGACACCACACAGTTGTTTCTGGATGTCTACCCGGAAGTCCCCGGAGATCAGAACGAAAATGTGTATGTGCGTCCGCTGAAAGTCTGGAACCGGTATTCTCAGAATATGTTCAGCCCTCATCTGTATCGATATACCACGGGAGAATTTTGCGAACTGTCAGACGGGGTGGAAATCAGCCGATTTTATAATCGGATGAACGACGCTGCACGGGAAAACAGAAACCAGAACATTGACAGCTGGGAACGATTTTTTCAGCAAACGAAACTGAAATATGACAGTGGATCAGATGTAACGGCGGAATGCAGCAGAATATGTGACATTATGTTAACTCGAGATGAGCGGCTTCGTCAGCTCATCAAAAAGAATTTTACTCCTCCCGATTATCTTGAAATCCATTCCCGCATGATCGGTACCGGGATGATCGGGGGCAAGGCATGCGGCATGCTGCTTGCCCGGAAGATCACCGAAAACCGGAATCCACAACTCTTTCTGCACATTGAACCCCATGACTC
>CACYYN010000066.1 GCA_902778665.1 Oscillospiraceae bacterium | reverse complement strand
GTCTCGGCCTTGTCCAGCAACTCCACCAGGCGTTTTTCCTGCGCCTGATAGGTTTCCAGACGGGCTTTTGTGTCATAGTACTGGGAAGTCACATTTTCGGTATAGACATGGCTGTAAGGGATGTTGCCGAGAGAGGAGAGTTCTCCCATCACTGCGCTGAATTTTTCGTTCGGGACACGCACGGTATAGGATGCGCTTCTGTTTCCGGCCGTCCCTCTGGAAATGCTGGCATATTTGGACCCGTTCACACTGCTGGACTCAATCCAGCCGCCGCAGCTTTCAATCAGATTCTCCAGTGCGCCGAGCGTACCGTCAAACTCGGTTGTTTCAACGGTGGCGTCTCCGGAATAGATAATTTTCTCCGGGTTCAGGTCATCTGCAGAGTCAGATTGCTGCTCTGCTCCTGTGCTCTCACTCTGCGCTTTGGCATTTGTCATGGATGTTCCGGCGGCAGCCATCGGTGCAGGCGCAAACCCGCCGTAATTCATCGCTGCCACCGCAGCTTCATCGTAATCGTAGATGGCGGTTTCGTTGGTCTGATAGGCTGCCGATGTCTGCGAGGCATATCCTTCTCCGCTGCCCGTGTTCCTGTTCTGCGTCCCGCACGCACACAGAGAGAGCATCATCACCGTGCATAGCACGGCTGCCAGGATCTTACGTGTCTGCTTCATGGATCAAAAATCTCCTTTATCATCAATTTTTGATTATTTTCAGAACAATATACTGGCACAGCAGCATTCCGGCTGAAGCCGTCACCCAGCAGAGCGAGCCCGGCACGCTCCTCCTTCCCGGAGGGGGCGTCTCCACCTGCAGCGGCTGTATAGGCTCTTCCGGCGAAAACACCACGGGGTGATGCTCGATTCCCCTTGTGCGCAGTTCCTTCCGCATCACCCGTGCCAGTGCATCTCCGTAGGTTTTGGAAATGTCCGTTATCTGCAGAAGCTGCGCATCGGCTTTGTTCCCGGTTCCCATGGAGGAGACGATCGGGATGCTTCGCGCCCTGCAGGTTTCGATCAGGTCCAGCTTGCAGGAAACGAGATCTATGCAGTCCGCCACGAAGGTGTAACCGACGTCTCCCTGTGGGGGGAAAAACCTTTCCCGGTTCTCGGCATTGTAGAGCTCTTTTCGCGGCATTACGCGGATCTTTGGGTTTATCTCCAGAACCCGTTCCGCCATCACCTCAGCCTTCGGCCTGCCTGCATTTTTCCAGAGTGCCTCCGACTGTCTGTTGATGTTGCTGACGGAATAGTCATCACAATCAATCAGTGTCAGGGTGCCGATTCCCGTTCTGGCCAGAGCCTCTGCACACCAGGAGCCGACGCCCCCCAGGCCGAAAACCGCCACATGGCTTTTTTCAAGCTTTTCCAGTGCCTCTTCGCCGAGAAGCATACCTGCTCTCAAAAACTGTTCCTTCATATATCTGCCTCTACCTTACATGAAAATCCCGTTACGTGTGTGAACAAACGGTTACCCTAGTAGAAACATTCTGTAAATCACTGTTGCTGCTCTGCCAGCGCCTTCTGTGCGGAAGACAGCATCAGCTTGATGCGGTTCAGCTGGTTGACCTCCGAAGCGCCCGGATCATAGTCTACAGCCACCACATTTGCCTCCGGATACCGGGTTTTCAGTGCTTTGATTACGCCCTTTCCCACCACATGGTTGGGCAAGCAGGCAAATGGCTGAATACACACGATGTTCGGTGTGCCGGAAGAGATCAGCTCGGCCATCTCTCCGGTTAAAAACCATCCTTCTCCATACTGGTTTCCGATGGACAGCAGGGGCTTGGCCAGCTCGGCTATCTCCTGTATTCTGGGAGGCGGCGCAAAACGCCGGCTCTTTTTCAGTGCGTCCAATGCAGGTTTTCTGATGGCGTATATGGTCTTTACCCCCACATCCGCAATCATCTGCGAGGCTACGCCTTTGCCGAGATATTTATGTCTGTAGTCGGAGTTATAAACGCTGTAATTCAGAAAATCCATCAGGTCCGGCACTACCGCTTCGGCGCCTTCTTTTTCCAGCAGTTCCACCAGCCGGTTATTGGCAAGGGGCATATATTTCACCAGAATCTCGCCCACAATGCCCACCTTCGGCTTCCGCATGTCTTCATGGATCGGAAGAGAGTCAAAGTCCTCCACAATGCCTCGGCAGACCTTCCGGTAGCTGCTCCAGCCGGCATGCTCTCCCGTGATGGACTCGATGGCTGCCTTTTCCCACTTTCTGTGCAGTGCATCGGCAGAGCCCTTCTCTTTCTCATAGGGCCGCACATGGTAGAGACAGCGCATCAGCAGATCGCCGTAGACAATTGCCTTGCCCGCATCCGCAAGCATGGGCAGTGACAGCTTGAACCCCGGGTTTTTCTCCATCCCGTTAACATTCAGGGAAATAACGGGGATATGCCCCATTCCCGCCTTGTCCAGTGCTCTTCTGATGAAGCCCACATAGTTGCTTGCCCTGCAGCATCCTCCCGTCTGGGTCATCATGATGGCAAGCCTGTCGGTATCATACTGCCCGGACAACACCGCGTCCATAATCATCCCGACCGTTATAATGGACGGATAGCACGCATCGTTGTTGACAAATTTCAGCCCCATATCAATGGCGGAGCGGTTGTCGTTTTCCAGCACCACCACATGGTATCCGTGTTTCTCAAAAATCGGCTGAACAATCCCGAAATGGATCGGGCTCATCTGCGGGGCGATAATCGTCCAGCCCTCCCGCTGCATCTGTTCACTGAAGACTGCCCTGTGGTATGATGTATCCGCCTTGTGCGGCACGATGCCCTTTTCTCTCCGCTGCACCATGGCAGAGAGCAGGCTTCTGATCCGTATTCTGGCGGCACCGAGGTTGTTGACCTCGTCAATTTTCAACACGGTGTACATTTTTCCGCTGCCTTCCAGAATCTCGCTCACCTGGTCTGTCGTCACAGCGTCCAGCCCGCAACCGAAGGAATTGAACTGCACCAGTTCCAGATCCTCCCGCGAACGCACAAATTCTGCAGCGTTATAGAGGCGGGAGTGATATACCCACTGGTCCGTCACACGAAGCGGACCACACGAAGCGGACGCTCCGGCTTTTCCAGCATGGGCAGGCTGTCTTCCGTCAGCACGGCAAGCCCGTAGGAGGTGATCATCTCCGGTATTCCGTGGTTGATCTCCGGATCCACATGATAAGGCCTGCCTGCCAGCACAATACCGGATTTTCCGTTCTCCTCGATCCAGCGCAGCGCTTCGCGGCCCTTCTCCTTCACGTCATTCTTTGCTCTGGCCTGCTCCTGCCATGCCTCCCGCACTGCCTTCCGGACCTCGCCTTCGGGAATGTCCCACTCCTCCCGGCAGACCTCAATCAGGCGTTCTGCAGCGGTCTTCTCGCTGGAAAAGGCAATGAACGGACGGATAAAGTGCACTTCTCCCCGGGTGATCGGCTCCACATTGTTTTTCAGGTTTTCCGCGTAGGACACGACGATCGGGCAGTTGTAGTGGTTCTGAGCAGTGGAACTCTCCTGCCGCTCATAAAACACACAGGGGTGGAAAATCGTTTTAATCCCGTGGTTGATCAGCCACTGCACATGTCCGTGGGCAAGCTTTGCCGGGTAACATTCAGACTCTGACGGGATGCTTTCCATCCCTCCCTCATAAAGCCTGTGGCTGGACGGCGGAGAAAGAACCACGCGGAATCCCAGCCTGGTAAAGAAGGTTGCCCAGAAGGGGTAATTTTCATACTGGTTTA
>CACYYN010000065.1 GCA_902778665.1 Oscillospiraceae bacterium | reverse complement strand
TGTTGGTCTATGAGCTCGTTGTGCTGGTTCGCTACAAGAAGAAGACAGAAACGTTCTGCGGTATGAGCACTCTGGCGGAAGAGGCGGTATAAGGCTTACTCATTCAGGGGTTTTACGAATAACAGAGCGTATTTTTTCGACAACTTCCAGTTTGATAAAGGAGAGTGCAGGCTCACAATGAGAGATTTAGAAAAGCATACATGTCACATTGCTTTGGTTCAGGCTGAACCGGTTCTGTTCAATAAGCAGGAAAGCCTGAAAAAGGCTTTGGCTTATATTGATGAGGCAGCTCAAAACAAAGCGGAACTTATAGTATTCCCTGAACTTTTTGTTCCCGGATATCCCGTTGGCATGAACTTCGGATTCAGTGTCGGTAAGAGAACAGAGCCCGGCAGGAAAGATTGGAAAAGATATTATGACGCTTCCGTCGTGGCAGCCGGCGATGAGTTCATTCAGCTCGCGAATGCAGCAAAAAAGTACAATGCATATATCAGCATTGGATTTTCAGAGAGAGATACAGTCGGAGGCACGTTGTACAATAGCAATGTCATCTTCGAACCGGACGGGACCTATAAAGTGCATCGCAAACTAAAACCTACAGGTTCGGAAAGACTTGTATGGGGAGACGCGGATAAACATTATTTTCCCATAACGGAAACACCTTGGGGCCCTATAGGAAGCCTTATATGCTGGGAAAGCTATATGCCGCTTGCCAGAGTTGCACTGTATCAGAAGGGAATAACGATCTATATCTCGCCAAATACAAACGATAACCCGGAATGGCAGGCAACTATCCGGCACATAGCGATAGAAGGCAAATGCTATTATATCAATGCCGATATGATAATCAAAAAGGAGTCTTACCCAAAGGATCTGAATACCAGAGCCGATATAGAAGCTTTACCCGATATCGTGTGCCGTGGCGGCAGCTGTATCATAGACCCGTTTGGACATTATGTTACGGATCCGGTATGGGATGAAGAGACGATAATATATGCTGAACTGGACATGGATCTTCCAGCAGCATGTAAAATGGAGCACGATGCAGTAGGACATTACGCAAGGCCGGATGTGCTGCAGCTGGTCGTATCGGATAAATAAATCTTGCTGATACAGAAGAACGAGTGGGTAATGTTGCCACTCGTTTTTCTTAAGCGTACGCTAAATATTCCGAATAATAACGCCGGGCAAGCTCTCTTCGAGCCAGCTCGGCAAGCAAATCGTTATTCATAAAATTTCTTCTTTACAGGATTTTGTATTTAGGATTATAATCATCCAGCTTTATTGGCATTTCGCAGTAGGAAACACCATGATCCGGGAGAATACGTGAATATGAAAAAAATCGACAGAATGAATGAGATCGCGTGGGTGATCGGGATAGTGGGGTGCGCCCTCGGGGTGTGCCTGTGCACGAAGGCAAACTTCGGCCTGTCCATGATTGCGGCACCTCCTTATATTTTTCATGTTGCCCTTCGTGACCGGCTCCCGTGGTTTACGCAGGGAACTTCTGAGTATATCTGGCAGGGAGTCCTTCTGCTTTTTATGTGTATTGTTACGGCCCGCTTTCGCTGGAAGTATCTGCTCTCATTCGGAACGGCTGTCATCTCTGGGCTATGTATTGATTTCTGGTTTCTGTTGCTGGGCGGTAACGGGGCTTTTGAAAACCTGTGGGTGAGAATTGCCGCTTTTGTTTTTGGGGCAGCATTCACATCCCTGTCTATTGCTTTTGTTTTTCGGACCTCATTGCCGATTGCCATTTATGAGCTTCTTGTCCGCGAAATTGCCGACCGGTTCAAATTGGATATCAACCGGGTTAAGCTTGCCAACGATATTGTGATGCTGCTGCTTTCTGCCGTGCTGGCGTTTACCCTGACAGGAGGATTCCATGGGTTTGGCCCCGGCACAATCCTGATTACGTTTATTAATGCGCCGCTCATCGCCTTCTTCGGTAAATTGATTGACCGGGTGTTCACTTTTGAAGCTCGCTTCCCAAAGCTGACAAAGATGCTGAGCGAGTGATCACAACAACGTCGATCAATTCTCACTCTGCATCAGCTTCTCCAGCGTGAAGCCTGCCAGGCGGCAGAGAACCACATCGCTGAGGGAATGCAGATCGGTAATGCCATTCTCATCAAGTGAAGGACCTTCTCCGTTAATCTCTTTAATAAACTTGGCCGCCGAGGTATCACCCTTGGCGGCTTTCTGTATCATACCGTAAACGATGGCTGCAGCACACGTTGGTTTGACACACAGTTCCAGCAGAGCATCCCGCAGATCATCCGATGTGGGCATCGGGGATGACAGCATGTGGCTGCATAAACCACCGAGGGTTTCAAGATTCTTCTTTTCTTCGTCCATTTTTTCTCCTTTCTCGTAATCCCGCGACGAAGCCCAACATAGACATTAGGCTGCCATTTCACCGCAACCGTCCATGCAAATTATAAAACACCTGCGCCCCGACGAGTTCAAAGTCTTCGTTCAGATTTGCATTTACCAGCTTCATGGTGAAGTGCAGGACACGTCTGCACATGGGTCTCCTTCTGAATACTGCCGGTACTCTTGTGCTGTCCGGCCTGGTGCCGACCATACGCTCATCGTCATATTCCGCTGCATCAACCACATGCAGATTAGTGAGATCTTTTCTGGCCTCATAATCCGTCACATACCAGAGCTCCGTGTCCTCATGCTCATAAGCCCCCAATGTGACAATGACCGAGTTCACATTTTTCCGGCAGTCATAGCTGCCGAAATTCATGGTCGGAAAACGGAACATTCTCTCAATCGGCTCTCCATAATCATTAAATTCATCCTGCAGGCCTGATACACTGCCAACCCCATTCAGATGATAGAGCTCTCCACTCTCACAAATCAATGCCACGGCATTCGTATTGGTGAGAAGAAACCAGGAAGGGTCTTTCCATCCGGAGAGCTCATAGTTCCATGCCCAGGTGTGCCCTCCTGCTGTCAAATAATAATGCGTCCCATCATCGCACGAACACACCACGTCTTCTCCCATCCAACTGTTTTCTCTCTTATTTGAGCTCGGATAGACATCTGAAATCGTGGAAGAAGGCTCATTTCCCGAGCCACTTGCTTCGCTCTGCGAGCG
Source organism: Oscillospiraceae bacterium (assembly GCA_902778665.1). Taxonomy (GTDB): domain Bacteria; phylum Bacillota; class Clostridia; order Oscillospirales; family Oscillospiraceae; genus Limivicinus. Next base: position 366 of record CACYYN010000065.1, on the reverse strand, counting down.
AGCGTCCCCGTTCCTCCCCACATCTGCCAGATACCCCGGTTTTTCAATAGAACCGTTGATTTTTCTGCTGATGCCGACAATATTGTTCTCGTTGGCGAAAGACGTATCCAGAATGGTATAGATCCCGTTCCGGTTGGCAAAGACCAGGTTGTTTTCCACCAGCTGAATACTCCACGGTAAATCACATCCTATCGATGCATTGATCGGGATATACGGCATGTCAATCATAATCCTGCCGTTTATCTCCTGCACACCCAATGTGGTTTTGCCTACGGAACCCTCTTTGAAGATGATCAGGTTGTCCTGTTGCTTGCCGAAGCCTGTGATGCGCTCTTCGGTCGAACCGGCGAGTTGAACTTGTTCCAT
>CACYYN010000064.1 GCA_902778665.1 Oscillospiraceae bacterium | reverse complement strand
AAGAGTTCCTACAAATCCGAGCCAGAAATTTGTGATATTGATGTCCGGGCTATATGACAATCCATACACACCGAGAAGACTAAGAATCAGGAACACCCAGCGATACCACTGCATTTTTTCTTTCAAGAAGAAATATGCAAGCACCGCTCCGATGGCAGGGAAAATGGCGGAAGCAACGGCACCGATGGAGGCCCCCATATTAGCAACGGAAAGGACATAACCTGTCATTCCAACTGGGCCGCCGATTACAGCAGCAAGAATAACATATTTTCCACTCTTTGTCTTCAGAGCCCTTACCAGTGCAGGGAGCTTTCCCCTTACTCCGTTAAAAATACAAGCCCAAATTGCAGAGAAAGCATCATGGAGAAATGTGCTGACAAAAGGTGCCAGCAAAACAGCCTGTTCAGTAGATACGAACGGCGTCATAGCGAGAGCAATTCCGAGTATGATTGTCTCGACCGCCCAGGTAATACCGGCAATAATTCCTGCAAACATATCGATGCCCTCCTTACCCTAATTTCTTGTAGGCATCAAGCCTGACGTAGCGATTATCTGCATACTCCTGCATAAACTGACCATCAAAGGGTACTCTTGTCAGTCCCCAAAGAGTCCAGAGAAAATCGACATACATCTGAATTCCAACCAGGTACTGTATCTGTGTGAAAATGGTGGAGAGCTCTTCGGCTGGAGTTGGGATCAGAGATCCGGAGAGAATTGAAAGGAGAACCGTTTTGCATATAAGCTATAGACCACTCTGGCATTTACTGTTAGACCGAAATATGAATAAACAAAAGCTGCGCGAGATTACGGGCCTCAGTTCTTCCTCTATGGCAAAGTTGGGTAAGGGCGAGAGTATCACCACTGAGATGCTCGTTCGTATTTGTTCCAAGCTTGACTGTGATCTGCCAGATATCATGGAACTCGTGGATGATAACGGCGAGCCGGTAAGGAATCGATTAAAGAAAGCAGGGGCGAATTGACTCACACCCCTGCCATAGAAAGTGCCTGGTTGATCAGCACTTGCAGGTTGGACAGTTGCTCCGGCGAGAGCTTGTCCAGCCTGCTTTGTTTTGCTGTCATAAACTGCTTCATGCTATTGGTATTCGATGATGCTGTCTCCTGAAACCATACCGTCATTGGAACATCCAACTCGTCGGCCAATCTGCCAATGGTTTCCAGATTAGGCACCCGCTCCCCCTTCTCGATCTTCGAAAGCGCGGATTTATCGGAGCCCACAGCAACAGACAGATCGGTAAGCGACAGTCCGTGCTGTTCTCTGGTCTCACGGATTCTTCCGCCTAGGCCATACAACATGGTCATATTTCTGCTTGCCATGGGCTCCCTCCTTTCAGTTTTTTATGTTTGAACTGTTATCCTCAGATGCTCAAACCTTATGCGCCTATAGTACATTTCATCGAAGACCGTTTCAGCCACCCACGGGGGTGCCAAGAATCGAAGGTTCAGAAGTCAATATCTTGTGTTTTTATTCACCGTCTCGGCTATATATAGTGTTTTAACCATAAAACAGAGTAAAAACAGTCCAAAAACGTGGCACCCCCGTAGGTGCCATTTCCGGAAAAGTTTTTTGAATAATCTGCTGATATATGGCTCGTGTATGTACTGCTGCATCATCAGGCAGGTGCCAAAAAATGGCGCAAAAAAAGACCGGACACCTGCGATTCAGCAAGCATCCGGCCGTTCCAATCTATTATTCAGTTCTATCCCTGCTCCTCAGCAGGCTATCTCTTCATCCTGCCCTGCGGTCAGGGGTGCCATTTTCTTCTGCCGCATGATTTCATTTGCCCTGCTAACTGTGAGATCCCTGGTTTCAAAAAGCATGGCATACAGAAGATCGTGCTCATCATTGTGCAGAAAGGTGTGACCGGCCAGCCTCACCAGCTCCTGGCCGATGTCCGCTCGCAGATCAAGGGCGATGCAGATGGCTACGATATGCCGAAGGGACATTCGCTCCGCGCACCATTTCCTCCATGCTGCCCGACTCACCCCAAGGCGCATCGCAAGCTCCATCTGTGTGATGCCCTTCTCATCAAGGATCAGCTGAACTGCCTCACCGATTCCCTCCGGCATCCGCATTTTCAGCCGTGCCCAAATCCTCGAATCCTGCGCAAAGAGCTCATTTTCCTTGATCCGCGCTTTCGTTCCAGGCTCTGCTCCCAGACCATGGCGGCTCTGGTATTTATCCTTGACCTCTTTCTTCCTCGCCGCCTGCGCGTCCTCATAGACTGTATTTGCATAGCGGCCCTGAACGGTAAACGAGATACAGCATTCCTCGATATGATGACGGGCGTATGCTGTCAGCCTGGCGATCTGGCGGTAATCCCGGTAGACATACTGCTCCACATCCAGGCAGAAATGCCCCTCCACATAAGTATAACACCGGCTGTTCAGGGCTTCTGCAAACGTACTGGATTCGCGCAGGAGGGCTCCGGCGTCTTTCAGCGCAATGGCGTAGGTAAGTCCTCTCTCCCATGTCCCGGAGCAGCCGTAGTCCGGAATACGGACATTATCGATATAGCAGTATACACCTTCCGCTTCCGGATACCCCAGTTCGATCATCCGGTACTTCGCCATGGAGCGGGATACCTTAAAGATGGAGGCAAGCTGGCATACGGTCCAGAAGATATTCTCCGGGGAACGGCCACCGCCTCGCATCTTCAGAAGCCGTTCGATCTCCTTTTTCGTGTTGGACTCCTCCATCAGGACATAGGCCGGGAGTTTCTCCGCCTGTAGCTCCATCCAGTCGATGGGGCCGTTGTCCCTTGTAAATCCCTTCTTTTTCCGCTTTCTGCTTGTGTAGGATGTGAATGGCTTCCCGCTCAGCATCTGAAGCTTGAAGAACGGCAGGTCGAGAAAAACATGGCAGCATTCATGGATGACCGTGCTATTCTCGATCTCCGGCGTAGGGCAGAGATCTGTATTGATCAGGATTGTCATGGGAGGGATCTTTTCCTTCCTGATGTTCCCACTCTCGTCACGCAGCTTCACCCAGGTCCAGTCAAAATAGATACGTCCCTGAATATCACTTCCCTGTTCGAAACGGACCCGGCGTACCTCCAACTGCATCCGTCTCGCAAGCTCCATTCCGTCCACAGCAGTCGGTCTATCCAGAGCCTCCGGATAGTAACGTTCCAGCATTCTCCGCCCGGCCTTGACGTAATCCTCGGCGTACATGATGGGAAGCAGATACTGGTTCGTGATCGCTGTCTTCTGCTCCGTGATCTCATCCTTCGGAAAATAAGTTGCAGGAGCAATCGCAGGCGCGCTGCAGTTCTTGTGCCATAACCCTATATAATAACGCATCCGGTAATCCGCAGTATAATGCCGCTTTTCCATAACAGCCGCTTCCTGCTGTTCACCGTTTCCTTCAGTCTTCGCCAGCATGCTGCACGGCACCATAGCTTCGACCGTTGCTTTGAAGACAAGATCGACCGCTGTCGTGCATGCCGGTTGTTTGAGTGAACTCTCCACCTTCGGTTCTGAAAGCCAAAGCAGCTTAAAATTCCTGGCCTCGTCTACTCCTATCGCTTTCGCCGCGCCTTCCGGGCAGCGGTCCATGTAACATTGGATTGCCTTGAAAAAATCCTCGCTGAATACCTCCCTGAGAATCTCGACAACGCTGTATGGCCGCGATCCACGCTCAAGGGAGTTGTGCGCATCTGCTGTATAAAACGGCATGAGAACAGGCACGATGCTGCCATTGTCCGGAAGCATGGTAAGCCCATAAGTCCGCATAAGGCATCCCTCCTCATAAGATTGTGACCATCATCGGTGTGGAAGCGTGAGAGTCATCCGTCCGATATGATGTGTTATCCATTATAAATGCACTCGTCTCGGATTTCAAGAGAAAAATTGTAGTTATTTTTGCATCAAGCTCTTGAAATGTTAAAGTATCTTGTGCTATAATGGCACCACGATGTACCAGTGCACCCTGAAAAAGTGCCTTCCACAGCTGGCACAGGATTTCATGAATCCGAGTCGCTTCTGCTGTATATCCGTGGCAGATGCAGCTCTCGCCCCAAATTCCACTAAGGAGGCAACACTATGGCAACGAGTAAACAAAAAGCCGGAAATGCGACTCCGAGAATCGTCAGTTTACCCTCAACACAGCAGTCAGCACCACAACCACAGCAACCA
>CACYYN010000063.1:3879-4229 GCA_902778665.1 Oscillospiraceae bacterium | reverse complement strand
GTGATGTAGCTGATCTCCCCGAGGAAATAGTTTGTACCAAAGTTCCACAAAACAGCTACTGCAATACAGAGCAGAAAGATAATCGGAAGGAGAAAGCTATCCATCGTAATCATCAGAACAACCATGCACAGGGCAACTGCAATCGCCACATAAATGGCTTCCTGTTCTTCTACGAGCTGTTTGGTATCCGTCACCACAGCAGAAAGGCCAGACACAAAACATTTCTCTCCGGCAAGAGTACGGATTGCTTCGATTGCTTCCATAGTCTCTTCTGCGGAAGAAGACGAGTCAAAGAACACTGCAGTCAGCATGCAGTCTCCATTTTGGAAGATACTGCGGATTTCTTCCGG
>CACYYN010000063.1:0-3843 GCA_902778665.1 Oscillospiraceae bacterium | reverse complement strand
GTATCCACATGAGGAATTTCTTTCAGGCTCTCTTCCAGCTCTGCCTGCTGAACCGGTGTCAATCCATCGGTCACCAGCAGGGAGAATGCTCCTTTTCCGAAATCCTGCAACAGAATTTCCTGTCCTTTTACGGTTTCAAGGTCCTGCGGCAGATAATACAGAAGATCATATTTTGTTTTCGTGGCTGCCATTCCCATGACGGAGGGGATCAGCAGCAACAGACACAGGATAATCACCGCAACACGGTGACGTACCAGCCATTTTGCAAATCCTTTCAATGTAATTCTCCTCACTTGTTCTATTTTTCAACACCATGTTGACTTTCTCAACGTTTCGTATTATAATAATACGCGTGATCAAAATCAATAATCAATTTTTTACCCTTCTGTTTATAACCCGTCAGTCAGATCCTCGTCTGTCTGATATCGAACAAATTCCTCCCCAATTGTTGAGAAAGAAGGCACAGCATGGAATCCACTATCAAAAAAGAAGACCGCCGTGTACGGCGGACAAAGAAACTGCTGACACAGGCTCTCACAGAGCTGATGCAGCAGAAACAAATCAAGGATATCACAGTGACAGAGCTTACGGAAAAAGCAGATATGAACCGAGGCACTTTTTACCTTTACTACCGTGATGTATTCGACATGGTAGAAAAAATAGAAGACGACATGTTCAGCGCCTTGGACCGGATTATTGCACTGCATAGCGCAGATGTTGCAGAGTATCAAACCAGGCCAATTCTGACCGATCTGTTCACCCTGATCGAAGAAAACCAGGAAATGTGCCGGGTCCTGCTGAGTGCCAACGGAGACATGAATTTTCTGCACAGGCTCAACGGTGTGCTTCATGACAAATGCCGGAATATCTGGGCGGAACTCCGCATTCATCTGGATGACAGTGTTTTTGATTACTACTACAGCTTTGCCGTTTTCGGTTGTGCAGGGCTGATTCGTGCCTGGGTCAACCGTTCCTGCCCGGAATCGGCAGAAGAAATGGCAAAATTGGCTGACACAATGCTCCGGCAGGGCAGTCTGATCACATCTTGATTTTCCTTATTGCAATTTTTTGAGAATATGATATGATGCTGTCATAAGCTAAAAAATGACAAGAGGAGGCACATACATGAATGTTACAAAAAGGAACGGAATGATCATGCTCTATGACACGGAAAAGGTTGTCAGGAGTATTCTGAAAGCCAATGTCGACACCCCGGAAGAGGAGCTTTCCAGGCACATGGCATCCTACATAGCGGATGAAGTTTTTGCTCAGCTCAGCCGTGAAACAGAAATCATCACCACGAATGACGTGCGTGAGCATGTTTACGCCAAGCTCTGTCAGATGGGGCTTCCGAAAACTGCCGAACAATACGCTCTGTATGCGAAAAAGAAGAAATAACCCACCTTTGGAGAGATTTCAGGCCGGTCTGCCATAAAGCAGACCGGCCTGCATTATATTGCGGAGACCCCGCTTGTGTATTACGCTGCAGTATTTCCGTTCAGAATATCCATGAACTCTTCGCCGGTAATTGTCTCCTTCTCATAGAGGACGCCTGCCAGCTCATCCAGTTTTTCACGGTTCTCCGTAAGAATCTGACAAGCTTTTTCATGCTGTTTTTTCACCAGTTCAACGACCTTGCGGTCAATCTCTGTCTGCGTCTCTGCAGAGCAAGCAAGAGACGTGTCACCGCCCAGATACTGGTTTGTGACGGTTTCCAGGGCAACCATATCAAAATCATCGCTCATGCCGTAGCGGGTGATCATGGCACGTGCAAGCTTGGTTGCCTGCTCAATGTCATTGGATGCCCCTGTCGTCACGGACCCGAAAATCAGTTCTTCCGCCGCACGTCCGCCGGTCAGTGTGGCGATCTTGTTTTCCAGTTCTTCCTTCGTCATGAGGTAATGGTTGCCTTCTTCCACCTGCATGGTGTAGCCGAGAGCTCCGGAAGTACGGGGGATAATGGTGATTTTCTGCACCGGAGCAGAATGCGTCTGCATGGCTGCCACAAGGGCATGGCCAATTTCGTGATAGGCAACAATTTTCTTTTCCGCATCGGTAAGGATGGCGTTTTTCTTCTGATAACCGGCAATGACAACCTCAATGCTCTCTTCCAGATCGGCCTGCGTAACCAGCTTTCGTCCGTTGCGGATTGCCCGGAGAGCTGCCTCGTTAACGATGTTGGCAAGCTCTGCACCGGACGCACCGGATGCCATCCGTGCCACTTTTTCAAAATCGACGTCTTCCGCAATCTTCACCTTTTTGGCATGAACCTTCAGAATGTCCTCGCGGCCTTTCAGATCCGGCAGCTCCACCGGCACACGCCGGTCGAAACGGCCGGGTCTTGTCAGTGCAGGGTCGAGGCTGTCAGGCTGGTTGGTTGCCGCCAGAATAACCACACCGGTGTTACCCTCAAACCCGTCCATCTCTGTCAGGAGCTGATTGAGAGTCTGTTCCCGCTCATCATTGCCGCCATACTGGCCGCCCCGCTTCTTGCCGATGGCATCAATCTCATCAATGAAAACAATACAGGGAGCCTTTTCCTTTGCCTGCCGGAAAAGATCACGCACTTTGGATGCGCCCATACCGACAAACATCTCCACAAATTCAGAGCCGGACATGGAGAAGAACGGAACGTTTGCCTCGCCGGCGACGGCTTTTGCAAGCATCGTTTTGCCCGTGCCCGGAGGGCCTACAAGCAGCACGCCCTTCGGCATGGAAGCACCGATCTCCTGATATTTGGCCGGGTCATGCAGATATTCCACAATTTCAGCCAGATTCTCTTTTGCTTCTTCCTCTCCTGCCACATCGCTGAAGTGGATACCGTCGGAGGACTTGACATAAACCTTCGCATTGGACTTGCCCATGTTGAACATCAGAGATCCCGGGCCGCCGCCTGCCTTATCCATCATCTTGCGGCTCATAAACTGTCCGATAGCAATGAAAACAATGATCGGCAGTGCCCAGCTGAGCAGCAGTGTCAGGAAGGGAGATGTCTCCTCAATGATCTGTGAGGAGAACTGTGCCCCGGCATTATACAGCCGCTCCGTCAGGTTTGGGTCATTCATCAGGCCGGTTTTATAGAACTTGGTCTGGTCCTTATTGGTAAAAATAATCTGATTGGATGTAATCTCCACGAGGCCGATTTCTTTATTCTCCGTCATAGACATGAATTTTCCGTAGTCGACGGTTTCGACCTCTTTTTCCGCAATCATCGGCATGACGATCAGGTTGATCAGGAGAATCACAGCTGCTGCGATGCAATAAAAAAGCGCCAGCGGTTTTTTTGGCCGATTTACTTCATTCATCTATAATACCTCTTTCTGCACGGAAGACTTCTGTCTTCTATTCTTCCTTTGATGAAGTAATTATACCACCTCTTTTAGCACTGTCAAGTCGAGAGTGCTAAAAGAGGTGTGAACAAGTTGTTAAACATGTTTTATCGCGTCTATTTTAATCGTATATTGCACAATTTCTCACGGAAAAGAGGCTCTCAAGAGAAAGCCCCTCTCAATATTGAATCCCTTATTTCTCCGCCTCAACCGCTTTCTTTTCCCATCGGCGCTCCATAACTCTCTCTATCCAGCCAAAAAACATGGTCAGATAACGAAGAATCGGCTCCGTGGTGATAGCAAATACGATCAGAAGAAGCAGGCACTGCAAGGAGAGGCGGTTCATGAAAAACAGGTCGCTGAACAGTGCCGCGCAAAGTGCAAGGCCGATTATGCAGCCGGCCAGCACACCGGCCCGATATCTGCTCATGGGCAGTGAAATCCGAACGAGGATCATGAAGCCGACAATTGCCAGCAGGTAAGTCGCCGCAACAGAAACATCGTCTGTTGTCAG
>CACYYN010000062.1 GCA_902778665.1 Oscillospiraceae bacterium | reverse complement strand
TCCAAAAACAGGGCTTGTAGAGATCAGAAAGGTGCAGACTGTGCATGTGACGAAAGCTACACGTCACTGCAATATCTTTGAGGATGTTGACACCGGCTTGAGTAGATATCCTCTTGCCTGGGGTAACTGGCAGAAACAACGCAATCAGTATCATGGGCGTGCACTCGTGACTGAGATAATCCCGAATCAGATCTTCATCAACCAGATGATGGCAATGGTGTTCAGGCACCTGCAGACCCAGGCATTCCCGACCAAGATATACAATGCAGATTTAATTCCAAACATAAGTAACGAGGTCGGAACTGCAATCGGTGTAAGGAATCTGCAGCCCGGGCAGCAGATCGGAGAGGTTATTTCGACCATCCCGGCAGCAAACATGTCTGCCCAGATCATTCAGGCAATTGATTTGTGTATGGCATACACAAAGGAATGTCTGGGAGCCACCGATGCCCAGATGGGAAGCGTGAGACCGGACAACACTTCAGCTCTGATGGTACTGCAGAATGCTTCTGAAGTGCCGTTGGAAAATACGAGGGCAGGGCTGCATGAATGGGTGGAAGACATCGGTGCCATCCTGCTGGATATGATGGGCACATATTACGGGAAAAGACCTATCGTTAGAGAGAAAACGGTGGAAGAACCGGTACTCGGTGCTGACGGCAAACAGTTGATTGACCCCATGACGGGTAAACCGGCAAGCACAAAGGTAAGCAGGAGAGTAGTTGAAGAGTTTGACTTCTCCGTTTTCAAGCATCTCTGGCTGAATATCTCCGTAGATGTAGGTGCGACAACGTATTATTCCGAAATAGCTATGGTACAGACGTTAGATAACCTCAGACGTGATGGAACGCTGAACATTATCGAATATCTGGAGCGAATGCCGGATAAACTGATTACTCGCAAACAGGAGCTGATTGAGAGTTTGAGGAAAGAGGCGAATCTGCCGGTTTCAGCACCGGAGACAGGTAAAGGAGGTGAGGACATTGGTCATGTAATCGGCAGTGAACTGGACGCTGCAAAGAAAATAGCCCAGTTACCAACCAGTATGCAGGCAAAATACAATGATTTGCCGAAGACAGCGCAAAGAGCGCTGATTAAGTAATTATGGAGGAATAAAAAGAAAAATGGATGAACAACTGGAACATGCGCTTGAAGGAGCAGGAGCAGAAACAGCAGTACACGAGGAAGCAGCTGTACAGGTTCCATCCCCGGACCCCACCCCGGAAGAAGCAGCAGAAACCGGTGGGGAAGAAACAGAAGTGAAAACGGAAAGCCCGACAGAAGAAGCGAAAGATGCTTCCGCTGCCGGGCTTTCTGCTGAAGAGCCTGCAGAGCAGGGAGAAGCAGAAGTACCTGAAGAAACTGCAGGTTCTGAAGAGGACCGGCCTTTGCCCGGTATGGTTGTGCAGCCCAGAGACTATTATGCCGAGTGGCAGGAGTTGGCTGAGGCACATCCGGAAGTTGTAGGTAAGGAATTGCCTGAAGACATTTATCAGGCATGCATGCAGAGTGAGCTGCCTCCTCTGCGTGTGTATGAATCGATGATGCTGCAGAAGCAAGCAGATCAGATTTCTGCACTGCAGCAGGAGATTGCGACGTTGAGGCAGAATGCAGAAAACACAGCGAGAGCCCCGGTAGTGGCAGCTGCCGAAGGCCCCGCAAATGAACCCGAAGACCTTTTCATGAAAGGCTTCAATTCTTATTAATTCTTAGGAGGATTTAAATTATGGCAGGTGGAATGAATCTTGCAACCAAATATCTCAGAGAAGTAGACGAACGCTGGGTTTCGGAATCCCAGGCAGCACTGGTCACCGGCAATGCATTCGAGTACAAAGGCGATCAGACCTTTGTGGTCTACAGTATTCCGTACGCGCCGCTGAATGATTATACCCGCAGCGGCATGAACCGTTACGGCAATCCGAATGACCTGAGCCGAAATATCCAGACGCTGAAGGTCACGCAGGATAAGGGCTTCAGCTTCGTGATTGACCGTGGCGACTATGTGCAGAGTGAGTTTGTCAGCAATCCGGGCAAGTGTCTGGCAAGAGAGCTGCGTGAAGTGATTGTGCCGAACTATGACCGGTATTGCTTCAGGACTATGGCGTTCTCGGCCATTGACAACGGCCACAATGCCACGACCGAAGTGACGAAAGCAAATGCCCACGCAATGCTGCTCAACGGCATTGAACACATGAGCGACCGCAACGTGCCGATTGATAACTGCTATGCCTTCTGCACGTACCACTATGGCAATCTGCTGATGCAGGACCCGTCCTTTATCCGTAACGGTAATTCTTCCCAGGAGATGCTGAAAACGGGAAGAATCGGCATGGTGGACGGCATTGAGATTGTCCTGGTGCCTCACAGCAAGCTGCCGGCTGGATCGGCATTCCTGCTGGTGCATAAGGATGCATGTGTAGCTCCGAGACAGCTTGAAGAGTACAAAACCCATGAGGATCCTCCCGGACTGTCCGGTACCCTTTGCGAAGGCCGTGTGCTCTATGACTGCTTTGTTCTGGATGAAAAGGCAGACGGTATCTATTACCATGGAGGCCAGCCGGTGCTGAAGGATATTCCGTTTATCACCAGTGCTACAAATCCGGGTAAGACTTCTATCATCATGAACATGGAGAAGGAGAAGGACACCAACAAGTGGTATTACATCACGGCTGAGGACCATGCTTCTCTTCCGGAAGTCACTTACGGCACTGCCATTGATCCCACCAGCGGGGCATGGGCAGGTGCAGTGGAAATCACCGGTATGGAGATGGAGATTACGCCTCCCGAAGGGCACACACGCATCAAGGTTGTGGAAGTGCTCAGAAACATGAAACCCATCGGCGTTTCCGAGAGGAAGCTGAATATCGGATGACCTACGGAGAGCTGAAGAACCGGGTTCTGGAGCTCATTTTCAGTTACAGCGTGGCAGGGAGTCAAATCCCTGCCACGTATAACAATCAGGCGGATTATATCGCTATGATTCCGGGCCTGGTGAACAACGGGCAGATGGATATAGCAACATCTGTAAAAAGAATTCCGGCTATTGTGCTTCTGGAAGAACTGGAGAAGGAACAGATAGGTGAGAGAGTCTTGTATAAGCTCCCTGATGACTGCTGGCTGCCGTTTACAGGTGGTTTGCTTTTAGAGAGAAGCAGACGGTATGAGCGATTTTTCGGTTACCGGTTTATCTCAGGTAAAATTGAATTGCCGTGTCATCATCCGCCTGATCTGGCACTGGAATACTGGCGGTATCCGGAAAGAGTGAGTTCTGAGACAGGTGATGATGTTGAACTGGACAATACCCCGGATGTGCATGAGTGCCTGGTGTTTTATGTGGCTGCACATTTGCTCGCTTATGATGATGCTTACCGATATACCGTGTTTTTGAATATGTACGAAGAGAGAATTAGCCGCCTGAGAGAGCCTGTCTGGATAGAACCCGGACCGATTGAGGACGTATACCGGATGCCTGGGTTTCATTATCACCATCATGGGCCGTGGCATCACGGACCGCATTAATTATTGGAGGAGAATATGTCGAAAGAGAATATATGGAGATTCTTAAAGCACAAAGGCTTCAGTGATATAGCGACTGCAGCCATTATGGGTAATATGGAAGCTGAGAGCGGCTGTGTGAGTTATCGCTTGCAGGGAGACTTCGGGAAAAACTTCCAGAGGTCAAAAGACTATACGGCTCAGGTGGATGCAGGAATTATTGGAAAGAACGAGTTCGTGTATAACGGTCCATGTGGGGGCGGTTACGGCTTATGCCAGTGGACATATCCGCCGAGAAAAGCCGGACTATATGATCTGGCTTTGGAGCAGGGACTTTCCATCGGAGATGAATTCCTGCAGGTGGAATGGCTGACCAGAGAGCTCTGGCAGGGTGAATACAGTATCGTGAGAGAAACACTGGAGAAATCTGTTTCGATCAGAGAGTGTTCTGATCTTCTGGTAAAAGTGTTCCTGAGGCCGGCGGATCAGAGTGAAGCCGTTCTGAAGAAGCGAGCTGATCTCGGGAGAGAGTTTTACCAGGAATTCTCGGAAGCTGAAGCCGAAGATCCGGATGGTATTCCGGATGAGGATGCAGGGATAGTGAAGATCACGGAAGAAGAATTCCGTATCTATTCCAGAGCTGTTCTGGTTGTGCTGACGCTGAGAGATCTGTTGCAGGCAATGGAGGAGTTTAAGTAGGGAGTAGGGAAAAGGAGTGGGGAATAGAGTGAAGAATGTTTCCTGCGCCCTGAGTCCTGTACCCTGAATTTTCGACGAAGGAGGAAATTCTTATGAGTGATGCAATTCTGGTGGCTCTGATAACCAGTGCTGTCACCCTGTTCGGTGTAATACTTGCAAATAGCAAGGCAGCTGCAGTAACGAACAATGAAATCAAGCATCTGACGGAGGAAGTGAAAAAGCATAATAACTTCGCCCAGAGGATGCCGATAGTGGAAGTGCAGATTGACGAGCTGACGAAGAGAGTGGCCGCTTTGGAGAAACGTTAGCATTAATATACCCACGAAAGCAAAAGCAGCGAAATGCACGACGTGTAGCGAGTGCATGGAGCGATAGCGTTGCTTGAGCGGTAAGGAAAAACGGCACGAATGTCATATCAGGTAAACGTATTACGTTTGCCTGCTGACATGGAGGTGCCGTTTTGACGCCGGCAAGCCGGGTGCCCCCTCATTGAAAACCCGTTCGGGTTTCTCCAGTTGGACTAGCTTCGCGTCGCAACACGGCCTCCACCCAGCCTGCCTGTTTATCCTGTAATAGCTACAGGTCATTTCCGGGCTGGCGCCCGATATATATTATCAAAAAATATCTTGTTATCGGAGGAAATTATGAATAAGAACGATATTATCCGAAAACTCACCAGCCGTAAATTCTGGCTGGCGATAGCAGCTTTTATCACAGAGCTGATTGTTGCCTTTAAAGGAGATGCTGAGACGGCAGAAACCATATCCGGCATGATTATGGCAGGAGCAACTGTAATAGCTTATGTGCTGGGCGAAGGTCTGATTGATGCTGCGAATGTGAGTGATTCATGCCCAATTTGATGATTGGAGGAGTGAGTTATGGCAAAAGCATCGAGGCCGGGGAATCAGGCGGTGGCCGGTATTGCCGGCACATCGACCACGTCCCCGACATTTTATAAAAGCGAAGCTGCCGGTTCGGCAGCGGGTAGTACAGGGAAGAGCTCGTCCTCCGGGACGGGCTCTTCTTCTAATAAGAGTTCCACGAGTAATAAGAGCTCAACAAGCACGAGTGTGAAGAATTCGTATTCCAGCAGCACGAAGACGAGTACGGGTAATAATGCCGGTTCGGGTGCTTGGCCTGAACAGGCGGAGACTCCTTATAGTGATAAGTTCTATGCCGCACTGGCTGCCGGGGTGCCCAATGGGATTAATGCAAGCGAGTTCATTGCAAAGGATAAGGCGGCGGATGCAGCAAAGGGTGTGATTGCCGGGGCAAAGGCATACATTGTGCCCGGCAATGTGGCACCGATTGACTATGTGGACATCGCTCAGCAGAAAGCCGAGCTGGCGGCAAGGGAGAACCAGGAAAAGGGGAGAGCTGTGCTGGCTGCGGACTATGCGGTTGCTCAGGGTGTGAAGGCACTGGACCGGAATCTGCAGGACAGCAGAGGGAAGTTTCAGACCCAGAGAAATCAGGTGGATGCCGATGAGGCGAAAGCCCTGGACAATCAGGTGCTGTATGCCGAGGCGAGAGGCGACCGGGGCGGAATCGGGAAGACACAGTACGGTGGCATCCAGAACACGGCTGCCACAAACCGCCAGGTGGTCAACTCTGCCGAGGTGAAGCTGCAGACGGATACGGCCAGGCAGATAGCTGATTTAAGAGCACAGGGTGAGTTTGAAAAGGCCGACAAGGTGCTGGAGATCAGCAACAAGTACCTGACGGAGCTGCAGAATCTGGAGAAGTGGGCCAAGGAAAAAAATGTTGGCGTACAGGAATTTAATGCAAAGTTAAGAGAATGGGAGAACGAATATCTGCTGAAGGTAGGGGAGTATCTCACCGATACCGAGCTGCAGGCGGCAAAGCTGTTTGGGGTTTCTGCTAATGGTGCGGAGACAGCGGATTACCGGAATGCTGTGGCAGACCGGTATGCGGAAGGGGCACGTGCCATGATGAACGCTGGCATTGTGCCGAGTGCGAGTCAGCTGGAAGCAATGGGATGGACCCCTGAACAATACTGGATATACCGTATGGCACAGGGCATGTAACCCGCGAAAGCAAAAGCCGCGAAGTGCACGACGTGTAGCGAGTGCACGGAGCGAAGGCGTTGCTTGAGTGGAGAGGAAAAACGGCACGAATGTCATATCAGGTAAACGCCTTGCGTTTGCCTGCTGACATGGAAGTGCCGTTTTGACGAGGG
>CACYYN010000061.1 GCA_902778665.1 Oscillospiraceae bacterium | reverse complement strand
GCGAAACGCCCGATTGATCCGCGGCAAGGGAGAGGAGGGAAGGAAATGTGCAGTAGTGACAAGCAAAACCGCCGGGGGTTTCATTTGGAACACTGGCAGGTTGTAAATATTGGCTTGATTGTCTATGACATGTTTGCAGTCAGCGCGGCCTATTTTCTCGCCCTGTGGCTTCGGTTCGACTGCAGCTTTTCTTCGATCGATCCGGAGTTTCTGAAGGCATATTATCTGTTTGCGCCGATCTATGCCCCTGTCTGCTGGCTTGTGTTCAGAAGGTGCAGGCTCTATCAGAGCATCTGGCGCTTTGCAAGCTATAATGAGCTGCTGCGAACGATTGTTGCGACTGTAATTACCGGCTTTCTTCATGCCATCGGAATCACGGCAATTTTCTGCCGTATGCCGATTACCTACTATATTTTTGGCATTGTGCTTCAATTCCTGGCCGTGTTGGGGATTCGCTTCTCTTACCGTTTCGTGCTGCTTCTGAGAGGCAGCCGTGAGAAGGCTGCATACGCCCACAGAGTCATGCTGGTCGGCGCCGGGGCAGCCGGACAGATGCTGCTGCGGGACATTATGAAAGCCTGCGACTATCAGGATAGGGTCTGCTGCATTATAGATGATAACCCCAATAAGTGGAACCGCTACATTGACGGTGTCCCGGTGGTGGGCGGACGAGAGGACATTCTGACGAATGTCGAGAAGTATCATATTGACAAGATCTATCTGGCACTTCCCAGCGCAACGGCCGAAGATAAGCAGGATATTTTGAGTATCTGCAATGAGACGGATTGCGAGTTAAAACAGCTGCCCGGTCTCTATCAGCTGGCAAAGGGCGAGGTATCCGTGAGCGCCATGAAAACAGTGGCGATTGAGGACTTACTGGGAAGAGAACCGATTCAGGTGAACATGGACGAGGTGTTTGCCTTTCTGACGGGACGAACGATTCTCGTTACCGGCGGCGGAGGCTCCATCGGCAGCGAGCTTTGCCGACAGATTGCTGCGCATCAGCCCAGGCAGCTCATCATTTTTGATGCCTATGAGAACAATGCCTATGACATTCAGATAGAACTAAAGGACAAGTATCCGAATCTCAATTTGGTTACCCTGATCGGGTCTGTCCGTGACAGCCGCAAGCTGAATCAGCTGTTTGAGGAGTATCGCCCTGATGTGGTCTATCATGCAGCTGCCCATAAGCACGTTCCCCTGATGGAGGACAGTCCCTGCGAAGCGATTAAAAATAATGCCATCGGAACTTATAAGACTGCATATGCGGCAATGACCCATGGCTGTCAGCGTTTTGTCCTTATCTCCACGGATAAGGCGGTAAATCCCACCAATATTATGGGTGCGTCTAAACGTTTGTGTGAGATGATCATTCAATCCTTTGACCGGAAGATCAGAGCCGGAAGGGCAGATGAACTCCCGCTGCTGTGTATGCACGCCGATGACGAATATGGCCACATGCCTGAGCTGGATGTATTTCCGGAGGACATTCATACAGAATTTGTGGCGGTGCGCTTCGGCAATGTGCTGGGAAGCAACGGCTCCGTCGTTCCGCTGTTCAAGCGGCAGATTGCCAAGGGTGGGCCGGTGACAGTTACGCACCCTGACATTGTCCGGTATTTTATGACGATTTCAGAGGCCGTCAGCCTTGTTTTGCAGGCCGGTATTTACGCCCATGGCGGAGAGATTTTTGTGCTTGATATGGGAAAACCGGTCAAAATTGATACACTGGCACGGAATCTGATTAAACTCTCCGGTTACAAGCCGGATGTGGACATTCGGATCGAATATATCGGTCTGAGACCGGGCGAGAAGCTGTTTGAGGAGAAGCTCATGGCCGAGGAAGGTCTTGAGAAAACGATGAATGATCTGATTTATATCGGCAGTCCCATTGTGTTTGATACCGATGTGTTCTTGGATCAGCTGTCTCGCCTGATGGATGCTGCCTTTGCCAACCGTGATGACATTCGGGATTTGGTGGAGGAGATCGTGCCGACCTATCGAGTGGCAAAATCGCACAGAAACGCTGGGAGCGACGACGGGAAGGCGGCAGATGATCAAAATGCGTTGCTGGCTACGGTGTAAGGTGTTATAATTGATTTCAGAAGTACTCTGCTGCGATAAAGATGGTTGGTATGATTTGTGCGTGTTAGATGGAGATTAAACCCATGTATGTGAAGTTCGTTAAACGGCTGATCGATGTGATGTTAGCTTTAGCTGGGCTAATGTTAGCTTCGTGGTTATATCTGATCATCATCATAGCGATTGAGGTGGATGACCCGGGCCCTGTTTTCTTTTCACAGAAACGTGTGGGTATTCACAAAAAATATTTTCAGCTGCACAAATTTCGCAGCATGAAAATGTCAACGCCCCATGATGTGCCCACACATCTTCTGGATCATCCGGACCAATATATCACTCGGGTCGGCAGAATCCTTCGCAAAACGTCGCTGGATGAGATTCCTCAGCTGTGGGATATTCTGGTTGGCAATATGAGTGTGATTGGCCCCCGCCCGGCTCTTTGGAACCAATATGACCTTCTGGAAGAACGGGACAAGTACGGTGCCAATGACGTAAAACCGGGATTAAGCGGCTGGGCACAGATCTGCGGCCGAGATGAGTTGGAGATTGGGGAGAAAGCCCGACTGGACGGCGAATATGTGCAGAAGATGAGCTTCCGCTTTGACTGCCGATGCTTCTTTGGGACGGCAATCAGCGCATTGCGCGGTGACGGTGTTGTCGAGGGAGGTACCGGAGAGATACATAAGCAGGAGATAAGAAGTAAATGAAATTCCTGGTCATTACAAACCATTCTTACATGTTGTGGCAATTCCGCCGTGAAGTGATTGCTGAACTGCAAAAGCGGGGCGAGGTTGTCCTGTCCATGCCCTTTGTGGGACATGAGGATGACTTTGCGGCTATGGGCTGTAAATGTATGCAGACAGACGTAGACCGCCGGGGTATCAATCCGGTGACTGATTTCAAACTGTATCAGACATATAAAGAACTGCTGAAATCAGAGCAACCGGATATGGTGATTACATATTCCATTAAGCCGAATATCTATGCCGGATATGCATGTCGGAAGATGGGAATTCCGTACTGTGTGAATGTGCAGGGATTGGGCACAGCGTTCCAGAAGGAACCAATTGCAGCTGCCGTCACTTTGATGTACAGGGTTGCGCTGAAAAAGGCAAAGACGGTGTTTTTTGAAAATAAAGGCAACGCTGCGGAGTTTGTGAGGCGTGGCATTGTCCCTGCTGAGCAGGAAACGGTATTGAGCGGTGCCGGAGTGAATCTGGACGTGTATCGACAGCAGCCTTATCCGCCGGAAGAGGATGGTATTCACTTTCTTTTCCTTGGGAGAATTATGAGGGAGAAGGGCGTGGATGAGCTATTTGAGGCGGCGAAGGGGCTGAAGAAGAAGTACGGAGAGAAAGTCGTCTTCGATCTGGTCGGCTTCTTTGAGGATGAATATAAAGAGACAGTGGAGCGGCTGGCGGCTGACGGCGTGGTAAAATTCCACGGATTTCAGTCTGATCCGAAGCCATTTTACGGTGGGAGCCATTGTGTGGTGCTCCCCAGCTATCACGAGGGCATGAGCAATGTGCTGTTGGAAGCTGCTGCAACGGGCAGAGCAGTAATTACCACAGACATTCATGGCTGCAAAGAGGCTGTTGATGACGGCGAAAGCGGATTTCTCTGTAAAAAGAAGGACAGTGCGGATCTGGAGAACTGTTTGGAAAGGTTTATCCATCTGGATACCGCCGCTCGTGAGAGAATGGGGCTTCAAGGGAGAAGAAAAATGGAAGCGGAGTTTGATAAGAAGACCGTAGTCAATGAGACGATTGCGGCAATGATGGGAGACCCGGTTTCCGTTTGACATATAAGGAGACAATATGTCCGAGTATATTTTCATTCTGATTTGGATCGGGGCTATGGCCTTGCTGGCAAATCAGAGGGGACTGAAACGAACAGAGCTGGTTTGCGGTGAGGAAGTACAGCGATTTCCCTGGTGGTT
>CACYYN010000060.1 GCA_902778665.1 Oscillospiraceae bacterium | reverse complement strand
CCCTCGTCAAAACGGCACTTCCATGTCAGCAGGCAAACGCAAGGCGTTTACCTGATATGACATTCGTGCCGTTTTTCCTCTCCACTCAAGCAACGCCTTTGCTCCGTGCACTCGCTACACGTCGTGCACTTCGCGGCTTTTGCTTTCGCGGCTTACGTATGTGTAGTTTTGTTTCTCTTTATAAGCTCGGATAGAGCACTCACCACGAGGTAAAATGTTGTCTCCCGAGCACATGCTACGCACTTAATACGAGGAGTTCGCCATCCTGTAAATCCAATACTGCTGTGGCGTCCAACCCATAGCCTCTAACTGAGAAGCGCTCGGCACGATGCCGGCGTTCATCATGGCACGTGCTCCTTCCGCATACCGGTCTGCAACAGCATTCCGGTAATCCGCCGTCTCAGCCCCATTCGGTGCAACGCCAAACAGCTTTGCAGCCTGCAGCTCGGTATCCGTGAGATACTCCCCTACCTTCAGCAGGTACTCATTCTCCCACTGCCGGAGTTTTGCGTTGAACTCCTGCACACCGACGTTTTTTTCTTTCGCCCACTTCTCCAGGTTCTGGAGCTCCGTGAGGTATTTGTTGCTGATCTCCAGCACCTTATCAGCTTTTTCAAATTCACCCTGCGCCCGCAGATCTGCAATCTGCCTGGCCGTATCTGTCTGCAGCTTTACCTCAGCTGAGTTGACCACCTGCCGGTTTGTGGCAGCCGTGTTCTGAATGCCCCCGTACTGACTACTCCCGATTCCGCCCCGGTCGCCTCTTGCTTCCGCATATAGAACCTGATTGTCCAGGGCTTTCGCCTCATCGGCGTCAACTTGATTGCGCTGTGTCTGAAACTTCGCCCTGCTGTCCTGCAGATTCCGATCCAGTGCCTTCACACCCTGGGCAACCGCATAGTCTGCAGCCAGCACAGCTCTCCCCTTTTCCTGATTCTCTCTCGCCGCCAGCTCAGCTTTCTGCCGGGCGATATCCACATAGTCAATCGGTGCTACATTGCCGGGCACAATGTTTGCCTTCGCTCCGGCAACCACACCCTTCGCCGCATCAGCAGCCTTATCCTTTGCAATGAACTCACTGGCATTAATCCCGTTCGGAACCCCAGCCGCCAAAGCGGCATAGAACTTATCACTATAAGGTGTTTCCACCTCACCGGGTAAAACCGAATTGCCTGCACTCCCTCCTGAACCCGTCTTCACACTGCTGGAGTAGGAATTCTTCACACTTGTGCTTGTTGAGCTCTTATTACTTGTAGAACTCTTATTAGAAGAAGAGCCCGTCCCACTTCCGGACGAGCTCTTTGTTGTAATCCCTGCTGCCGTTGCGGCAGCTTCACTTTTATAAAACGTCGGAGACGTGGTTGATGTACCGGCAATTCCGGCCACCGCCTGGTTCCCCGGCCTCGATGCTTTTGCCATATGTTTTACCTCCTCTCGTCAAAACGGCACATACATGTCAGCAGGCAAACACATGTGTTTCCCTGAAATGACATTCGTGCCGTTTTTCCTCTCCTGCTCCGGAAACGTGTTTTTGCTTCGCTGCTCGCTACACGTCGCAGCTTCGCTACACTTATTCCGTCGCAGTTTCAAGACATTTTTCAGCATCTACCAATCCCTCCCCAACTATATAGGCAATGACTGTTGCTCCTGCCATAATCATGCCGGAGATGGTTTCTGCCGTCTCAGCATCACCTTTAAAGGCAACAATCAGCTCTGTGATAAAAGCTGCTATCGCCAGCCAGAACTTACGGCTGGTGAGCTTGCGGATAATATCGTTTTTATTCATAATTCCCTCCGAAAATAAGATATTTTTGATAATATATATCGGGCGGCAGCCCGGAAATGGCCTGTAAGTATTACAAGATAAACAGGCAGGCTGGGTGGAGGCCGTGTTGGAAAACCGTAAGGTTTTTCAATGAGGGGGCACCCGGCTTGCCGGCGTCAAAACGGCACCTCCATGTCAGCAGGCAAACGTAATACGTTTCCCTGGAATGACATTCGTGCCGTTTTTCCTTTCCGCTCAAGCAACGCTAACGCTTCATGCACTCGCTACACGTCGTGCATTCCGCTGCTTTTGCTTTCGCGGGTATATTAATGCTATCGTTTCTCCAATGCAGCCACTCGTTTCGTCAACTCATCAATCTGCACTTCCACAATCGGCATCCTCTGGGCGAAGTTATTATGCTTCTTCACTTCCTCCGTCAGATGCTTGATTTCGTTATTTGTCACTGCTGCGGATTTCCCATTTGCAAGAATCACACCGAACAAGGTAACGGCACTGGTAATCAATGCCACCAGAATTGCATCACTCATTTTTAAACTCCTCCATAGCCTGCAAAAGATCTCTCAGCGTCAGCACAACCAGAACAGCTCTGGAATAAACACGAAATTCTTCTTCCGTGATCTTGACCGTACCTGCATCTTCTTCAGGGATACCGTCCGCATCTTCTGCTTCAGCCTCCGAGAATTCCTGGTAAAACTCTCTCCCGAGATCAGCTCTCTTCTTTAAAACCGCTTCACTCTGATCCGCCGGTCTCAGGTATACCTTCACCATCACATCAGAGCATTCACGAATAGAAACGGATTTTTCTAGTGTTTCTCTCACAATACTGTATTCATCCTGCCACAACTCTCTCATAAGCCATTCCACCTGCAGAAATTCATCTCCAATAGAAAGCCCCTGTTCCTGTGCCAGATCATAAAGGCCTTCCTTTCTCGGCGGATACGTCCACTGGCAGAGCCCATATCCTCCACCCCCGGGGCCTTCATAGACGAAATCATTCTTCCCAATAATACCTGCATCCACCTGAGACGTATAATTCTTCGACCTCTGGAAGTTCTTTCCGAAGTCTCCCTGCAGGCGATAAGAAATACAACCGCTTTCTGCCTCCATATTGCCCATAATGGCAGCAGCGGCAATATCACTGAAACCCTTGTGCTTCAGAAAGCTCCAAATATTCTCTTTCGACATTGTAATCCTCCATAAATCAATGCGGACCGTGATGCCACGGCCCATGATGGTGATGAAATCCGGGCATCCGGTAAACATCCTCAATCGGTCCGGGTTCAATCCAGACAGGTTCTCTCAGTCTACTGATTCTCTCTTCGTACATATTCAGGAACACAGTGTATCGGTAAGCGTCATCATATGCCAGAAGATGCGCTGCGACGTAGAAGACCAGGCACTCATGCACATCGGGTGTGTTGTCTAGCTCGACTTCATCACTGGTTTCTAAACTCACTCTTTCCGGATAACGCCAGTATTCCAGAGTCAGATCAGGCGGATGATGACACGGCAATTCAATCTTCCCTGCCACAATACGATAACCAAAGAACCTTTCATACCGCCTGCTTCTCTCCAGAAGCAGCCCACCGGTGAACGGCAGCCAGCAGTCATCCGGGAGCTTATAAAGAATTCTCTCCCCTACCTGCTCCTGCTCCAGATCTTCCAGAAGCACAATAGCCGGAATTCTTTTTACAGATGTTGCTATATCCATCTGCCCGTTGTTCACCAGACCCGGAATCATAGCGATATAATCCGCCTGATTGTTATACGTGGCAGGGATAGTTGTCCCTGCCACGCTGTAACTAAAGATGAGCTCCAAAACCCGGTTCTTCAGTTCTCCGTATGTCATCCGATATTCAGCTTCCTCTCGGAAACGCCGATCGGTTTCATGTTGCGGAGCACTTCCACGACCTTGATACGGGTGTGGCCCTCGGGAGGAGTAATCTCCATCTCCATGCCGGTGATTTCCACAGCTCCTGCCCAAGCCCCACTGGTAGGATCGACAGCAGTGCCGTAGGTGACTTCCGGAAGAGAAGCATGGTCCTCAGCAGTGATGTAGTACCACTTGTTGGTGTCCTTCTCCTTCTCCATGTTCATGATGATGGAAGATTTACCCGAATTCGTAGCACTGGTGATAAACGGAATATCCTTCAGCACAGGCTGGCCTCCATGGTAATAGATACCGTCTGCCTTTTCGTCGAGAACAAAGCAGTCATACAGAACACGCCCTTCACAAAGAGTACCGGACAGTCCGGGAGGATCCTCATGGGTCTTATATTCCTCCAGCTGACGGGGAGCCACGCATGCATCCTTGTGCACGAGCAGG
>CACYYN010000059.1 GCA_902778665.1 Oscillospiraceae bacterium | reverse complement strand
AAAACGGAGAGAATGTAGGCAAACACGGAGAACCGTCCCTTGTGCGAATTTGGAGGAGTAAATGACTTATGGAGAATTGAAAAACAGAGTATTGGAACTTGTCTTCAGTTACAGCGTGGCAGGGACAACTATTCCTGCCACGTATAACAATCAGGCGGATTATATTGCCATGATACCCAGCCTGGTGAACAACGGGCAGATGGATATCGCCACATCCGTGAAGCGGATACCGGCAATTGTGCTTCTGGAAGACCTGGAGCAGGAGCAGATAGGTGAGAAAGTCTTGTATAAGCTCCCTGATGACTGCTGGCTGCCGTTTACCGGTGGGCTGCTCCTGGAGAGAAGCAGGCGGTATGAGCGATTTTTCGGATACAGGTTTATCTCCGGTAAAATCGAACTGCCGTGTCATCATCCTCCTGATCTGGCACTGGAATACTGGCGGTATCCCGAGAGAGTGAGTGTTGAAACCGGTGATGACGTTGAACTGGATAATACGCCGGACGTGCATGAATGCTTGGTGTTCTATGTGGCGGCACATCTGCTGGCATATGATGATGCATACAGATACACCGTATTTCTGAATATGTACGAAGAACGAATAAGCCGATTGAGAGAACCTGTCTGGATCGAACCCGGGCCGATTGAGGATGTTTACCGGTTGCCCGGATTTCATCATCACCATCATGGGCCGTGGAGAGGATGCCCGCATTAAGTATAAGCAAGCAAGCTGGGAACGTCGCGCGTCAGGTCACGCGTCGTGATGCTCGGAGGAGTACTGCAGGCCACGCTTTCAGTGCTCTATCCGAGCTTAAATAATTCCTTGTATAACCTTCCCCTCATGGGTAGCGTAAGCGGCACCACGGGAGTGAATGACCTGCCAGTGGCAGGTCAGAGCCGTGGCGTGACCGAGCCGCAGCGAGACAGGGGGACCGTCGCAAAGCGACGGTGGATGAGGTGTAAATGTAGGAGGAAAAATGTCAAAGGAGAATATATGGAGATTCTTAAAGCATAAAGGCTTCAGCGATATAGCCGCTGCAGCAATCATAGGCAACATGGAAGCTGAAAGCGGTTGTATATCTTTCAGGCTGCAGGGAGACTTCGGGAAGAACTTCCAGCGGTCAAAAGACTATACGGCAAAGGTAGATGCAGGTATTATTGGAAAGAATGATTTCATCTATAATGGTCCCGGAGGCGGTGGTTACGGATTATGCCAGTGGACGTATCCTCCGAGAAAGGCAGGACTGTACGATCTGGCTTTAGAGCAGGGATTATCTATAGGAGATGAATTTCTCCAGGTGGAATGGCTGACCCGAGAGCTCTGGCAGGATGAATACAGCATTGTAAGGGAAACATTGGAGAAATCCGTGTCTATTCGTGAATGCTCTGATGTACTGGTGAAAGTGTTTTTACGACCGGCGGATCAGAGTGAAGCAGTTTTAAAGAAAAGGGCAGAGCTCGGGAGAGAATTCTATCAGGAATTTTCTGAGGCTGAAGCGGAAGATCCGGATGGCATACCGGATGAAAAAGCAGGGATGGTAAAGATCACGGAGCAAGAATTTCGTATCTATTCCAGAGCTGTTCTGGTTGTGCTGACGCTGCGAGATCTGTTGCAGGCAATGGAGGAGTTTAAAAATGAGTGATGCGATTCTTGTTGCACTAATTACCAGTGCTGTAACTCTTTTCGGTGTAATACTTGCGAACAGCAAGGCAGCAGCTGTGACAAATAATGAGATCAAGCATCTGACGGAGGAAGTGAAGAAGCATAACAACTTTGCCCAGAGGATGCCGATAGTGGAAGTGCAGATTGACGAGCTGACGAAGAGAGTGGCAGCGTTGGAGGGAAGGAAATTATGAATAAAAACGATATTATCCGCAAGCTCACCAGCCGTAAGTTCTGGCTGGCTATTGCAGCGTTTATTACAGAGCTGATTGTTGTATTTAAGGGTGACGCAGCAACGGCGGAAACCATCTCCGGCATGATAATGGCAGGTGCAACGGTTATAGCTTATATAATTGGGGAGGGACTGATAGACACGGCTGGGATGGAGGGTGAGCAATAAAAACGGGACTCTGAAAAGAGTCCCACATGATGGAAGTGTTATTCGAAAACGTCTTCAGAAAGGTCTTTTCCAGCTGTGAAAACAGCATGAATGGTGACAGTGTCATTTTCTTCGTTAACTGAATACATAACGATATCATTGCGAAAAATGAATTCACGAATTTCCATTTCTTTCCAGGGAGAATGATCATAGATCTGGTACTTTTTAGGAAGAAAAGTCAGTTCCTTCTGGATTTCATTTTTCAATCTCTGATACCATGTGTATGCCAGCCTGCTATCATGAAAAACCTTTTCTATATACTCTGCTTAAGCTAAGATGTCTTCTTCTGCTGACCGGGTATACAGAATGGTGAAGTGTTTGCTTTTACTCACGGAGGAAGCGCTCCTTCATTCGACTGTCCAGTTCCTCCTGAGACAGAACGTCACCGGCAGCAGCCTGTGCCACGCTTCTGCGCAGACGGCTGTCAATTTCTTCCTGCGTCAGTTCATCCCAGGTTCTGATGGAAGGAATAAAAGGCAAACCGCCTTCACGAAGGCTTTGCTGAGCAAAAATCCGAACAGCTTCAGCAAAACTTGTTCCGAGACTTTTATATAATGCTTCAACATTTGCTTTCAGTTCAGAATTCATTCTGACCTGAAGGGTAGATTCCATCGCCACACAAATCATCTCCTTTGTAATACGATTGTACTACAAAGGAGAGTGAGAGTCAAGAGAATTGATATCAAAAGTATTTGAAAGGAAGGATTATGGCAAAAGCATCGAGGCCGGGGAATCAGGCGGTGGCCGGTATTGCCGGCACATCGACCACATCCCCGACGTTTTATAAAAGTGAAGCTGCCGCATCGGCAGCAGGAAGTACAGGGAGAGATGCGTCCTCCGGGGCGGGCTCTTCTTCCAATAAGAGTTCAACAAGTAATAAGAGCAGTACAAGTACCTCAGTGAAGAATTCGTATTCCAGCAGTGTGAAGACGGGTTCAGGTGGGAGTGCAGGCAATTCGGCTTTACCCGGTGAGGTGGAAGTTCCGTACAGCGACAAGTTCTATGCTGCATTAGCTGCAGGGGTACCCAACGGGATTAATGCAAGTGAGTTCATTGCAAAGGATAAAGCAGCGGACGCTGCAAAGGGTATTGCTGCCGGGGCAAAAGCAAACATTGTGCCCGGCAATGTGGCACCGATTGATTATGTGGATATCGCTCAGCAGAAAGCGGAGCTTGCAGCACGAGAAAATCAGGAAAAGGGGAGAGCTGTGCTTGCAGCGGATTATGCGGTCGCTCAGGGAGTGAAGGCACTGGACCGGAATCTGCAGGACAGCAGAGCGAAGTTTCAGACCCAGCGCAATCAGGTGGATGCCGATGAGGCGAAAGCATTGGACAATCAGGTTCTGTATGCCGAGGCGAGGGGCGACAGGGGAGGAATCGGCAAGGTGCAGTACGGAGGCATCCAGAACACGGCTGCCACAAACCGCCAGGTGGTCAACTCTGCCGAAGTGAAGCTGCAGACTGACACAGCAAGGCAGATAGCCGATCTGCGAGCACAGGGAGAGTTTGAAAAAGCGGACAAGGTGCTGGAGATCAGCAACAAGTATCTGACGGAACTCCAGAATTTGGAGAAGTGGGCGAAAGAAAAGAACGTTGGGGTACAGGAGTTCAATGCCAAACTCCGGCAGTGGGAGAATGAATATCTGCTGAAGGTAGGGGAGTATCTCACAGACACTGAGCTGCAGGCAGCAAAGCTGTTCGGCGTTGCACCGAATGGAGCGGAGACGGCAGATTACCGGAATACTGTTGCAAACCGGTATGCGGAAGGGGCACGTGCCATGATGAACGCCGGAATCGTACCGAGTGCAAGCCAGCTGGAGGCTATGGGTTGGACACCTGAGCAGTATTGGATCTATCGCATGGCACAGGGCATGTGATGCTCGTTTTGAGTACAAAGCAAGCAAGCTGGGAACGTCGCGCGTCAGGTCACGCGTCGTGGTGCTCGGACGACACCTGCATACGTCGTGTTGAGGTGTCTATCCGAGCTCAATAAGGAAAATGATAGAGGTAGGAAAAGGGTGGTGGAGTCTATCCGCACTCTTAAAAAGAAAGAAGGCTGTTGCTCGGGGAACCGGTCAACAGTCTTGGAACTATAAAGGAGAATTGTAATGAGTAATTCAGATAATGCAGTGCAGAATAATCGCATACGGATCCCGGGTTCTGCGTTTTCCATGCCGGCGCCTCCGGCAGGGGCACATTATTCGGTATACAGGCTTACCGATCCGCTGGGCAAGATCTACATCGGCTGCACAAGCAGGCGTGTCAAAAGAAGATGGGGAGCCGGAAAAAATTATAGCAGGGGTACCCCGATCCGGTGCGCAATTGACCGATACGGATGGAAAAACTTCCGCCACGAAATTCTCTGCGAAAATCTGACCAGAGCGGCAGCGGAAGAAAAGGAAAAATGGTTCATTGACTATTTTGACAGCGCGAATCCGGAAAAGGGGTACAACTGCTACCTGGGCGGATTGGGGAAGGGCTCAAAAATGTGTGAGGCCATGCGGTTGCGCATGGTCGGCACGAAACTGTATGAACAACGTCCCGAGCTGATCGAACAGATCCGGAACTCCGTGAACAGACGCTACGCCGAGGATGCGACATACTGTGTCCGCGTTCAGGCCGCGGTTTCTGCCATATACGAAAAGGAACCTGAGAGAAAGGCTGTCGTCAGCCGCCAGATGAAGGAATATCTCTCTCATCCGGAGAACAGGAAGTTTGTGTTAAGTGATGCCCATCCGAAGCCGGTGATGTGTGTGGAAACGGGGGAAATATTCCCTTCACAAAAAGCAGCGGAGAAGGCTGCGGGATTTTGCGGGGTCCATAAAGCATGCCAAGGGATACAGCAAACCTGCGGAGGATATCACTGGCGGTATCTGTCCGCAGAAGAAAAGGAAAAAACCGCCCGGTGAATGATATGATCCTCTTAAAGTAGACAAGGAAAATAACCAAAGTCTACATCAGGAGGATTTTTATGAACAGACGCAGGCACACACCTGAATGGATGCAGGA
>CACYYN010000058.1 GCA_902778665.1 Oscillospiraceae bacterium | reverse complement strand
TTTTCGGTGATCCGGCCTGATTATTTGTTATTCTATCAGTATTCGTAGTGCCCTCTGCACGCTGCGATCAGGAGATTACCGTTCTCGTCAATATCATAAATGAGACGGTTTGCCTCATCAATTCTCCGGCTCCAGCCTTTTCGGTACTTCAGAGGCTCCGGTTTTCCGATACCGGAGGAAAGACCGTTGCGCTCGATATCTTTTACCAGATCATTGATTCGCCTCAGCGTTTTTCGGTCTTGCTGCTGCCAGTATAGATAATCGTCCCAGGCTTTATCCGACCAGAGTTTATTCATCCAGCGGTTCCTCAATCAGTTCATGCTGAGTGCCGCGGCCTGAACGAAGTTGTTCAAAGGCTCTGTCCAGGGAACTGAGGTATTCCGCGTTCCTGGCGGCTCGTTCCAGGGCGTTCCATTGCTCCAGGCTGATAATCACAACATTTTTCTCGTTTTTTCTCGTGACGATGACCGTTTCACCGCAATCGGAAACCTGATCACAGTACTGTTTTAAATTGTCTCTGACTGTAGAATAATTCGCAGCAATCATGAGCTCCACCCCCTTATCAGCAATTATGTTCAATTTATTGTACAGTATATTGTCCTGCAAGTCAAGGGGAAGATGCGACAGAGTCGGGTGCACAGGGGACGGCTCTCTGTGTCTGCTCCTGCAAAACATGTCATGGTCTACTATCTTACTAAACGGCAGATCAGAAATGATGCATTTGCTAAAGAGCATGGAGCAGATAATGGGGGAAATGGTAATTGTTATTGGTGGCTAAGATCTCCAGGTAATGATAGTGGTTTTGCTGCGCATGTAGACGGAGGGGGTTTCGAGTTTTGAATGACGCTTTCCACCGGGGGAAATAATCTGGACTTATGCACGTTGTTGCACAAGGGGGTGGGGGAAAACGGACTCCGTTTTGCCGAAGAAAGGCAGACAAAGCCTTCCATGCAAACACGCACAACATGCAGAAATCCAGAGAAAGACCGGCAGACTTGGTTGGCCTGATGAATCAGGTTACCGAGTCAGCCGCTTTTTGCTTTATACATGGAAAGGACACCTCCGAAAAGATGCCCTTTCCATGAAGATTGGCAGCACAGTACAGGATGCTGCGATCAGTTCACTTTCCCTGAGGAGATAGAGAAAAGGAGCTGCGCTAAATTACTCATTTCCCTTCAGCCCCTTTTGTGTTGTTTACTGCGCATAGTCTGTAAACGCCTGCAGCATCTGTTTTGCCGCTTCAGAGAGAAACTTCGGGTCACGTGTGATGATACCGAGATCGCGGAAGCAGAGGGGCACGAGCGGCAGCACCGTGAGTCCTGCGCGGTCAGCGCCGGAAAGAGCAAGCTCCGTCGTGATGCCACATCCGAGACCGCACTCCACCAAGGCTGTGAGCGCAGTGTTCGCGTGAGCGGAAGCCGTGACCTCGACCGAGACATCCTGCTGACTAAGATAAGCCTCCACGTCCATCTCGTCGCCGCCGTACAGCAGCACCACCTTCTGTCCGCGCAGCGCCTCCACCGGGATGAATCGCTTTGTCGTGCCGGGAAGGGGCTCGCGCGAGACGCAGACAATCCGGTCCTGCACCAGTGGAATGAATTGGAGCGGTGCTTCTGCGCCTCTTGCCGCCGTATGAGAAACAACTGCGAGATCCAGCTTCTGCGATTGGACGCCGTTTATCATTTCCCGGTAGCCGCTTTGCTGTACCGTGACCTTCACATCCGGATGCTGCTCCCTGTAGGACGGAAGGATTTTAGGAAGCCAGTTGACAGCGATGCTCTCAATCACGCCGAGCCGCACTGTGCCCGCAGTTGCACCGCGCAGCTGCGACACGCGCAGCTCCAGCATCTCGTTTGTCGCGAGAATGTCCTTCACATACATAAGCACAGACCGTCCGCCGTCTGTGAGCGTGGTGTCCTTCCGCCCGCGCACGAAGAGCGGAAAACCGAATTCCTCCTCCAGCCCGGCGATCATATGGCTCACCGGCAAAGCTCTGCCGCTCCGCGACCTCCAAAAACACCTGATAACGATAGAGAGACATGATATCATCCGCCTTTTAGATGAGCTTTCATTCATCTAAATAGTATCGTGGATTGCAGGAAATATCAATAATTGACGGACAATTTGAGTATAACGGCTTTTTAAGATTATAATTTACTCAATTAACATTGATAAAAGATTAGCTTTACTTCATTGAAAAAGCGTGATATGGTGAATACAGAAAAAAAGAAGGGCAGTGATTATAATTGCGGAAGACAAAAAGGAGGACTGACCATGCTGAAATACTTTGTGGCTGACGCCTTTGCCGAAGCGCCCTTTGAGGGCAATCCTGCCGGTGTCTGCGTGCTGGAAGAGTGGATCCCGATGGAGAAGATGGCGAAGATCGCCATGGAGAACAACCTCTCCGAGACCGGCTTCGCCGTGAAGGTGAGCAGCGATCCCTGCACCTATGAGCTGCGGTGGTTTACGCCGGTGGGCGAGATCGACCTCTGTGGTCACTGCACCTTCGGCACGGCATATATCCTGTTCCGGTTCTTCGAGCAGGAGAACGATGTGATCCACTTCAACACGCTCAAATGCGGCTATCATCTCGTGGTGGAAAAGCAGGGTGACCGGATTGTGATGGATTTTCCGTCTCTGCCGCCGGAGCCTTTCGAATACGCCGAATACATGGGCGAAGGCGTCGGTGCGGTGCCGAGCGAGGTGTGGAAGACCGACCGCGATCTGCTGCTGGTGTACGACTCCGACGAGACTGTGATTGGTCTGCAGCCGAACTTTGAAAAACTCAAGGCGTTCCCGGTCGGCCTGTCAGTCTATGTGACAGCGAAGAGCGCGGATCCGCGGTTCGACATTGCGGCGCGGGCGTTCTGGCCTAAGATCAACGTAAATGAGGACCCGGTCTGCGGCTCGATGCACAGCGCGCTCATGCCCTTCTGGGGAGCGCGCCTCGGCAAGAGCAAGATTGTCTCGCGCAACTACTCCCGCCGTGGCGGCACGGTCTGGTGTGAGCAGGAAGGCGACCGCGTGAAGATCAGCGGCAAGGGCGCGCTGTACCTCGTCGGTGAGATCCTGCTGGACGAATAAGACAAGGAGGAAATGAAAATGGAAACCGTCAAACTCGTACCCATCGAAGCAAACGGTGTGACTGCCGAGGGCGTGTCCGTGAACATTCCCGGCACGGAGCTGGAGATCCTGCAGGTGCGCTGCGCGCACGGGATGCTGTTCTGCGGCATCTTCGACAAGACCGTACTGGAAAAGCTTGATTTCCCCGCTGCTGTGTTCTCCGCACCGCACTTTTCCGATATGCTGGAGCGCAAGCCCGTCTTCCTCACGACCGCCGCGAAAGCGATCGGTGCAAACGAAGACATGACCGGTGCGGAACTGATTCCCTGTTTTTCGTAATCGATAACTACATATCATTGCGCATAACGCAGCTTTTTCCACCTCGAAAACATCAGTATTTACAGTGCGTTTGAAGAATGTGGTTTATGTGACTGAGGGACGGTCTCCTGCCGCAACACAATCCGTTTCTCCGCACCCGCCAAAAAACAAAGCAGGCTGTATCACTTGTTCTGCAGTGATCCAGCCTGCTTTTGCATTATTTCTTGTTATGGCATGACGTTACGCACCGGGTTGACGCGGCGGAATCGCATTGCCATTTCCAGGGTCGTTTCCGGGCAGTCTTCGTCAAAGGTGATGGGCATCTTTCTGGCGTTGTCCGGCTCTGCCGGTTCTGCTTTACTGAATTGCCGATTGACCACCTTGAGAAGTGCTCCACGAGTCTATAACGTGGAGCACTTGCAACAAATGTATTCCGTATGATCAGATGTTTTCCAGCTTCTCGATCAGTTTATCAAAACCGTAGATCTCCAGCGTAGTCTTCCCGGCGAGGAGCTGTTCAACGATGTGCTTTTCCTTCTCGTATTTGACCAGTGCTCTTTCAAACACCTCGTCCTCCTGCTCTCTGGGAACGACAACCACGCCGTCGCAATCACCGAGCACGATGTCACCGTCGTGCACTTCGATACCGCCACAGATGACGGGCACACCGATCGTTCCGAGTGTGGCCTTCACCGTACCCGAAGGATTGATGCCGCGGGAAAAGACAGGGAATCCCATTTCCCGGATATCCTCGGTATCACGGCAGCTTCCATCCAGTACCACACCCGCAAGCCCGCGTACCTTGCATGCAAGAGCCATAATATCGCCGAAGTGGCCGCCTTGGTCGTAGCCTCTGAGTTCACACACCAGCACATCGCCGGGCTTGGCGGCATAGATGCCCTGATGGATCGCAAGGTTATCGCCGGGCTGGCACTTCACCGTGACGGCTCGACCAATCATATGGCACTTGGAATCGATGGGCTTAATACCGGAGTCCATTACGCCCTGACGGGGAGCGGAATGATTGTTGTCAGCCACGTTTCCGGTGGGCAGAACTGCGAGCTGCTCACGTTTTTCCTTGGTCAGTTCCATAATGTGTCTCCTTTTTGTCAGGCGAGTAAGTTGATGAATGTAGTAATGATGATGGGGTTCATGATGTTAATGAAGATGACCGTTACGACCGGCAGCACAAACCAGGCTGTGGGCGCGGGACCGTTCTTGTCGATAACGGCTGCCATGTTGGCTACGGCATTCGGGGTCTGGCCGAGGCCTACACCACAGTGACCGGCTGCCATGACGGCGGCATCATAGTCCTTGCCCATGGTGCGGAAGGTGACGAAGTAAGCCCAGAGCATCATCACAACGGCCTGCGCCAGCAGGATCACGATCATCGGAAGCGCGAGGTCGATGAGCTTGGCAATGCTCAGACTCATGAGTGCCATGGACAGGAAGAGATTCAGGCAGGTGTTGCTGATCACGTCGATCTGATGCATCTTGAGATCAATGTGCCGTGCGTCGGCAATGTTACGGACCAGCGCGCCGCCGAAGAGGCAGCCTACATAGTAGGGGAAGTTCAGGCCGGTGAGTTTAAGGAGTTTCGAGATATAGGATCCGATGAATGCAGCGAGAAGAATAAGAAGAACGCTGTTAAAGAAGCTCTTCTGCTCCAGAGGGAACACTTGTTTCTCTTCTTTTTCCTGCGCAGTGGCAGTGCTTTTGAGGTTGTACTTCTTGATCAGGCGCTCTGCCACAGGACCGCCGGTGAGACTTCCGAGCAAAAGACCAAAAGTAGCTGCTGCAACGCCGATTGTCGTACCGCCGTCTGCACCGAGAGCTTCCAGTGTCGGGCCGAAAGAGGCTCCGGAACCGACACCGCCGGACATGGAGATGGAACCCATCGCGACACCGAGAAGCTTGTTGATCCCGAAGAGGCTGGCAAGACCGACGCCGACAAGATTCTGCACAACCAGAAAGGTGACTGCACCGATTGCAAGGATCAGGCCAAGCTTGCCGCTCTTTTTCAGGATCGCATAACTGCAGGTGAATCCGGTACCGGTGAAGAACAAATTCATAAAGAAGTCCTGAAGAACGCTGTTCATCTCAACGGTAAAAGTGTTGGTCTGTACACCGATGAAAATGAGAATGCTGCAGATCAGACCACCGATAACGGGTGCGGGGATAAAGTATTTCTGGAAGAATTTGACTTTGCCTTTGATGAAGCTGCCGAGAAGGAATACCAGTACAGCGAGACCTACGGTTTGGATGACGTCGAGCTTGATGACCACGGGGAATGCCTCCTTTAATGATTAGTGGGGTTTTTGCTTCTGTGGTCACAGTATAAAAGAAAATAAAACAGTTGTAAAACGAATGATTACTGTTTATAATATCGATAAAATCGATATTTGGCGAAAGGACGGCAGCTATGAC
Source organism: Oscillospiraceae bacterium (assembly GCA_902778665.1). Taxonomy (GTDB): domain Bacteria; phylum Bacillota; class Clostridia; order Oscillospirales; family Oscillospiraceae; genus Limivicinus. The sequence continues at coordinate 6,087 of CACYYN010000058.1, read as the reverse complement.
TTACGAGCAGATTGAAACGTTTCTGACGGTTGTTACCTGTGGAAATATCACCGCGGCAGCAAACGAACTTTTTGTCACACAGTCGACCGTAAGCTCTAGGATTCAGAGTCTGGAGAATGAGTTGGGGGCGCCGCTGCTTATCCGGGCAAAAGGACATCACAGTGTTGAGCTGACCGGTTACGGACAGTCGTTTGTTCCCATTGCAAGCCAATGGACATCTCTCTGGAAACACACCCAAAGTCTGAAAGCTGCAGCGGATATCAGCGTATTGACCATCGCAAGCATCGATTCTGTCAATAATTACACGCTGGTTCGACTGTTCAATCAGCACATTGAGAGAAATCCAAACATCAAGCTTCGCATACACACGCATCACTCTAATGAGATCCACGGTCTGGTGCAGAATCGAATTGCAGATATTGGCTTCGTGTTCAGCCGGGTGAATTACCCCAACATCATTTCCCGCCCGGTCTATCGGGAACTGATGTATCTGATCTGTCGCAAAGATGGACCGTACCATGATAATATGGAATGCGCAGAATTATCTACCGAGAACGAAGTGTTTTTGCGCTGGGGACAGGATTATCAGCAGTGGCATGATCGTTTCTGGAGTCCGGACCGTCAGCCTGCCGTCACGGTTAACACAGGCTCTACACTCCAGCAGTTCCTGAACAAACCGGTACGCTGGGCGATTGCGCCGATGTCCATCATCCATCAATTGAGTCACAAGAGTGATTTGACCTATTATAAACTGAAAACACCCCCACCTCCTCGAATCTGCTATGAGATCCGCGATCGAAATCCTACGTTAGGCCAACAGAAAGCGATTGATATCTTCCACAGGGAATTGGAAGAATACATTGACAGCAGCCCGGATATCTGTACCTTTGAAGATTGGATGCTGCGAGAAAACGCAGATTAGGTGGATCCCACGGCGGGCCGATAGCTTTTTTGCAGAGAAATAGGACATCACCATTTCTGATGATGCCCTACCAAGGAACAAGATGGCTGCCATCTTATCAGTGTTTTGCCCGGTTATTTCTTTCTGTGTTTCAATGAGTTTTGACATGACTCTGATATTTGTAATAGCCTTACTACTTTACGTGCGTCGATTTGTTTAGAAGAAAACCTGAATAGGTTTTCTTCTACGACAAGGATCTTTTGCCGACGTTACCATGAACCATTCTGGGCAAGACATGAAATGGCAAATTAAAGTTTTATGATAATCCTCAAGAATAGACTGTAATTTTACCCGCGGGTATAAATCCGGACTTATGCATATTCTTGCAGAGCAACCAGAAAAAGGTCGGGGTAAAACTGATTGACATAATATTGCGGCAGGCCATCTGCGAAGCTGGTTGTTCAGCTTCTTAGGCCTGCCGCATCTTCTTGTCTGATGAAGAGATGGGTAATGAATGGCGTTCAGTTTATCTCAAAACGGTCTTGAACTGCCAACAGAGACCAGGATCCATCTGACGGATCAGCATATCGCACATAGATATCGCCTTGTGAACTGCACAGAAAAACATCCTCGATATTACAATCGGGAGGACAGACTGAACAAACACGATGATTTTGCTGCCCATTAGTACCGACAGCCCAGAGCTCATAGTCCTGAGCCATAGTCAGGATATAATAGATCCATTCATTACGTGCTGCAAAATGTGACATAGTATTCATGATAGAAAATGCACGATACTTTTAGAATCTGCTCCTCAGTGCCGTTTTCTGAGATTCTGATGATCTCACTTTGTGTTCCGCAATAAAGTGCCTTACCATCGGTAAACAGATTTACGGAGCGATCCCGCTGATCCGGGATGTTGTACTGTCTTATGGATGGCTCAGGGATGAGATGCTGACATACATGATCGCAGTCAGTGAAAGCACTCCCTGGCCAATCATGGTCAATCTTGCCACGTACGTTGGTAGCTCCCAGGCGGGCTTTTGGGGCGCGCTTGTTGCGACAACGGCGGTCGTGCTCCCTTCGTTTATTATCATTTTGCTTATTATGGTCCTGTGCAAAAAGCTGTTAAAGAACTCTTATGTGCAGGCAATGCTTCAGGGAATGAAACCTTGTATCATTGGCATCATTCTGGCCACCGGCCTGTATATGATCCTGCATAATATCTTTGAAAGCGCTACAGTTCTTTCCCCAAACGTCGCTTCTGTCATTTTGACTGCGGTCCTTTCCGTGATCTATTTCGGTTCGAGGAAGATCAGGAAAAATGGGATCTCGCCCATCAGTCTGATTTGCATTTCTGCATTGGCAGGAATACTGGCATATGGTAACAGTTCATATTTATCCTGAGATGCAGACCTGCGCTCAGGCACCGTCACGCTCAAGGCCACACACGGCTTGCTCGAAAGAATGCATTTTGTCATTGCAAGGGCTCTGGGAACATAGTATAATATATTAATTATAAGCTTACCTGATACGAGCTTTCATCGTGGATGACAGCGCCGTCCCTGACCGGATTTTCGTGTGAATTGAAGTGAACGCACCCAACACCTGACCTGTTTGTGTGTTCCTGGAGGAATGAAAAGAATTGCTGACAATAAACAGCAGACCAAAGAAGCGGAGGTAAAAATGAAGCAAAATTCAGTCACAATCAGTAAGCTGCTGTGCCTGCTGATCGGCATCTGTCTGGTGTTTTCTCTGTGCGTACCCTCCATTGCCCATGCACAGGAGATCAAAACAGTCCGGGTCGGCTACTATGAGAATGAGGTTTTCCAGGAAGGCGCACAGAAAGGCGCTGTGAAAACGGGCTATGCGTATGAGTATTATCGAAAGCTGGCGGAATACACAGGCTGGAAATATAACTATGTGTACGGCTCATTTGCTGATTTATACCAGATGCTTCTGGACGGCGAAATCGACCTGCTGGCGGGTCTTGCCCGTAGGGAAGACAGACTCGGTCTGATTGGGTATCCTGAGGCTGCCATGGGCCATGAGTCTTACAACTTGGTAAAGCACGAGGGGGATACAGAGATCAACGTGGATCCTGCGACGCTGGAGGGGAAAAAGATCGGCGTCATGGAAAGCGCCCTCGTGGATGCGCTGCATCAATTTTTAGACACACACGGTGTGAAAGCGACGGTTATAACCTTCCCGGATTATGACAGTTTGTTCACTTCTTTTAATGCTGGGGAACTGGATGTACTTGCGGGAGAGGGTGATAGCGGCTTCAGTGTAGAAAACGCCGTGATCCTGTATTCTTTTGGGGCATCCGACTATTATCTTGTAGTCAATATAGGCAGGCCGGATCTTCTTGAACAGCTGAACACGGCACAAACGCTTTTAGCTGTAGAGGAACCGAATTACCTGAATTCTCTCAGTACAAGGTATTATTCCGGAAGCCTTGCAAGCCGTGCACATTCCACCGCGGAGACGGAATGGCTTGAGGCTCATAACGAGCTCAGGGTTGGATATCTTGAGAAGTATCTGCCTTACAGCGACACAGACGATAACGGACAGGCGACTGGCATTGTGACGGATGTCACGGAGCAGATGCTTAAAAGCCTGAATATTGACACGCTTTCCGTAAGCTATCATGGCTATCAGAATTACGATGATATGATTGCGGATCTTGTTGCCGGAGCGATCGACACCGCTTTCCCGGTGGGTGGCGGCCTGTATTACTCGGAGGAGAGTGGAATCTACCAGAGCAATCCGGTAGTTTCCGCCGCAACAGAGATTGTTTTCAAAGGAGAATTCAGAAGGGATAATATTTCTCATTTTGCGGTCAACGAAAACAACCGGATGCAGTATTACTATGTCCGCACCCACTTCCCTGATGCACAGATCACCTTCTATCCATCTGCGAATGACTGCCTTGATGCAGTCGTTGCCGGACAAGAAGACGCCACTACGTTAAACGGACTTAGAGCCAACGATATGCTGAAAAACACCCGGTACGAGAGTCTTTCCCTTTTGCAGTTAAGCCAGAGTGACGACCGGTGCTATGGCGTTGCGATGGGCAATGAAGGCCTTTTGAAACTGTTGAACCGGGGTATCAATGTGTTGGGCATCGATTATGGCCAGAACCAGGCCTACCGCTATGCTGACGGCCTGTATTCCTACAGCTTCTTTGACCTGGTGCGGCAGCATCTCGGAATATTCATTCTGGGGATCCTGGCAATTGCCGCCGTCATTATTTTCCTGCTTCTGCGTGACAACCGGCGTTCCCGCACGCAGATCAGAGAAAAAGAAAATGCCCGTATTGAACTGGAGGAAAAACAGAGGGCCCTCTCCGACGCACTCATTACGGCGGAACACGCAAACCGCGCCAAGACAGACTTCCTGAACAACATGTCCCATGATATCCGCACGCCGATGAATGCTATTATTGGTTTTACGGCGCTTGCGGCCTCCCACATGGATCATCCCGAGCAGGTAAAGGATTATCTTCAGAAGATCACCGTGTCCAGCCAGCATCTGCTCTCCCTGATCAATGACGTGCTGGATATGAGCCGAATTGAAAGCGGAAAGGTGACCATCGAAGAGGCGAATGTTCATCTGCCGGATGTGATCCATGATCTGCGGACCATTATCCAGGCTAACATCACGGCAAAGCAGCAAGAACTGCTGATTGATACCCAGGATGTAAAACACGAGGATATTATCACGGATAAGCTTCGCCTGAATCAGGTGCTGCTCAATATTCTGTCCAATGCCATCAAGTTCACACCTGTCGGAGGCACCATCCGTTTCCGCCTGGCCGAGGAGCCCTCTCCCCGTGCGGATATCGCAAATTATGTGTTCCGCATCAAGGATAACGGTATCGGTATGAGCGAAGAATTCCAGAAGACAATCTTTGAAGCCTTCACTAGGGAAAGAACCAGTACAGTTAGCGGCACCCAGGGCACCGGGCTGGGCATGGCAATCACCAAGAATATTGTGGACATGATGGGCGGCACCATCTCTGTCTGGAGTGAAGAAGGAAAAGGCTCTGAGTTTGTTGTCCGGCTTCCCTGCAAAATTGGAGAAAGCGAAGCCCAGGCCGCGAAGATTCCGGAGCTTCAGGGCCTGCGCGCTCTTGTGGCTGATGATGATACCAACTCCTGTCTCTCTGTCAGCGCGATGCTGCGGGATATAGGCATGCGGCCAGACTGGACCAACTACGGGAAGGAGGCCGTGATCCGGGCCAAAGAGGCAAAGGATCAAGGGGATGAATTCAAGGTCTATATCATCGACTGGATGATGCCGGATCTGAACGGCATAGAGACCGTCCGAAGAATCCGGAGAATTGTCGGAGATGATGCGCCAATCATCATTCTGACGGCTTATGACTGGTCAGATATTGAGGACGAGGCCAGAGAAGCCGGGGTGACTGCCTTCTGCTCAAAGCCAATCTTTATGTCCGAGTTAAGAAGTGTACTAGCCAAGCCGTTCCTTGTCGAAAAAACAGCTACCGACGAAGCGCCTGCGGCTGTGGACTTTGCAGGAAAACGGATTCTGCTCGCGGAAGACAATGAAATGAATCAGATGATTGCAGTCGCGATCCTGGAGAATGCCGGTTTTACGATTGACATCGCATCAAATGGAGAGGAAGCTGTCGAAAAAATGGAGCAGGCTCCGGACGGGACCTATGACGTAATCCTGATGGACATTCAGATGCCTAAGATGGACGGCTATGAGGCAGCAAGACGAATCCGTGAGATGGAGAACCAGAATAAGGCAACTATCCCTATTGTTGCCGTGACCGCAAATGCGTTTGAAGAAGATCGGAAGGTCGCACTTGAAGCTGGAATGAACGGGCACCTGGCAAAACCGTATGACATAAATGCTATAATGCAGACATTGTCAGCGATTCTGAATAACACATAATTACTAATACCGTTCAAGTACGTTTCTTTGACAAGCCTGTTCAGGAAACAAATACACGTTTTGTCGATATTGCGGCAGGCCATCTGCGAAGCTGGTTGTTCAGCTTCTTAGGCCTGCCGCATCTTCTTGGCGCTTTAGCTTGACTAAACCCCTGGTTCTACCAGGGGTGAATAAAAAAGCCTTGGCAAATAAAACCCCCAAGTATAGAGTGATGTTGGTTTGCCGACCGCATCAACAGAATACAAGGAGGTTTTATCCAA
>CACYYN010000057.1 GCA_902778665.1 Oscillospiraceae bacterium | reverse complement strand
TGTCATAATGCGTCTTTGGGACAGTTCTTTACGCACTCCATGCATAGGATGCATTCTGTACCGTTTTTACGTTTCCTTGAATTATCTGTCACATCAACATTCATCGGGCAAACACGTTTGCATTTCCCACAGGAGATACACTTCTCCTTATCGCATTTCAGACGAATCAGAGAAAAATAACTCATCGGCTTCAGAAAAACAGTAATCGGACAGATGTACTTGCAGAATGCCCGGTTATCCTTGAAGGAAAATGCAAGGATAATTCCTGTCGTATAATAGAGAATGTTACCAATGATAAATGCCCAGAACATGATTCTCTCAAGGCTCCCCACATGAGCAAGGAACAATGCTGCAACAAAGATCAGCGAAGCCGCAAAGGTGATATACCTGATCCATCCTATTTTTCTTCGCGGCTCCTTTGGCACTTTGTAGGGCAAAAAATCCAGCACCATAGCTGTCCAGCAGGCATATCCGCACCATCCGCGTCCAAATATCAGCGGTCCGAATATTTTGGCTACGGCATAATGTATTGTTGCAGCCTCAAACACGCCTGTGAACAGATAATACCAGAATCCCTCGATCTGCATATTTTCGTTACATATCAACCCAAGATAGACAAGCATGTACAGACCGACAAGAAGTTGAACAATGCGCCTGGCATACTTATACTTTTTAATATACAAAAAAACACCAAGTGAAATGGACAGACCAATGTAGCTGAAATTGAACAGATAGAACAGATTGCTCTTTGTCAGCCATAAGGTAATTGCGACCGTTTCGAATACAACCAGCATAATGATCGGCATAGCATATTTCTTCATTTTTGCATCCCTAACAAACTCCGATTTGTCGAGATGATTATAATCCAATGAACAAAATCCTGTAAAGGAGAAATTTTATGAATAGTGATTTACTTGCCGAGCTGGCTCGAAGAGAGCTGGCCCGGCGTTATTATTCGGAATACCTGGCCTATGCATATGGGGCAAGCTGGATAAGAACCCGGCTGTCATCTTATTTGGCGCAGAGAATCCAGAATTTCATAGAGACAGATACAGGCCATGCCTATGACATCCTCATTATTGAGTGTCCTCCTCAGCACGGGAAGAGCATGACCGTGAGTGAATCATTGCCAAGCTGGTATCTGGGCAAACATCCGGAACGAAACATCATCCTGGCATCCTATGATTCAGACTTTGCCGAAAGATTCTGCCGGAAGAACAAGGAGAAGATCAAGAATGTGGGCAGGCATCTGTTCGGGATAGAAATCGGGGCAATTGACCGGGCAGGGGAGTTTGAGCTGAGTAACGGCAAGGGAAGAATGATATCCCGAGGCATCATGTCCGGCATCACAGGCAACCCGGCAAACTTGATCATCATTGACGACCCGGTGAAGAACCAGCAGGAAGCGGATTCACCCGCATACAGAAACCGTGTATGGTCCGAGTGGCAGGCAAGCTTGAAATCCCGTCTGGCTGCCAAAGGTAAGGTCGTGGTCATCATGACACCATGGACCGATGACGACCTGGCTGCCAGGATTATACGATCTGAAAAGAATGTGCAGCTGCTTCGCCTGCCGGTGGAGGCGGAGGAGAACGATCCGCTGGGCAGGGAAGTCGGTCAGGCTCTTTGTCCGGAATTGGGCAAAGATGATCAATGGCTTGCAGATTTTAAGGCATCATATATCTCCGATCCGCAGGGCGGGCAGAGAGCGTGGACGGCTCTATACCAGTGTTCACCCCGGCAGGAAGAAGGTAACATTGTCCAGAGAAACTGGTTTAAATACTATGATCCGGACGAGGATATCACGTTTGGAACTGAGATGATCTCTGTTGATGCCTCCTTCAAGGGGGACGACTCCAGCGACTTTGTTTCCATCCAGGTATGGGGAAAACGTGCTCAGGATAATTATCTGAGGTATTGCCTGAACAAAAGACTCAATTTCCCGGATACGGTGGAAGCGATTAAAACCATCTATCGGTTATTCCCAAGAGCAAGAACAGTATTAATAGAAGAGGCGGCCAACGGACCTGCGATAATCCAGACGCTTCAAAGGGAGATGTTCATCATCCCGGTTACTCCTTTGGGGGGCAAGATCAGCAGAGTGAATGCAATTTCACCGGCAATAGAGTCCGGACATGTGTTCCTGCCGGATCCTGCTAAGGCACCGTGGGTGACAGATTATATTGACCAGTGGGTCGCATTTCCAAATGCAAAAAATGACGATATGGTGGACGCTACTTCTCAGGCACTGGCGAGGATGATTTATTCCTCCGGTGAGGTCTGGGAGGAAAAAGCACAACAGCCTGTCTTTGATATAGACAGACTGTTTAATCCTTATGGTTGTTATATAGATGAGCGCTGAGAAAGCCGTTTTTCAAAGTCAGATGCACTGTAAAGAACGGCGATTACAATGACAGATGTAGAATAGATCTTATAGAAAATGGAATAATTACCTACAAGCATTCGATGCAGTTCCAATTCTTCACAAACCGGAAAGGATGGGACAGGATAGCGAAAGGGCATTTCCGAAAGCGTAAGAATTTCATCGGCTATTTTATCATATTGTTTTGCTGCGGCAATTGGGGCTCCGAGAGGACCAGAGATATAGTCATATATTGCGTCCATATCGGAGAGTGCAGATTCTGTGATCTTTACAGAATAACGTTTGTTCATCTTTGAGACCTTTTCAATTGAAATGCTTTTTCCGCATCTGTATAGTTACCGTTTTCCGCATCCAAAACACCTTGGCGGAGTTTCATTTCCAATTCATAGTCTGACATTAAATCTGCATTAATAGATTCAGGGACCTTTGGAAGAGTAACAGAAAAGGGAATTCCGCCTACCATGGCAATCTGATTAAGGTACATCTCCATGGCAACGGACATCGGAATGCCAAGCTGTTTTAACACAGTTTCAGCTTTTTGCTTGGTTATGGGATTTACTCTTAAATTTAAAGTTGCAGTTTTTTCCATAATAATCACCTCTCTTGCGTAAGATTGTAACGCAGAATGCGTTACAAGTCAAGAGAGAATACTTAAAACAAGGAGATAAAAAAATGAAAGAGATTAGCACCTGCGAGGAATATGTCCTCGCTGAACTGGAGAAAAAAAGGGAACAAGTGAAAAGACTTACCGAGGCTTGCAAAAGCTATGTGGAAGTCATGGATGATGTGAACCGGTTTCTGGATATTATGAAAGAGCGTCTGAATCTCCATAAAGCTGCAGACGGCAAGGAGATCATCACAATGGGGTATATTTTCGAAGAATATGATCCGGATGACTTTAAGCTTCTGAAAGAACTGTTTCATCTGGAAGTGAAGGGAGAAGAGAAACATGAATGAGTTACTGGTTGGGGCAAGTATTGTGCTGGTTGTTCTGCTGACATTTGCTTCCGGTTTTTTCATGGGCCTCGGCTTCCGTAAAGAGAAGCCGCTGTTGCCGATAGAACCGGCTAAACCGGACCGGATTAAGCAGCTGGAGTATGAGGCAGACCAGAAGGCTCTGGCCGAGTGTCTGAATTATTCCATTGATGTAGCGTATAAGTTAGGGAACAGGGCATAGGGAATAGGGAGTAGGGCAATTCATTATAAGGAGAGAGAGCATTGAATGACTATCTGAGAGATGCATGGAAGTACTATGAATACGGGCGATTGTATAACAACAATCTGACTCCGAATCAGTACACCATGGTCAATACGAATAATGAGTTCTTCATCGGGAATCAATGGATTCACATGCCGGATAACGAGGCAATGAGACGGCTGGCAAAGCCAACTTTCAATATTATCAAGCGAGTGACCAGCTTATTTGTGGCTTCTCTTACGTCAAGCAACACTACCATATCCTTTGAGCCGCTTTCCTATCAGAATGATGGAGAGGCGGCTTCATTTGCGACTGCCGAAGTCAGAAATCTGCTGGAGAAGTTCAAGATGGATTACAGAATACGGGATGCCCTTTTCGATGGAGCAATTACCGGGGACTATGCAGCTCACTTCTTCTGGAATCCGGAAGCAAGGCCATACGGCGGAGCTTTCGGAGAGTACAAGGGCGAAATCGAGATGGAGCTGATCGACGGCATCAACGTGATGTTCGGCAATCCGAATTGCCGGGACGTCGAGAAGCAGCCGTATATCCTGATAGTGGGCAGAGATACCGTTGAAAACCTGAAACGGGAATATGATTACTGGAAGCCACTAAAGCCGAAAGAAGGACCGGACAAAGATATCATTCGTCCTGATGCTGAAACCTATAACTTCACCGGCATCGGCGGGAAGACTGAAATCCACGGTGACGATGACAAAACCGGCAAGGCTCTGTTTGTATATTTGTATACGAAAGTTTGGAAAGATGAGCAATATATCAATCCGAAAACAGGTCTTGTGGAGATCAGGAAGGTCCAGACGGTTCACGTGACCAAGGCTACAAGACACTGCAATATCTTTGAGGATGTGGACACCGGTTTGAGTCGATATCCTCTTGCATGGGGCAACTGGCAGAAGCAACGCAATCAGTATCACGGGCGTGCACTCGTGACGGAGATAATCCCGAATCAGATCTTCATCAACCAGATGATGGCCATGGTTTTCAGGCACCTGCAGACGCAGGCATTCCCAACCAAGATTTATAACGCAGACCTGATACCCAATATCAGCAACGAAGTCGGCACAGCGATCGGGGTGAGGAATCTGCAGCCCGGGCAGCAGATCGGGGAAGTAATCTCTACTATCCCGGCTGCAAACATGTCCGCCCAGATCATCCAGGCGATTGATCTCTGCATGGCCTACACGAAAGAATGCCTGGGAGCGACCGATGCGCAGATGGGTTCCGTCAGGCCGGATAACACCTCAGCTCTGATGGTTCTGCAGAATGCTTCTGAAGTTCCTCTGGAGAATACAAGGGCAGGTCTGCACGAATGGGTGGAGGACATTGGGGCAATACTTCTAGACATGATGGGCACCTATTATGGAAAGAGACCCATTGTGAGAGAAAAGGTGATTGATGAGCCGATTCTCGGAGCGGACGGCCATCAGCTGATCGACCCCATGACAGGCAAACCCGCAAGCACAAAGGTGAGCAGACGGGTTGTTGAAGAGTTTGACTTCTCTGTTTTCAAACACCTCTGGCTGAATATCTCCGTCGATGTGGGTGCCACCACATACTACAGTGAAATCGCGATGGTTCAGACGTTAGACAACCTCAGACGGGACGGAACGCTGAACATCATCGAGTATCTGGAACGTATGCCGGATAAGCTGATCACGAGGAAGCAGGAGTTGATTGAAAGCTTGAAGAAGCAGGCTAATCTTTCAACTTCAAGCGAGACCCTCCCTTCAAGTGGCGACGGCCAAAGGCCTAGTCCCCCGAGGGGAGGAGGGGGAACCGTGCCAACGGTGGGTGAGGTGATCCCGCCAGCAGGCGAAAAACGAAAAGGAGGTGATGAAGTTGGTCATGTGATCGGCAGTGAGCTGGACGCTGCTAAAAAGATAGCCCAGCTGCCAACCAGTATGCAGGCAAAGTATAACGATTTGCCGAAGACGGCGCAGAGAGCGCTGATCAAATAATTATGGAGGATACAAAACAAAAATGGATGAACAACTGGAACATGCGCTTGAAGGAGCAGGAAGCAGAAACCGGTAGGGAAGAAGAAATGAATAAAGAGAGCCCGACAGAAGAAGCTGATAATGCTTCCGATGCCGGGCTTTCTGCTGAAGAGCCTGCGGATCGGGGAGCTGACGATGCCCCTGAAGAGCCTGCAGGCATTGATGACAATCAGTCTGCATCCGGTATGGTTGTGCAGCCTCCTTCAAAGAAAAATCCTCCCCTCTCAAGGGCGGGGGACCATCAGAATGGTGGTGGAGGGGTAATTCAACCAAACCGAAATATCTACGCCGAATGGCAGGAACTGGCTGAAGCACATCCGGAAGTGGTGGGCAAGGAATTGCCCGAGGATATCTATCAGGCGTGCATGCAGAGTGATCTGCCTCCTCTGCGTGTGTATGAATCGATGATGCTGCAGAAGCAGAACGAGCAGATTGTGGCTCTGCAAAAGGAGATTGCGACATTGAGGCAGAACGCAGAAAACACAGCGAGAGCTCCGGTAGTGGCAGCTGCCGAAGGGCCCGCTAATGAACCGGAAGACCTTTTCATGAAAGGCTTCAATTCGTATTAATCATTAAATGTTTTAGGAGGAATTAAAAACTATGGCAGGTGGAATGAATCTTGCAACCAAATATCTCAGAGAAGTAGATGAACGCTGGGTGTCCGAATCCCAGGCAGCTCTTGTAACAGGTAACGCTTTTGAATACAAGGGCGACCAGACTTTTGTAGTCTATTCTATCCCTTACGCACCCCTGAATGACTACACGAGAAGCGGCATGAACCGTTACGGCAACCCCAATGACCAGAGCCGGAACATCCAGACTCTGAAGGTCACCCAGGATAAGGGCTTCAGCTTCGTGATTGACCGTGGCGATTACGTCCAGAGTGAGTTTGTCAGCAACCCGGGCAAGTGCCTGGCAAGAGAGCTGCGTGAAGTGATTGTGCCGAACTATGACCGGTATTGCTTCAGGACTATGGCGTTTTCTGCCATTGACAACGGGCACAATGCCACGACTGAGGTGACGAAAGCAAATGCCCACGCAATGCTTCTGAATGGTATTGAACACATGAGCGACCGTAACGTGCCGATTGATAACTGCTATGCCTTCTGCACGTACCATTACGGCAACCTGCTGATGCAGGACCCGTCCTTTATCCGTAACGGCAACAGCTCTCAGGAGATGCTGAAAACGGGAAGAATCGGCATGGTGGACGGCATTGAGATTGTGCTTGTGCCTCACAGCAAGCTGCCGGCTGGTTCGGCATTCCTGCTGGTGCATAAGGATGCATGTGTAGCTCCCCGTCAGCTGGAGGAATATAAGACCCATGAGGATCCTCCCGGACTGTCCGGCACCCTCTGTGAAGGCCGCGTGCTTTATGACTGCTTCGTTCTCGACGAAAAGGCAGACGGAATTTACTACCATGGAGGTCAGCCTGTGCTGAAGGATATTCCTTTCATTACGTCCGCAACCAATCCCGGTAAAACCAGCATCATCATGAATATGGAGAAGGAGAAGGACACCAACAAGTGGTATTACATCACCGCTGAGGACCATGCTTCTCTTCCGGAAGTTACCTTCGGCACTGCCATTGATCCCACCAGCGGGGCATGGTCCGGGGCAGTGGAGATCACCGGCATGGAGATGGAGATTACGCCTCCCGATGGCCACACACGCATCAAGGTTGTAGAAGTGCTCCGCAACGTTTCCGAGAGGAAGCTGAATATCGGTTAATCCTTATATTACCCTCCCCTCATGGGGTAGCGTAGCGACGACACGGAAGTGAATGGCCTGCCGGTGGCAGGCCAGAGCCGTGGCGTGACCGAGCCGCAGCGAGACAGGGGACCACAGCTTTGCTGTGGTGGGTGAGGTGTCTGTCGTTAGAAGTGCAGACAAAGGGCTCGGTAGACAACTTTTACCTCGTAATAAGATGTCTATCCGAGCTCTTTAAAGCAAAACGGAGAGAATGTAGGCAAACACGGAGAACCGTCCCTTGTGCGAATTTGGAGGAGTAAATGACTTATGGAGAATTGAAAAACAGAGTATTGGAACT
>CACYYN010000056.1 GCA_902778665.1 Oscillospiraceae bacterium | reverse complement strand
TCTTCCACAATTGAAATAGCCTCAAACCAGATCACTGCCGAGCCGCCGATGGCTTCATTACAATAGCGCCGCAGCGTATATTCTGAAGGGGATCCGTCCGGTGTGGAATCCGCTCCTTCCATCGGGGCAATACCCATTCTGTTATGAAATGTTACACCCTGTACCTTTAACGGCTCTGTGAGAGCATGTGTATCGAAGGCAAAGGGGAGCTTTACACCAAGCTCATCTGCCTTGGCTTTTACATCTTCCAGTGTCTTATAATGGAACCGTTCGTGCTGCATGATCATTCCTCCTCTGGTTTCTCTTTCATGAATATATCAATTGCTGTTTCTTGAAAAACAGGTTTCTTTCTGTTAAACTGATTTCTGACTGGAGGGATTGCGATGAATATTGACCTTTTGCCGGAAGAAGATCTTCTGATCAAACACCGTTTCGGTGAACCCGGCTTTTATATGCGCCCCGAAAAGCAGGCAGCCAATCCCCATTTTCACTATCAGTCCGAGCTGCTGTTCTGCACCGGCGGAACAGCAGAATTTGTGGTTGCCGGAATAAACTATACCATGACCCCGGGTACGATTCTTTTCATCAGCAACCTGGAAAACCATTTTGTCTATTCCCACAATGACGCCTTCGAACGCTATGCCTTCCGCTTTTCAAGCAATGCGGCAGAGCTGATGCGAAACCCTGTTCTTTTGTCTTTGTTCCGTCAGCGCCCGGAGGGATTCAGCCATCAGTATCAATGCGGAGAGAAAGAACTGCTCCGTTACATGAAACTGTTCCGGACAATGGAGAAGGAATATTCTGTCCGGAAGCCCTGTTGGTCACAGGTGCTGATCTCCACTTTTCTGATTCTTCTTTCCGGCATTTACAGGAATAAGCCTGACGCCTTTCCTGCCAGCAGGCATCCGGAGGGGCAGATGCTGATCTTCCGGGTACAGAGTTATCTGGAAAGTCATTTATCAGAGGATCTTAGCCTCGACGCCATCGCATCCCGCTTCTATGTGGATAAATATCATCTGAGCCACCAGTTTACGCGTTTTACCGGATACAGTTTTAAGCAATATATCACCTCTGCCCGGCTTTCCAAAGCAAAAGATCTTCTGCTGCACTCCGGAGAAGAGGTTCAGCAGATTGCAGAGATGGTGGGATATCACAGCGCTACGCACTTTATCCGGGTCTTTAAGGAATCTGAGGGGCTCTCTCCTCTCCAATATCGCCTGCGGCAGCGTCAGAGCTGAATGCCCAGCAATCTTTCCGCATTACCAAAGCGAAGCAGATCCTTGTCTTCTTCCGGAATATCCAAGGCAGCAATGTCCGCAAGTGTTCTGCGCACATAACCGAAACCGTCTTCCGGATCAAAGGGCATGTCGCTGGCAAAAACCATATGCTCTTTCCCGAAGAATCCAAGACCGCAGGCAATGGCATCCCGGCTGCCGAACGTGGCACAATCTGCATAAAACTTCCGGAACTCCTGTCCTTGGTTCAATCCTTTGATCGGGCTTTCCGTCAGATCTTCCCGTCCGGGGGCAGTTCTTGTGCCGTAGAGCTTCAGCCCATTGTCGATTCTGCCGCCCTCCATCGGCAGCATCCCGCCTGCATGATGCAGAACCACACGCAGATCCGGACAACGCTGAAAGAGGCCGGAATAGACCAGCCGCGAAGCGGCCATTGTCGTCTCGATAGGCCACATCATCGTCCACCATAGCTCATACCGTTCTTCTGTTTCTACCGTGTAATAATACGGCTGTTTCATGGTGCGGGCAGGATGGATCCACAGCAGGGCTTTCAGAGCATTGAGCGTCTCAAACAGCTGGAAGAAGTCTTCTCCATCTACAGGCCGACCGTTTTGATTGGTGAAAATCTGTGCACCGGCTGCGCCGAGATTCTTTACCGCATACTCTGCTTCTTTGGAAGCTTTCTCCAGATCGTCCAGCGGAAGGGTTGCCACAAAAGTGGGAAAGCGTTCCGGATATTTTTCACACAGATCACTGAAGCACTGGTTGGCAAACCTCGCAAGCTCTGCAGAATGTTCCGGTCCGACAAGCTGCTCCACGTTGGGGCTGACAATGCAGGGGACCTGGCAGTAGCCGTCAAATTCCTTCATCTTCTCCAGCCTGTAACGAATGTCGCTCATGGCAGGCATTTTACGTGCACGGTTCATCATATGTGCATTGCCCCCCAGGGCAATAATGCGGTCATAGAATTCCGGGGGCAGGTAATGATTAAACATATCAATGCTCTTCGGCATATGCAGCAGGTCTCCTTCCGATTAACTGATTTATATCGTCTCTGTTATCATTATATGGATTCTGAAGCAGAACGCAATAGCATCGTCTGAAATACGCAACAGGATGCAACCGCTCGCAAGAAAAGTTGATTTGTACGATTAAGAAAGCATGCTTCCCTGCCCGTGGAGGGCATTGGGGAAGCATGCTTTTTTCTTTTCTTACGCCTGGGCGGCAGGATTTTTCGGCTGCGGTTTGAAGATGAGCCTGTCAAGGACAAACGCAAGCACCACAAGACCGATACCGATCAGGTCGGTCGTTGTGCCGGGGATCATCATCATCAGGGCACCGGCTCCCAAAAGCAAACGGGAAACCGTACTCCAGTATTTGAACATATATCCCTCAATGGCACCGGTCAGGCAGAACACACCGAGAATAGCAGTTGCTGCCGCAAGAATCACATCCATTGCTGCTCCTTCCAGGAGAATGGCAGGGTTCAGCAGGAAGATGAACGGTATAATATAGGCCACAATTCCCATTCGGAAGGAGGTAAAGCCGGTCTGATTCGGGTTAGACTTTGCGATTGCCGCAGCCGTGTATGCCGTGATAGCAACAGGCGGTGTCAATGCGCCCACACATGCAAACATAAAGATAAACATGTGGGCGGAAAGCGGGGATGCTCCCATTTCCGTCAGCGGACGAACCAGGCAGGTGGCAAGAATCACATAGGTGGGCGTAGGCGGCATGCCGCAGCCGAGAATGATTGTGATGAGTGCCGTCAGGACTGCAGCAATATAGATATTCCCGTGTGCGAGATTGACCAGCTGCACACTCATTCTTGTGGCAAGGCCGGTGAGCTGAAGAATGCCCACTATGATGCCGGCCGATGCACAGGAAATTGCAATGCTTGTGACGCTCTTTGTTCCGCTCTCCAGAGCTTCAAAGAACTTTTTGACGTCTGGTCTGGTCTCCTTGGAAAAGAAGGACAGGACAAATGTGAGAATTGTTGCCCAGAAAGCTGCCTTCATGGGGCTCCAGCCCATCAGGATCACAATGATGATCATCAGAATCGGCAGGCCCATCAGACCGCGTTCCTTCATCACCTTGCTGACAGAGGGCAGCTCATTGCGAGGCAGCCCGACAAGGTGCTCCTTGACGGAAATGCTGTCAACAACCAGAAGTGCAGAAAGATAATAGAGAATAGCCGGGAGAATTGCAGCTGCTGCGACAGTAGAGTACTTCACGTTCAAAAACTCTGCCATCATGAAGGCAGCTGCGCCCATAATCGGCGGGGTGAACATACCGCCCGTGGAGGCAACTGCTTCCACTGCACCGGCAACATGGGGCTTAAAGCCCATGCGCTTCATCAGAGGAATGGTAAATGTACCGGTTGTCACAACGTTTGCGGCAGGAGATCCGGAGATCATGCCCATCAGGGCAGATGAGAGGATAGCCGTCTTGGCAGGGCCGCCACGGAAACGGCCTGCACCTGCAAAAGCGATATCCACAAACCACTGGCCTGCACCGAAGGTCTCAAGGAAGCTGCCGAAGATAACAAAGCATATAATGTATGTCGCCGCGATTCCGGCAGGCACACCGAAGATGCTCTGGGTGGATACATACATGGTTTCGGCAACACGCTTCCAGGTATAGCCTTTGTGGGCGAGAAATCCGGGCATGTATGGCCCTAGTAGAGCGTAGACCAGGAAAATGCAGCATGTGATCACCAGCGGCCAGCCCGTCGTCTTATAAGTTGCAACAAGCAGCACAAAGATCATGATGGTGCCCATAATGCTGTCCAGCTGCGGTTTTGCCTTGGTAGACACGGAGCGTGCCGGCCAGACGGACATGATATAGACACATGCCACTACCATAGCGATGGCAAACACCCAGTCTAAAATGCGGGTAAAGGTATTGCGTTTTCCTTTGAACTGAAAGGGCTTGGTGAGGAACACTGCCACACCTGCCACCAGGACGAGCAGGCAGCGCTGCACCATTTCATCCAGGCTGCCGAAGCCGGCTGTGTAGAGGTATAAACATGACGTGGCTATAAAAACTATTCTGCATAGCCATGACCGGACTTTGTCATCCAACGTCATGTTTTCCGGAGCGAGGGTATTGTCCATAGCTTACATTGCCCCGACCTCTTTGAAATAGCGCTCAGCACCGGGATGCATGGGGATAGAGACGCGAGTCGCTGTTTCGAGAGAGAGACCGCTTGCTGCCTTATGAGAGGACTTAATGATGTCGAGATTTTCAAAGATGGCCTTGGTCATCTCATAGACGAGATCTTCATCCAGGTCTGCACGGACAGCAACCATATTGGAAACGAACATGGTGTTGACGTCTTCCTTCATGTTGTCGTACACAGAGGTGGAAATGGTGCCGTAGCCGAAGTAGCCATATTCTTTGCAGAGTTCGTTGGCAATGTCTTCATCCACGGAGAGGAGACGATAAGCTTTGCCGCCTGCAGCCAGCTGCTGAATTGCAGATGCAGGAATAGCCGTCTGGATATAGACTGCGTCCACATTGCCGTCTTCCAGCTGGGAGATGCCGTCATCGTAAGCAACATAAATGGTCTTGATGTCAGCAGTGGAGAAGCCGTACTTGCCCCAAACGAGGTCAGCAAGGATAATGGCAGCGTTGCCGGCAGGGCCCATGCAAACTTTCTTTCCCTTCAGGTCAGCCATGGACTGAATGGGGGAATTGTCAAGAACAACAACCTGGAAAAAGCCCTTGGAGAGGCCGCCGAACATGGCATTGATATTTTCATAGGCGTTGTCGACATAGTCGCCGGTGCCGTAGTAGGCGTCCATCATATTGTTGCCCTGGGCAATGCCGAGGTCGCAGTCACCCTGATTGATAAGCATCAGGTTATCAAGAGATCCGCCGGTAACTTCAGCAGTGGCCTGGGTGCCGAGCTTGCTGGTGAGAACTTCAGCAATTGCAACGCCGATGGGATAGTATGCGCCGCCGGTGGAGCCGGTGCCGACACTCATGAACTTCGGGACTGCTGCGAAAGCAGTGGAGGCACAGGCCAGGACAAGGCAGAGTGCCAGGATCAGGGAAAGCATTTTTTTCATGTTTTTTACTCCTCAGTAATTTTTTATTTGTCAGCATACTGCTGCTGTACACAAAATAAAGGAATCCGAACCGTTCTGCAAGCGGCTAAACCTGCTTTAACAACAGGTTTCAATTAACGCGCAAGAAACATTGATTTTTTCTTTGCAGTTCCTTAACGGAAAGTTGCCCGGCCAATATTACGGCCGGGCAGCTTTGTCCAATTGCCGCAGCCTGTTTCGGGGTGCGGTATAAGATTTTTATTTCTTGAACTGGTTCATATCGACCTTCGGCAGCTGGCTGCGCTCAAGGCCGAGGGCGACCCAATCCTTCTCCTCCTGGTTGAGAGGCAGAACCGGCTTGCGCATCAGTGCGTTGGAGAAGATGCCACGCTGATAGAGAGCTTCCTTCAGACGTGCATGTGCTTCACCGGACGGCTGGCCGCCGCCGTAGATTGCCTGGGAGATGTGGTAGATACGGTCGGACCAATCCTGTGCTTCCTTCAGG
>CACYYN010000055.1 GCA_902778665.1 Oscillospiraceae bacterium | reverse complement strand
TCTCCATCATTCTGATAGGAAAGCGGCTCGAAAGAGATTGTTGTGTTGGAACTGGTCAGTGAAGCGACAAACAGAGAAGTTACACGCTTGATGATGTTGAACGTGGGCTTAGCCAGCCTACGCATTGCCTCATTATCCGGCATGTGAATCCACTGGTTCCCGATAAAGAACTCATTATTGGTGTTGACCATGGTGTATTGGTTTGGTGTCAGGTTGTTGTTATATAGCCTGCCATACTCATAATACTTCCAGGCATCACGAAGATAATCATTCATACCCTGTCACCCGTCCTGTATGCAACATCAATGGAATAGTTCAGGCATTCCGCCAGGGCCTTCTGATCTGCCTCATATTCCAACTGCTTAATCCGGTCCGGTTTGGCCGGTTCTATCGGCAACAGCGGCTTCTCTTTACGGAAGCCGAGGCCCATGAAAAAACCGGAGGCAAAGGTCAGCAACACTACAAGCACAATGCTTGCCCCAACCAACAACTCATTCATGGCTTGCTTCCCTCACTTCCAGATGGAACAAGTCTTTCAGAAGTTTGAACTCGTCCGGTTCATACTCCTCAAAGATATAGCCCATGGTAATGATCTCCTTCCCGTCCGCAGCTTTGTGGAGATTCAGATGCTGTTTCATAATATCCAGAAACTTGTTCACATCATCCATAACTTCCACATAGTTCTTGCAGGCTTCGGTTAGTCTTTTCACCTGTTCCCTTTTATGTGCCAGTTCAAAGAGGACATACTCCTCACAGGTTTTAGCTGTATCCATATTCAATAGTCCCTCCTGTTATAGTTGTAAGGATCAAATAGTCTTTCGACATCAAACACCGGTTTCTGCTCCTTTTCTTCCCAGACTTCACCGGAGGAATAAATCATCCTAGCGAGTGCCTGGGATGTGGCATCCACCATATCGTCATTTTTCGCGTTCGGGAAGGCAACCCATTGGTCAATATAATCGGCAACCCACGGAGCCTTTGAAGGATCCGGCAGGAACACATGCCCACTTTCTATTGCCGGCGAGATGGCATTCACTCTGCTGATCTTTCCTCCCAGCGGCGTCACCGGTATGATAAACATCTCCCGCTGCAGCGTCTGGATGATGGCAGGGCCGTTGGCAGCCTCCTCGATCAATACAGTCCTTGCTCTCGGGAAAAGACGATAGATGGTTTTAATCGCCTCCACCGTATCCGGGAAATTGAGTCTTTTGTTCAGGCAATACCGTAGGTAATAATCCTGTGCTCTCTTCCCCCATACCTGGATAGAAACAAAGTCGCTGGTGTCGTCTCCCTTAAAGGATGCGTCTACAGAGATCATCTCCGTTCCAAACGTGATATCTTCATCGGGATCATAGTACTTGAACCAGTTTCTCTGGACGATGTTGCCTTCTTCCTGCCGGGGTGAGCACTGGTACAATGCTGTCCATGCTCGCTGCCCGCCCTGTGGATCGGAGATATAGGAAGCCTTAAAATCTGCAAGCCATTGGTCATCTTTGCCCAATTCCGGGCAAAGAGCCTGACCTACTTCTCTGCCCAAGGGATCATTCTCCTCCGCCTCCACCGGCAGTCGAAGCAGCTGTACATTCTTCTCACTCCGTAGAATCCTGGCAGCCAAGTCATCATCCGTCCACGGAGTCATGATAACCACGACTTTGCCCTTGGCAGCCAGACGGGATTTCAAGCTTGCCTGCCACTCGGACCATACACGGTTTCTGTATGCCGGTGAATCTGCCTCCTGCTGGTTCTTCACCGGGTCATCTATAATAATGAGGTTTGCCGGGTTGCCCGTGATGCCGGACATGATGCCTCTGCTGATCATGCGGCCTTTCCCGTTACTCAGTTCAAATTCCCCTGCCCGGTCAATAGCACCGATTTCTATGCCGAAGAGATGCCTGCCCACGTTTTTGATCTTTTCCTTGTTCTTCCGGCAGAAGCGTTCGGCAAAGTCTGAATCATAAGAAGCCAGGATGATGTTACGCTCCGGGTGCTTCCCCAGATACCAGGAAGGCAGGCTCTCACTCACGGTCATGCTCTTCCCGTGCTGGGGAGGCCCAGATACCAGGAAGGCAGGCTCTCACTCACGGTCATGCTCTTCCCGTGCTGGGGAGGACACTCAATGATCAGGATGTCATAGGCATGGCCTGTATCCGTCTCTATAAAATTTTGAATTCGCTGCGCAAGATAAGACGAAAGCTTTGTCCGTATCCAGCTTGCACCATAGGAATACGCCAGGTATTCCGAATAATAACGCCGGGCCAGTTCTCTGCGAGCCAGCTCGGCTATTAAATCGCTATTCATATAATTTCTCCTTTACAGGATTTTGTTCATTGGATTATAATCATCTCGACAACTCGGTATCTTTAGGGATAATATTCTTAATTGTATACATTGGTGATGGGGGCAATATGAAAACAGTAGTTAAGTCAGAAATAGCAGATGCTTTAAGGACCATTGGCCTTGAAAGAGGAGATTCTGTGATCGTACATACTTCTCTTGGAAAGATTGGGTATGTATGCGGCGGCGCACAAGTTGTCATAGAAGCTCTGATTGAGACCGTTGGAGAAGAAGGAACCATCATGATGCCAACGCAGTCATGGAAAAATCTTGACCCTGAAACTGGTGTTCATTGGGATGCTGATAAAACTGAATGGGATAGAATCAGAGAGAATTGGCCTGCTTATAATAAGGCGATTACTCCTACCAATACGATGGGGGCTGTTGCAGAAATGTTTCGCTCATGGCCCGGAGCGGTGAGGAGCGATCATCCGTCCAGATCTTTTGCTGCGTGGGGGAGGAATGCTGAATATCTCACGAAAAATCATGATCTTTCTGATATTTTTGGGGACACATCTCCAATTGGAAAGCTTTATAATCTTGACGGAAAGATACTGTTGATTGGAGTGGACTATGACAAAAACACCTCTATTCATTTGGCAGATGTTCGTGCTGAGTATCGAGGAAAGCATACCTGTGTTGAACACAGTGCAGTCATGGAAAACGGGAAGCGAGTCTGGAAAGCATATGAAACGTTATTTGTAGATGGTGAAGATTTTAAGGATATAGGAATCGCTTTTGAAGCACTTCATACTGTTAATACAGCAACACTTGGTGAAACAGAATTGAAAATTATGAGGCAGCGTGAGTTAGTGGACTTTGCTATTGAGTGGATTGAAAAGTACAGACAATAGTATTCATAAAAGGTACATTCCAGCTTGCCGAGATCACGCCTCACTCTGCATCAGCTTTTCCAGTGTGAAGCCTGCCAGACGACAGAGGACTACATCGCTGAGGGAACGCAGATCGGTAATGCCATTCTCATCAAGAGAAGGTCCTTCCCCGTTGATCTCTTTTAAAAATTTAGCTGCCGAGGTATCGCCCTTGGCAGCTTTTTGTATCATGCCATAGACAATATAGGCAGCACACGTTGGCCGCACACACAGTTCCAGCAATGCATCCCTCGGATCATCCGATGTGGGCATCGGGGATGAGAGCATGTGGCTGCACAGCCCGCCCAATGTTTCAAGATTTTTCTTTTCTTCGTCCATTATCTCAACCTTCCTTGTAAGTTATAAAATACCTGAGCCCCGACGAGCTCAAAGTCTTCATCCAGATTCTCATTTACCAGCTTCATCGTGAAGTGCAGAACACGTCTGCACATGGGTCTCCGGCGGAATACTGCCGGGACTCTTGTGCTGTCCGGCCTAGTGCCGACAACACGCTCATCGTCATATTCTGCTGCATCAACCACCTGCAGATTAGTGAGATCTTTTCTGGTCTCATAATCCGTAAGATACCAGAGCTCGGTAACTTCCAACGCATAAGCCCCCAATGTGACAATGACCGAGTTCACATTTTTCCGGCAGTCATAGCTGCCGAAATTCATGGTGGGAAATCGGAACAGTCTCTCAATCGGTTCTCCATAATCATTAAAGTCATTATGTAAACCGGATACACTGCCAAGACCATTCAAGTGGTAAATTTCCCCGGCTTCACAAATGAGTGCTACTGCATTCGTATTCGTGAGCAGAAACCAGGAAGGATCTTTCCACCCGGAGAGTTCATAGTTCCATGCCCATGTTTTGCCGTTTGATGTGAGATAATAATGTGTGCCGTCATCACAAGAACATATCAGGTCTTCGGACAACACCTCATCCACCGTCGCAAGCGACGGTCCCCCTTCCCCATGAGGGGAAGGTCTCATAAGGTCATTCAAAAGGCCGGGCCTTTCGGAAGAACCATTGATTTTTCTGCTGATACCGACGATGTTGTTCTCATTGGCTGACGTGGTATCCAAAATCGTATAAATGCCATTCCGGTTTGCAAACACCAGGTTGTTTTCTACCAACTGAATGGACCAGGGCAGATCACAGCCAATACTGGCGTTTATGGGAATATACGGCAGATCAATATAGATTCTGTCGTTAATCATCTGGGTGCCAAGGGTGGTTTTGCCTACGGAGCCTTCTTTGAAGATGATCAGGTTGTCCTGCTGCTTGCCGAAGCCTGTGATGCGCTCTTCGGTCGAACTGGCGAGTTGAACTTGTTCCATCGGATCCATCTTAATGCTGGAGTTCCCACTCCAGAAGTAAGCATTCGGCTGATCTTCAGATCCTGCCATCACAACACATAATTCTCCTGTTCCTCCGTAGACTGCCGCATAACGACAATCCGATATAGATTTCTGAGCCTCAGCATTATCCAACTCATATGTGATCCGGACTGTATTGTTTATGGGCGGGTCCGTCACCGGAGGCGCTACGTCAAACAGTACTCTCCCGTATTGCGGGTCATAGCTCCACCCGACAGTAACGTGATAACCATTGACCTCAACATACGTCACCCTCTCCGCCTTCACCGGCAGGTAATAGGTTTTTGCACCGTCAACGGCGTTATACCAGACCGTCTTTCTGCTACTCATCCGGTTTTCCGGTTGATACAGGTCTCCTGCCCCGGTAGCAGGGTTTGCGTTGATCACAATCACCGGCTCATACGGAAATACTTCATTGCAAGAAAAAGACCACTGCCCGTCTACCAGCGTGGCAGTGATCTCCTTATAGGCACCTTTTGTTTTGTAATACAGCTTATCGCTGAAGGTGAAAAACGTGCCCCGGATTTTCGGAATTCCGGTGGCAAGCAACACAGGAGAACCGGTCTCTACATCAAAACGAAAAATATTGCCTCCGATATGGGCAAAGATAAAACCGTGCCATAACCTGATATATGCTGTAAAACCCTGCCCTAATTGATAAGGGCACACGTAATACTGCCCTTTGCGAGAACAGAGCATACCGTTTCGCCAGAGGAGGTTTTTCATCTCCGGAGACTCACTTGGCTTTAACCGGTAATCCGGATCCCATAGATTGATGCCGCCACAGAGATTGCTGTAATCCAGGACATATTCCTTCTTCGGAGAAGGCGTATCCTTCAAAGATGTATAACGTGGTTTCACCATTCTTCACTCCTGACTTCTTCCCAAGAAGATTCTTCCTCTTCACGTTCAATCTCCAGTTCGTCCCACCACTCTTCAGCAGGCAGCCACTCGACGCAATCATCACAGCCGACAACGCCTTCCGGACCTATGTAGATATCCCGATAGAAGCTGCTGCCGCATACCGGGCAAACAGGCGGTTCCGGATATTCCGGCGGCTCCAGTCTATAATCTTTCATATTGTCCTCCAAAATACATAATAATAAATACTCCCTCTGAAGCCCAACGCAGTGGGTTCAGAGGGAAAAGGAGAAATGGCACGAATGTCATAAGGGGAAGCAAGCCTGCTTCCCCTCTGACATGGATGTGCCGTTTCGACGCAGGAGGTGCCAGGACATGGACGCAAATCACTAAACGTCCTTTCTTATTATGTCCAGTATAATAATAGCATAAGGGAAAACTGTCTTTAGCTGTCAAAAGCTATCATTTACTCTCATTTACTATCATTTACTATCATTTTTCAATATCTTTTCAGCCTCTCTGAGTCCTTTCCTGTGAAGCCGGTAGATCTGTGTCGTGCTCAGGCTGATAGAATCGGAAATCTCTTCAAATCGCATCCCCTCAATATATCTGCACCACAATACCTTTCCTGCTTTTTTGTCCGGAACTCGCCTGACCAGATCCAGAATTTCTGCCTGCTTTCTGCCAAACTTTTTCATTTTCTCTTCCGCACATTTTTCAGCCTCCACAATATCGAGCATCGTGTTTTCAAATTTGTCGTTATCCTTTGACGGATTTCTGCCGGCTGTAAAACTCAGATGCGTGGTGGTGTTTTCAACAATGGCCTTCAGGGAGGCTATATACTCCTTCTCGCTCTGGATCTCATCCTCGATCTTCAGATACTGCCCAAGATATTTTTCCACGGTCATGATGCAATTTTCTGCCATTTCAGTTCCCTCCTCCAATTTTCAAAATCCTGCATCATCTTTTTGTCTCTTCGCTCCAGTCGGAATAGTTGCTTCCACTGTCTTTTTGCCTGACGGCTCATGTCTTTCAGGCTGGCCGCAATAATCGCACCCTTTTCCAGGATTGCCTCATCACAATAATTGCTTTCCACAAACGCCTGCCGGGCTTTGGCCAGTTCAGCCTTCAGCTCCCGGAAGGCTTCAACCTTTTTTCTGTTTTCTTCCTGCTCCCTCTCCAGCCGGTGCAGTATGTCTGCACCGGGGACGGAGGTGAAAAAGCAGAAATCTTCCGAGAGGAAGAAGCTGCTGCAGTCTTCCAGCATGGCAAGGGCAGCTTTATCATCCGGCTTTTCCATCAGGGTGACCGTTGCCTCACGATAGTCATCAGCCGCCTGCACAACCACGGCATTGAAAAGCCCCTGCATATTCTCTTTCAGCACTGCCAGCTTCATTCAAAATCCCTCTTCTTCCATACAAGAACACTATCTTCCGCTTCTTCCAGCATGCAGATTCGCTGCACATGCAGCACAGGAAACATATCTGTATATTCGATATCGTTGGGCACAGCCCAGTCCAGAGCACCCTCCACATAGAACTCTTTTTCATCTCTGTATACATCATAGTCCTGGAAAAGCTTCAGATCGATATGGGCTCCCATCAGGATATCCTCATTCTTCTTTGTGTCCGGCAGCTTCAGCATTGCCAGCCCTTCTACCTGTTCGTTCGCTTTATCTGCGCTGTTAAAGTAGAAGTAATGATCTTCCCTGACGTTGGACTCAAAATTATTCTCATAATCATCAAGATATCCATACTCCCTGATCTCAACGTCTTCAATGATAAACCAGTAAGCGCCGCCCTCTTTGCCATATTCCCTGCTGATTCTGCCCTCAGCCCTGATCCAGTCGCTTTCTCTCAGCCGATCTCTGACTCGGATCAGAACCTCATTCGGCATAAAGCAGGGGACCATCGTCAGGTCACCGCAGGCTGTTTCCGTCTCCAGGGAGAAGGCCAGACCCCTTGCTTTTATCGGTGGATTGTCAATAAACATGTAGATTTGACCGGTGACTTCATAGTGATTGGATACGGACCAGATATTCATTTCAGATTTCATTTTCAATTCCTCCATTATTTAATTCTGCTTTGACGGCGTCGATCAATGCCGTCTGGGTTTTATCTTTCTTCCCGAGCACAGCCCGGATTTTTTCATCAATCGTGCCCTCTGTCAGGATGTGCTGGATGACAACGGTTTTCTCCTTCTGCCCTTGCCGCCAGAGACGGGCGTTTGTCTGAGTGTAGTTTTCCAATGACCAGGGCAGAGAATACCAGATGATTCTGCTGCCACCCTCCTGCAGGTTGAGCCCGTGCCCTGCCGACTGGGGGTTGATCAATCCCACTGCCAGCTCTCCCCTGTTCCATGCCCGGATGCTCTCCTTGCTGTCCAGGGCTGCAAACCGGATGCCCTTATCCCGTAACATGGCTTCGATTCTCATCAGGTCATGGCGGTAATTGTAGACTACCAGCACCGGCTTGCCGTTTGCCGCTTCCAGCAGATCCTCCAGTGCCTCGAGCTTGTGGTTGTGAATCACCACCGGTGTACCGTCCGTCCCGTATACTATCCCGTTTGACATCTGAATCAGTTTTGTGCCTAAAGCCATGGCGTTCTTCGCGGTGATCTCTCCGCCCCTCAGGTTTAATGTCATCTCAGCGGTCAGCTTTTCATACTGTGCCTTTTCTTTCTCCGAGAGCCGGACCACATAGTCGGTCACAACCTTCTCCGGCATCTGCAGATGATCCATCGCCCGCATGGAAATGGTCATATCTGAGATTGCTTCGTAGATCTTCTCTTCCGACCCCTCACGAGGCTTCCAGTCCACAATCTTGCCCTGGTAGCCAAAGACGGGGTTGAAGTATTTCAGCTGATAGCTGTTCTGATGTTTGCCCAGATGCTCTCCACCGTCCATGACGGCGTATTCTGCCCACAGATCCATCAGCCCGTTGGAAGCCGGCGTGCCCGTCAGACCGATGACTCTCTTCGCCTCCCGGCAGAGTCGGTAGGCTGCCCTCGTTCTGGCTGCCCGCATATTCTTGAAGCTGGAGAGCTCGTCGAGAACAATGGTGTCGAACATGTAAATCGGCCACTTCTGTGAAACAAGCCAGCTCAGGTTATCCCTGTTGATCACATAGATCTGAGCGTCCGCCTGCAGGGCAGCCTCTCTCTGCTTCGGTGTGCCAAGGATGACGGAGATCTTCAGTCCCTTCAGGTGCTTCCACTTTTCAATCTCTGCCGGCCATACATCTCTCGCCACCCGGAGCGGTGCAATCACAAGAGCTTTCTTCACTTCTCCGGACTCAATCAGATCCTTCAGTGCTGAAAGGCTGATCACCGTCTTCCCGAGCCCACAATCCAGAAAAGCAGCCGCCACCGGATGAGACTTGATATAATCAATCGTGTATTTCTGATATTCGTGCGGTATAAAAATCATGCGTGTTTCTCCTTGTCGTCAAAATTGCACTCCATGTCAGCTGGGAAACTCAGGAGTTTCCCAGAAATGACATTCGTGCCATTTTTCCTCTCCGCTCCAGCAACGCTTTCGCTACGCTCACTTGCTACACGTCGTGAGCTTCGCAGCTTATGCTGTCGCGGGTTTACCTGCATAATTGAAGGGGTGTGACGATCATGACGCTCTTTTCGTAAAGTTCTCTATATAGAAAAATTTTTTCCTATAGCGAAGTTCCTGAATAGAGTGGAATGATCATCACTTTTACCCACTGACACATTGGCTTTTACAGCTCTGTAAACTCGGATTTCAGTCTGAGCCCGGATATTACCGACCCCTTGTTTGTCTTGTGCTTCATAAATCCTGCCAAATCCAAAGCAGTGTAAAAATCTGTAGTACTGCGTGTATATTCTCCGTTTCGCATACAATACGCTCTGTATTCTGTATACAGTTCTCCGGATTTCTGCGTATACGTTTTGTCAACATCGCAGCATTCTTCAAGGAAGTTGGCAAACCAGTCATTATTATCCCGGTATGCCCTGATTGCCTTGCGTACCACCCCAGGCAGCGAGATGTTGTAATGATTCCGGATGACTTCTTCTGCTCCTTCGATGATCCACTGCAGGATATATTCTCCTGCCTCCCGGAAGAGGTAATCCGAATAATTTTTCTTATCCTGGGTTGACTGAATCACGGCATTGAAGGGAATCACGATCAATCGACGCCATGTTCCCTCATCCGAAGCACCAACTCTCGGAAGATGATTGGTGTATAAAACAAGAGTATGCGAAGGTGTAAAGGAAAACGGGTCTTTGTACTTCTTCTCGGCATAAATATCATCGGTAGAGCACAGTTGTTTCACCATAGCTGTGTTGAGTCTCATGCCCTCTTCCAGCTCCGAGGCAATGATCAATCTCTTCCCCTTCAGCTCAGCCATTTCGGGTTTCACATTACGCTTGCATCCCACAGTCAGTGTATCTGCAGACAAGTTGCCGGCATAGCTGCCGAACACCTTGGAGATGGTGTTCCACAGGGTACTTTTGCCATTCTTTCCGCTGCCATAGGCGATGATAATAGCCTCCTGATTCACCTCTCCGATGGCTGCCATGCCCACAATCTGCTGCACATAATGAATCAGCTCCTCATCATTGCAGAAAAAGGTATGCAATGCTTCCTCCCAGATCTGCCTCCCTTTTTCTCCCGGAGAAACCGCTGTTATCTTTGTAATGTGGTCCGCCGGGTCCTGCGGGCGAACCCCTGCCATGCCGTAACGTAAATCATAAGTACCATCCGGCGTGTTCAGAAGAAAAGCATTCTTATCCAGATCCGAGACATGCAGCTGAACCATTGGCTTTGCAGCATCCATAGCCGCCTTGATATATTTGATGTCTCGGCGCTTCATCACAAAATCTTTGTAGTGAGCAGCCCCTGCAAACCTTCTCCCGGCAGCAGATGAGATCAGCCTGTCTGTATACTTCTTTCCCGGGGCAATCTCCTCTTCCTTTTCGCCCAGATCCAGAAGCTCCTGCACGGCAGACTCCATCTGATCACTGGCATCAGCCAGCTGCAGGTCGAGGAATTCCTCCACACAGCCGAGAGCCAACTGCTTACTCTCTACCCATCGTTTGCCGTCATACCTCAGGTAATCCGTGGCTTCTGTAAAACACAACTCATCCCCACATTCCTTAACCAAAGCCTTTGCCTGGCCGAGGTCGGAGTAATCGGGCGGTTTGAGGGAAACATTTTTAAAATCGTTCCCGTATGCTTCAGGAGAGACATAGTTGGGATCAGAAGCAATCTTCCGCTGGAAGAACTTCAGGGCACTGTTCCAGATGCCGGTCAGCTCATCCGAATCGAGAGGAGGAACACATCTCTCAGACTCAGCCAGAAAAAGATCGGTCGCCTTTTCCGTATCGCCGAACCGCTTCAGCACCTTCACGGCGATGGAATACATGGTGGTGTTTCGCTGGCCCTGCGGAATAGGCGTGGTGAAAACCGGGTTTTTGCCGCCTGTGAAACAGTGTTCCCCAGAGTTTTCCCCACCTTCATGAAGCTCGGATAGAGTAGTCGGAGCGTGGCTTGCACCCATCACCCGAGCACTTGCACCAACCTCGTTGCGTGGAACACTTTCCATTGGCAGCAGCTCATTAAGCAGCGTGCCCTCATAACACTCAATCTCCGGATTCTCCGTGCCGAAGAAGAACCTCGCTGAGTCCAGAGCCTGGGCATCAAAGTATGGGAAGTATTCATATACTTTCTGCTTCATGGCCGCATACTGTTCAGAGCTTGTGCATTCTTCTATCGGAAACAGCACATGGAACTTCGGCCTTGCCGGCCTGCCGTTCTTGGCCTTCATGTGGGACCGGGAGAAGTGAATAATCATCTCCACACCTTTAAACGGATCCCGCAAGTCCTCCGGCGTCAGCCAGTCGGCAGGGTCATCGCTGTGGTCGTTGTCAACATCAAAGGCCAGGCAGGTGGAGCGGACAAAATTTGCCGCATTACGGTAATTGCCTTTGTACTCCGCACACACATAATCATGGGAAAAGGCTTCTTTCAGAGCCTCATCACTGAGGTCCGTCAGCCGGTTGGGATACCGGCAGTTCTTCGGATCGTTTCTGGTATTTGCATAATAAATTGTAAACATAGGATCCTCCTAAAAAAGAAATATTGACTTTTGGACGCAAATTTGCTATCATAATGTTGCAAAGAACATGTTCAGGAGTGTAAAACATGTATAAGATTGTGTTTTATGAAACCTCCGATGGTGTATCTGAATTATGGAATTTTCTTGATGATCTTCAGCAGAGAGCTTCAACTAATAAGGATGCACGAATCCAGCACAAGCAGATCATTCAGTATATTCAGCTTCTCGAAGACCACGGAACACGTCTCGGAGAGAAAATCACAAAGCATCTGGATGAAGATATCTGGGAACTTCGTCCGGGCGACAACCGTGTTCTCTTCTTCTATCATAAAGACGACACTTTTGTGCTTCTACACCAATTTCGAAAGAAGACACAGAAGACTCCTCCTCGTGAAATTGCTAAAGCAAAGCATGAACGTGATGAC
Source organism: Oscillospiraceae bacterium (assembly GCA_902778665.1). Lineage (GTDB taxonomy): Bacteria > Bacillota > Clostridia > Oscillospirales > Oscillospiraceae > Limivicinus. The sequence goes on along the minus strand of CACYYN010000055.1, from coordinate 3,057 downwards.
TGGATTTCCAGAAAGGGGAAATAATTATGGCAACATGGACCGACTATAAAAACTATGTCAGAGAAACAAACCCAGAAATCGGAAAAGATATTGATGAGATTGAAGCACTCTCCAAAATTGTTGGGGCAATGATTGAGCAGCGGCACAACCTTGACCTTTCTCAGAGAGAGCTGGCTGAACTATGCGGTATTCCCCATTCCTCTGTTGCAAGAATAGAATCCGGAAAATCATCACCCAATATCACAACCCTTCTAAAAATCTACAATCAACTTGGCCTCAGCATTGATGTTCACCCTGTTCAGCAACCCGCACACTCCTGATCTGACTCTCTCCCCCTCGGGGGAGATTTTTTATGCCTTCCGGTAATAATCCATTTCATCTCCGTCTGCTCTCAGCAGCAGGCCGGAGGCCCAGGGCGGTGTCTGACCCATGATCTTGCTCAGCTCATCCAGGCTCAGATTGCCGTCATCTTCCACAACAATTTCATCGTGAATGTGCATCACAACCGGGTAATCTCTCAGATTATGCAGGGCATAACAGAGCACATCTCTGGCTGTGGCCTGCACAATGTTTTCCACCAGCCGGCCCGGGCTGGTTTCCAGCTTCTCCCACTTCTTCGTCGGGCCGAGGCCGTAATAGATAATGCAGTCATTGCCGAATTTATTGGTCCCGAGCCTTGCCCCGTAATAGGCAAGCCGCCTGCCGGAAAGAAGCTCGATAAACAGGAATCCTTTTTCCCAGATAAATTTGATTCCGTGACTCTCGGTTGTGCCCCGGTAGATGACCGCATTGAGAGCTGCATCGCCGACGTCATACCAGAGCTTCACAATTCTGGGGCTGGCCGCACGCCAGGCATCCACAATGGGCTGGAGCTCACTCTCCTTTAATCCCTGCTTCAGGGCACCCATCTTGATGAGGGCACCGACCCCACCCTGAAAACCAAGGGCCAACTCAGCTACCTTCCCCTTCGGCCGGAGCTCGGCATTCACACCGTTTTTCTGCACCGGCACGTGGAACATCTGGGAGGCAGACTCGCAATAAATATCTTTTCCGGCAGAGAAGGCATCCATCCTCCATTTCTCTTTTGCCAGCCAGGCGATGATCCGGGCTTCGATTGAGCTCTCGTCCGCGACGAGGAAGTTGCCTGATTCCGGCACAAACGCCGTCCTCACCAGCTGGCTCTGCACATCCTGTATGTCGGCATACTTTGCCTTCAGCGTTTTCAGGTCCCCGGCTTTTACCAACATTCTCGCCTCATCCAGATCCTCCATGTGATTCCTCGGCAGGTTCTGGAGCTGAACGATTTTTGAGGCGTATCTGCCGGTTCTGCTGGCACCGTAAAACTGAAACATGCCTCTCACCCTGCCGTCGGCATTTACCGCTCTAAGCATTTTCTTGTACTTTGCGATAGATGATTTTGAAACCTGCTGATGCATGGTGAGTACTTCCCGCACGATATCCGACAACTCACCCTGCAACAGCTCCTCCATCGCTGCCTTATCCAGACTTTCCGTCTCCACGCCCTGCTGACTGAGCCACCACTTGAGCTGGGTGACGGAATTGGGGTTCTGCAGGCCGGTGAAGCGCTCCATCTGTTCGGTGATATCCGTCTTTACTTCCTCACTGATCCGGATGGCGTTCCGCACAAAACTTTTATCAATTTCCACTCCCCTGTCGTTGATCCTTTCCGAATCAAAGAACTCCTGCCAGACGGACTCCGGCACAGGCCAGGGAGAGAGCTTTTTGCAGATTTCCATCTCCGCCTGAACATCCCGTTTGCAGTATTCACAGAACATCTGCCACTGGGCATCATCCCGCATGGGTAACCGGGAATCCGCTCTGCAGAACTTTCTGATTAATGTCTTCCCCGTATCCAGCTTGCCCTGCTGCAGCTTCATCACCTGACTGATTTTCTCCAGGCTCATGGGCAGGCTCAGATATCCGCCCCATGTCATGACACATTTGAACTGTTCCGGATCTATATATCTGCCAACCGGATACCCCAGGAACCTTGACAGGCAAACCCTCTCAAAATTGCAGTTATAAGCCCACTTCGTCACAGCCTGGTTCGTCAACGCCTTCTTAATCTCTGCCGGCAGCACATCACCGTGAGCAAGGTCATAAACCTTTACGTCTCCCCCATCCACGCTGACTGCGAAGAGGAGGATTTTAAAATCCTCCGCCTCCGCATAGCGGTAAGAACCGGCCTTCGCCAGGTCGATGGAAGAAGCGGTTTCTAAGTCAATGAATAAATCTTTCATTCGTTTTCCTTTCTTCTAACAACTACCAACTACCAACTCAAAACGGACACTCAAACTCGTCATCCTCATCCGGAAGGACCTGGAAGTCGTTCCCGATTCTCGGGCCCCAGCCGATCCGTTCTCCCTTCTTCACCAGCTGGATGCCGTTCAGGGCGGCCGCAATGCCCTTGCTGACGCCGGTATTGTAGGCGTAGAGCGTTATGGAGGCGTTCACGATGCAGCCGGAATAGATCTCGGAAGGATCTATCGGGTTCAGCTCCCGGTCAACCACCTGCACATGCTCTTTGCTGGAAGCATTGAGGTAAAAACTGTTTTCATAGGCCTCCTGCCCGGGCTTGTCCAGATCGCCGTCATGCAGGGGGCACCGGAGGCTCTCCAGCTTCGGCATGACCTTGCCGACCATGAGCTTTCTCTCCCCGTCCCGGTAAGCTGCTTCCAGGGCCTCCTGATACTTATTCAGGCTTTCCACATCATCCTTTGCGATGATGAAGCAGCCGCTGTATTTTGCTGCAGAGCCGTTGATGGACTTGGGCTGGCTGAGAGCCGGGTAATTGATGGTGGCTCTTGCTACGAAGCGATTTGTTTTTTCAGACATATTTTTTATCCTCTCTCTTTATTCTTCTTGTGGTATTCTTCCGGGCGGTATGTCTCCAGCAGGTCATAGCGCTCCAGCACGATAAGCCTTTCATAGGTTGCGTGGTGCTCCACCTTCTGCTGCTCCCACGTTTTGTAAAACGGACAGGGCTTGCTGCCGAATTTTGCATTGCACAGTGCGTTGCACCTGCCGGACTTGCTC
>CACYYN010000054.1 GCA_902778665.1 Oscillospiraceae bacterium | reverse complement strand
GGTCTAGTTCCCGGATTTTTTCCGCTGCGGTCATCCCGTCCATGAAGCGCATGGCAATATCCATCAGAATGAGGTCATAATCTGCTTTATAGGAGGAGATAATGTCTTCTCCGTCGGGAAAGACAGAGATGCGGAACTGCCTGCCGCTCTCCTGTTCATAGCGGCGCAGATAGCCGAGGAATACCTTCCGATATTCCTCTTCGTCTTCAACAAGTGCAATGTGGATCATAGGGCGGATGTCATCCCCTGTTCGTTACATGTGGCTAATCTTTGTTTCGTGTATTATATCGGATTATTCTTTGTTGGGCAAGAAAAGATTGGAAAAAGAAGACAGTTTACGCCGTTTTTTTTACGGTTCACGCATTCATCCAAGCAGCAAAACCGAAACATGGTAAAATACAAAAGTCTCTTTCTACAATTATTGAACAGGAGGAAATCGAAAATGAAAAAATTATTCGTGCTGATTCTGGCGCTGGCACTCTGCATGAGCTGTCTGCCGATGGCTTTCGCAGAAGAGGCAGCGGATCCGACCGTTGAAGAGGGGTATACCGAGGCAGGTGACGGATTCACCTCTGTGGTCAGCTGGTGCAAAAACGGAGAACTCAACATTTACGGCAAATTCTATTACCCCGAAGGATTTGATGCTTCCGGGACCTATCCCACGGTGATTATGAGCCATGGGCTGGGATCTGCTGCACAGATGGTGGAGCGGGCAAAGTGGCCCCAGGCTGCAGTTGCAGAGGGTTTTGTGGTTTATGCGTTTGACTTCTGCGGAGGCGGAAGAAACAGCAAGAGCGACAGAGACTTCATGGATATGTCTGTGCTGACGGAGGTCAGCGATTTGAACGCCGTTATGGATTTTGTGAAGAGCCAGCCCTACGTGGATCAGGAAAACCTGTTCCTGCTCGGTCAGAGCCAGGGAGGCTTTGTCAGCGCTCTCACCGCTGCTCAGCGTGCGGAAGAAGTGAAGGCTATGGTGCTGGTTTATCCCGCATTTTGCCTGGTGGATGACCTGCATGAATACATTCCGGATCTCAGCGAGGTAACCGGGGACACGGTGGAAACTGCCATGGGGCAGCTCGGGGCAATCTATGCCAGAGACGCCTATGACATCAATGTGATGGAAGAGATCGCCGGCTATACGGGTGATGTGATGATCATCCACGGCCTGGGAGACAAAACCGTACCTTACACCTACTCTATGGAGGCAATCTCTACCGCGTATTCCGAGGCGGCTTCGGAGCTCGTGCTGATCACAGGGAAGAAGTCTGTCCACGGTTTTGAGATGATTTATGATCAGGGCAGAGAATATGCTCTGAGTGCCGGAGTTGATTTCCTTTCAACGCACGTCGGATAACAGAGAATAAGCACAGCACTGCTGCCTTCTTGAGACATCGGTGCTGTGCATGTTTTATAAAATCTTATAATTGCTATTAAGGAGCGGAAAATGAAAACAATGAAAAGAATGCTGACAGTGATTTTGGCCTGCCTGCTTTGCCTGAGCCTCCTGCCGACTGCATTTGCTGCAGATGATGATGCCACCCATGCAGAGGGGTACACAGAAGAAGGAGACGGATGGAAATCTGTTGTCACGTGGATGAAGAACGGAGACCTGAACATCTTTGGTAAACTGTACTATCCGGCGGATTTTGATGAGACCCGGACATATCCTGTGATTATTATGTGCCATGGCACAGATGCAACCCATGCCATCTATGAAAAGGGAAAATGGCCCATGAAGATGGCACAGCAGGGATATATCAGCTATGTGTTTGACTTCTGCGGGGGAGCGGAAAAATCTCTCAGCGACCTTTCAGTAATGGAGCTCTCCGGAGAGACGATGCAGCGAGATATCAACGCAATTCTTGAGCAGGTCAAGGCTCTGCCTTATTGCAACACGGAAAAGATTTTCATCATGGGCCAGAGTCGTGGAGGAATCATGGCAGCAATGGCGGCCGGCAGGCATCCGGATGATTTTGCGGGAATGATTCTCCTCTATCCCGGCATGGGGATGATTGACCGTTTGATAGCTGAGTATCCGAATCTGGAAGAGGTAAGCGGGGATACCATCGTTGATAACGGGCATGAATTCGGCAAGGTGTTTCTCACAGACGTCTATGACTGGGACGTGGCAGGTACCTGCAGCCAGTACAAGGGGAATGTGCTGCTGATCCACGGAGTTGCGGACAAAACGGTAGAATATGAGCAGTCCCTCAAGGCACTGACAGAGTATTATGCCCAGTCCAATTCTGAGCTGGTGCTGATCACTGGAAAGCAGTCTGTCCATGCGTTTGACGTTTTTTGGGAGCCGGGGCAGACCATTGCCTGGAACGCGGTGATTGATTATATGGCAACCGAGGTCGCAAGGTGAAAGAGAAATCCTCTTGAAAATGTTATACAGGCTCAGGTATAATAATCAGCAGCATAACTCAGAAAAATAGATGTTATGGAGGAAAGAACATGAAAAAATGGATTGCCTATGTACTGACGGTTGTACTGTGCATCGGCCTGGTGCCCGCAGCATTTGCCGCTGACACAGCCTTGCCTGCCTTTGAGGGCAAGGCCAGACTTCTGGTGACGCAGGACGGGGAAGTGGATGACATGAATTCCCTGATTCACACATTGCTGTATGCAGACACCTTTGATCTGGAGGGAATTGTGCAGACCAGCTCCAAGCTTCACTGGAGTGGTGACGGAGAGACTGAACCCTACCGCTGGATGGGAACGGAATGGATGGACAGATTCCTGGATGCCTATGCAGAGGTCTATCCCAATCTGATCGTCCACAGCCCTGATTATCCCTCTCCCGAGACATTGCGGGAGATCACAGTTGTGGGCAATATCAAGCTGGAAGCTGAGATGGAGGAAATAACCGAAGGTTCTGAGCTGATCAAGGAAAGAATCCTTGCAGATGACCCGAGACCCCTGTTTATTGAAGTAGGCGGCGGCGCCAACACGGTTGCGAGGGCTCTGCTTTCTATTCAGGAGGAGTACGGCGATTCGGAAAACTGGAATGAGCTGTATCAGCATATTTGTGAAAATGTGATTCTCTTTGCATGGGGCATGCAGGACAGCTGCTATATGGACTATATTCAGCCCAACTGGCCGGAGATGCGAATGATTGATGTCTCCGGTTCAACCGCAACCTTCGGATACCGCTGGGCTAATTTTGAGGAACTGTCAGAGGAGTCCGTCGAAAAAATGAGCAGCGTCTGGATGTCGGAACATCTGGAAAAGAACCACGGGGCACTGATGGATCTCTATGTAACGTGGGGTGATGGCACTTATCTCGAAGGTGAGGATGACCCGGATCAGTACGGCACCAACGAAGCGCTGCTCGGGGATGAGACCACATGGGTAGGCCATGCCTATGAGCGGTATGACTTTCTGTCGGAAGGAGATTCTCCGGCATGGTTTATCACAATCCCCAACGGGTTGCGGAGCATAGAAGACCTTGCTTACGGCGGCTGGGACGGCAGATATGCTCTGAAGAAAAACAAGGACAACCCTGCAGTGCGTCTTTACCAGGCAGCGAAGGGAAACGAGAGGGGCATTGCCGCATGGGTTGCCGCTATCCAGAGTGATTTTGCCATGCGGGCCGACTGGTGTGTGGCACCGACCTATGAGGAAGCAAACCACCTGCCGACCGTGTCTGTGCTGGAAGGCAATGATCTGACTGCCGCACCGGGAGAGGTTGTGACGCTGCACGCCGAGGCTACAGACCCGGATGGAGATCATATGGCTTTTCTCTGGTATCACTACCCGCTGGGAGACTCCTATGAAGAGGCGAAGGATGAGAACAAAAATCCTGTAGCGGTGAAGGTTGCCGTATCGGGTGAGGCATTAGACACGGCAGAGTTTACCGTGCCTTCCGATGCAAAACCGGGAGACACCCTGCACATTATCCTGGAATGTGTTGACGGCGGCGGAACAAACCCCAGAGCATACCAGAGAGTAATTATCACGGTGAAATAAAAAATCAGGGCAGGGCTCCGAAAGGAGACCTGCCCTGATCCGTCAAAAGGGTAAGATTACAAGAAACAGGAAATTACTGTTTGTTCTTTTTGATTCTTCTGGTGACAAGGATTGCACCGCCGAGAATCACAATGCCGAGGAAGACATCCAGGGCAATCAGCCAGGTCTGCCACTGAGGCATAACCTTGACTACCTGCACATTTTCGTCAATGCCGTTCATGGCAGAGCTGTTGACAACGGTATAGAGAATGTCATGGGAGGCATTGCGGAGAGCACTGACAAGCGTGGCGCTGGAAGCAGCATTGGGCATTTTGTAGACTTCCGAGTCGGTGTTCAGCCAGAGGTCGGAGCCGGCCTGCAGGCCGCCGTCGATGAACATGTAGGCTTCGTTGGCGGAGGCATAGTCGGTAACCACAATGCCGTGGAAGCCCCATTCATTGGTGAGAACGTCAGTGAGAAGAGCTTTGTTGGCACCGCACCAGATTCCGCCGATGCCGTTGAAGGCTGCCATCATGCCACGGCAGTCAGCCTGCTTGACGGCCATCTCAAACGGAGTCATATAGAGCTCACGGAGTGCCTGTTCGGTGACAAAGGTGGAAATACCGTAACGCCGCTGCTCCTGGTCATTCAGGACAAGGTGCTTGAGGTAGCAGTACATACCCTTACTCTGAGCGCCTTCCACTTCGGCTGCGCAGATGGTGCCGGCGAGGAACCCGTCTTCGGAATAATACTCAAAGTTGCGGCCACCCAGCGGAGTGCGATGTGTGCCGGCACCCGGGGCATACCAGCCCTGAACGTCAACACTCAGACCGTCTTCGCCGATGCATCTGCCGAACTCCAGGCCCAGGTCAGCATTCCATGTGGCGGCGAGCATCTCCTGGTTGGGGAAGCCCATGGTTTCCACATTGCTCATAATCAGCTCACCGGAGATGCCGGCAGGGCCGTCCTGATCGGAGGACATGGGCTTGCTGATGCTGTTGATGGCCATGGTCTGCCATCCGCCGAGACGTACCATCTCCACCATCTCATCTACGGTCAGGCAGTCGAGAATGGCTTCCCATCCTTCGTCATCATAGGCTTTGCCACGCATGGTGATGAGGTTGATGTTCTGGCCGGAGCCGGTGGTGGGCATGACGGCATCGGGATCTTCGTGGTAGGGATCTGTCTGGCTGTCGGCTACGAGAGCTTCGGAGGCTTCAAACTGATAGATGCCTCTCTTATTTGCTTCACCGACCTTCTGAGGCCAGGTGCCTTCCCAGTCGTTACGGGAGAGATAGACATACTCCGGTACGTAATAGGTGAAGCTGCCGTTGTCAAAACGATTGGTGATTTCCGTGCCGGTGGTCAGGTCTTTTGCGTAGGTGGTGTTGTCAAATTCCTTCTGCTCGTAGCTGCCCACGAGGGAGGCATCGCCTTCGGCATCCATACCGTCGGCAACGGTATATCCTTTTGCAGCGAGGATGTTGTTGAGAGCAGTGTGGCAGTCGGAACCGACGGCAAAGTAGTAGGTGCCGTCATCTACAATGTAGGTTTTTGCACTTACATAGTCATATGCGCGAAGGGTTTCCTTCGGAATATCGATAGAGACGGTTTCGCTTTCACCCGGGGCAATTTCACCGGTTTTGGCAAATCCGCAGAGCTCTACGGCAGATTTTTCCACCAGGTTTTTCCGGTCATAATCGGTGTAGGGAGACTGCATATAGACTTCCACAACATTTTTGCCGGAGACGGAGCCGTCGTTATGAACGGTGACTGAGACGGTGAAAGACTCAGGATTTTCCGTCAGGCTGTAGTCACTATAGCTGAAGTCGGTATAGCTCAGGCCGTAGCCGAAGGGGTACTGAACCTGCTTGGTATAGTCAAATTTACCGGAATCGGCGTTGCCCTGCCCGAGAACCATGTCCTCATAGCGGGTTTCGTAGTAACGGTAACCGATGTAGATGCTCTCACCGTAAATGGTGAAGGAGTTCTTCGGCCCCTTTTCATTGTTGGTGTTGGTGAACTCGCCGTACTCGAAAATCTGGGAAGCGGGGGCACTGAGAGAATCATAGGCGTAGGTGTCAACCAGACGGCCGGAGGGATTGATCTCACCGGTCAGCACCTTGACGATGGAGGAGATGCCCTCCTGCCCGGGATAGCCGACCCACAGGCAGCCCTTGACGTTGGGGAAGAAGCGGGAGTTGGACCAGCCCATCTCAATGGCATTGGCGGTGTTGAGCATGACGATAACATCTTCAAAGTTCTCATTCACATACTTAACCAGAGCCATCTCTTCCTTGGTCAGCTCTAAAAGATCAGCCGTGACATCCTGTGCCTCGGCACCGTTACGGGAGATGACAATGATAGCAGCATCGTTATATTCCTTCACGGATGCTTCAACAGAGGAGAGATAGGTGGAAGGATCTTCTTCCTTGCCGACGCGGGATTTGGAATCGGCATAAACCTTATAGAGTGTGGGGTTGACGGAAAAGACTTCTGCTTCCAGTGCATCCTTCAGGCTGGTGCATTTGGTGGTATCAATGGCACCTGAGCCAAGACCGCCGTAGAGGAATTTGGCAGAGCCGATGCCGAAAAGGCTGATTTTTTTGCCGGATTCCAGAGGGAGAATGTTGTCGGCATTGCGCATCAGCACAACACCCTCACCAACCAGCTGACGGCTGAACTCCGCCTGATGAGCTACCAGCTCTTCATGGCTGGCAAAGTCACTCTTGAAATACTGGTTATCGCCACCGGCATCGGCGGTAGTGACAACCTTGGTAGTGGTGTGCCCGAGAGAACGGGT
>CACYYN010000053.1 GCA_902778665.1 Oscillospiraceae bacterium | reverse complement strand
GTTCCCTCCGTATTCAGCATACGTTTCTTTTTAAAACTTGTATTATCCATAAATCCTGTGTTTTCCATTTTTATTTCCTCCTGCTTTAAAAGCTTTTGTTCATCTGTTTTTCAATTGTATATACGAGGTTTCTGATGACATTCCACGGAAAAACACAGTTTTTTTTCAGGAAATTTTCAATTCATTTTCAGGAAAATATCTGCTCTTTTCTGTAGTAGACGGTAAATGCCGCAGAACTGAGCATCCAGGTGACAGGATACACCCAGTATGTCACTGCGATGTTATGAATAAACAGACTTGAGACGGAAAGCACCAGAATACGGACAGCACACCAGCAGACCAGCATGATCACCATCGGAACCATCGGACGCTGTGCTCCCCGCAGGGTCGCTGCCATCATATGCGTATAAGCCACCAGGGCAAAAAAGGGGCCGACGATCCTCGCCCGGCCGCTTCCAAAAGCGATCACTTCCGGCGACCGGTCAAAAAGGGCGATCATCTGCGGACCAAAGACGGAAAAGACCAGACCGATTCCCGCCGCCATCACCGTCGCACATATGATGCCGAACCTGGCACCGCTTCTGGCCCGCTCCGGCTGCCTTGCACCCAGATTCTGACTGATAAAGGACGGTACCGCCATTGCAAAACTCGTGACCGGGAGGAAGCCGAAGCCCTCCAGCTTCTGATAACTCCCGATACCCGCGACTGCCGCACTTCCGAAGCTGTTGATGTAGGACTGTATCAGTACATTGGAGAATGCGATAATAGAATTCTGCAGGCCTGAGGGGAGTCCGAGCCGCAGGATCGCACCAGCCATCTTCGGATCCAGACGGATCCTTCTGAAGGAAAGATGCAGCGGTCCCCCCATCTGGTGCAGACGCCGTAATGCCAGAACAGTAGAGAGCAGCTGGGAAATGCAGGTCGCAAAAGCCGCTCCGCCGACTCCCATATGAAATCCTGTGACAAACAGCAGGTCCAGAACTACATTTACAAGGGAGGAAATGATCAGATAATGCAGGGGATGGCGGCTGTCTCCTGCTCCCTGCAGAATTCCGACCAGGATATTGTACATGACAAACCCAAGGGACCCGCAAAAATAGATCCGGAAATAGATCATGGATTCCGGAAGCACATCCGCAGGCGTATTCATCATCCGGAGAACGGCCGGGGCGAAAACCACTCCAAGCACAGTCATAACAGCCGAAAAGATCAGTCCGAGAGCCGCCGATGTATGGACAGCACATTCTACATTCTCAGTCTCTCTGGCTCCCAGATATCTTGCGATCAGCACACTTCCTCCCACGGAGAGCCCATTGAAGAAACCGACTGCCAGAAAGATCAGGTTCCCCGATGAGCTCACGGCAGCAAGCGCACTGCTGCCCAGATAGTTTCCCACGATCAGAGAATCCACCGCGTTATAAAGCTGCTGAAACAGATTTCCTAAAAACAGCGGAAGAGCAAACCGGATGATCCTGCTGTAGATCGGTCCTTCCGTCATAAGTGCCTGTTCACCATTCATTCGTTATCTACCATCCTCTGTTTTTTTCAGAATGCCCCTTCTCAGACAAGTTCCATACAGGAAAGGACAAACTGCGAAGAATCCTCCAGGTCAAAGAACCGCACATACCCCTTCAGGGACTCTGCCTTCGCGCGAAGTCCGCTGCTCCTGGGATCCACAAAGATTCTGCACGGGTATTTGCTGTTTTTGGCCTCCTGTATCATATTTGCACCGGCACTGTTGCCGTCAAAAGCCGCCAGAACCGAAGGACGCCGTTTGAAGACCTCGTAGGCAAGGCTTTTGTAAATTCCAAGCGGAACCGTTTCGATAGAGACCCTGACATTTACATCGCTGCTTTGCAGTCTCCGGTACTCAGACCTGGTAAGCATCCCCGGTACCATCGCAAAGATCCGGTATCGTCCCCTGTTTCTTTCCGTCAGATACTGTTCATATCCCCTTAACGAATGGCCGATCACAAAATAGACCTTCTCAGGATCACCCATCTCAAGCATGGCATCGATGATACGTTTCTCTTCGCTGTGCATGATCGTCCGGTGACTGTTGTTGTTGAAGCTTCCTCCAACAAGCACTATGGGCATCCCTTCTTCCGGGAGAGGACAGATTCTGTTCTTCAGCACTTCCGCAGCCGGAAGTGACCGGTTTCCGACAAGGGAGATCTGATGACCGATCTGTGTAAAAACAGGAAGATCTCCTGCTTCATAACGTTTTTTCTTCTGTGCAAATGCCTGAAGGCTTTGTGTCAGGATCCGGTCTTCACACAAACGCATCTGCATCTGTTCCTGTTCGCTCAGCCCCAGCATTTTTTCCAGAGAAAGCTGTTCGTCGATCGAATCCGTCCCGTAGAGCGCTCCCCCGTCTGTTCCCTGGACACAGGATACGCCCCGCTGCAGATACTGCCGTGAGATCTGCAAAACCCAGGCACCTCCCGTCTATACCGATGAAAAAGGCTCCGGCATCCCCTCCGAGACCGAAGCTCCCCATCTCATCCGCTGCCACTTTGCGGAGAAAGGGCTGAAACCAGATCATGAATGAACCGATCATTCAGGTCAACCACCTGAAAAAATATTTCAAAACCGGCCGCGGTCTTCTCCATGCCGTGGATGATGTCACCTTCTCCATCGCCAAAGGCGAAACCATCGGCGTGGTGGGGGAGTCGGGCTGCGGAAAATCCACCCTCGGCCGCACCATCCTTCGCCTCAACGAGCCCACCGCCGGGCAGATTCTCTATCAGGGGCGTGATCTTGTCACCCTCTCCGGAAATGAGCTGAAGAAGGTCCGCCCCAAAATGCAGATGATCTTTCAGGACCCTTATTCCAGCCTCAACGGCCGCATGAACGTCCGACAGCTCATCGCCGAGCCCCTGATCGTCAACAAGGTCTGCCGCAGCCGCAAGGAGATGGACGAGCGCATTGACCGCATCATGGAAACCGCGGGTCTTGCCTCCCGTCTGGATATGGCCTATCCCCATGAGCTGGACGGTGGCCGCCGTCAGCGTATCGGCATTGCACGCACGCTGGTTCTCGAGCCGGAGTTTGTTGTCTGTGATGAGCCGGTCTCAGCTCTGGATGTGTCCATCCAGGCCCAGATTCTCAACCTCCTCATGGACCTGCAGGAGGAAATGGGCCTTACCTATCTCTTCATCACCCACGATCTCTCCGTGGTTCGCCACATCTCCCGGCGCATCATGGTCATGTATCTGGGCAAATGTGTCGAGATTGCCGATTCTCACCGCATTTTTGAAAACCCCCTCCATCCCTATACCAAAGCTCTCCTCGCTGCCATTCCCATTCCAAGCATCGAGAGTCTCCATAAACACCGTGATCTTCTCCAGGGCGAGGTCACCAGCCCTGTCGATCCCAAACCCGGCTGCCGCTTTGCCGCCCGCTGCCCCCATGCAACCCCCGCCTGCCTTCAGTCCGACATCCCCATGGTCGAGCAGGAGGCAAGCCACTACGTGGCTTGCAAGTTGTATAGTTGATAGTTATATAGTTGCGGCCGGATAGGGAACAGTTCTCTGTCTTAAACCATACTCATAAAATTAAGAGCGCGTGTTGCTGCAGTTCAATCGTGGTACACTGTTATCTCACGCGCAACATGCTTTGCACTGATAGCGACGACCATAAGGAGATAAACGCATGCTTCAATCGTATCCCTGGCCCTATAAAAACGAACTCGGCACCCTCTCCACCGAATGCTGTGACGTCCTCGTCCTCGGGGGCGGCATGGCAGGCTGCTTCGCCGCCATCGCCGCCGCAAGACGCGGTCAGCGTGTTATCCTTGTGGAAAAGGGAGCCACCGAAAAATCAGGCTCTGCCGGCACCGGCTTCGACCACTGGGAAAACGCCTGCACCAATCCCTGCTCCGGCGTGACCCCTGAAGAGATTGCCTGGGCCTTTGTGGACGAGCAGTCGGGCTACAGCAACGGCATCGTCAATTATATCGGCTGCCGTGAGGGTTATGACCGGCTTCTGGATATGGAGCGTTTCGGGGGCAAAATTCGCGACACGGAGGATGAATTTGCCGGTGCCGAATTCCGGGACGAGAAAACAAAATTTCTCTTCGCCTATGACTATAAAAACCGCTTCACCTTCCGGGTCTGGGGCTCCACCTTCAAGCCCGCCCTGGTCAGAGAGCTGAAGCGCCTCGGTGTCAGGATTTTTGACCGCACCGAGGCCACCGCTCTCCTCACATCACCCGACGCCTCCGGCTCTCTTCACGGTGCCGGCGCTGTCGGCATGGATGTGCACACCGGCCGCATCACGGTCTTTCGCGCCAAATCCACGGTCCTCTGCATGTCCCGTCCGGCCCGTGTCTGGCTTTTTGATCCCGATCAGGTGGGCCTGTGTGAATTCCGCCCCATGCAGAGCATCGGCAGTGGCCACGCCATGGGCTGGCGTGCCGGCATGGAATTCACCATGATGGAAAAAACCGTCCGTGCCGAGTTTTCCGCCGCAGGACGCAGCTTTCCTCCCTACGGGGCAGGCAACAACCATAACACCTGGTATGCAGCCACCATGGTGGATGCCACCGGGCGTGAAATTCCCTATGTGGACCGTGACGGCAACGAGCTTTCCTCCGTCTCTCAGCGTTATTATCCCGTGGCGGGGCAGAAGTTCTTTCTCAAGGGCGGTGTCATTGATAACCCCAAATACGCCTACCGCGGCCCTGAAACCCTTCCCTTTGACGAGCTGATGAAGCGGGGCTACCAGCTCCCGTTCTATGCCGACCTCAGCCGTATGCCGGCCATGGAGCGAAAGGCCATCTGGGGGCTTATGGTGGGGGAGGAGGGCAAAACCAAAATCCCCATCTATGACAATTATAACCGTCGCGGCTTCGACCCCTCCAGACATATGCTTCAGAGCTACGGAACCGGCTGGCAGTCCGCCAGCTTCCTGGATCAGGAGCGCCAGTTTTTCGGTGCGCCCGGCGGCATCATGCATGACTGGGACCTGATGACCAACATTTCCGGCGTTTTCGCTGCCGGTGATCAGCTCTTTGCCACCGACTGTGCCGGCTTTGCCTGCTCCACCGGCTATTACGCCGGCAGAAAGGCCGCGGCTTTTTCATCCGCCCTCCCGGCCCTGCCGGATGTTGACCCCGCCTTTGTTCAGGCCGAGGCAAAGCGCCTCCTCGCCCCGCTCTCCGTCCCCGAGGAGGAGGGCATCCACTGGAAGGAGCTGAACAAGGCCATCTCCAAAGCCATGCAGAATTACTGCGGCGGCATCAAGTGTGATGCGCTGCTGCAGGAGGGGCTCTCTCTTCTCCACTCCTATGAGACTGACTGGGTCCCCCGTCTCTCGGCCTTCAACCCCCATGATCTCATGCGAACCCACGAGGTCCTCGACATCCTCACCGTGGCACAGATGGTGCTTCACGCCTCGCTGGCAAGGCGCAAATCCGTCCCCTCACTCTGCTTTGAGCGAAGTGACGCCCCTGTGGAGTCACCGTCCGAGGCCTGCCATCTGGTGATCAGCCGGCAGAACGGAGATATCTCCGTCCGCTCCGTCCCCCTCAATTACTTCGGCGATCTCAAAACCGAGTACGAATCCCGGAATCAGGACTATATCCTCCACGAGTCCGAACTCCTCACCGCCCCCCAACTCCCAACTAACAACTCTCAACTAACAACTAACAACTCCCAACTACCAACTAATACCTACCAACTACCAACTCTCACCCCCATTCCCTGCAGTGCCCGCCCCATCCGGTACGACAGCACCCTCTGCATCGGCTGCAACCGCTGTGCATCCGTCTGCCAGTGTGATGTGCTCCTCCCGTCACCGGTGAAAGGGGAGCACCCCATCGTCATGTATCCCGGTGAGTGCTATTACTGCGGCGCCTGCGTCATGGTCTGCCCGCGGGAAGGTGCCATCCGCCTGGAGCATCCCCTTATGAACCGTGCCCGCTTCGTCCCCGTGAAGCCGGAACCGCATCAATGAATCCTTCTGGCAGATCAAAAAACACGACGCCTGATACGCACGCCGGTGTGCTTTCCTGACAATAAGAAAATCTCCGCCTTTTTCCCGGCGGAGATTTTTCATTCAGAGTTATTTCTTTTCATCTTGTCAGCAGCTGTGCGGCCGTTTCCGCAACGCCGCAGGCAACCATCACAAGTATGGGGTTCAGCTTCCAGATCCGCAAAGCCGCAAAGGCAGCCGCCACCAGCACCGCAGACCTTATCTGAAAATTGCCTGCAGCAAAGGAGATCACGCCGTCCCGGAACAGGGCTGAAACCAGAATTCCAAGCCCGGCCGTAAAAATCATGGCCACAACCGCCGGCCGCAGCGAGTGGAGGATGCCCTGCAGAAGACTCAGCTTCCTGTATTTCATGTAGAGCCAGGCCAGCACCGACACAAACAGGCAGGAGGGCAGAATCACACCCACCGTGGCCACCACCGCACCGGCAATTCCTGCCACCTGGTTTCCCACAAAGGTGGCGGCGTTAATGGCAATGGGGCCGGGCGTCATTTCCGCAATGGTCACCAGGGCTGAAAAATCCGCTGCGCTCAGCCAGCCGAACTTCTGCACCACCTGCGCCTGAATCAGCGGCATTGCTGCATAGCCTCCGCCGAAGCTGAACGCCCCGATCTGCAGAAAAGCGAAGAAAAGCTGAAGGAAGATCATGCCTTTGTCCCCCTTTTCTCCCGCAGAATCGTCCGTATGGCGCCGAAGGCGATGGTGATCAGGATGACAAACACCACATTCACCTTGCCGAAATAGGTGGCAGCAAAGGCCAGAATCATAACCGCGATGTTGACCCGGTCCTTTCCTTTTATCACCCCGGCGGCCATGTCATACACCACCGAGAGGATAACCGCACTCACACCCGCCTTCATCCCCGTCAGCAGGCTCTGTACCACGAAAAGGTTCCGAAATGCGGAGTAGAACATGGATATCACCGTCAGAATCACAAAGGGCGGCAGCACCGCACCCAGCACGGCAGAGAAAACCCCGGGTATGCCCTCCAGCTTGTAGCCGATGATCACAGCCCCGTTCACCGCAATCGGCCCGGGGGAGGACTGGGCAATAGCCACCATATCCAACATCTCGTCATCATCAATCCAGTGCAGCTCATCCACAAACTTCTGCTTCATCAGCGTGATAATCACATACCCGCCCCCGAAGGTGAAAGCGCTTGTGCTCATCCAGAAACGCTTTAATATGGGTCAGATAATCCGGCGCCTCGTCGTATACGCCGTGTCCGTATCCCTCATAAATAAAGCTTTCGCACTGCAGGCTCTCAATAATATCATAGGCGGCCTGCACACCCAGAACCCTGTCTTCCGATGCGCCGATCACCAGCACCGGGCACCGGATCTCCTTCAGCTGCCCATAGCAGTCAAAGCCCTCTGTCCCTTCCAGCGAGATGACAAAGTTTTTATACTCCTGTTCCGTCACGCCGTCGCCCAGAGCGAGGATGACATCCCTGACCTTCTCAAAGAAGGAGGGGGTATAAACCTTCTCGCCGAAGGCCTCCATCAGGGCAGGCGTGTTTCTCTCCTCAGCAAGCTTCCTCCAGGTTTCCAGCGTGGTGGGGTCATCAATTCGGGAGGCCGGGCTGCACAGCATCAGGGAATGCACCGTTTCCGGCTCTCTCAGCGCCATCACCAGTGCCATCATGGAGCCCTGGGACACTCCCATAATGTTCACGTCCTTCAGGCCGATTGCATGCATTGCCCGCAGCGTATCTTCCGCCATGTCATACACGTCATATTTTTCCGGGAATACCCTGATCCGGTCAAACAGATACACGTCATAATCCTTTGCAAGGCGGGAATAGGCACCCATCACAGCATCCTTTGCCCCCATCACGCTTCTCAGGGAAACTCCGGGCAGGATCACCACTTTCGCTCCCTTCTCATTGCCGAAGCGAAACCAGTCCATTTCCTTCCCGTCAAATTTTACCGTGCTGATGCCGTTTTCGTTTATCATCACTGTGTCACCATCCCTTTCCGCATTACTCTCCGTCGTGACTGCAGGTGTTGCTGCCGTGTCTGCCATCCCGGCAGTTGCCGTCATCGCCAAAGCAAACATCACGAAAATCAGAAATAGTATAATAATTTTTTTCATCGTCGATCCTCCACATGCTAATTATATAATACCATTATAATTAGCTAAAAGCAAATGCAGGAAAGAAATCCGGTTAACAATCACAGGTCATTTTGTATTATGGTGTCACAGTTATCTGAGTGCAGGCTTTGGGTGTATGATATGGTTTGCTACACAAGTTGAAAAACAGCTTGACAAATCTATATTGGTTAGCTGCCATTTCCGCTTTCGGTGATCGTTCCAACGGGGTAGCGTTTGACTGTTTCTTCATCAATGGTGTAGATCGGTTTGTTGTAAACGGCAAAGAGGACTCTGCTGCATAAAAAAATAGTTGAGGTGCTGCCTCACAATAGCTCTGTTTGCTATTATGAGGCAGCACCTTTTTCCTTTCTCTGCAATATCCTTTACCGTGATTTTGCTGATGCTTTGGTTCGCTGCCAGCTCTCTGAACGATTCAGCAAGAATTTCTTTCGGTGTTAATCGTCTCATGTAAAAGCGGCTTTATTCCGATTTATCTCTGAGAAACAGCAGATAACCGATCACCAGAGCAGGAGCCAGCGGTGCTGCCAGATCCATGCCTGCTGAGAAGTGATAACCGTTCCCTGTGATAAGCACTGACCATAAGAGATCCAGAAGATTCCATAAAACTACAAACACCAAAGTGAACAGCGCAAAAGCAACCTTTTTATCCTTTATCATTTTTTGCCTCTCCTCCAAATGATTTTAATGAAATGGCATAGTATCCCCACATAATACGCATGATAAGACCGGGCTGACGCTCAGTCCTATTCATCCCCAAGCAGAATATCCAGCATCTCGGCCTCGTCCACATAGACGGGGTCATATTTTATTTTCTTCATTTTCACGCCGCAGGAAGGACATTCCTCCCATGCCTCGTCAGATTTCTCCCCACAGCAGGAACAGATATATTCAAATCCCTCAAACAGGTGAAACCTTTCAATCCAGTGCTGTTTTCTCATTTCTCTGCAGCGGACCTTTAAAAAACCGCGACCCACTGATGGCAGTTCGGACAGGTGCCGTGCGGATAGGGGACCGGTATTACCTCATAGTTCTCAAATTCCCATACAACCCCGCAGATTTTGCATGTGCCGACAAAAGTCCCGTGAGCCGTCGGCCCGTTTCGGTAGCCTGCACCGAAGCCGGAGTCTTCCTCTGCCTCTGTGTTGCCGTCATACAGATCAAACAATCCCATCTCTGTTCCTCCTGTCAGTTTGTGATTTACAGCCTGAATTTATTATATCATCTATGCCTATCTTAATGCAAGAAGTCTATACGATTCAATGCTCCTATTTCCAATAAATCCTGCAGCGGTGATGAGAACGACGATCACATGCTGCAGGATGTTTCTTACCGTTGCAAGACAGGTGAGTGTGCCTGAAAAAAATTGTCGCCCTGCCGGCGACCACAGTTTTGAAAAATAGTCTATAATAAGAGCGTAATCAGAAAAAAGGAGGACAACAACATGAAAGGTGCAATTCTTGGAGACATTATCGGTTCGGTGTATGAGTTTAATAACATCGCAACGAAGGCCTTTCCGCTCTTCAGCAAAAGGTGTGAATTCACGGATGACACGGTTATGACCTGTGCCGTGGCACAGTCCCTCATCAGCTGCAACAGAGACTATGATGCGCTTACACCGGAGCTGATCACAAAAACGCTCCAGACCATCGGCAGAAGGTACCCGGATGCCGGTTACGGTGCACGGTTTATCCACTGGGTCTTTGCCGATCATCCCCAGCCCTATAACAGCTTCGGCAACGGCTCCGCCATGCGTATCAGCCCTGTAGGGCTTGCTGCTCAGACACTGGATGAGGCGAAAGATATGGCTACAAGAATTTCGGCTGTCTCTCATAATCATGAAGAGGGCATCAAAGGTGCCGTCTGCATCGCAGAGTGCATGGTCATGCTGAAACAGGGTGCTGATAAAGAAGCTATCCGTAGCTATGTGGAAGGGAAGTATTATCAACTGGATAAAACCTGCGAAGATTACAGAACGGAGCAGGCAGGCCATCACGGAAGGGAAATCTGTCAGGTCAGCGTGCCGCAGGCTATTGTCTGCTTTCTGGAAAGCACTGATTTTGAAGACTGCATGAGAAACTGCATCTCCATCGGCGGAGATTCTGACACGATTGCCGCCATTGCCGGCGGCCTGGCCGAAGCCTTTTACGGTGTCCCGGATGAGCTCTGGGCAAAGAGTGAGAAATATCTGGATGATTATCTCAGGAGCATAGTCAGCGATTTCTATGCTAAGTTCGGCGTGAACTGACTGGTAGCAGGAACACCTGTTTATTGATATTAGTTGCTAACGTATGTAAAATAGTTTTATATGGTTCCTGAAAAGAGCAGAGACTGTTTCGCCAGTATCGGCGAAGCAGTCTCTGTTTCTTATAAATAAATCTTGATAAAATTTGAAAATCTTTAGCTTTTTGTGACAGTAGTGTGATAATCCCTGTGCTATACTGTGCCCGTAAACAAGAGAAAAACAGATCAGCCGGTGAGAGGCTGAAGGAAAATGAAAATGAAAAAAGAAAAGGAGAAAACAAAAATGTTCAAAGCAATTCTTACTTATGTCGCTGTAAAAAATGTGATTATCTTCGTGGTTCTGGCTGCCATGATGCTCGGGATGCTTGCCGTTGCAGCTGCCTTCTGGTTCCTTGTTCCGGCTGCTTCCGCCGATGAGATGAACCCCTACGCCGGCAAGACATTTGAGATGTATGATCCGAGATTCGGCAGCTACCAGCTCACCGTAACGGATGACGGCAAAGCCCTTGTCAAGCTCCCGGACAATGCACGTGTCGGTTACTACTTCGATGCTTATGTCGGAGACAATGGGGAACTGCTT
>CACYYN010000052.1 GCA_902778665.1 Oscillospiraceae bacterium | reverse complement strand
ATTTGTATGCGGTAATCCCTGTTACCTTTGATTTTTCCAATCTACAGTATACAGGTAAATCCACGTTGCTGCAAATCGGAGGTCATTACATATTATCTATATACATTTTCTTTGCGTCAGTTACCCGGCCGCCTCAAATAATCTTTCGGGGAAAGAACCTAAAAAAGAGTATTCCTCTTGCTTTTCACGGAAAAGTGGAATATAATTCATATGGTTAAATTGTGTTAACTTGAGATTACAGGTTCTGTTCCTTAAGCATTTTATTTTTTTGTTTTAAGGTTAATAGGCTCTAACCATATATCTGCTAAGGAGAAAAACAAACGATGTTCAAAACAACATTGGCAATTGAAGGTATGATGTGCGGGATGTGTGAAGCTCACATCTGTGATGCAATCCGGAAGGCCGTCCCGGGTGCGAAGAAGGTCGTCGCTTCTCGTGGGAAAAAAGAGGCATCCTTTCTGACGGAAGAAGCTGTCAATCCGGAATCTCTGAAATCGGCCATCAACGCCACCGGCTATGAATGTACGGCCGTCTCATCAGAACCTTACGAAAAGAAAAGCTGGTTCGGCAGATGAGGCGAAAATAAATCTATGAAGTATCACATTGAGAAAAACTCCATTCAGGAGACGCTGATCATCCCGCTTTTCGGCAGAAAAATCTGCTCGGAACATTTTCCTGACCTCTTCTCCGATCCTTCGGCAGAACGGATCTGCTCCATGCTGGACTACGATTTTTCCGAAAAGCAGAAACTGATGGAATCCCAGGCAGGGCTGTTCGGTGCATTGGAAGTAGCCCAGCGGCAATATGATCTGGCTTTCGAAGTGAAGGAATATCTGAAGTCGCATCCCGGCGCTGCAGTGGTCAATCTCGGCTGCGGGCTGGACGATACCTTCCGCAAAGTAGATAACGGCCAATGCCTGGGTTACAATATCGACATGCCCGATGTGATTGCCGTGAGAAATGAGCTTCTCCCTGCTGTTGAACGGGAGGTCAATCTCGGCTGCGATCTAAATGATGACACCTGGATGAATGAGATTGACGCCTCCGGCGGGGCAGTGTTTTTTGCCTCCGGTGTGTTTTATTATTTTGAGACCGATGCTGTCAAAACTCTTTTCCGGAAGATGGCTTCCCGTTTTCCCGGTGCAGTGCTGGCGTTTGACTGCTGCAATCGTCGCGGTGCCAAAATGATGACCCGAACCTGGCTCAAAGGTGCCGGCATCACGGATGTAAATGCCCTTTTCTCTCTGGATGATCCGATGATTCTCAAGAGCTGGAGCAATCATTTCTCCTCCGTAACCGTGAAAAGCTATATGCGCGGCTACCGTGACATCTATCCGAAGGTGAATTTCTTCCACAAGCTGATGATCCGTTTCTGCGACAGTCTGGTCAAGATGGTCATCGTAAAAATCACATTCGATAAGTCCGCAAACGGGAAGAGCTCTCTCTCTGGAAATTATTATCCTTCCTGATCTGATAGGGCTTATAAGCCACACTCTTATAAACGAGAGGTAACAGGCCTTTGAACCTGTTACCTCTCGTTTTTTCTTTTCAGGCTTTTCAGATATATCTTCTGCTCCTCCGTGATGCGGTAGCTTTCCACTGCCTTCTGGATGGTCTTGTTATGGGTCCACACGTCCAGTTTCTTCTGCTCCAGATAGGGCAGAACTGCTTCGTATTGTTTGGCAAGTGCTGTTGCAAAATACCACGCAATCATCATCCGGATATAATATTCCTCTGAACGCACCTCTGCCACCATCTCCGGGTAAGCTGGGTCAAAGTCCTCATCCAGAAAATGCTCCATCAGCATCTTGATTGCGAAACGGACGGTGTAAAGGTGATCCGATTCGATCCATCTTCTTATTGCATCCAGAAGCTCCTTTCTGTGCTTCCGGAATACCTTCGGTGACGTCTGGTCACAGGTCGCCCAGTTGTCCACATAGGGAAGGAATCGTTCCAGATCCTCCATGCATTTCTCAAAATCCTTCTCTCCCGACAGGATAAATGCATGGAGCTGATTTTCATCAAAATATTGATGCGGGAGATCATTGAGAAATTCCCGGATGTCCTCCCGTTTTGCCAGCTCCTTTGCCAGCTTCCTCAGTTCTGGGGTGCGCACACCAATTTCCTTTTGTGCATCCATCCCCGGAATCAGTTTTACCTGAAAATCTCTGTATGCCGTGTCCTGCAGAGAAAAAAGCCTTGCCCTGATCTCTTCTGTAATCATCCTGTCCCTCCGAAATCACAATGCGTCACCTGATCTGGTTGGGTTTTATTATAACCGATGTCCTTTCTCTCCGCAACACGGAATCCGAAACAGTTCAAATTCGTTCCGGATCTGTTTTTGTTCAAGCTGCGCTCTTTTTTCCCGGTCTTTTCAAATGTAGCGCAAGCGGGCTGTCATTTACACTGCAGGCAGGCTCTTTAGGCTCATGCAGGGTCACGATGCCCTCCTCGATCATCCATTCAATTTCCTCGGCAATGCTCTGTGCCATTGGTCTGGGATTATATCCCAGCTCTTCTATTGCTTTGCTGCTGTCAAACTCGTTGTTGCGCACTAGGTTATAAACAGCAAAACTGGTCATGCGCTGCGGTTTATGGGTCACCTTTTCGGCCACGTCACTCATTTTGCCCAGCATTTTGCCGATGGAAGCCGGCAGAATAGTCTTGATGGTGGGCAGACCGGTATGCTCAGAGAGAATATCAAATACCTCCTTCATCCCGATCATATCCCCGCCGAGGATATAACTCTCGCCGGTGCGTCCGTCCTTGCAGGCACGCAGAATGGTCTCCGCCATATCTCGGTTGTCAGCGCAGTTGAAGGTGCCTTCAACGCCGGCAGGCATTTTTCCCTCTGTGTATTCACGGATAACCCCTGCCACATTACCGAAGGTGTAATCCATCGGGCCGGAGATGCCGCTTGGCAGAATCAGGCATCCATCGATCTCTCCGTTATGAATGGCATCCAGAACCAGTTGGCAGGATGCGGCTTTTGTCTGGTCATAAAGGCCGATGACCGCGTTCGGATCGAAATGTTCCACTTCCCTGATAGCGGTACCCATGGGCTGCTCAGGAATGGCGCCTGTAGATCCGATGAAGATCAGGCGCACGCCATGCTCCCGGCACTTGTCTACGATGTACCGGGTCCCGTCCACATTCACATGCCAGATCTTCTCCGCTACCAGATTGCTGACAGAGACCATCGCTGCACAGTGGATGCAGTACGTCGTTGTATTCTCCGGAATATCTGCGAAGAGAGTTTCCAGTGTGGAGATATCCGTTACGTCACCCTCGATAACCTGTGCCTCTTCGGGCAGATGTCTGGCCGCTTCCTCACCCCGCAGGACAAAAGCCCGCACCGGCAGCTGCTTACTTACCAGATTACGTACGATAGCGCTGCCCAGATTTCCGGCGGCGCCGGTGACGATGTAAAGTTCATTGTTGATGTTATTCATTGAGTTTTCCTCCCTATATAAAGTGAAATAGATTTTGAATTTGTTTTGTTCCCCTTGGAACGATGATAGAGTACCCGGTTATTGTTTCATTCTTTTTTACGAAATGTTTGCGAATTGTTAAGTTAAAAAACTTTTTCTGTGTTTGTCTTTCTTTACGATGGCAATAAAATAAGCCTTCCCTGTTTCGGAAAGGCTAATGTTTTGTTTGAGAATTATTAAAACTGTTTCGCGCTTTTCATACACAGTGCAACTGCTGCCAGCATGGACACCACATCGGTAACGGCTGCAGAAAATATCAATCCGGTCAGGCCGAAGGCTGCATTCATGCCGTACAGTACCGGCACATAAACAAGCGCTTTTTGCATCAGGGCCGTAACGGTAGCATAGGCTACCCGACCGGTGCTCTGAAGATAGACGGAGCACAACTGGTAAACGCCTACAAACGGCGCAGCTGCCAACCCGCCGAGGATCATCCTGCGGCCTAAAGCGAGGATCTCCCCGTTATTCAGAAAAGCACGCACAAAGGCATCTCGTCCCAGAAAGAAAACGACCGCCAGCACCGTAGCCGTTGCAACCGATGCAGTCCCTGTGCCGAGGAGAATGCTCCGCATACGTCTGCGATCCCTTCGTCCGCAGGTATAGCTGATTGCAGGCTGCATTCCCATGCAGATACCCATAACAATCATAGCAATCAGCATGCCGGCCTTTCCCGCAATGCTCTGGGCGGCCACAGCTTCATTGCCGTAGCGCACCAGCAGGCGGTTGGCAAAAACAGAGGAAAAGCTTGAAAGCAGCGTGCTTGCTGCCATGGGAAACCCCAGGCTGAGCACATGCAGAGAAATCTTCGGCCGAAGTGTAAAGTCTCGTGCCGAAACAGAAAAATTGTCTTTATTTCTGATAACGGCAAACAGAAGAATAAAGCTTAAAAGGTTTCCCAGCAGCGTTGCAAGACCTGCCCCTACTACACCCCAGCCAAGAAGAGAGATAAAAATCGGATCGAGTATAATATTCAGCACTGTCCCGCTCATATGCGAGATCACAGCACTTTTCCCGTCTCCGTCTGCGCGAACAACATTGCTCATTGCTCCGCCTGCAACAGCAAACGGTGCACCGGCTACCATAATCTTCAGGTAGCTCCCTGTATAAGCTGCAGTCTGTGTATCGGTGCCCAGCAGACGCAGCAGAGGCTGCAGAAACAGCATCACAGCGATACCCATCAGCACGCCGAGCCCTAACCCGGCATAGAGTACAAAAGCGGAAAACTGCTTCACTTTCTGTTTCTCTCCGCTGCCCAGAGCTAAAGATGCCGCTGTGCTTCCGCCAAATCCGATCAGCGTATTAAAGGCGGAAAACACGGCAAAAACCGGCATCGCCAACGATACACCCGCAACCTGCAGCGGATCTCCGCTGCGGCCAAGGAAAAATACATCCGCCATATTGTACAGCACCTGCACAACCATAATGAGGATGACCGGCAGGCTCAGGGAAACCAGCAGCTTTCCGACGCTCTGCTCCCGCAAGGCTTTTTCATTTGTCATAGCAAAGCCTCCTTGCCCATGTTATAAAGGCATTATAGAAACTGCATGTTTGAAAAGATTTTATGTTTTGTTAGAGATATGTTAAATTGCAAAAAGCCTCGAATCTCTTCGAGACTTTTTCCCTCATTTCTGGCTCAGTTCTTCTGTAAGTCGCAAAATCTCAGGCGCTATCTTTTGGCGGCGTTTTTCTACCAATTTGCGATAGAGCCATGGGGCAATCAGCATTCCGATCACGCCGATCACGCACACAACTGCTCCCAGAGCCCACAGCTTCCATACAAGGAAGCAGCACATCCCGACGCCAAACACCAGAGTGTTGCCAATTCCTACGGCCATCGCCACAATCAGGGCAGTGGTTGTCAGACTCGCATCCAGCTTTCGAAGCTGCTCCATCTTGTTCTCCTGCTCCTCCTGTGGCAGATATTTTCTGCGGATCGCATCGATCTCACTCTGTTTTTCTGCAGAGTAAGTATATTGGAAGTTTTCACTCATAATCTTTCTCCTCCAGCAAGCTCAGTTTTCCGGATGCGTGAACAATCATATAAATGGATATGCTCAAAAGGATCAGGCTAACCACCAGTCCTGAGATTCCGATCATCTTTCCCTGGAAGATTCCGCTGTCGGCGTCCGAGAAGCGCCGGAGCATCGCAGCCTCCAGGCTCAGGAGTGCTACCATGGCCGCCGTCAGGTTGACTACCTTGATTGCGGAAAGGACCGGGCTTCCGTGACGCCTGAACCGGACCAGGCCTGTAACAGACAGAATAACCGCATAAAACGTATATGCTGCCATTGCATAGATTAATGCACCGGGATAACTGTAGGCATCGTTCTGGGCAATCATGCGGGAGATAATGACGCTCAGGACGAGATTCATGCTCAGAAGCAACATTCCCACAAAACGGTATCGCCGAAACTCGGCACATATATCCTTTCTGATCTCGCTCTGCCGGACATAGGTGACAAGCGATGCCCGCAGGGCAGTCAGCACGGTGTAATAAAGAGCAAAAGCGATCAGCCAGCCGGAACGGAGTACAACGCCGGAGAATAACTTGATAAATATATACAGGGTATTGATTGCCGTTCCGAAATACAGGTTGATTTTTGTACGAAAGATGGGGTCATCCAGATAACGCGCCGCATGGTCACTGCTGTGCAGTTTTTGCATAATTTTCGTGTTTCGGATGATCTGCCCCATCCACGGGAAAAAGCGGATTAACCCGAAGATTCCCGCAATCAGGGCATAAGTAGAAAATAGGTAACTGAAGTAGGTCAGAACCGGACCGAGATCTCCGGTAAGGGTCACAGTCAGCAAAACAGCAGCGGCTGCAACAATCAGCAGTGTCGGTATCGCCGGGAGCGAATACCACTTGTTATTTTTCATGGTGTGCTTTTAATCTTCACGGTAAAGGTGCTGCCTTTTCCCTGCACACTGCTGACGCTGATTTCTCCGCCGATAATGTCCACCACCCGCTTGACAAGTGCCAGCCCCAGCCCGTTGCCCTGCGTTGCATGGGAAGTATCGCCCTGATAAAACTTCTCAAAAATATGGGCCCCCACTTCCGGGCTGATGCCGCAGCCTGTGTCGCTGACCTGTACCACGGCATGACTGCCGTCCCGGTACACTTTCAATCCGACTGTTCCGCCGTCCTCCGTAAACTTGATAGCGTTGGAAAAGAGATTGTTCCAGACGAGAGAGAGCAGCTCCGGATCACTGTCAACCAAAATACCGTCTTCAATCTCAGTCTCGATTTCCAGGTTTTTTGCCTCCCAGGCATCTTCAAAGCCCAACAGGCATTCACAGAGCTGTTCACTCAAATCAAATTTGACCGTTGCGGGGTAGATCTGCTGATTTTCCAGCTTGCTGAGTTTCAGGATATTGGTGATGAGGCTGGCCAGACGCTGGGCAGCACTCGTCACCGTACGGGCATAGTCTTTTCGTTCTTCCTCGGAAAGATTCGGCTGCTGCAGCAAGCTGCCGTAATTCTGGATGACTGCCAGCGGTGTTTTCAGTTCATGGGAAACGTTGGCGATGAAATCTGTCCGCAGGGTTTCCATCCCGCTCAGCTCCTGCACCATGCGGTTGAAATAGTCGATGATTGCGTTAAACCCATTCTCTGCGCCTCGCACCTGCTTGATACGAGTGCTGAAATCTCCGTCCATAACCTTCTGCGCACCCTCGATTATCCGCCTGACCGGGCGCTCTACCGTGAGCTTGCGGCGCCACATATCCACCGTAGCGCAGATCAGGCTGAGAAAAAAGACGTTACCGAAGGTCACGAGAGCAGCAAGGCGAATGTTTGCGTCACTGAGGTTGACTTCCATCGATCTGGTCAGATAAGTCATGAATAAAATCATGGAGCTGGTCAGAACAAAAGCGATAAGAAGAAAAAAGATGCAGAACAATTGCAGAAACGCGACTCTTTTCTGGTTCTTCTCCGCTTTCATTTCAGCACCGCCTTGTAACCCAGACCGTGAACGGTAACAATCTCAAAATCATAGCAGTCGGCAAACTTCTGCCGGAGCTTCGTCATATAAACGTCCACCGTGCGCGGTCCGGAACCGGTTTCCCCGTCCCAGAATTCATCCATCAGCTGGCTGCGTGTAAAGGCTTTCTTCGGATAGCTCAGCAGCTTGTACAGAAGATTAAATTCCCGCACCGTCAGCGCGATCTCCTCGCCTTTCCATACCGCCGTTCTCTCATCTGCATCCAGTACCAGAGAGCCGATCTCCAATTTGTGGCTGGTAGCGATACCCGCTCTCCTCAGCAGTGCGCCCACATGGAGCAAAAGCTCCTCAAAATCGATGGGTTTGACCATATAGTCATCAATTCCCATCCGGAACCCACGCTGTTTTGCGGCAAAATCATCCCGGGCTGTCATAAAGAGGATCGGGATATTCTTATCCGTGTCGCGAATCGTGCTCGCAAATTCAAAACCGTCAATCTCCGGCATCATAATATCCGAGATGATCAGGTCATATACATTGCCGCCGTACAGTGCGTCATAGGCTTCATTGGCACTGAGACAGCCCAGCGCATCATAGCCGTTCTGCTTCAGAAATGAGCACACAGCACGGTTCAATTCACGGTCATCCTCTACCACCAGCAGTTTAAACATTGTTATAATCTCCTCTGATATGGCTTCATAATAACATATTACCATACTGATATTAAAGTTATGTTAAAGTTTGAGAAAGATTTTCAAAAAGCGAAAAAAAAGGCTGTCTATAAACGAGAAAAGACAGCCCCGTGTGTTACACCTATTCTATTTTCATTCAGTCTTCCAGGATTTTCCCGTCGTGGGATGAATTTTCCGCTGTTTCGCAGTGCGTTCTCTGCCGCCCTCTGCAGTCCGCCGCAGCAGGGAACCTCCATGCGCACAACAGTCACACTCCTGATATTGTTGTCTCTGATGATTTCTGTGAGTTTTTCCGTATAATCCACTGCGTCCAGCTTCGGGCAGCCGATCAAAGTGATTCTACCCTTCATAAACTCCTCGTGCATGTTGGCATAGGCATATGCCGTGCAGTCAGCCGCGATCAGCAGCTTCGCGCCGTCATAAAAGGGTGCCTTTGTCGGCAGCAGCTTGATCTGGCACGGCCACTGGTTCAGCCTGGAAACCGATTTTCCGGTATAAACGCTCTGGCGAGCGGGGTCTTTCTGCATTGTCTCCTCTTCCTGCTTCAGCTTCACAAATTGGGATCCCGGGCAGCCGGATGGAGGAGCTTTCTTCCCTTCCGCCTTCATTTTCGCCATCATCAGCTTCCGTCTTTCGTTCTCATCCTCCACCTTCATAATCTCTTCCACCGTCATGTTCATGGCGGTGCTTTTTGTCTCTTCCTGCGTCTTTTTTACGGCAGATTCGTCATATTCGGGTGCCTCCCGCTCTTCAAAGGTGATCGCTCCGGTGGGGCAGTTTGGCAGGCAGTCACCGAATCCGTCGCAGAAGTTTTCCCGCACCAGCTTTGCCTTCCCGTCAATGATATCAATGGCTCCTTCATGGCAGGCCCTGGCGCAAAGTCCGCAGCCGTTGCATTTCTCTTCATCTATATGGATTATTTTCCGGATCATTCTGATCTCCTCCTTTTCGTTCTGGGATCAGTATATCTGTATTTTCCGCAAAAATCTGTATCTGCAGATACACATATTAGCTTTTTTGTTGTATAATAACCGTATCTGCAAAAAAGGACAGCTGATCATGGATATTTCCGTTCTTGAAAAAAGCACTCTCTTCCAAGGGATTTCCGCCGGTGAGATTCAGCAGCTCTTACAGACGCTTCCTTATCACATCCGGTCTTATAAGAAAGACGAAACAATTTTTCATATGATGGATTCGGCGACTCAGATCGGCATAATCCTGAAAGGCCGCGTTCAGGCACAGAAGCCCTTTCCTAACGGGAGCCAGGTGAATGTCTCCGTCCGTGTGCCGGGCGATCTTGTCGGTCCCGCTGCGGTGTTTTCTTCCTTCCACCGCTTTCCCTGTGACATTGTCGCTCTGGAGCCTTCCGTTCTTCTGATGCTTTCGAAAGAAGCCCTTCTCTCTCTGATGCAGAAAGATGTGCGGATTCTGGAAAGCTTCACAACCGAAATTGCCTCTTCCACCTATCTGCTTCAGCAGCGTCTGGAGCTTCTGAGTTGCGGCGGTATCGCGCAGAAGGCCGCCTTCTGGCTTCTGATGCAGGCAAGGCAGACCGGGCAAGACAGCATTCCGATCCCGGAGTCCTTCACCCACTGGGCGATGACGCTGCATGTTTCCCGTCCCTCTCTATATAGAGAGCTGAAGAGGCTGGAAGCGGATGGCATTCTCTCCTATACTCCGCCTGTCATCACCATTCTCAATCACCGGGCTCTGCAGGCAATTCTGAACCGATAGAGAACATCCTCCGGCATAGGTTCTTTCTGATCCGGTTCTTACTCAGATAATATTTTCTAAAATGCTATGATAGAATTCACAGAGAGACTCTGTTAAGCCGTATTTATGATCTTGAAGGAGAGGGTAGAAATGAAATCTCAGGCCTTTAACCCGTATCTTCCGTCATGGGAATATGTTCCTGACGGTGAACCCCATGTTTTTGGCGACCGGGTGTATGTCTACGGCAGTCATGATGCTTTCGGTGCTCCGATTTTCTGTGTCAACAATTATGTCTGCTGGTCAGCTCCGGTGAATGACCTCTCCGACTGGCGGTATAAGGGTGAGATCTACAGGAAGACACAGGACCCCTAAAGGCAAACCCGGCGCGTTCCCGCATGCTTTTTTTGAGGCTTCGAGTATCCGCAAGGTTGACGGCAAATACTGCTTTGTCTATTCCTCACAGCATAACCACGATCTCTGTTATGCAATGAGTGACAGGCCGGATGGTGATTTTCAATATGGCGGCGTGCTCGTTGACCTTGGTGACCTGTACCTTGACGGAAATGAGGACGAAAATCACGCCAGAAACTACCTTGGCAACACACACGGCGGGCTTTTGAACATCGGGGATGACTGGTATATCTTCTACCACCACCAGACGAACAGATCCTCCTATGCACGGCAGGCATGTGCCGAAAAGCTCGAGCGTACACCGGACGGTGGGTTCTGGCAGGCTGAGCTTACCAGCTGCGGTCTCAACGGCGGTCCTTTAAACGGAAAGGGAATGTATGAAGCGCGCATTGCCTGCAACCTCTGGGCGAAGAACCACGAAACCGGGCGTGTAGACGGAAAGAGACCGAAAAAACGCCTAGAAGCTCATCCTTACTTCACCCAGACCGGGAAAGATCGCGAAGGAAACGGAGATCAGTACATCGCAAATATGCGAGACGGTGCAACTGCCGGCTTTAAATATTTTGACTTCAGAAATAATAACGGGATATCCGTTACGGTTTGCGGTATCGCCTCCGGAGAAATGCTTGTCTCCGTCGATGAAAACTTTCGGGAAGTCGTGGCCGGAATTCCTGTTAACGTAGATGGGAAACAAGTCACCCTGTCGGCCCGAAGCTCTATTTCAGATGGCGTGAAACCGCTGTACTTTATGTTCCGGGGTACTGGCGCGGTAGATTTTATAGCGTTTGAACTGAAATAAACTGATTTACAGCCGGCAAGGTTGATTCTATGTTCCATTCAGTGTATACTGCTCTCATTGTGATGCCTGCCGCTCTATTTCTGCGGCAGTGCTCTCTATCTCATAAATCGCGTCAGGCGTGTCAAATTCAGCCTGCGAAAAAGAAAGGAATCACCTATGAAAGTATCCGAACTGCCCTATAAGCGGGTAACATTGGAGGAAGTCACCTCCGTTATGGAGGACGTGCTTTCTCGTATCCGGAATGCGAAATCCACAGATGACATTCTCTCCGCCCGTGAGGATTATCTCAAAATTCTTCTGGATTATACCACCTTCACGGCTTTGGCATATATGCGCTATTCCATCAACACCGTGGATGAATTCTATGTAGCTGAGAATGCCTACTATGACGAAATCGGTCCCTCCGTGCAGAATTATAATGTTCAGTTTGCCTCAGCCCTTCTGGATTCTCCCTTCCGTGCCGAGCTGGAAGCAAAGCTCTCTCCTGTCCTCTTCCAATCTCTGGAGGTTGCCCGCAAGGCCATGTCTCCCGAAATTGTGGAAGATATGGTGGAAGAAAACAAGCTGGTGCGGGAGTATTCCGATCTCATGAGCGGTATGGAGTTCACCTTCCGGGGCGAAACCATGCCCCGTGCCATGCTTATGAAATACGCCAAGTCAGAAGACCGCGAAACCCGTAAGGAATGCTTTGAGGTTCTCGGACGCAGTCTGGAGGAGCATCAGGCAGAGCTGGACAGCATCTATGACCGTATGGTCCACGTGCGTGACCGCATGGCAAAAAAGATGGGTTACCGCAACTTTATCGAGCTCGGCTATCACCGTATGGGCAGGCTCTGTTATGATGAGGAAAAGGTTCGTGTCTTCCGTGAAAACATCCTGCGTGATGTGGTGCCGGTGGTGGCCCGCCTGCGCACAGAAAATGCAAAGAGGCTCGGCATCGAAAATTATATGCTCTATGATGACGGCGTTGTGATTCCGGGCGGGGACCCCACTCCCTTCGGAAAAGATGAAATCTTTGCTGCCGCACGGGAAATGTACCATGCCATGGGCGACGAGACTGCGAAGTTTATCGACATGATGCTGGAAAATGATGCTTTTGATGTGGACAGCCGCAAAAATAAATGGGGCGGCGGCTACTGCACCGAATTTCCCAAATTTAAGCAGCCCTTCATCCTCGCCAACTTCAACGGCACTGCCGGAGATGTGGATGTCGTCACCCATGAGGCTGGCCACGCCTTCAATGCATTTCTCATTGCTGACAATCGCTTTGCCCTGGAGCTGGGCTGCGGCGGCATGGAGACAGCCGAAACCCACTCCATGAGCATGGAATTCTTTGCCTGGCCGTACATGGAAAAGTTCTTCGGCGAGAAGGCCGGTGACTACCGCTTCATGCACGCACTG
>CACYYN010000051.1 GCA_902778665.1 Oscillospiraceae bacterium | reverse complement strand
TGCCTCAGCAGCAATACAGAATCTGCGGGTACCACGGCACCGCAGTGCCGTGCATCTCTTTTATTTATTTTGCTTGTCTACCTTGACAGGGGCTGATCAGAAAAAGAGGCGGTTCTCCTTCTTGTTGAAAGGGGAGCGTGAATGACAGATCTGAAAGATTACCGTCTGGAACCGCCGGAATACCCGGAGCCACCCGCCTGCCCGGTTTGCGGCAGCGAGACCTATCATGATATCTACATCGGGACGGAGGGCGTCGTCGGCTGTGATGAGTGCGTCCGCGCTCTGCCGGCAGAAGAGTGGTGGGATGAGCTGGAGGAGGAATTCAGAAGTGAAAACTACGGTTGAGCAGAAAGGAGAATAGCATGATACATCCGCGCTATGCTTCTCTGAGGGATGTTCCTTCTCCAAAGAAAGAATATGTTCTTGATTTCAGCAATCTCTCCGGCGGCATCAATCTCTGGGATCCGGATTACAGGCTGAAGAGTAATGAAAGCCCGGAGATGAAAAACCTTCTCTGGCGCAACGGCATGCTCTGCTCCCGCAAGGGGCAGTATTACATGTGTCCTTATCAGCTGGGGCAGGGTTATGCAGCCTATCCGAGATTATGGCACGGCTGCATCTTCGCTCACATCGGCGCGAATATTTTTTGCTTCCGCATGGAGCAAGGAGAGCAGTCCGCTTCTCCTGTATTGCTTGCCACCGGAATCCCAAAGATCCGGGGGACATTCTTCACCTTCAGCGATAAGCTGTATTACAAAACCAAGGGAGATTACAAAGAGATCACTGCGAATCAGGTAGACGGGCAGTGGTCTTTTTCATGCAGTGAGGTTTTTCCGTATGAGCCGGTGATTGTCATCAACGCAAACCCTGCAACGGGAGCAGGAGACCTGTATCAGCCTGAAAACCGGATGAGCAGCAGAAAGACCGTGTGGTATAACGCCGTTGACGGAACGAAAACTTATTACCTGCCGGTGAGGGCTGAAAGAGTCACCTATGTTGAGGTTGGGGGATATCACGTCACTTCCGGATGGACTTATGACCCCCAATATGGCAGGGTCATATTTGCGGTTGCCCCACCGGTAACCGATCCGCCTACAAACAATACAGTCCGGATCACTTATGAATTAGATAATCCCGAGGCTCAGAAATCCATTGATGATTGCCGTTATGTGGCAGTCTACGGAGGAACAGGGGAACTGTGTGTTGTGATGGCAGGATCTGAAGATCAGCCAAATGCTTATTTCTGGAGTGGCAACTCCAGCATTAAGATGGATGCGTCTTACTTCCCGATGGAACAAGTTCAACTCGCCGGTTCGACCGAAGAGCGCATCACAGGCTTCGGCAAGCAGCAGGACAACCTGATCATCTTTAAAGAGGGCTCCGTAGGCAAAACCACATTGGGTGTGCAGGAGATCAACGGCAGGATTATGATTGACCTGCCGTATATCCCCATCAATGCTTCCATAGGATGTGATTTGCCGTGGAGTATTCAGCTGGTCGAAAACAACCTGGTCTTCGCCAACCGGAACGGAATCTATACCATTCTGGACACGTCTTCCGCCAATGAGAACAATATCGTCGGCATCAGCCGCAAGATCAACGGATCAGCTGAAAGGCCGGGTTATCTGGCCGATGTGACAAAGCCTTCCCCGGCGACGGCCGAAGGCCTAGTCCCCGAAGGGGAGGAAGGTGGCAGCCCGCAAGGGCTGACGGATGAGGTCTCCTCCGAAGACCTGATATGCTCCTGTGATGACGGTACCCATTACTACATCACCGCAAACGGCAAAACATGGGCCTGGAACTACGAGCTCTCCGGGTGGAAGGACCCGTCCTGGTTCCTGCTCACAAATACCAATGCAGTTGCTTTGATTTGTGAAGCAGGGGAAATATACCACTTGAACGGAGGTGGCAGCGTCTCGGGCCTGCAGGACCAGCATAATGATTATGGAGAGCCGATTGAGAGACTGTTCCGTTTCCCAACCATGAATTTCGGCAGCTATGACTGCCGGAAGAATGTGAATTCCGTTATAGTCACGCTGGGGGCTTATGAGTTGGAAGATACCGAGCTCTGGTATCTGACGGATTATGAAACCAGGAAGGATCTGACGAACCTTCAGGTAGTTGATGCTGCAGAGTATGACGATGAGCGTGTTGTCGGCACCCGCCCGGACAGTACCAGAGTCCCGGCTGTTTTCAGAAGGAGACCCATGTGCAGGAGAGTGCTTCATTTCACCATGAAGCTGATCAACGAAAATCTGAACGAAGATTTTGAGCTCGTCGGAGCTCAGATTTTTTTCAACAATCTGGGAAGATTGAGATAATTACCTTATATAGCCTTCCCCTCATGGGGAAGGGGGACCACAGCTGTGCTGTGGTGGATGAGGTGTAAAACAAGGGAGGTTACGATAGTGTCAAAACGAAAATTACCCCAAAGAGCATCAATCCCTGAGCTCACGAATCATATGCTCACATCTATTATGCCCATTGCAGACGATCCGCGTGATTGCCTGATGGGCCTGGGCGTCAAGCCCACGTGTGCGGCTTACATCGTCTATGGCATGATACAAAAAGCTGCCAAGGGCGATACCTCGGCTGCCAAGTTCATCAACGACATCAGCGGGACGGCAGGACAGGAAGAGAGCACCGATAACATCTCAGACCTGCGCTCTCTCAGCGATGGCTTCCTCTGCCGTCTGGCAGGGCTTTCACTGGAAAGAATGATGCAGGATGAGGGGTAAAAATAATGAACAATTATCAATTGACAATTGTTAATTCTCAATTTTCACGCGAGCTTGCGAACCGCGAACTTGCCCGGCGATATTATGCTGAATATCTGGCCTATTCCTACGGAGACAGCTGGATACGCACCCGTCTGTCTTCCTATCTTGCACAGCGAATCCAGCATTTTATAGAGACCGATACAGGCCATGCCTATGACATTCTGATCATTGAGTGCCCTCCCCAGCACGGAAAGAGTATGACGGTAAGTGAATCGTTGCCAAGCTGGTATCTGGGCAAACATCCGGAGCGGAATATAATCCTGGCCTCCTATGACTCGGATTTTGCCGAGCGCTTCTGCCGGAAGAACAAAGAGAAGATCAAGAATGTGGGCAGGCATCTGTTCGGCATCGAGATCGGGGCCATTGACCGGGCAGGGGAGTTTGAGCTGAGTAACGGCAAGGGGAGAATGATCTCCCGTGGCATCATGTCTGGCATCACGGGCAACCCGGCAAATCTGATCATTATTGACGACCCTGTGAAGAACCAGCAGGAGGCTGACTCACCGGCATACAGAAACCGTGTATGGTCCGAATGGCAGGCCAGCTTGAAATCCCGTCTGGCAGCAAAGGGCAAGGTTGTAGTGATCATGACCCCTTGGACGGATGACGACCTGGCTGCCCGTATTATCCGGAGTGAAAAGAATGTGCAGCTTTTGAGACTTCCTGTAGAGGCGGAAGAGAATGACCCGCTGGGCAGAGAGGTCGGGGAGGCCTTATGTCCGGAGCTGGGCAAGGATAATCAATGGCTGGCAGATTTTAAGGCTTCCTATATCTCCGACCCCCAAGGCGGGCAGAGGGCCTGGACTGCGTTATACCAATGTTCCCCCAGACGGGAGGAGGGCAATATCGTCCGGCGCAGTTGGTTTCGCTTTTATGAACCGAGAGGGCAGCGTGCAGGGTACAGGGAGCAGGGGATGGAACTCACGGAAGAGCCGGAATGGTACGGCACAGAGCTCATTTCTGTGGATGCCTCCTTCAAGGGTGACGATACCAGTGACTTTGTTTCCATCCAGGTCTGGGGCAAGCGGGCACAGGATTATTTCCTGCGGTATTGCCTGAACAAGCGTCTCAGCTTTCCGGACACGCTGGAGGCAATACGCACCGTCTGTCGTCTCTATCCGAGGGCCCGCACTGTGCTGATTGAGGAAGCCGCCAACGGCCATGCAATTATTCAGATGCTTCAGCGGGAGATGTTTATCATTCCTGTTACGCCGCTGGGCGGGAAGATCAGCCGTGTAAATGCCGTTTCACCGGCGATAGAATCAGGGCATGTGTTCCTGCCCGATCCGGCAAAAGCCCCATGGGTGGCGGATTACATTGATCAG
The DNA here is from genome assembly GCA_902778665.1 of Oscillospiraceae bacterium. Taxonomy (GTDB): domain Bacteria; phylum Bacillota; class Clostridia; order Oscillospirales; family Oscillospiraceae; genus Limivicinus. The sequence goes on along the minus strand of CACYYN010000051.1, from coordinate 4,611 downwards.
TGGGCGGCATTCCCCAATTCCAAACACGATGACATGGTGGATGCTACATCCCAGGCCCTTGCGCGGATGATTTACTCCCCCGGGGAGGTATGGGAGAAGAAAGAACAACAGCCTGCCTTTGACATAGACAGACTGTTTAATCCCTATTCTTTATAGACTTCACTTCGGTGAGCGACTCGCAGCACAAGAATGACGACTTTCTCGTCCTGAATTTCGGCAAGGAGGCGGTAGTCGCCTACACGATACCGCCACTTTCCGCTGTAGTTGGCGGTGAGCCCTTTGCCATGTGCTCTCGGATTTTCGCAGCCATCCAGATTTTTGCGGACCCATCCGACAATCAGAGAAGCTGTATACTTATCGAGCTTTTTTAACTCTTTCAGGGCGTCTTTTGAAAATACAACTGAATACTTCATGCGAGGCCCAGTTCTTTTTCTACTTCATCCAGTGAATAGGTGACAGGATCTTCAAGATAAGAGGCATAGGCCGCGTCAAAGGCTTTCAGATCGTATTCGTCTTCAATCCGGGAGAGCACACTGGTACGGAAAAGATCGGAGACGGTTATGTGATTGATCTCTGCATAGTTTTTGATCAGAGCAGATTCTGCATTGCTCAATCTTAAGGAAACAGTCATTTCGAAAACCTCCTCTTATAAGTGTAATACATTGTAATACAAACAAACGAAAAAGTCAACAGAGAAAAGGAGTAGTTTATGCGAGAATTGAAAACCTGCGAGGAATACGTCCTCAATGAGCTGGCGGAAGCCAAAGAGCAGCTGAAAGAGTGGGAGGAATCCTGCAAAAGCAATCTGCTGATGATGGATGAAATACACACTCTTATAGAGATCATGAAAAAATTATTATCCATACATAAGGCAATGGACGGTAAAGAACTTATAACCATGGGATATATTTTTGAAGATTATGATCCGGACGAATTCAGATTCCTGAAAAGCTTCTTTAAGCTTCAGGCAAAGGAGGAAAAACATGAGTGAAGTGTTAGTCGGATTAAGTGCAGTGCTGGTTGTGGTTCTGACCTTCGCCTCCGGTTTTTTTATGGGCCGCGGCTCCCGTGAGAAGCCGCTTTTACCAATTGAACCTGCAGTGCCGGACAGAATCAAGCAGCTGGAGTATGAGGCGGACCAGAAGGCCCTGGCCGAGTGCCTGAATTATTCCATTGATGTGGCGTACGGGAAGGGGATGACATGAGCACGTTTTTAGTGCAATTCAAATGCTCGGTAGACAACATGTTTCCTCGCAATAACATCCTGCTCCGAGCATTTTTTAGGGAGAGATAGTAATGAATGATTATCTTCGCGATGCCTGGAAATACTACGAGTATGGCAGACTATACAATAACAACCTCACCCCAAATCAGTATACCATGGTCAACACCAATAATGAGTTCTTCATCGGCAACCAGTGGATCCACATGCCGGATAATGAGGCCATGAGGAGGTTGGCTAAACCGACTTTCAATATTATCAAACGTGTGACTTCTCTTTTCGTTGCTTCACTGACCAGTTCCAACACAACCATATCCTTTGAGCCGCTTTCCTATCAGAATGATGGAGAGGCGGCTTCTTTTGCGACTGCCGAAGTGAGGAATCTTCTGGAAAAGTTCAAGATGGATTACCGTATCCGGGATGCTCTTTTCGATGGAGCAATAACCGGAGACTATGCAGCTCACTTCTTCTGGAACCCGGAAGCAAGACCCTATGGAGGTGCCTTCGGAGAGTACAAGGGCGAGATCGAGATGGAGCTGATTGACGGGATTAACGTCATGTTCGGCAATCCGAATTGCAGAGATGTGGAGAAACAGCCATATGTGCTCATAGTAGGCAGGGATACCGTTGAGAATCTGAAACGGGAATATGATTACTGGAAGCCTCTGAAGCAAAAAGAAGGCCCGGACAAGGATATCATTCGCCCGGATGCAGAAACCTATAACTTTACGGGCATCGGTGGAAAGACGGTAATCCACGGCGATGACGACAAAACCGGCAAGGCTTTGTTTGTTTATCTCTATACCAAGGTCTGGAAGGATGAACAGTATATCAATCCGAAAACCGGACTGGTCGAAATCCGTAAAGTGCAGACCGTTCACGTGACCAAGGCCACCCGGCACTGCAATATCTTTGAGGATGTGGACACAGGGCTATCCAGGTATCCGTTGGCTTGGGGCAACTGGCAGAAGCAGCGTAATCAGTATCATGGCAGAGCACTTGTGACGGAAATTATTCCGAATCAGATCTTCATTAACCAGATGATGGCGATGGTCTTCAGGCACCTGCAGACCCAGGCCTTCCCGACCAAAATCTATAATGCCGATCTTATTCCAAATATCAGTAATGAGGTTGGCACTGCGATTGGGGTGAGGAATCTCCAGCCCGGGCAGCAGATCGGAGAAGTGATTTCAACCATCCCGGCTGCTAACATGTCCGCCCAAATCATCCAGGCGATTGACCTTTGCATGGCATACACGAAAGAGTGCCTGGGAGCAACCGATGCCCAGATGGGCAGTGTGAGACCGGACAACACTTCTGCACTGATGGTCCTGCAGAATGCATCTGAAGTGCCTTTGGAAAACACAAGGGCAGGCCTGCACGAATGGGTGGAAGATATTGGGGCAATACTTCTTGATATGATGGGCACTTATTACGGCAAGAGACCCATTGTGAGAGAAAAGGTGATTGATGAGCCTGTTCTCGGGGCAGACGGCCAGCAGTTGATTGAACCGATGACTGGAAAGCCTGCAAGCACAAAGGTGAGCAGGAGAGTGGTTGAAGAATTCGATTTTTCCGTTTTCAAGCACCTCTGGCTGAACATTTCTGTGGATGTGGGTGCCACCACATACTACAGCGAGATAGCGATGGTTCAGACGCTTGACAACCTCCGGAGAGACGGAACGCTGAACATCATTGAGTATCTGGAGCGTATGCCGGATAAGCTGATCACGAGGAAGCAGGAGTTGATTGAATCGCTGAAGAAGAGACTGGGCGAGGAATCTGCTGCGGCGGGGAACACCTCACCCACCGCTGAAGCGGTCCCCCCTCCCCATGAGGGGAGGGTAGTAAAAGGTAAAGGAGGTGAGGACATTGGCCATGTAATCGGCAGCGAGCTGGACGCTGCAAAAAAGATATCCCGGCTGCCAACCAGTATGCAGGCAAGATATAACGACTTGCCGAAGACAGCGCAGAGAGCGCTGATCAAATAATTGTGGAGGTAATCAAATGGATGAACAACTGGAAAATACGATTGAAAGAGGCGGAGATCATGCAGCAATACACGAGGAAACAGCTGTATCACCGGCTAACGGGGAAATCAACGAAGAAGCAGATAAAGAGGCAGAGACCGAAAGTCTGCAGCAAGTGAATACGGAAAGCCCGGCAGAGGAAGCTGTAAATGCTCCCGATGCCGGGCTTTCTGATGCGCTCCCTCAGTCAGCGGAGCTGACAGCTCCCTCGGAGAGAGAGTCTGAATTGCCTCCCTCTTTGAGGGATGTGCGTGAGCCCTGCCTTGAGCAGGGGGCCCACGAAGTGGGGGGAGGAGTTCCTGCTCGTGACTACTACGCCGAGTGGCAGGAGCTGGCGGAGGCACATCCGGAAGTTGTGGGCAAAGAATTACCCGAGGACATTTATCAGGCGTGCATGCAGAGTGATCTGCCTCCTCTGCGTGTTTATGAATCCATGATGCTGCAGAAGCAGGCGGATCAGATTTCTGCCCTTCAGCAGGAGATTGCAACGTTGAGGCAGAACGCAGAAAACACAGCGAGAGCTCCGGTAGTGGCAGCTGCCGAGGGTCCTGCAAATGAACCGGAAGCGCGTTTTATAAAAGACTTCTGGTCATATTAATTATTCAGGAGGTTTAAACTATGGCAGGTGGAATGAACTTAGCAACCAAATATATAAGAGAGATCGACGAACGCTGGGTGTCGGAATCCCAGGCGGCTCTTGTAACAGGTAACGCTTTTGAATACAAGGGCGACCAGACCTTTGTAGTCTACAGTATTCCGTATGCACCGCTGAACGATTATACAAGAAGCGGCATGAACCGTTACGGCAATCCGAATGATCTGAGCCGGAATATCCAGACGCTCAAAGTGACGCAGGATAAAAGCTTCAGCTTTGTGATTGACCGTGGTGACTATGTGCAGAGTGAGTTTGTCAGCAACCCGGGCAAGTGCCTTGCCCGTGAGCTCAGGGAAGTAATCGTCCCGGCATACGACAGGTATTGTTTCCGTACCATGGCCTTCTCTGCTATCGATAATGGGCACAATGCGACCACGGAAGTGACGAAGGCAAATGCCCATGCAATGCTTCTAAATGGTATAGAACACATGAGTGACCGCAACGTGCCGATTGACAATTGCTATGCCTTCTGCACTTATCACTATGGCAATCTGCTGATGCAGGATCCGTCTTTCATCCGTAACGGAAATTCTTCTCAGGAGATGCTGAAGACGGGAAGAATCGGCATGGTAGACGGCATTGAAATTGTCCTGGTGCCTCACAGCAAGCTGCCGGCAGGATCGGCTTTCCTGCTCGTGCACAAGGATGCATGCGTGGCTCCCCGTCAGCTGGAGGAATATAAGACCCATGAGGATCCTCCCGGA
>CACYYN010000050.1 GCA_902778665.1 Oscillospiraceae bacterium | reverse complement strand
TGACCCCTATGACTATTCCTACGGCTACTATAACGACGACTATTATAAGAACAGAACCACGATTTACAATGATGACGGCTCCTCACAGACCCTCTGGCCTGACGGATCGATGACGGGTGTCACTGCCGACGGATACCGGATTGAATCCGACCCCAATGGCTACTTTGACATCTATGATCGCTACGGCAATGTGATCGGCGGCGGATACGACGAGTATTTCATCTCCAACGGCTGATCAAACCATTGCAGCAACGGCCGATAAAACCTTGCAACACGATTTACGAAAGGCAGAGCGAAATGCTCTGCCTTTTATAGTTCTATTGGGTATAATAATGAGACCGGAGAAAAATCCGGTCTCATTTTTTGGAATCTTATGCTTACGTCTCAGCTCCAGAGAGGAGTGCCGCAGTAGGGGCAAGTGTCGTATGCCGACTGGACCTCTCTGCCGCAGCCGGGGCAGGTCACGGTGGAGCTGCCTGCCCAGCCGCCCTGATCATCATAGTCATAGGCATCAGGATAAGCCGGGGTGTAGGAGCCGTAGTCGTCATAGTAATGAGCACCCGCCGTTCCGGGAGGATTGTTATGGCCGCCGTAGATATCAACGGAGTAGACGTCATAGTCCCCGGAAGCGTAGAGTTTGTAGTAAACCGTGCAGTCAGCCCCTTCATAGAAGACACCGTCCACATTGCACAGCCACGCATCCACAAACACCTGGGCGCCGTTGGAGAGGTTGATGGCATATCCGCCGCCGCCGGAATAGGCCTTGCCGCTCAGGGAGCCGTAGGTGGGCTGGGGCTCCGGCGTGGGAGGAACATAGGGCGTGTAATTGCCGTAGATATCAACGGAATAGATGTCATAGGTGCCGTTGGGGTGGGCCACATAGTACACTGTGCAGCTTGCGCCCTCATAGAAGGTACCGCTCACATTGCAGATCCAGGAATCCACAAACACCTGGGTGCCGTTGGAGAGGTTGATGGCGTATCCGGCGCCGCCGGAGTAGGCCTTGCCGCTGGCAGAGCCGTAGACATCCTGAGAGGGCACCGGCTGACCCTTGTTGGTGATGTTAATATAGGCGGTGCTGGTACGGGCCGTCTGCCCGCCGTAGTAGAAGGTGCAGTAGGCACCCCAGCCGCTCATATCCTCTTTCAGATTGCCGATGGACAGGGTGGTGGAGTATTCGCCCGAAACCGTGGAGCCGGGGAAGACATTCCGGAAGCTCTGCACGGAGTACTCTCCGCCGTTGGGAGCCACGAGGGTCCATGTCAGGCTGTCAAAAATGGTGGCATTGGCAACAAAAAGGGCCGTGCCGCCGGTTTTGCGGTTTTCATTGGTGGGGTTTTTGGTAACCGTCAGATAGGTGACCTTCTGGGAAGGCTGGGGTGCTGCCGTGGGCTTTGGTGCTGCCGTTGCCTGCGGAGCCTGGGTGTTGATGGGCACAGCCACCGTCGGCGTTACGCCGGGCTTGGGAGAGGTGGACTTGTCCCCTTCCTTCTCGCCGGTGAAGACCGCATAGCTGTCTTTCAGGACAGAAGCTGCAGTGACATCCTCAAACTTGACCCAGCCGAAGTTGGTGCTGCTTCTCGCAGCGCCGGCAAAGGCATTCACGGCGGAGTTGTTGTAGGCATCGGCCGAGATGGGGAAGCCGTTATTGTCCATATAGGAAGTGGACATGGCGCCGTTGACCATTTCCGTGTGGGAAATGGCGTACTGGGTGAAGCTGACAGACTGGTTTTTCAGGGAGACAGAGCAGTTCACATCAAATACATCCTTGTCGGAAAGGGCGATGTGATCCAGAAAAACATAGGACCAGGTGTCAGAAGCGGAATCATAAAAGGTGTCGGCACTGTTGGAGAGAATATCCGGGAAGGATTCTCCCTCGGGGACGACGGTTTTGCATTCCTGGAAGCTGCTGTTGTCGGCTGCCAGCTCCCAGATCTTCAGGTTGTTGGAATGATCCAGCGGATGAAGTGCCGCAGCGACCATCTCAAGCCGTCCGTTGTGATCCAGATCCGTCACAGCGTAACGCCATGCGGCAGTAGTCCCGGCCTGCTTGAACGATTCCATCGTTGCGAAAATGGTGTTGAGCTGTGCGTCCGCCTGATCGGCCGTCAGCACATCGGCCTGTGCAGGCTGCACACCGAAGAGCGCAAGGGAAAGAACCATTACAAGAGCCAGAACGGTGCAGATTGTTTTCTTCATAAATACCCTCCTGTTTTTATATTAGCATTCTTCATGCATCCGACATGAAAAAGTGCCAAAATCCATTCGGTTGAGAATTTCGGCACTGGAAGCACCCACGGGGGGATTCGAACCTCTGGCCTACCGCTTAGGAGGCGGTCGCTCTATCCTGCTGAGCTACGTGGGCATACTTTAGTTTACATATTTTACCGCAGTTTACTCTTTCTGTCAAGAGGATTGTAGCACATAAAATCATCTTTTGTAACCGGTTTGTTGTTTTCAAAGGAGAGCAACTATGCTATAATGCCACACCGTATGATGAAAGAAAGGAGTAATTCAAGTGAATAAGACTCAGTTGATCAAAAAAGTCGCAGAAGCTTCCGGCATCACCGTGAAGGAGGCAACTTCTGTTGTTGAGAACGTGTTCTCTGCGATCGTTGATACTGTTGCTGCCGGTGAGCCCGTAGCCGTTCTCGGTTTCGGCACCTTTGAGAAGAAGCACCGCGATGCACGTACCGGTCGCAATCCTGCAACCGGCGAGGCTATGGAATTTGCCGCAAGTGATACCCCGGTGTTCAAGGCCGGCAAAGCATTCAAAGAGAAAGTCAACGGCTGATAGATTCTGAGGCTCCGGTGAGCCTCAGTTTTTTATTTCGATCCGCTCCCCTTCTCCCATCTCATCAGGTAGGAATCAACCATGACAATAGACTGGAAAAAAGACGGAAAACGGTTTTTCGCCGTTCTCTTTGCCGGGGCACTGTTTGCCCTGAACATTAAAATATTCGTCCGCACGGGCAACCTCTTTCCGGGCGGTGCAACAGGCCTGACCGTCCTCATCCAGCGCCTGGTGGAGAAATATACCGGCTATTCCCTGCCCTATGCCCCGGTCAACCTGCTTTTAAACGCATTCCCCGTGTATATCGGGTTCCGGTATGTGGGAAAGAAGTTCACACTGCTCTCTCTGCTGATGATTCTCGTCAGCGGCACGCTGGCCGACCTGATTCCCGCCTATATTATAACGGAAGACATGCTGCTCATCGCGGTGTTCGGCGGCATTCTGGGCGGAACGGCCGTCAGCATCTGCCTGCTGGTGGATGCCACCAGCGGCGGCACCGACTTTATCGCCATCTTTCTCTCCCAGAAATACGGCATGGAGACATGGAACCTGGTTCTCGCTTTCAATGTGGTGATTCTGAGTGTGGCCGGCTTCTTCTTCGGCTGGGACAGGGCACTGTATTCCATCATCTACCAGTTTGTCTCCACCCAGACCATGCACACCCTCTACCGTACCTACCAGCAGCAGACTCTTTTCATCGTGACGACGAAGGCCGCCGAAGTTTGCGCCGCCATCCACAAGGTTTCGCACCACGGAGCTACCATTCTGGATGCGGAGGGCAGCTATGACCATCGGCACCGTCAGCTGGTATACTCGGTTGTCTCCGGTGCCGACGCCAGAGCCGCCATCAATGTAGCCCGTTCCATCGATCCGGACGCATTCATCAACTCCCTCCGTACCACGGAGCTCCGGGGAAACTTCTATGTCAGACCCAAGGATTAACAGCTAAGAAAGAGAGAATCCAATGCTGATCCACAATGTTTTTCATATTGATGAACACAATCATGAAGACGTGCCGGTAGAGTCTGACGGCTTTCCTTACGTGTGCATTCGCACACAGCTGGACCGGTATGCAGAAAAAAGCATCACCTGGCACTGGCATACCGCATTTGAAATTACCTACCTGGCAGAAGGAGAAGTCACTCTTCTTACACCCGATGAGGAAATAAACCTGCACAAAGGCGATGCTGTTTTTATCAATTCCGGTGTTCTGCATTTCTACCGGGCTGTGAATAACAGCAGCTGCGTCATGTATGCCCAGCTGTTTGATATGCATCTGCTGACAGGAAGCAACAACAGTGTTTTTGAGGAAAAGTACTGCAACCCGATCTTGCACAACGGAAGCCTGCAGGCGTGGAAGGTTCATCCGGACGAGGCCGCTAAAGTAAAAATGATTGATGCCATTCTGAAAGGAATTGAATCAGCCAGTGACGAGCCGGATGGATATGAGTTTGATGTACGCACATATCTCAGCACCTTCTGGCGTTATCTGATCAAAGAGACGGAGAAAGAAAGAGTGGCACTCTCCGGAAGAAATGTGGGCGATGTGGAGCGAATCAAGAAAATGATGGATTATATCCACGACCACTATACAGAAAAAATCATGCTGGAGCAGATTGCCTCATCGGGCGGCGTCAGCATCAGGGAGTGCACGCGCTGCTTCAGAAGATGCATCAACTGCTCACCGACAGATTACCTGACCCAGGTTCGCGTGCGAAGAGCTGCAGAGCTTCTGAGTAAGACACCGATGAGCATTCTTGATATCAGCGAAGCATGCGGCTTCAGCTCATCAAGCTATTTCAGCAAAGTATTTCGGGAGGCCTACCGCTGCACCCCGAATGCATACAGAAATCATCAGAGATAACAATACTGACCATGGCCGGATTATAACATTTCAAGATATTTTCCGGTCAAATAAGTAATCTTCTAACATTTTCTGTCTTATTCAGGCCTCTGTTTTGTCCCGATAATGCTATTTTCTGTCCGGAAAAGCCTTTTTCTCACGATAATGTTGTGATAGAATCCGGCCACATCAAAGAAAGGAAGTGCCTATTGTGACGATTAAGACAGAGCAGGATATCGTCAACCTGGAAAAGGCTATCAACAGCTGCCGCAGGCCTGTTTGGCTGGTAGCACCTGATGGGAAACAGTTCAATTTGAAAAACACAATGGAACGTTATGCCGGTATCGCCATGCTGCTGAATGACAAATATGGTGAGATGGAAATCTTCACCTCCTGCAGGGAAGATGAGATCATCATGATGGAGTTCTATTCATCTCATGTCTGTGAGGCCGCATAAACCGACATCCCACATAATCAATTCAGCCGCTGAGGAATTACCCTCAGCGGTTTTCTGCATCACACCATATTCAGCATCGAAACGTGTCCCGATACGACCCTCAACTCTGCCCAGTTCACCATCCTCTCAAGCATCGAATCCCGCTACGGCTCCACAAACCGCCAATGATACCCACCGGCATAAACACAAGCCCCGGTACACGCCTCATGAATATGTCTTATCCCTGTCATCCGATAAGCCTCATTCTGAGATGAATAGATAGCACCCGTCTCTATACACTGTACAGGCCTGGGGCTGTTGTCTGAGTATATAAAGGCATCATTTTTACCTTCCGCACACCGACGTTTCATTACATCACTTAAATGCTTCTTACTTTCAGGATTGTTTTCATACCATCTCTTCACACCGTCTGACATTGCTTTTCGAAGTTCAGGCGATTGCTCATAATGCTGTATGAATTTTTGCCTGGCAGCTTCATTCATTTTACAACCCTTTGCCTTACCGCCTGTTTTACCGTTATAGCCTTTCTCCGGGTTCATGCTGTCATAGAGCTCAATAAACTTTGCCTCCAGCTCCCAGGCACCTTCCTGTGTCAGGTTTTCACAGAGCGGTTCCATCCGGAAATTCTCTTTTCCGTACTTCTGCATTGCCTCTCTGATTGCGCCCCTGCCTGTTCTGTAGGACAGATGATATCCTTTTCTCCACCGAACCTTCAGAGGCTCCCCTGTCTGCCCGATATAAACCTTTCCGTCCGGGCCGGTAATTTTATATACCGTCCAGTGTGCCTCCGGAGGCGGCGCCGGCATGGAAAGCTCCGACCCGGGGATCTTAACGCGGTTGCTATGAACAGATGTATCTGAATTACTCATTTTTATTACTCCTTAAATATTTTTGTCTTGAGACAAACGAACTGTTCTCTTATATTTTTATCGCACAGGGGACGGTTCTCTGTGTTTAACCTATAAAGAGCTCGGATAGACAACTCCGTACGACGTATGCAGTTGTCTCCCGAGCCTTTTTTATGCACTGAAATCGAGCTCATCCCCCATTGGCCATCCTGTAAATCCAGTACTGCTCAGGGCTCCAACCCATAGCCTCTAACTGAGAAGCGCTCGGCACAATCCCGGCGTTCATCATGGCACGTGCTCCGGCTGCATACCGGTCTGCCACAGTATTCCGGTAATCTGCCGTTTCGGCCCCGTTTGCCGAAACCCCAAACAGCTTTGCTGCCTGCAGCTCTGTATCGGTGAGATACTCCCCTACCTTCAGCAGGTACTCGTTCTCCCACTGCCGGAGCTTTGCATTGAACTCCTGCACGCCGACGTTTTTCTCTTTGGCCCACTTCTCCAGATTCTGCAGTTCCGTCAGATACTTGTTGCTGATCTCCAGCATCTTATCGGCCTTTTCATATTCTCCCTGCGCTCTTAAATCAGCGATTTGTCTTGCTGTGTCGGTCTGCAGCTTCACCTCTGCCGAGTTGATCACCTGGCGGTTTGTGGAAGCCGTGTTCTGAATGCCACCATACTGTGCCTTGCCGATTCCGCCACGGTCGCCTCTCGCCTCTGCATACAGCACCTGATTATCCAGAGCTTTCACCTCATCGGCATCCACCTGATTTCTCTGGGTCTGAAACTTCCCTCTGCTGTCCTGCAGATTCCGATCTAAAGCTTTCACTCCCTGAGCAACCGCATAGTCAGCAGCCAGCACAGCTCTCCCCTTTTCCTGATTCTCTCTCGCCGCCAGCTCCGCTTTCTGCTGGGCGATATCCACATAGTCAATGGGTGCCACATTACCGGGCATGATGTTTGCCTTCGCTCCTGCAACCACCCCCTTTGCAGCGTCCGCCGCCTTATCCTTTGCAATAAATTCTGAAGCATTAATCCCATTCGGAACCCCTGCTGCCAGAGCGGCATAGAACTTGTCACTATAAGGTGTCTCCACCTCACCGGGCATCATACCGCTTCCTGTATTTCCGGTACTCGACTTCGTGCTGCTGGAATACGAATTTTTCACACTTGTGCTGGTTGAGCTCTTATTACTCGTGGAACTCTTATTGGAAGAAGAGCCCGTCCCGGAGGACGAGCTCTTTGTGTTTCCTGCTGCCGAACCAGCAGCTTCACTTTTATAAAACGTCGGAGACGTGGTTGATGTACCGGCAATGCCGGCCACCGCCTGATTCCCCGGCCTCGATGCTTTTGCCATAACTTACTCCTCCAATCATCAAATCGGACATGAATCACTCACATTCGCAGCATCGATCAGACCTTCCCCAAGCACATAGGCAATGACTGTTGCTCCTGCCATAATCATGCCGGAGATGGTTTCTGCCGTCTCAGCATCACCTTTGAATGCAACAATCAGCTCTGTAATAAAAGCTGCAATAGCCAGCCAGAATTTTCGGCTGGTGAGCTTGCGGATAATATCTTCTATCTTCATATGAAAACCTCCATTTTGGTACTAAAAAAGCACCGGTTAACCCGATGCTCACTTCACATTATTCTTGACAAAATGCAAATAATTCATATAATAGGAAATGAAGAGTAACGCTTAACGGCTGCTCCTCAAGTTAAGGATTAATAGATGCGATTAAAGAATCGCAAAAACTTCCGTCACTTGCCAGAGTGGCGGTTGTTTTTTTCGCTGCGATCCTTCAGGCGGGTACCTCTGATAACTACTGTCACAGTGTACTTTCCAACATGAAATGTGATTCGCATGCGCCAACATCTCCTTTCGGAAGGTGTAGGAGCAGCCGCCAAGCCTGGTGTTACTCTTCATCCCATGGCGTCAAAACGGCACATACATGTCAGCAGGCAAACGCAAGGCGTTTGCCTGAAATGACATTCGTGCCGTTTTTCCTTTCCACTCAAGCAACGCTATCGCTTCATGCACTCGCTACACGTCGTGCATATCGCAGCTTTTGCTTTCGTGGGTATATTGCCTCTTTCACCTTTTCTCCAGTATTTCTACTCTCTTAATCAGTTCCTCCAACTGTACCTCCACAATCGGCATCCTCTGGGCGAAATTATTATGTTTTTTCACTTCCTCCGTCAGATGCTTGATCTCATTATTCGTCACTGCTGCCGCTTTGCTGTTCGCAAGAATAACACCAAACAGCGTCACGGCACTGGTGATCAGTGCTACCAGAATTGCATCACTCATAAGATTTTCCTCCTCCGCCGAAAATTCAGGGTACAGGGTTCAGGGATCAGGGAACAGTTCCTCTATGCCCTATTCCCTACTCCCTATTCCCTATGCCCTACTCCCTATTCCCTATTCCCTATGCCCTACCAAACTCCTCCATCGCCTGCAAAAGATCTCTCAGCGTCAGCACAACCAGAACAGCTCTGGAATAGATACGAAATTCTTCTTCCGTGATCTTTACCATCCCTGCTTCTTCATCCGGTATGCCATCCGGATCTTCCGCTTCAGCCTCAGAAAATTCCTGATAGAATTCTCTCCCGAGGTCCGCCCTTTTCTTCAACACGGCTTCACTCTGATCTACCGGCCGAAGGAACACCTTCACCAGTACATCGGAACATTCTCTGATGGAAACGGATTTCGCCAGTGTTTCCCTCACAATACTGTATTCATCCTGCCACAATTCTCTCGTCAGCCATTCAACCTGCAGAAATTCATCTCCGATTGATAACCCTTGTTCCAAGGCAAGATCATACAGTCCAGCTTTTCTCGGCGGATAGGTCCACTGGCATAAACCGTAACCGCCCCCACATGGACCGTTATACACGAACTCGTTCTTTCCAATAATTCCTGCTTCCACCTGAGCGGTATAGTCTTTTGACCTCTGGAAGTTTTTCCCGAAGTCACCCTGCAGCCTGTAGCTGACGCAACCACTCTCAGCTTCCATATTGCCCATAATTGCTGCCGTAGCAATATCACTGAAACCTTTATGCTTTAAGAATCTCCATATATTCTCTTTCGACATAATCTCCTCCGTAAATCAATGCGGACCGTGATGCCACGGCACATAACGGTGATGATGAAATCCGGGCATCCGGTAAACATCTTCAATGGGTCCTGGTTCAATCCAGACAGGTTCTCTCAAACGGCTTATTCGTTCCTCATACATATTGAGGAATACCGTGTATCTGTAAGCATCATCATATGCCAGCAAATGTGCTGCCACATAAAACACCAGGCACTCATGCACATCAGGCGTATTATCAAGCTCTGTGCTGTCCTCAGTTTCAGCACTCACTCTCTCGGGATATCGCCAATATTCCAGTGCCAGATCAGGCGGATGATGACACGGCAGTTCAATCTTCCCTGCCACAAACCTGTAACCGAAGAATCGTTCATACCGTCTGCTTCTCCCCAGGAGCAGCCCACCTGTAAAAGGCAGCCAGCAGTCATCCGGGAACTTATAAAGTATTCGCTCTCCTACCTGTTCCTGCTCCAAATCTTCCAGAAGTACAATTGCCGGGATGCGTTTCACACTGGTGGCTATGTCCATCTGTCCGTTGTTCACCAGCCCCGGAATCATAGCGATGTAATCTGCCTGATTGTTATACGTGGCAGGGATAGTTGTCCCTGCCACGCTGTAACTGAAGATGAGCTCCAATACTCTGTTTTTCAATTCTCCATAAGTCATTTACTCCTCCAAATTCGCACAGGGGACGGTTCTCCGTGTTTGCCTACATTCTCTCCGTTTTGCTTAAAAGAGCTCGGATAGACATCTTATTACGAGGTAAAAGTTGTCAACCGAGCCCTTTGTCTGCACTTCTAACGACAGACACCTCACCCACCACAGCAAAGCTGTGGGCCCCCTCCCCATGAGGGGAGGGTAATATAAGGATTAACCGATATTCAGCTTCCTCTCGGAAACACCGATCGGTTTCATGTTGCGGAGCACTTCCACGACCTTGATGCGGGTGTGGCCTTCGGGAGGAGTAATCTCCATCTCCATACCGGTGATTTCCACTGCACCTGCCCATGCCCCGCTGGTGGGATCAATGGCAGTGCCGAAGGTAACTTCCGGGAGAGAAGCATGGTCCTCAGCGGTAATGTAATACCACTTGTTGGTGTCCTTCTCCTTCTCCATGTTCATGATGATAGAAGATTTGCCGGGGTTGGTTGCGGACGTGATAAACGGAATATCCTTCAGCACAGGCTGACCTCCGTGATAATAAATGCCGTCTGCTTTCTCGTCGAGAACAAAGCAGTCATAAAGAACACGGCCTTCACAAAGAGTACCGGACAGTCCGGGAGGATCCTCATGGGTCTTATATTCCTCCAGCTGACGGGGAGCCACGCATGCATCCTTGTGCACGAGCAGG
>CACYYN010000049.1 GCA_902778665.1 Oscillospiraceae bacterium | reverse complement strand
CCACGATAATGGCGATAACCACAATACCGGCTAACGGCATATTGCTTAAACTTGCCATAAGAAACACCTTCTTAGCTTAAATTTTACAGAGTCAGTATACCACAAGTAGCAGGAAAATAAAACAATTATTTTTGCCTTTTGTAAACTCCATGTAAACAAAAACGAAAATATTAAAAATTCAGATAAAAATAATAAAAAATCAGATACAATATTATGTTGACAACGGAATGCGTTTATAATATATTATAGTCATGTCGACCTTTTGTGCGATAAATACAAGAAAGGAGATATTTAAATGATGCAAAAGCATAGTAAATTATTCAAAGCGCTGATTTACACGTGCCTGCTGCTTCTTCTCGTCGTCGGAATTACCAACCTCATCGCGATGATGGAGTACCTGGATCGGCACGGCACCCTCCTTCCAAACCAGGAGAAACCGTCCTCACCGATCATCATTCTCCCCTCCGAGAATGAGCAATTCCCCGCGAATGATGATCCATGGAATCGTCCGTTTGAAACCGGTGATCCGTATGTTCCTGCACCTCCGCCCTCTGCTGACCCGATTGACAATGTTTCCATTGCCGGGTTCAAAACGCTAAAGATACCGGCTAACACAAAAGATGTCACCGTAGACTTCTATAATCCATCATCCAACGAAGGCAAATTTATGATGACATTTGAACTGCTCTTTCCAATGATGCCGGATGGCACGAGGCTTTCTCTTTATTCCAGTGGCCTTCTGGAGGCCGGGAATCATATCCGTAATATTTCCCTGGACTATCCCATTCCTCAGGGAATTTACGAGAACTGTATTCTGCGTGTACAGCCGTATTTCATCTCAGACCATACTCCCGGTAACACTGCTGATGTTACGTTTACGCTCACTGCAGCGTGATAAGCACTATGTATTCTTTAAAATTTTAATAAAAGGAGAAAACAATGAAAAAAGTATTCACTCTGGCCCTTTTCGTGATGCTGCTTTTGGCTTTTTCTCTGGCAGCGAATGGTGACACCAGCTCAACTGAAGTACAGTTCGAAATAAGTGACAGCTATATTTTAAATATTCCGGCGGTTGCTTCTATATCAAGTACCGGCGTAGGCTCGATGAATATTTCTTTCACCGAGTGCCATGTTGATGGAGTGACAATTACAGTAGATAGTAATTCGTATAATGCACCATATTGGTATCTAACGGGAACAAGAACAGGAAATAAATTGCCCTATTCTATAATTAGCGGAAACTCAAAAGTATTTGCTGAGGGTGAGCTTTATGTGAGCAGGGAAGGAGGATGCCCATTAACACTTGCAGTCGAGGAATCCTCTCTGAAGAATGCCTATGCCGATTCATATAGGGATACACTGGTGTTTACCTTTAGATAAATAGCAACAACAAGCCTATAATTATAATGGAGAGAAGAGACAGCTTTTTTTGCAGTTTCTTTATATAGGAAAAAAGATGTATAGAGTGAAGAGAGTGAAATGGTCCATAATAGACTGGCATACCCTCTTCACTTTCTTCATATGAAAGATGTTCTTGCCTGATGGATTGAAATGAGATAAGATGATATAGAATAAATACGAGCATAGGAGCGTACCATGCTGAGAATTATTGCCGGGAAGGCCCGGTCGGGGAAGACCTCCCTGATCAATGCAGAGATAAAGGATGCTGTTTCAAGAGGACAGGGAGGGAGATTCCTTCTTGTCCCGGAACAGTACAGCCATGAGGCGGAGCGGGAGCTGTGCAGAATCTGCGGAGACTCTCTTTCTCTTTATGCGGAGGTGCTCAGCTTTACCGGCCTGGCGAGGAAGATCACGGCCGAGCTGGGCGGCATCGCCGTATCCTATCTGGATGAGGGCGGGCGAATTCTCTGCATGGCGCAGGCGCTGAAAATGATCGGCGGGAAGCTTCATGTCTTTCAGAGTGCGGTTTCAAAGCCGGAGCTGCAGACCATGCTGATCTCTGCCGTGGAGGCGCTGAAATTATCCTGTATTTCCTCCTCTGACCTTCTGGAGGCTGCACCTCGCTGCAGAGGTGATCTCGCAAAAAAACTCTCCGACCTTGCTGCAGTCACCGAGGCCTATGATGCTGTCCTGGGCAGCAGCCGGGTTGACCCGGCGGACAGGCTTTCTGTTCTGGCGGAGAATCTGGAAAGAAGTGCCCTGATCCGAAGCAGCACCGTCTATGTAGACGGTTTTATTGATTTCACCAAAGCGGAGCTCGCTGTTCTCACTGCCGTGATGAAATGCGGCGCTCCTCTCACCGTCTGTCTGACCTACGATGAGGCTGACCGGAATAATGAGGTTTTTGCCCTCTCCCGCTGCAGCGCCGGGAAGCTCATTTCCATAGCGAAAAAGCTGGGTGTATCGGTCGAAATTCGGAATGTGGAAAACGATGAAACCCGTGCGGATCCTTTGAAGCTTTTTGCCGACAGGTTCTTTTCCTATACCGGCAGAGAGATGTCCTCTGACGGCAGAATCGAGCTTATCCGGGCCGAAAACATATCCTCGGAGTGTGAACTTGCCGCCGCGAAGATTCTGGAAGCGGTCAGAGAGAATAACTATCGCTGGAGAGATATTGCCGTTGCCGTTCGGGGCTTTGACGACTATGCCGCCCTCCTGGAGAGCACCTTTGAGGAGTACGGCATTCCGCTCTTTGCCGCCCGCAAGTCTAACCTGAAAAATCGCCCGATCCCCGCCATGATTGCCGATGCCTATGACATTGTCAACCACGGCTGGAGGACGGACGATCTCATCAGCTACATGTCCTGCGGCCTTACCGGCCTGACGAGAGAGGAATGTGACATTCTATCCGGCTATCTCTATCTCTGGAATCCGGATGAGCGCTCCTGGAAGCGAAAGTCGCCCTGGCGGCAGTCTCCGGACGGACCGGGAGAACAGATAGATGAAAAGGCGGAAGAGCGCCTTGCCCGCATTAATGAGCTTCGCGATGCAATCGCCTTCCCGCTTCTTCGGTTTGAGGAAGCCGGCAGAGCGGCACGCACGGCCTCCGAACATGCGACTGCTCTCACGGATTTCTTTGAAGATCTGAAGCTGCCTGAGATTCTGGAAGCGCGTGCCTGGCAGCTCCGGGACAGCGGGAGATGGAGTGATGGGGAGGAATACCGTCAGCTGTGGGAGATTATTGTCTCTGCTGTCGAGCAGGTATACCACGTCCTGGGGGATTCTTCCATGGGTTCCGATGAGTTTGCAAGGCTCCTTCTGCAGACCATTTCCCAATATCAGGTGGGTACAATCCCTGTTACGCTGGATGCGGTCACGGCCGGTGACTTTGACCGTATGCGGCGGCGCAATATCAAAGTGCTGCTGATCCTGGGGGCGGACGATATGCATGTTCCCGCGCTCTCTCAGAGTCCCGGCCTTTTCTCGGAGGAGGAACTGAGGCTTCTCCGGCAAACCGGCACGGAGCTGGGAGAAGATCCGGATCTGGAGATGTGGCGGGAATATACCCTGATCTACAGCTGCCTTTCCCTTCCCACCGACAGGCTGATTCTCACCTGCCCCATGACGGATGCGGAGGGAAACGAAGCGCGGCCTTCCATCCTCTTTACAAGAGCGCAGAAAATATTCCGCCTTGACCCTGTCGTATTGTCCCGGGAGGAGGCGGAGACGTCCGCCCTGCGTCCGGCATTTCGTCTTGCTGCAGCAGGGGACAGTGATCTCGCGAGAGCAGCGGCGGCATTCTTCCGGGAGAGAGAACCGGAAAAGCTCCGCAGTGTTATAGAAGCTTCCCGAAAAGTCCGGAATCCTCTTTCTGCCGGCAGTGTCAGAAAGCTTTACGGAGACAGGCTGAATATCAATGCTTCCCGTGCCGAGAAGTTCTTTTCCTGCCGGTATGCTTTTTTCTGTGACCACGGTCTTCGGATCCGCCCGTACCGTCAGGCGGAGTTTTCACCGTCGGAATACGGCACCTTTGTCCACTATGTCCTTCAGCACACGGTGGAAGCCGTGATGGAATCCGGCGGATTTCGCTCCTCCGACGATGATGCGGTCCGCGCGATTGCGGAGCAGGTGATTCGGGAATATGAAAAATCCGTCCTGAATGACTTCGCCGAGAAGAGTGAACGCTATGTCTACCTCTTCAGGCGGGCGGAGGATGATGCCCTTCGCACGGTCCTGGACACAGCCGGCGAGCTTCGCCGGACAGACTTTGTCCCCCTCGCCTTTGAGCTGAATTTCGGAGACGGCAGCCTCTTCCCGGCCATCCGGCTGAATCCTGATCAGGATACACTGAAAATCACCGGCATCGCGGACAGAATTGACGGCTGGCAGCATGACGGCACAGTCTATGTCCGTATTGTAGACTATAAAACCGGAGAAAAGAAGTTTTCCTTCTCTGACATCTGGTATGGCATGAGTCTTCAGCTGGTTCTGTATCTTTTCGCCCTGGAAAATGACGAGCAGGCCACCAAAAAGGCTCTGCACCTCCCGGAGGACCTGAAGTTGAGCCCTGCCGGTGCAATATACCATCATGCCAGAAGCCGCTTCGTCAATACCGAAGCGGCTCCAGATGACGAAACGATTGAGAAAGAAAGGAAGAAAGACCTGAAGCGGAGCGGAATCGTTCTGGACGGGCACGGTGTTCCCCAGGCGTGGGAAGTAACCCCCGATAAGCTCTACAGCCCCCTGAAGTACAATAAAGACGGTGTTCCCGGCGGAGACTATCTCCTTTCCCCGGAGCAGAGCAGGCTTCTGCTGGGATATGTCCGTTCTCTTCTTGCAAAAATGGCCGACGAGGTGAAAAGCGGAGATATCCATGCCAACCCCTGGTCTCGCTCCGGCCAGGAAACCGCCTGTCTCAGATGCGTCCATCGGGATGTCTGCGGGTTTGAAGAGGGAGAAAACAATGAGCACGCCAGAATTCAGCCGGAGCTGAAAAACGACGAGGTCTGGGAGAAAATATGCGGGGAGGAGAAAGCTGATGTCTGACTTTGCACCGACTGCTTCGCAGAAGCAGGCGATAGAAACACGCGGCGGCGCAATTCTGGTCTCTGCCGGAGCCGGAAGCGGGAAGACAAAGGTCCTTACCGAGCGCCTGATGAAGGTCATTCTTGATCCCGATCAAAAGCAGGGCATCGACAGGTTTGTGGTCATCACCTTTACAAAAGCCTCAGCAGCCGAGCTGAGGAGCAGAATCGAAGGAGAGCTGGATCAGGCTGCGGCGGAAGCGGAAAAGAATGAGGATACCCCGCAGGAGTTCATCAATCATATCCGTCACCAGCAGGCATTATGCAGAAACGCTCAGATCGGTACCATTCATCATTTCTGCTCCTCTGTCCTGAAGGAATTCGGGCATCAGATCGGCATCCCCGCAGGGTTTAAAGTGGCAACCGATGACCGGGCGGATTCCATGAAGGAGGAAGCTCTCAACCGAATCATGGAGGCCAGATACCGGAATATGCATGAAGTACCCGGATTTGAAGATCTGGTGAATTCCGCAGGAGCCGGCAGGGATGACAGCCGACTGACGGCTCTGGTTTTGTCTCTCTATGAAAAGATGCAGTGCCACGCCCTGCCGAAAAAATGGGCGGAGAATTGCGTCTCTGCACTGAAGGCCGGCTGTGATGATGTGGGGGAGACTCCCTGGGGAAGAGAGATCCTGAAAACTGCCCTTGCCGGAACTGTATATTGGTCCGGCGAGATGGATCGTCTTCTGTCGGCAGTGCAGACGGATGAAACGGTTTCGCGTGCCTACGGAGATGCCCTCGCTCAGGGTGCCGAGGGCATTCGGGAGCTGGAGCGGTGTATTCGCAGAGGCTGGGATGCCGCAAGGCAGTGCCCGCCTGTGTCCTTCGGTAAGTTCCTCCCTGTCAAAAAAGATTATGCACCGGAACTGACGGAGATGGTGAAAAAACGGCGGGATGACTGTAAAAAAGCCATGGCCAAAGTTTCCGGCCTCTTTTATGCCGGTTCGGAGGAACTGGCGGAAGAGATGAAAAAAACAGCGCCCTCCATGGAAGCGCTGCTGCAGCTGACCCTCGATTTTGAAAAAGAATACGCCGACGAAAAGCGCCGAAAAGGATTTCTGGACTATTCGGATCTGGAGCATCTCACGGCTAAGCTCCTGATCGGCGAAAACGGAGCGCCGACGGATCTTGCCTCAGCACTCTCACGGCGGTATGAAGAGATCATGATCGATGAATATCAGGATGTCAGCCGCGTGCAGGAAGCTATCTTTCAGGCTGTTTCCGACAACGGCAGAAAGCTTTTTATGGTGGGTGATGTAAAGCAGGCAATTTATCGCTTCCGCCTGGCCGATCCGGAAATTTTCAATGAGAAATACAGGACCTACCGGATGAAAGCGGACGTTCCCTGCGGCCTTCCGGGCAAAATCCTCCTGCGGGAGAATTTCCGTTCCCGCAAAGAAATCCTGGATGCGGCCAACAGTGTGTTCTCCTCCTGCATGTCAGATCAGCTGGGTGACGTGGCCTATGATGAAGCTGCTGCTCTTGTATACGGGGCAAAGGGCTACGCCAATGCGGTTCCCCTTCCGGAAGTCCGTCTGATCCGGGTGCCCGAGAAGGATGATAACGGTCTTTCGCCGGAAAAAAGTGCTGTGGAAGCGGCGTATGTAGCGGAGAGAATTCTTCAGCTGATAGAGAGTGAAACATCCGTCACCACCTCGGAAGGTACCCGCAGCATTCAGTTCAGTGATATTGCGGTTCTTCTGCGCAATGCCAACACAATCGGCAGCACATACCGGAAGGCTTTTCTGGAGAAGGGTATTCCCGTGGTTTCCGGTCGGGGAGAAGGCTTCTTCTCCTCGAGAGAAATTTCCTTTGTCATGTGCCTGCTGCGCGTGATGGATGATCCCTATAATGAGGTTGCACTGATCGCTGTGCTTTCCTCTCCGTTTATCGGTTTTTCTGGAGATGAGCTCACTTCCATCCGTGCAGAGGACAGAGATGCCCGATTCTATGATGCTCTGAGGAAGCATGCCGAAGCAAGTGAGAAGGTCGCCTGCTTTCTTTCCCTGCTGAATGCCCTCCGTGACGCCGCACCGGACCTGACCATGGAGAAACTCCTTCGCAGAATTCTTACCGAAACGGATGTTCTGCCGGTGTGCAGTGCCATGTCTGACGGCAAAAGACGTTATGCAAATCTCATGCAGCTGATCGGCATGGCATCGGATTTTGAATCAGAGGGGTTTCACGGTCTTCACAGCTTTGTGCACTATCTGGAAAAAAAGAAGAATAAGAATACAGTCCCAGCATCCGCGGAAGGGAGCGATTCCGCCGTTCAGATTATGAGTATTCACCACTCCAAGGGGCTGGAATTTCCAGTTGTCTTCCTTTGCGACTTATCGCGCAGATTCAATATGAGGGATGTGTCCGAAACCGTTCTTGTCCATTCGGAGCTGGGCCTTGGACCCAAAATTGTGGATCAGGCTCGCCTCGCCCAGTATCCGACGCTTGCAAGAAAAGCCATTGCACAGCGGATTAAGAGAGAAACTCTTTCGGAAGAAATGCGCCTGCTGTATGTTGCCATGACAAGAGCAAAAGAGCGTCTTATTATGACGGCAGCAATGGATGATCCGGAAAAGTTTCTGGAAAAGCAGAAGCTCAGCATGCCGGCAGACGGTGATACGCT
Source organism: Oscillospiraceae bacterium (assembly GCA_902778665.1). Classification (GTDB taxonomy): domain Bacteria; phylum Bacillota; class Clostridia; order Oscillospirales; family Oscillospiraceae; genus Limivicinus. The sequence goes on along the minus strand of CACYYN010000049.1, from coordinate 6,260 downwards.
CGAGCCGGAAATGCTGGCAGCTGCTTCTACACCCATCGAATGGCTTACAACTGCTGCCATAAAGGATTGCGGACAGACGATTGCGCTGGTCTGTGATCATACGGAAAAAGTAGCTTTCAGCCGGGAAGAAGCAACGGAACAGCCGGAGAGCGACGTCTCGTCGACACTGATTGAAGAAATCACGAAAAAGCTGAGCTTTGTTTACCCCTATACCCTCGAGCAGGATCTGCCCTCCAAAGTTACTGCTACGGAACTGAAGCAGTTTGAACAGCGGGAAGACAGAGAAGTTGTCGAGCTTGTGGAAGAAAGAGAGGAAAACAGAGAGCGGAAGCACCGTTATTTTAGAATGCCGGACTTCGCACTGGAAAAGAAGCCGGCAACGGGAGCAGAGAAGGGGATCGCAACCCATCTTGCACTTCAGTATATGGATCTTTCCAAAGCAAATACACCGGAAGGTGTCCATTCAGAAATTGCACGCCTGACGGAGGAACGCTATCTTTCAGAGCGGCAGGGCAAAGCGGTAAATCAGAACTCCATAGTCCGTCTGTTCTGCTCCGAGCTGGGTGAGAGAATCAGAAATGCGGATGCCGTCCACCGGGAATTCCGGTTTTCCATGCTCTGCAAAGCTTCCGAAATCCTTCAAACCGAGTCTGAGGAAGAAATCCTTCTGCAGGGGGTGGTGGACTGCTGCCTGGAAGAAAACGGGCAGCTGGTTATCATAGATTACAAAACGGATAGTGTCTTTACCGAGGAGCAGTTGGCACAGCGAACAGCGCACTATGCAAGCCAGGTCAAGGCATATTCTGTTGCGCTTACCAGAATTCTTGGAAAGCCGGTAAAAGAAACCATCCTGTACTTTCTCTCCTGTGACCGCTCTTCCGTTGTAAAACAAATATAAAAAAACAAACGAGGTGTGACAAACACACCTCGTTTTTAATGATAATCCCAATAAAATTATTTGATGCCGTACTTTTTGTTGAATTTATCAACACGACCGCTCGTATCCACAAGCTTCTGTTTCCCAGTGTAGAAGGGGTGGCACTTGGAGCAGATTTCAACGGAGATATTCTGCTTGGTGCTGCCGGTTTCATAAACTGCGCCGCATGCGCATTTAATAACTGTGGGTTTATAGTTGGGATGGATGCCTTCCTTCATGATGTTCACTCCTATCATAGGCTGCCTTGATTGTGCCATTTGAGGCATAGTTACAAAGCGCTTGAATATAATAGCACAGGGTACGGCTGAATGCAAGAAAAATTTTTGCTTTTTGAAGACCTGTATTTGAAGTTGCTTTTTGAAAACCTGTATTTGAAGTTGCTTTTTGAAGACCTGTGTATGAAGTTGCTTTTTTAAGGCCTGTATTTAAAGTTGCTTTTTGAAGACCTGTATTTGAAGTTGCTTATTCAAGACCTATATTTGAAGTCGCTTTTTGAAAACCTGTATTTGAAGTTGCGTTTTAAAGTCATATATTTGAAGCGGCTCTCTAATGACTCAGTTCAGAAAATCCTTGAGCTTTTTGCTCCTGGAAGGATGGCGGAGCTTGCGGAGAGCTTTTGCCTCGATCTGGCGGATACGCTCACGGGTGACGTTGAATTCTTTACCGACCTCTTCCAGAGTGCGGGTACGGCCGTCTACAATGCCGAAACGAAGCTCAAGAACCTTTTTCTCACGGGGAGCGAGAGTGTCGAGCACTTCCTCGAGCTGCTCACGGAGGAGAGAGAAGGAGGCTGCTTCTGCAGGCTCGGAGGCATCCTCGTCAGGAATAAAGTCACCGAGGTGGGAATCTTCTTCCTCACCGATAGGCGTTTCGAGGGAGACAGGCTCCTGGGCAATTTTCAGAATGTCACGGACTTTGTCAACAGGCATATCCATCTCTGCTGCAATCTCCTCTGCAGAAGGATCGTGGCCGAGTTCCTGAAGCAGCTGACGGGAGACACGGATGGTCTTGTTGATGGTTTCTACCATGTGAACCGGAATGCGAATGGTACGGGCCTGGTCGGCAATTGCTCTGGTGATGGCCTGACGAATCCACCAGGTGGCATAGGTGGAGAACTTATAGCCCTTGGTGTAATCGAATTTTTCCACTGCTTTGATGAGACCCAGATTGCCTTCCTGGATCAGATCGAGGAAGAGCATGCCGCGGCCGACATACCGCTTGGCAATGGAGACAACAAGGCGGAGGTTCGCTTCGGTCATACGCTGCTTGGCAACCTCGTCACCGTCGGCCATGCGTGTGGCAAGATCGACCTCTTCTTCCGGGGTGAGGAGCGGGACTTTGCCGATCTCTTTCAGGTACATACGGACGGGGTCATCCGTGGAGAACGTGTCGGCAAGAGAATCCGGGTCGGCATTGAGCTCTTCTTCCGTAACCTCCTCAATTTCGGCAATTTCTTCCATTTCGGGGAGAATATCGTCATCAAGAGGAAGAAGAATGTCCTGATCGGGAATGTCGATATCGATGTTGTTGGTCTCAAGATCTTCGTAAAACTTGTCAAGAGCTTCTTCGGAAAGATTCAGCTTGTCCAGAACTTTCAGATCATTCTGGGTCAGCTTGCCGTTCTTTCTGCCTTTTTTCATCAGAGCTTCGATCTGCTCTTCCGGTGTTTTGGCAGGCTTCTTGGCTGCAGCTGCAGCAGCGGCTGCTTTTGAGGGCCGGGGTGTGGCTATTCTGACGCCTTCTTCGTCAATATAATCATCATCGACGTTGTCGTCTGTTTCAGCCGCTGCGAGCAGGGCATTCGCGGCTTCCTCCAGCTCCCGGGGGGACATATCTTCCCGGATTTTGATGTCTTCCATGTTTTCTGCTTTTTTCTTTGTGGTGCTCATGACCGATATCCTTTCCCGCTGTTTTTCAGCTGATCTGCAAGGGAGCGAAGATCAGGAGATGTATCTTTGCGTTCCTGCTGCTCCCGGATGGTTTTAATATAGTCCTGAAGAGTGGTTTTTGCGATAGATAAGTTTTCCGGTTTGTTCAGTATGCTGACGAGAAGGCTCATTTCAGGACCGGAGAGAGCCTCACTCAGCACGGTGGTGTTGATGGCCTGGTGATTGCGGATCCGCTCCAGAAGAACGGAGAAGAGATGCCCGAGGGGTTCAGAGGTGAAATCTTCCTGCCGGAGAGATGATTCGACTTCACTTGCAAGGGCGGGATCCAGATAGAGCAGACGGATAATGCCTTCTTCAGCGGAGGCTGAGGTCGGATTATCATAGCGGAGAGCTCTGTCAGAGGGCTGCGCAACAGCAGCCGGCCTGTTCTGACGCTCGGCTTCACGGCGGGCACCGGAGAGAAGACGCCTGCGTTGTGTTTCCACCTCTTTTGAAACGGCGGCAGGAGGGATGCCCGCAAGCTCGGCAACGCGGACAGAATATACCTGACGCTCCACACTGCCGGGGAAGGAGGCAATGAGTTTTGTGGCCTCCCGCAGAAAGTCAACCTTCTGTTCCGGGGAGGAGAGATCATACTTCCGCTCGATGTTCATCAGGCGAAAATCAATCTGAGATTCGGATCTGTCAATCAGATCACGGAAAGCGTCAGCGCCTTTCGTCTTGATATATTCATCAGGGTCCTTTACCCCTTCCCAGCGAAGAACCTTTACCTTAACATCAAGCTTTTCAAAAATGTCAATAGCACGCTGGGCTGCCTTGGCACCTGCACCGTCATTATCATAGGCGAGGACAACCTCTTTTTTGTATCGGGAGAGCAGCTGAGCCTGCTCTTTTGTAAGGGAGGTGCCGAGGGAGGCAACTGCACTGTCAAACCCGGCCTGGTGCAGACTCACCACGTCAACGTTACCCTCAACGAGAATCATGTAGTCACTTTTGCTTTTCCTGGCGAGATTGAGTCCGAACAGAAGACGGCCTTTCGTGAAGACGGGGGTGTCTTTCGTGTTGAGATATTTCGGTTCCCCGTCCCCGATGATTCGCCCGGAAAAACCGGTCACATTTCCCCTTACATCGATCACGGGGAAGACGAGACGGTTGCGGAAGGTGGAGTAAAAGCCCCCTCTGCTGCCGGGGCGGATCAGGTCCGCTTCAGACATTTCACGGTCGGTAAAGCCTTTTTCACGGAGCGCCGTAAGAAGGGCATCGAAGCTGTCCGGCGCGTAGCCGAGACCGAAAGAGGTGGCGGTTTTGCGGGAAATCCGGCGGGTGCGTACATATTCCCGAGCGCCGGCTCCGCCGGGGGCATACAGCTGCTCATAAAAATACCGCGCAGCTGCCTTGTTGACTTCGTAGAGACGGGCGCGATGACGGGACTGAGCATCATCCTCCTGCTCCGGAACCGGAATACCGGCACGTTTGGCTAAACGATCAACCGCTTCGGGAAAAGACAGCTGTTCAATCTCCATCATGAAATTGATGACGCCGCCGCCTTTGCCGCAGCCGAAACAGTAATAAATCTGTTTGTCGGGGGAGACAGAGAAGCTGGGCGTCTTCTCATTATGGAAAGGGCAGAGACCGAAATAGTTGGCACCGCTCCGTTTGCCCAGAGAGACATATTCGGAGACGACATCTACTATGTCGTTCCGTTCGGCCAGCTCGGTCAGAAATGATTCACTGAACATATTATTTCACCGTCCAGGCGAAGGGAATGAACAGCTCACTGTATTTCTCCATGGCATAACCGTCCGTCATGCCGGAAATGTAGTCGCAGGCGGCACGTTCCGGCCCCTCCAGCAGTGCGATCGCGGCATAATCCTCCGGAAGACGGCCGGGATCAGAGGCATAATAATGAAAGAGCTTTTCGATAATCCCGTCAACTTTGCTTTCTTCGCTTTTTGCAACAGGATTCACGTAAATATCCGAATACATGTAGGAATGGAAAAAGTTGAAGGTATCCTGCATGCGGGGAGAAAAGGCAATGACACCGTTTGCGCTGTTTTGAATCAGGTCAGTGACGAAGGTGTTGATGCGTTCGCTGTTGCGGATACCGCATTCTTCCCGAATCCGGTCCGGCACGTCATATTCGGTGATGATGCCGGCACGAATGGAGTCATCCAGATCATGATTAATATAGGCGACCCTGTCACTGAGGCGGACGACAGTAGCCTCCCTCGTGTCATCGGGAGAACCGTAAGTGTGGTTGAGAATGCCCATACGGGTTTCATAGCAGAGATTTAGCCCGTGACCGTCCCGCTCCAGATAATCCACAACCCGAAGACTTTGCTCATAGTGCTTGAAACCCTCCGAGAAGATCCGATTCAGGGCGCGCTCTCCGGCATGGCCAAAGGGCGTATGGCCGAGATCGTGACCGAGGGCGATGGCTTCCACCAGATCCTCGTTCAGACGAAGTGCCCGGGCAACCGTTCGGGCAAGACGGCTGACCTCCAGCGTGTGGGTAAGGCGGGTACGGTAATGATCTCCCTCCGGGCGGAGAAAAACCTGGGTTTTATGCTTGAGACGCCGAAAGGATTTTGAGTGGGTTATACGGTCAATATCCCGCTGGAAGCAGGTGCGAATGCTGCATTCCTCTTCCTCAATCCGCCTGCCTTTGGAAGCATCCGAGAGGACGCCGTAAGGTCCGATCATAATGTGCTCCAGCTTTTCGCGTTCTTCTCTGGGACAGGACATACCGCTGCCTCCTTTCCATCAATTCGAAATTCCTTCTATTATCTTATACGGAGCAAATCAGAAAATTACTTTTTTGAAAAAATAATTTTTCAGGCGCTGTTTTTGAGTTCGTGACAGTTCTGCGGTGCTATAGTGTGCATGCAAACAAAAAAACAGGCCAGACGGCCAGAAAATAATAAAGGAGATTAAAAAAATGAAAAAGACAATGGCAATGGTATTGGTAGTAGTTATGATGCTGGCACTCGGGGCTTCGGTGTTCGCAGCGACAGGTCCGCTCACAGTGGATCAGGCAAAGGAAATTGCACTCCGTTACACGGGCGTAAATGCTGCGGATGCTGTTTTCACGAAAGCCTATCAGACCGTGGATGACGGACGCCACGTTTATGAGATTGAGTTTGTTGCCGGCAACATGAAGTATGAGATGGACGTGGACATGGAGTACGGAAACGTGACAGATTACAGCGTTGAATCCTGCTACGGCTACGGTAGCCAGAACTACAGCACTGCACCGTACGGATACGGTTACTACGATGATGACTATTATGATGACATGTATGATCATGATCGTTATGATATGTTCGACCGTGACCTGGACGACGTCTTTGATCGCGATTTCGATGACTTCTTCGATTTTGACTGAGATCCGATTAAAGACGAGGGAGCAATGAAAAATCCCATAAAAGCGGCCC
>CACYYN010000048.1 GCA_902778665.1 Oscillospiraceae bacterium | reverse complement strand
TGATCCCGCATTTCGCAAGTATCGCCGTAAGTCCGGCAAAGAGCGCGGACAAAGCCGCCATGATCAGCCACATATCTTCCCCTTATTCATTGTCATATACTCTGGTAATTCTCGTCCATCAATTATCTCTAAGAGAAATCCCGATTTCTTGTCGTCTATTATACCGACGATGTATGAACATTTCTACCGATAAAAACAGCCGGGACACCCCGACTTCCACAACTTACCCCTCAAACGCCAACTTACCCCTCAAGCGACAAAAACGGCGGAGGAATAATTTAATTGTATCAATCTCGGTGTTTTTATATCGCAGATCACATCATCCGGAGTGGGAGCCAAAAGCTCCACCATCATGCGGATGATATGCCGCGGTGTGCGGAACTGGCCGTTCTGGCCGGCAGTTGCCAGCTTGCCCAGCATATATTCATACAGGTCGCCCTGCATGTCCATGTCGGAGATGTCATGCTCGTAGAGATCTTCCAGCCCGGTGATGATCTTCTGCAGCACCTGCGGAGTCGGGATGAGGAACATGGCGTCCTCCATATAGCGGGAGAAGGCCGTTTTGTTTTCATCACCGGTTTCTTCCTCCGGCACCTCCACCATCTCGCCCTGCTCGTTGAAATCAGGCAGATGGCCATGACGGAAGTTCTTGATGGCAGGGAAGACCCGCTGGGAGATGATGTCGTAAATCTCCCGGGGATCCCGGTCTTTAAAGCGGCTCCAGCGCATCATCTGGCCGGCAGGGGAGGGCGGGAATATCTTGTCCATCTTCTCGCCGGTCATGTTTTCAAATTCTTCCGTCTCCAGTTCCTTTTCGTCCAGAGAGCGGATGAACATCAGATAGGTGAGCTGTTCAATCACGGTCAGCGGGTTGGTGATGCCGCCTGCCCAGATATCCGTCCAGATTTTATCCACTTTATTTTTGATGATGCCTGTAACCATAGGGCTTTTACCTCGTTTTCATGATGATAGGCTCCCTCCCTGAGGGAGCTGTCACGCAAGCGACTGAGGGAGTAACTCCTTCCGTCAGCGCATCGGGGCGCTGCCACCTCCCTCAAAGAGGGAGGCAAATCAGAGTAGGCTCCCTCCCTGAGGGAGCTGTCGCGTAAGCGACTGAGGGAGTAACTCTCCGACTTTCGTATAGATCATGCCGCTTTTCCCGCGGTCAGACCGCATGAGAGAAATCCTGTCCACGGTCATTGCTGCCGTCTCAGGCCTTACACCCGGCATTTCACCCCAGGCTTTGCGGATCAGTGTGATATGGGGCGAAAACCTCTTCTTGTCAAACGGAATGCCGTTCTCAGCCAGCGCCCGGCGGATTCTCCGCACAACCGCCTCCAGCGGAGCGGAGTCTTTTACACCCGCCCACCACAGGTCGCCGTAGCATCCCAACCCCTCCAGGGAGATGTCGAAAGGCGTGAAGGCAACCGCCTCCAGTGCCTCTGTCACGGGCAGGGGATCGGGGTAGTCCCCGATAAAGGCCAGCGTCAGGTGCATGTTCTCTTCCGTTGTAAAATTGCCCCGGATGCCCTTGTCATACATTTCGTTCTGAATGTTGATGAGGGCGTTTTTCATTTCCTCGGAGAGGAGGATCGCAAGAAACAGTCTCATTTTAAAGATAATTCGTGATCAGGACGCAGCCGATGATCTGCAGAACAAGGATTGCCGGTATCCCGAAAACGAAATACCAGTGCTTCGTCTTATGATGAAAAACCCGCATGCCGACCATCGCGCCGAGGCTTCCGCCCAGAACGGCACTGAGAAACAGCGCCTTTTCGGAGATCCGCCAGGCATTTCGCCTGGCTTTCCTTTTGTCCGCCCCAAACAGGGCAAAAGCTGTAATGTTGACAGCAAACAGGTATAGGATCAGCCATGGTTTCATATCGTCCCTCCTGACAATCCGGTGAAATTCTGTCTGTTCATTCGCTCAGAAATACTTTTCTCTTACCACAACCGCCCCGAACGGCCGCAGGCTGAGCCTCGCGATTTTGAAGAACTGCTTGCCGAACGGAATGCCGACAATCGTCACGCACAGCACGCAACCGAGAATGAAATTGCACAGGGCCAGAACCCATCCGCTCAAAAGAAGCCACAGCACGTTCACGATGAAGGAAACGGCTCCGTTCTCTTCATAGATCACTTCTTTCCCGAAGGGATTGAAGGAAATGTTCGCCAGCTTAAAGCATTGCAGCCCGATCGGGATGCCGACGATGGTGACGCACCACATTGCACCTGCCGCAATCCAGCCCAGTGCACTGAGCAGCCCGCCGAAGATAATCCAAAGAATATTGCCGATAAGTCTCATATACCCATCCTCCTATCATTTTTTTATTTCCGGCTCCCTCTTCGAGGAAGCTGTTGTGTGGCGACTGAGGTAGTTAAGGAAGCGCTGCGGCGATGCCGCTGGCAAATCTCTGGTGTCCCTCTTCCGTAAAATGCACGCCGTCGTATGTCAGCGGTATTTCCCACTGGCCGGAGTCTGCAAACAGGATCCCCTGACGCTCTGCCAGAACTCTGTACGCATTTCCCAATTCCCGGGATTTCTCAATCAGCTCCTTTGTTTGCACCCACTCGCCGACCTGCATGGGAGGGGGAGCGACAAGCAGAAGCGCAGAATCGGGAGCTGCTTCTTCACATGCCGCCAGAAACGCGGACATTTTCTCCGTCGCCTCAGAAACGGTGCTTCCGTTCAGAAGGTCGTTGCTTCCAAGCATAACAATGATCATGTCCGCAGGCATGTACGAGCGGATCATATTCTGAAACAAACGGAACTGAACCTTCGGGGGGATGCACAGCCCATTCTGTCCCAGGTTGATCACTTCAAAACCTGCGGCCTTGAGAAGGCCAGTCCACCGCACACCTTCAGGATATCTGGTGCCTGCAAATGAACGGGGGTCGTATCCGTATGTGTTGGAGTCCCCTATACACACAATTCTTTTCACGTTTACGCCTCCGTTCTCTTCATAGATACCTTTTTTTCCCGAAACCATCAATATCTTCCGGGGATGTAAGTAATTCCTTTTCTTTCACGCCTACAGCTTGATCAATTCAATCTTTCAATATTACTTCCCAGTAACCGCCTTTGTCCGGGCCATGGCGGATTAAGATCCCTAAATCTCTGAGCTCCTTGAAATAGCGCTCTATTGTTCTTTTGGATATAGACAATTCTTCTGATAGGGCTGTGGCAGTAGCTTTTGGATTATCAGTTAGCTTCGTAATCATTCTATCCATCATATGCGCTTTTTCACCGACAACTCCAATGTTTTTCACCGACAGTTCTGGTTTTTTCACCGACAAATCATCGGTTTTGACCGACAAAACAGAGCTTCTTGATGCCCTTTCACTGCCAGAATCTATATTTTCTCCGTCTTTCTCCGAATTTTCACCGTCAGGCATTGATTTTTCACCGACACGATAGAGGTTAATCCGAAAAGAATCGGCGTTTTCCATTATATCAGGGGGAGATAGGTGATAGTTTTCCGCTTCTGTCTGAATTTTCCTCAGGCCGGTTCCCCAGGCTTCAATCAATCCCATCTGGTTAAACACTTCGGCAATAATCCTGTTTCTCTGTTTGGAATAACCGTTCAATGCCTGCTCCAGTGTCAGCCCGTTATATAACCCACCCGGAGAGGTAACCTCCAGCCTGTCTGCATAAACAGCCACCTGAACAAAAGACGGTTCCAGAAAGTTCCTGTGACAGAGAGCATTTATGATCATTTCACGGATAGCATCCGGCGGCAGCTCGTATTTCTCCCTTCGCAGCAGACCTTCAACTTTTGCACCCAGGCGGATGTTACGAAGGACAAAGCTGTAGGCGGCCTCAATCTGCTCATAAAGCGGTCCTTCGAAATCTCTTTTGTCGATGAATTCCCCACGGTCAGTTCCTGCGAATACGGCGCACTGTGTTTTGGAAAAGGGAAAGCTTTCTGCAGTCAGCAGAGCAAATGCATTGGAAGCAAGCAGATTCCCGTCATCTTCTTTCAGCAGCTTCCAGTTGATCAGCTGGGTTCTGGTAACATTCCGTTTCGGAAGTCCTGCTTCTTCTCGGTAACGCATAATATCCCCGCATAGTTTTTCAACCAGCTCATCGGTCACAGTGTAAGAGTTTTGATTTATAGGGAAATATGTAACGTAAATTTACTTAGCCAGCTCCTCGAAAGCAGCTTTATGTTCACGCAGGATTCGTGCAGCGATAAAATCCAACTTTTCATCCGCAGTCATTTCAATCTGCGGCTCTGTATCCAGATCGATTATAAGCAACTTTGGCCGGTTGTTTTTAAAAACCACAACTCTGCCTTTTTCCTCAGCGAGTTTTGCGACCTTGGAAAAGTTCTGGTTTGCTTCCGTTGCAGTGACAATTGCATTGGTATCTATCGTCATTCAAATCATCTCCTTTCAAAAACAGTATACCAGATTATAGGTGGATTTCAACCTATATAAAACACTTTGATTTCCTGTTGTTTATCTAATCTGATTTTTTTCCTCTCTGAAAGGTGTGACTATGTATTCCCGCCATGGAAATACCGGATGATGGGAATTATCATGGTATTATTTTTAAATGTGTTCGGTATTTCGGACAACCGTGACCGTTTGTTCGGTTTCTTATTTCAGTTTCCCATTCGTGACCACAGATAGCACAACGCCACCATACCTTTTTTCCGCTTTTCGGTAGAAACTGCTCTGGTTTTAAGCCTTCATTCCTTTCATAGTTCCATTCTGCTGCAGGCTCAGGATATAACGTCTTAAAATCATTGAATCCGATCTTCGGGACCCGACCGCTGCAGCATGGGCATCCAACGCCTTTGCTGCGGTTGTTGGGAGAAGCTTCCCATTCATACGCGCATTTCGGGCAAAGCCACCACACATTTGCAAAGTGTTTTTCCGTGATATCTGCTGGCTTTAAATTGCCATTCTTTGTCGGATGCCATTCTGCAGCTAATGCAGGGTTCTTCTCTGCCAGGGACCCACGCTCGGCAACTCTACGTTTTGTAAAGGTTTTCCCTTTCCGCTCTTTTGCGCATTCAGGACATCCGCTGTTTCGTTTCCCGCCGCGATGAATGATGGAAGTTTTCCACTCATGTCCGCATTTTGAACATTTCCACCATACTTTTTCATTTGAGTTGATTCCGAACATTTCAGGGGAGAGATTGCCGTTTTTCTCAGTGTTCCATTCTTCTACGAGATCCGGTCTGAGATCTACAAGGGAATTGGGGATCGGTGTCAAATACTCTCGTATTTCGTTGGCATCACGCTCAAGATCTACAATGATGGAGCTATGTACGCGCAAAGGCACCTTGCGAGTCCACATATTTGATTCAGGATCGATTGAATCGAGAATTGCCTGAACCACGTCCTGGAGTTCATCATTCTCTTTTATTTTATTGATAGTGTATACGGCATCGGCAACATCTTTCCACTCTTTTCCGGTTCGCTCTTTTACTCGAAAGAGAGTGATCTTATTTTCCCGACAGATATTGTATTTCGTCTGTTCTCTTCTGTGCACTTCCTCGGTTCCATGCCAAGCTGCGCCGTCAAATTCAACTGCAAAATGGATGGAGGGTACGTAGATATCCAGTTCCATCCCGTTATCGAAAATACCTTTATAACGATTAACAGCGTCGGGATACAGCTTTTTGATGTAATAGAAAATCGCCTGCTCAGGAAAGGAGGTTAATCGCCTTTGACTGCAAATCGGGCATCCTGTGTTATCTGTAACTCTGTCATGCGGAGTCGCCTGCCATTCATGCCCATACCGGCAAAGCCACCATACTTTTCTGCCGTTTTTTTTCGATATTTCAGATGGAAGAAGATCTCCGTTTTTTGTTGGATGCCATTCTTCTGCAAGGTCAGGGTATATGGTTGCAAAATCGTTCACCCCGGGCACCGTGATATGCCCCGAACAAACAGGGCATCCTGTTTTGCGGGATGTTTTCTTATTGATAGCCTGCTGATAACGATGTCCCTGTTCACACTTCCACCAGACTTTTTCGTGTGAACCATGTGAAACAGAGTCAGGCCGCAGCGTGTTCTTCTCAAAATCCCATTGGTCAAGCAGTTTCGGATGCGTTGTTGCAAGATCGTTGAACCCGGAAAGGACACGCTTGTTAGAACAGTAAGGGCAACCCTGTCCACGCGTTCTCTGACTGATCCGTAAATCATATTCGTGGCCTTTGGGACAACGCCACCATACAACTTTATCACTTTTTTCGCCTAGCTTTTCTGCCAGAAGATTCAGGGCATCATTTTTTTCATAGTCCCATTCCTGCATTAGGGAGGCGTTCTCTGAAATGGTATGCATCGTTTTTATCGCATTCACCTCCATCGGTTTTTATCATGACAGGCTTTTATGCTTCTTCTTACAGAAAAAGGGAATCGTTTCTACCGTCCCTGATCGGCATACGGCGTGTTTTCCACTCCCTTATCGTTCAGCTGTTTTACCATTCGATCCAGCATCGGTTTCCACAGATTGCGAAACCATCTCGTCTTGCCGAACCACCGCACAAGTGTCGGGCTGACGGCATAATAAAGCCGGATAAACGCCCTTCCGCATCGGGTTTCCGCCAGGGTGTTGTCACGGTATCGTCTCAGTGTCCAGACTTCCGGGCAGTCGTAGGAACCGTAAACTGCGGTAGCCACATAGCATCCGCCACCGCCTCTGCCGTATTCACCGGAATTCGGGTCGATCTGGGTTGTATAGACTTTATAATCTACGTAATTTGACTTTCCGTCGCCGTTAAAATCTCCCGGTTTGAATCCCATGTTCAAATCCTCCCTGCATGGTTGATGAAAGAATTATTGCGTATACTGCTCCGATAGCTTCTGCAGATGCTCCCTGTGCTGCCGGCAGACGCTCTCCGGGGCAACGATCTGCATTTTCCCCTCAAACTGGTCCACCCAGCCGAAAAAGGTGCCGCTGATGCGCACGGTTTCGGTCAGCTCGCCCAGGTCATCGGAGAGCTGTGTGATCGATATCTTCTCTCCGAATTTGTCAAACACGGGGCCGCAGAGCTCTTTGGGGAAGCGCAGCGTCACCGTCACTTCCTCGCCGTTGAACATCTTGAAGGCGCTGCGGGTATATTCCGCCGGTTTTTCGACCCGGGCAATCGCACGCTGGGAAATGGGCGCGGAGAGCTTTTCGGCTTTCTCCATACGGTCCAGCCGGTAGATTCTCAGGGCCTCTGCCTCATCGGCAATATCCGTGCGCAGAGCGTGGAGGTAGTAATTGTCTTCAAAGCAGACCAGGGCGTAGGGCTCCACCGTGATATATTCTTTGTCGTAACGGTAGCAGTGCTTACACCGGAAATCCAGATCATAGTACTTAAACCGGAGCTGCGTCCGGCTGCGCAGGGCATTTTCGCAGGCGTCGACGATATAGTAGATCTGGGAGTTGGAGTGCTTTCTGGTGTTGAAGAGAACCTCGCTTTTCTTCAGTCCCTTCGCTTCCCAGAGGGAGGCGAGGGAGGCAAGCTTCTTCTTCAGATCCCGTGTCTTCTGCTCCGGGACAAAACCGGTAGCCTGCACAGCGTCCAGCAGGAGCTTCAGTTCCGCCGGTGTGAAGGGCCTGCAGTCTGCAAAGTAGCCCGGATCCTTTCCGCCGCGGGACGAGACATAGGTATATCCCAGAGCGTTGAGGGCCTTCAGATCTGTACGCAGGGTTTCCTCCGAGGTGTGGTATCCCTCCGCCGTAAGCCGCTGGATCAGCACTGGCCCGGTCAGTTTATGGTTTTCATCCGTTTCCCGCAGAAGAATCTGCAGCAGCCGGACGCACCGTCCGGAAGGGATGACTTTATCTTCATTCATCGGTTAACTCCTCCGCTCGGGTAGATAACATTATTTTATCACAGGCCGGCCGGGAACTCAATAAAATTGCGGCCTGTTGCACCCTATCCCCCGACATTTCGGGCAATGGTCTGAGGGAGGCGTTTTTCCTGTTGCAAACCGGTAGGGAGGGGCGTATAATTGTTACCAGTTCGAAACATTATGTTTACCTAAACCGAAAGGGGATCTGATATGAGACCCGTCAATGAAGACCGTCTTCAGAAAACGCTTAGCTTTATACAGAGCGTGGAGCGTGAAACCGGCTATTCTCCCACCTACAGAGAGATTCAGGAGGTGGTGGGCCAGAGCTCTCTGCGCTCGGTATATCAGGACGTGCAGCGCCTGCGGGACAGGGGCCTCATCCGCACCGAGCAGACTGCCAGAGGCGGAATGATGCCGGATGAGCGGCTTGCCGCCGGCGAGATGGTGAATGTGCAGGTGGTGGGCGAAATCCACTGCGGGGAGGCCAATGAGGCCATTGAGAACGTCACCGAGAGCTATCTTCTCCCGGTGGGGCTCATCGGCAGGGGAGAACACATCATGCTGCGGGCAAAGGGATACAGCATGACGCGGCGCGGCATTTTCCCAGGGGACCTTCTGGTCATACGGCCGGTGGTGAATTACATCCCCAGAGCGCATGACGTCGTGGCCGTGTCCATCGGCCGGGAGGAGGCCTGTGCCAAGGTCATCGAGCGCGGAGAGGACGGAGAGCTGTGGTACTGTGCCGACTCTGACGAGACGGATGATTACGGCAATGAGTTTCCGGATTATCCGCTTCGGGAGGGAACGGTTTTCGGTGTGGTAGACTGTGTGATTCACTACCCGCGTGGTTGATAACCCCGGGTATCCTATCGGTAAGGAAAGCGGTGAAAAGGAGGGACTGAAATGATGACAGACAGGGTTGTGCGGCAGCGAATCCCCAGCAGTGAGGACCTTGTTCGCCTGCCTGTGGAACGGATCTGCTGTTGCTGCAAATATTGCGGCATCTTATTGGGGCATATCCGTAAGTATGACGGTTACGGAGATTTCAAGTGTAAAAACTGCAAGGTTGTGGAAGCTTTTGTGACCGATGATATAGGGAATCTTTTTATTCTCACGGAGTCTGCTTCTGCCTGAAAAGGCACCTGCAGGCAGTATGGCAGGCATGCTGTCCGGCAAACATTTTGCAACTTACAATTGAAGCTCAGCTGCACAGAAGCGTTGGATTTGGCCCGAACCATCAGGAACGCCGCGCAGGCTGTTAGAATTTGTCGAAAGAATTGAATTCGCCTCAGAAGCGTCAGGAATCCGGCAGATAGTAGCTTATCTCTGAAAAGGGATAGGCCTATCTGCCGGTTTTTTTGTTAACCGCAGAACCGACGGGTTCTGATGATAGAAAAAATCAATAGTCCCGGAGTGCGCACGAAGGGGCAGCGGATCATAGGGATTTGGAAGGTGGCAAACACCTTTAAAAATCCTGCAGACCCGGTGCTTTCTCTTCGCGCGCTCTTTTTCAGGAAGAGTTTCGGAAAGCCGGCGGTCTGCGCAAAACAGATCACCGGCTTTTTTGTTTCTGCTGCCCTTTCTGCCCTGCGGGGCGGAAAGGACAGAACATGAAATACACTTACGCATTCGCAACAGGCAGGTCGCAGGTGGAAGTCCCGGAGGAGTGGGCAGCGCTTCTTGCGGAGATGGACCATGAGGAGGAGCTTCATAACCGGCGTGAAACGCGCAGGCATCAGTCCCTGGATGATCTCATTTATGAGGGGCTGGATTTCGCCGCCGAGGGAGACGCGGAGGATGCGCTGATAAACCGGGAAAACGTACGGGAACTGACAGAGGCACTTGACGCCCTGACGGAGACACAGCGCAGGCGATTACTGATGAAATGTGAAGGCAAGACTTATCGGGATCTCGCTGCAGCAGAGAAAACATCAGCTATGACTTGTGAAGAATCTGTACAGAGTGCTTTGAAAAAACTAAAAAAGTTTTTTCTGTAGGTACCCTTACAAACGCCCTTTCCCGTGGCTATACAGTGAAGGGACAAAACATTGAGCCCTTCGGAAAGGACTTTCATTATGGAAAATTTCATTAACGCATGGACATGGAATCTCGAAGACGATTCCGACGGTTATCAGCTTCTGCAGCCGGGTGTCTACCGGGCAAAGATCAGGCGCTTTGAGCAGGGTGAGTTCGCCGGCAGCGCAAAGCTCTCCGCCTGCCCCAAGGCAATCCTCACCCTCGCCGTGGAGACGGAAAACGGCCCCCGGGAGGTAGTCACCAGCCTGCTGGTGCACAAAAAGCTGGAGTGGAAGCTCAGTCAGTTTTTCCGGTCCATCGGCCGCAAAAAGACCGGGGAAGTCATGCAGATGGACTGGTCCGATCTGGTGGGCCTGCCGCTGAAGGTGCACATCACCAACCGCACCTACATAAACCGTGACGGGGAGGAACGGCAATGCAACGATGTGGACCGGTTTTATGACTACAACCCGGATGACTTTCCCCGGGATCCGGACTGGCTGGAAGATACAGCGGAAGCTGACACGGAGGAAGATCTGCCCTTCTGACGAAAAAGAAGCTTAAAAGCTTGCGGCGGACAAAAACGCCGCAAGCGGAAAGGACATATATGATCACATTATTTACTGCCGACACCCGTCAGAACCGTAAAAACTGCCGCTATCCCCACCGGATTGCGGTGACGGATGCCGAGAGCCTGAAAAAAGCCGTCTCCCGGGATTATACCTGCGCACAGTTTAAAGACAGCAGGAGAAGCGTCGAAAACTTCGTGCGCGCTGACTGTGTCGGTTTTGATGTGGACAATGACTTCTCCGATATCCCGGCCGAATGGATTCTGCCCCGGGATATAGCGGAGTTTTTCTCCGGCACCACCTTCTGGGTGCACTACTCCAGGTCCAACATGCGCTCGAAGAACGGGAAGGAGGCCAGGCCGAAGTTTCATGTGCTCTTCCCGATCCGTCCGTGCGATGACGCGGAAGCCTATGCAGCTCTGAAGCAGACAGTGCAGAAGATCTTCCCCTATTTTGATGCACAGGCGCTGGATGCAGCTCGGTTTTTCTTCGGGACAGAGGATCCGGAGACCGAGTACTGGGAGGGTGTGCGGGATCTGACCGAATTTCTGGAGAAACGAGGTTTATCTTCACCACGAGGGGAGTGCTTAGCAAGTGCTCGGGAGTGTACATGTTGCGTCGCTCCGGGTGCTCTATCCGAGCTTAACAAAAGTGATCGAGCCGAGCGTTACAAATGTGAGTCAACTCAGGGATGGCATAGCAATGCGGGTGCTCTATCCGAGCTTAACATCCCTCTGGGGCAGCGCAACAATGCCATGCACCGGTTCGCGGTGAAGGCGCTGAAGCGTTACGGCAATTCGGAGCGTGCCCTCACCCTCTTCCTGAAGGATGCCGAACGCTGCGATCCGCCCCTGGGGAAGAAGGAGCTGCAGGCAATCTGGGCCAGCGCCGTGAAGTTTTTTGAAAGCACAATTGCCAGGGCATCCGACTATGTGCAGCCGGAGCAGTTTGCCGGTGAGCAGCAGCGCCCCTCACTCAGGCCGCCCGATTATTCCGACATCGGCCAGGCGAAGGTGCTGGTGCGGGAGTATGGTGACGAGCTCTGCTATACCGAGAGCACGGACTATCTCCGTTATGACGGGCATTGCTGGCGGGAGTCAAAACAGCGGGCGGTGGGTGCCGTGGAGGAATTCCTTGACCTGCAGCTGGCGGATGCGGAGGACGAAATCGCCGCCGCGGTGAAGACTCTCACAGAAATCAGCGGCGTGGCCTTTGATCTCTCCGACGGGATCAGGGGTTTAACCAGACAGCTCAAAGCCTTTGACGACACGGAAAAACTCCGGGCGCTGGAGGATGCGAAAAGCAAGCTGGCGGCAGCACTTGTCTACAGGGCTTTCGTCATGAAGCGCCGGGACATGAACTATATTCTCTCCGCGCTCTCTGCTGCCAGGCCCATGGTGCAGATGGAGATTTCCGACCTGGACAGCGACCCATTCCTTCTTAACACCCCGGATGTCACCTATGACCTGCGGCGCGGCAGGGCAGGGGTGCAGGCACAGGAGCCGCGAAACTACATCACAAAAATCACCGCCTTCAACCCCTCAGAAAAGGGCACGGAGACCTGGCGCAGTGCGCTGGAAACCTTCTTCTGCGGAGATGAGGAACTGATTGAATATGTGCAGATGATTGTGGGCCTGGCTGCCGTGGGCAAGGTTTTTCTGGAGGCAATCATCATTGCCTACGGAGAGGGGCGCAACGGCAAGTCAACCTTCTGGAACACCGTGGCGAGGGTGCTGGGCACCTATTCCGGCCGGATATCGGCTGACACGCTGACGGTCGGCGTGAAACGAAACGTGAAGCCGGAAATGGCGGAGCTCAAGGGCAAGCGGCTGGTGATTGCCGCCGAGCTGGAGGAGGGCATGCGCCTGAACACCTCTGTGATCAAGCAGCTCTGCTCCACGGATGAGATCTTCGCCGAGAAGAAATACCGGGATCCCTTCCGGTTTGAGCCGTCCCACACGCTGGTGCTCTATACCAACCATCTGCCAAAAGTGGGTGCCTCTGACGCGGGCACCTGGCGGCGGCTGATTGTCATCCCCTTCAACGCAAAGATCGAGGGCAATTCGGATATCAAGAACTATACGGATTATCTCGTTGAAAATGCCGGCGAGGCGGTGCTGCAGTGGATCATCGACGGAGCTGAGAAGGTGATTGCAAGAGAATTTGTCATCCCTGTTCCGCAGCGCGTGAAAAAAGCAATTTCCGCTTACCGTGAGAACAATGACTGGCTGTCGAACTTTCTGGAGGAATGCTGTGAGGTCAGCCCCGACTGTAAAGAGAAATCCGGAAATCTGTATCAGGAATACCGTGATTTCTGCGCAAGAAACGGGGAATGGGCACGCAGCACAACGGATTTTTATGCGGCACTGGAAACGGCCGGTTTTGAAAAGTACAGGAACAGAACAGGAAGATTTATTCTCGGCCTGAAGCTGAAGCCGGCATGTTCAACCCCGGGATAAACACGATGTGTGACACTATGAGACGGTCTTTTCCTAAACTTCCTACGCGCGCGAGAAAAAGGGTAAAAGTTCTCTCTATAAAAACTTACGGAAATGACTGTCTGCTCCTGTCACACCCGGAAGGAAGGAAAAGTGAAAACAGAAATTTTGAGGAGGAAAGAGCATGCTACAGAAGGAATATAACAAACGCAGAACCGGCAGCAGAGACATGTATAACGCCGAGGGATATAAAGACATGACGGCCTATCTCGCCCTGAGGAACATCGCCCGGGAGGAGCGTGAAGCCCGGGCAAAGCAAAATGGCAGAAAGAAACGCCGCTCTGCACACCGTCCTCCGGCGGACAGACTGAAGGCGGAGCTCAATGAAAATGAGAGGTTTGCCCGGGAGGAACTGGCCAACGCGATTATCATCCGGGCAGCGGAGGACTGGCGGGAGGCGAAACGAAAACTGCAGA
>CACYYN010000047.1 GCA_902778665.1 Oscillospiraceae bacterium | reverse complement strand
AGCTTCACGGCAGCCATCAAAGAGGCGGGGATGAAAGCCAATGGTTTTGAGCCATTCCTGATTATGCAGGCAAACCACAGTGGCCGCTACAGTAACCCGGATAATCACCCGGCCCCGATGATTGTCTATCGCCATCCGGAACTGGAACAGTACCGGGCAGCAGATGATTCCTGCATCGTTTCAGATGACTATCTGCAGAGTCTGGAAGAACGTTTCGGGGTTGCGACAAGGCTTGCCAAGGAGGCAGGTTTTGATGCGGTGGACATCAAGTCCAGCCACGGTTACCTGCTGGCAGAACTGCTCTCCGGTTTTACCAGACCCGGTCGTTACGGCGGAAGCTATGAAAACCGCACACGCCTGCTGAAGAATGCGATTCGTGCCGCAAAAACAGAGGAGACAGACCGATTCCTCATCACATCCCGCCTTGGCCTGTATGACGGTTATGCCTGGCCCTATGGGTTCGGTGTTCGGGAAGGCGGAGGGCTGGAAGTGGATCTGACTGAACCAACCAGGCTTGTGCACGAGCTGTACCATGAAGAAGGTCTGCGTTTTGTGAATCTCACAATGGGCAATCCCTATGCTACCACGCATGTTACCCGTCCCTTTGACTTTGGCAAATATGATGCACCGGAGCACCCCTTCGAGGGCCTAGCCCGGATGATCAACGGAATCGGACAGGTGAAAAAAGCCGTACCGGAAATGACGATACTTGCATCAGCCCCCACATATCTCCGCCAGTTTGCAGATCTCTATGCAGCGGGAGCTGTGGAACAGGGATTGTGCGACGGAATGCTTTTTGGCCGTATGGCATTTGCAGATCCGGATTTTGCCAATGAGATCATTAAAAACGGCCGGATTGACCCGAAGCGGGTTTGTATGACCTGCGGCAAGTGCGGTGACCTGATCCGTGCCCATAAACCTACCGGGTGTGTCGTGCGAGATCCGAAAACCTTCCTGCCTTTTTATAAAGAGTTCATGGAAGAAAAGAAGGATCTGCCTGCAAATTTCAGAGGATGACCAAAAACGTCCATGGAGGGTTTGCCCTCGCTTTTGGGGTACCGCTGGGCGCAATAGGAGCCGCGCTGATGAAGCACGGCTCCTTCGGCCTAAGCCCTTTTTATTCGGTATCACTCTCACTGTTTGAAGCAACAGGGCGTTTTACCATGGGAACATGGAACGCTGTTTTTCAGTTCGCGCTGATTCTGTTGCTGATTGTGATTTTGCGAAAGCTGAAACTACGTTATCCCTTATCCTTTGCGGTGGCAGCAGTATCCAGCATGATCCTTGATGCAGCGAATGCAGCCTTTACCCATTTGCCCCATACAATTCCTGTGCGCCTGGTATGTTACGTGATCGGATTTCTTGTGATGACAATGGGTATTGCCCTAATGGCGGAGTGCAAGCTACCCGTTGCACCGATGAATCTGTTTGTCCGGGAACTCTCTGAAGAATGGGGCAGACCGTTCCGCAGTGTCAAGCTGGTTTTTGACATCTGCTGTCTCGCATTCAGCACAGCTGTATCGCTGGGTTTTGCAGGGTATCTGAGCCGGGGAATCGGACCCGGAACGGTGCTTTCAGCGTTTCTGACCGGTCCGCTCACCGGGCTTTATATCTCCCTGCTGCGAAAACGATTCCGTTTTTATTCCAATCTGAACTTATAAGAAAGCCGGGCTCGAGTGTGCTGATTTTTCCCGACTTTCTACAGCAGAGCGTTTAGCAGACCTTGGAGGCCGTCAGACGCGAAGATCGCCTTGTAATAGCGCAGCTCCTCTTCAATCAGACTGTCGATCATGCGCATACCAAGCACTTCCACCGGGGCCTTATCATCGGTCAGAATTCTGTTTCCGGAGGAATACTGGGAGAGTGATCCGGCAATGCGGTTCATCAGAGTTTTCAGGTCCCCGTCGGGCAGATTCTCCAGGTTTTCGGAGAGCAGCCCGGCGGGGTCTTTCTGTTCGGAGGCAAACAGCACAAGGTTCGTGCTGTACGGGACGTCAACAATGCTCACATACGGGAAAACAGATTTGATTGTGTCACAAAGCCAGTAGTTGATGCTTCCGTCCTGATTATTGTGCATATTCAGGTTTACGGTGAGGATACCGCCGTCCTTCAAATGGCCTTTTACCAGTGTGAAGAACTCCGCAGAGGACATCTGAAAAGGAATGGTGATATCCTGATAGGCATCCACCAGAATCACATCATATTCTGTGCTGCAGGTGTTCAGAAAAGCTCTGCCGTCATATTCGACAACCGGAATATCTGCCGGAAAATCAAAATATTTTTCAGCCAGGTCTGTGATCGCTGCATCGATCTCCACTCCCTCCACGGTGCATGAAGGAAAGTATGCCCGGCACTGCCCGGCATAGGTGCCGGTGCCGTTACCAAGCACCAAGACAGAAGGGGCATTGCTTTCGGCACACATAAGAGGGGCAGCGAGAGCATAGTCATAGTACATGCCGGTAAGACCTCCGTCCTTCATCTTGACCGACTGTACGCCAAAAAGCACATTTGTGGAGAGAATTACCTGACGCTCATCCTCCCGAACCTGCAGATAATTGTAAACAGACTCGCCTTCATAGGTCAGATCCTGCTCCCAGAAGGCAAAGGAATCGCTCCTGCCGAACGTCAGGCACAGAAGAAACACAAGAATACCGGTAATTACCTGCCGACAGAATCCCTTTTCACAGATGAAGAAAATGAGCGCTATGATATGCAGAATGGCGGAAAAGATCAGAAAGGTAATACTTGTTCCTACTGCGGGGATGGTGACGAAGGTGGGGAGAAAGGTCCCCAGAATACTGCCGATTGTGTTGCAGGCACCCAGCCTTCCGACGACGATGCCGCTTTCATCCAGACTGCCTACCGTGGCTTTGACAAGTGCGGGTGTAACCGTACCCAGAAGAAAAAGCGGAAAGACGAACAGAAGAATGCAGGAAGCAAATGCTGCGACAACCAGATAGCCTGTGCTCACGGTAAAGATCAGAAGGGCAGAGACACCCAGCACAATATACTTCCCAACCACGGGGATGGCAGCTATCCAGAGAGAGGCTATCAGGATTCTTCTGTAGAGCCGAGCGGGATCGGCGTTTTTGTCAGCGGCCTTCCCACCGTAAAGGTTTCCTGCCGCCATGGCAATCATGATCGTGCCGATGATGATGGTCCAGACAATCTGAGAGGAAGAAAAGTACGGGGCGAGAAGCCGGCTGGCTCCCAGCTCCACAGCCATCACGGACATGCCGGAGAAAAACTCCGTGAGATACAGAAACCACTTGTTCTTTAAAATGTTGCTGTTCATATTCAGAGTTCCTTTATCGTTCAAGCCATTGAATCAGATGTTTTTTATAGACATTCTTCTTTCCACTGTAGGGATGTTCTCGGAGCGAAAGATTGCCGTGATTGGAGCCGATCAGCACAGTAGATGGGTGCGTAAACTCCCGAAAGCCCCACTCTCCGTGATATGCTCCCATGCCGGAATGCCCGGTGCCGTTAAAAGGAACATTTTTTGCCATAAGCTGCAGGCACACCTCATTGATGCAGCCTCCACCATACTGCTGAGATGACATGACGCGCTTTGCCCAGACGATATCCTTTGTGAAAAGATAGAGAGCAAGGCCATGTTCCCGGGCGGCAATGGTGTCCAGCACCCTGTCAATCTCTCTGTCCGGAAAGGGAACCACCGGAAGAAGGGGCGAGAAAAGCTCATGCCGGACAATGTCTTCCTCAATGGAAACCGGAAAGATAATCGTTGGTTCAAATCGCAGCGTGGTAGAATCTCCATGTCCTCCGAAAAGGATGCGATCCTTATAGGTATCTGCCTTGTTCCGGCATTTGTCAAAAGCAGCAGGAGTGATGAGATGAGGATATTCCTTATTCTGGAGCGGTGCTTTTCCGATCTGCTTTTCAAAGGCCATTTTTAGCTCTGAGAGGAAGACATCCGCTATTTCCTCCGCTACTGCCACCTGGTTGATATTGATGCAGATCTGGCCGCTGTTGCAGAGTTTGAAGAAGGCAATTTTACGAGCGGCATCCTTCAAGTCGGCATCAGCACGGATAACGCACCAGTTTCCGGTTTCTCCGCCGAGTTCCAATGCTACGGGAGTGAGGTTGCCGGCTGCCAACGATAGCACATGGGAAGCGACCTCTGAGGAACCGGTATAGAAGATCTTATCAAACCTGGCGCCTAGCAGAAGGTCTGCAGTATCGTGCCCACCGTCCACAACGGTCACGTATTCCGACGGAAAAACGGAAGCGATCAATTCCTGCAGTACAGCTGTACAGGCAGGAGATTTGGAGCTCGCTTTGATGACGGCAGTGTTGCCTCCGGCAAGGCTGGCAGTCAGAGCCGCTAGGGAGAGCAGAATGGGGAAATTATAGGGACTGATGATCAACGTGTTGCCGAAGGGCATTTTATAGACCTTTGTGATGATGCTGGGGAAGCACATCAGCCCGCTGAAATGGGTTTCTGGTTTTGCCCAACGTTTCAGCCCGTGTATGGCTTCATTGATTTCTACGAGTGAAGAGCCAATGTCGCTGAAATAAGCCTCGGTCGGGCTGCGGCCAAGATCGGCAGCAAGGGCTGCTTCGATCTTAGGCTGAAATTGTGTTACAGCCTTTTTCAGATTTTTCAGCTGGGTAAGACGCCAGTTGACATCCAATGTTACATTGCTGCGGAAAAATGCCTTCTGGCGTTCCAGAAGAGATTGGATCTGATCCGCGGTCCATTCTGTTTTCATAATTTTCCTCCGAGAACACGACAGGTTTGAAATCTCGTTCCTGAATGGCTTTATTGTAATGAATTCTCTCGGATTTTCAAGAGCTTTTTAAAAAGCTTGACGACGGCAGAGGTATATGCTAAAATACGACCAATTCAATAAGCACCCTCCTGCACCACCGGGTGCGGGATCAGAAGGGCATCCAAAACTTCACCGTAGGTACGGCATACCGGAAGGTATGTTATAAGGCGGAGTTTTGGATGCCCTTTTCAAATAAGAAATGGAGGTAACCTATGAAAATCAAACCGTTCGCCGTTGAGGAGTGGATGAATGCCTATGAGACGAGGGCGCAGTACAACATTGCCGAAACCTGTGTGGATTCCGTCTCACTGGATACTCTTTTCGCACTCTGTGAAACCGACAGGGATGCATTCCTGCAGCCGCTTTGTGCCAAACGCCTGACGTATGGTGACATTGAGGGTGCCCCTGCCTTTCGCTCCGGCATCTGCAGGCTTTATCGCAGCATTCGACCGGAAGAAGTGGTTACAACACACGGGGCTGCCGGAGCCAACCATCACGTGTTCTATTCCCTCGTTGAGCCCGGCGACCGGGTTATCAGCATCATGCCCACCTATCAGCAGCTCTATTCGATTCCTGAAGCATACCGGGCAGATGTGCATCTTCTGCATCTGAAGCCGGAGAACAGCTACCTGCCTGATCTGGAGGAACTCCGGCGTCTGGCTGTGCCGGGAACCAAACTGATCTGCATCAACAATCCGAACAATCCGACTGGTGCCCTGATGAGCACGGAAACCCTGCAGGCAATCGTGGAGATTGCAAGGAGCGTGGACGCCTATATTCTCTGCGATGAGGTATACCGGCACCTCGGACAGAAAGAGGGATGGAATGAGTCTATTGTTGATCTTTACGAGAAAGGTATTTCAGTCAGCAGCATGTCCAAGGTGTTTGCTCTGGCAGGGCTGCGACTCGGCTGGATTGCTACCCATGACAGAGACGCAATGCAGCAGTTCCTTTCCCACCGTGATTATAACCATATCAGCTGCGGCATGCTGGATGAGGCGATAGCTGCCCTCGCTCTGGGGCACAGTGACAGGGTCCTTGCAAGAAATCGGGGCATTGTGCGGGAAAATCTCGCTGTTCTGGATGCCTGGATACAGAGCGAGCCCCATCTTTCCTACCGGAAGCCTCAGGCAGGGACGACAGCGCTGGTCTCTTATGATTTTGACATTCCATCCTATGACTTCTGCAGGCGGATGTTTGAGGAGACGGGGGCATTTGTGACACCGGGAGACTGCTTTGAGGTTCCGCACAGCATGCGTATCGGCTATGCATGCAATCTTCAAACACTGAAAGACGGGCTGGAGGCAGTCAGCAAGTTTATAAGAACATTGGAAAAGGAGAAAAAATAAAATGGCAAAGGTTCGTATTTTGAGCGCATCTGACATTGAAAAGCTATTTACCCTGGATATGGCAGTAAAGGCTGTGGAGAACGCCTACCGGCAGAAGAGCACCGGTGAAGGCTCTGTCTGGCCCATGGTGTTCCATGAGTTTGTGCACGGAGAGGCTGACCTGGATATCAAGTCCGGCGATCTGAAGTGTGAAAACATCTTTGGGCTGAAAGTAGTGTCCTGGTATGGCAGCAATGAAAAGCATGGCCTGCCGGATCTGTTCGGCACATCGCTGCTCTTTGACCGGGAAACCGGGGAGCCGAAAGCTCTGCTGAATGCAGGACCCGTCACGGGCCTTCGGACCGGGGCAGCAGGTGCTATCGGGGCAAGGGTATTTGCCAGGCAGAACTCGGAAAAACTGTTGATGGTAGGCTGCGGCGCCCAGAGCCCCTATCTGATCGCGGCAACTCTTTTTGCCATGCCGAGCATCCGTCAGGTGATGCTTTGCAATCCCCGTAATCCGGCAAAGGCAGAGGAGAAGCTCGCCTGCCTCTCTGCAAAGGTGGAGAGCCTGCTGCATGGTTGCGGAGCAGAAAGGGCATATACCTTAGAAGCTGCAACCGATCTGGAAGCTGCTGTCAAAAACAGTGATATCATCCTGACGGCAACCCCGTCCTATGAACCGATGATTCATACCGAATGGGTTCAGCCGGGCACACACTTCAGCTGTATCGGTTCGGATATGACCTGCAAGCAGGAGATTGATTCCGATATCCTCGGGCGTGCTCTGGTGTTCGGAGACGATGAGAATCAGTGCCTCTCGGTGGGAGAGTGTGAAAAACCTTATCAGCAGGGCGTAATTGCCGGGCTGAAAGCCGAGATCGGCGATGTGATTACCGGCAAGGCGGAAGGGAGACAAAAGGAGACGGACATCACCGTTTTTGACTCCACAGGCATAGCGCTGCAGGATCTGAGCTCTGCCGCAGTGATTCTTGCAGAGGCGGAAAAGAAAAACATCGGTACGATAGCCGAACTCTAAAAAACCTGAAATACAGGCATGACAAAATGACAATATTCCCGGATGGAAAATCAAGTTCCGTCCGGGATGAATTTTGTCATTTTGTCATGAGACGTTTTTTATTTTGCGTAGCTTCCGAGGAAAGCAAGGCTTTCTTTTGGAGTTCGTTCCTGCGTCGTGCGGTCTACGGCGATCAGGCCGAAGGTCATGCTGAAGCCTTTCTGCCATTCAAAGTTATCCATGAGGCTCCAGTAGCAATAGCCTTTGACAGGGATACCGTCACGCACACATTTTTCCACACCTGCAAGTGCGCTGCGGATAAATACTATGCGGCGGCTGTCATCGGTAACAGCAACGCCGTTTTCCGTAACGAGCAGATCACCTTTAAAATCTTCCCATACCTTGCGAATCACGTGCTCCAGTGCATCGGGATAGAATTCATAATCCATCTGCGTCAGCTCTGCCCCTTCCGGGCAGGGCAGCTGGCCGGATGGCCCGTACAGCGTGCGGGTGTAGTTCTGCACACCGAGAAAATCATCGTCTTCAATATAAGGCAGGTAGTGCCTGAATTCTTCCTCCCATGCTTTATTCGCAAACTGCTCGCCACCGGGCAGAGCCTGAAGGTCGTGCATGGAGAGTGTGATGCCGACACGGATATTGGGACAGATGGATTTTATGGCTTCCTTTGCAGCCTTATGTGCACGGAATACCAGCTCGTCACCCTCCGGCGTGCGGGAGGAAACGAAAACCTGGGGCTGAGGGGTGCCGAACACCTGGGCATTTTCCATGGCAGCAACCTTCATGTTCTCCATCATTTTTTCAAAGTTCATGCCGACCTGTACGGTACCTTCGGCACTTTTAGCTTTCTGTGCTGCCTGCTGTGCCATCAGTTGAAAACGCTTTGCGATGGCTGCAAGCTGAAGGCCCATATTTGCCTCATTGATGGTGCAAATGTACTTCAGCTCTGCCCCCAGCTTTTTAATGACATACGCTGCATACCGGCGAAAGTATTCTATGGTGCTCTCAGCTTCCCAGCCGCCTTTTCGGATCAGCCATACAGGGCTTGTGAAGTGCATCAGTGTCACGATTGGCTCCACATTATATTTCCTGCAGCAGGCAATGACCTTACGGTAATGCTCAATCTCCGTCTCGTCAAAGGCTCCTTCCTCCGGCTCTATGCGAGCCCATTCGATGGAGAAACGGTAAGCGTTCAGGCCTGCTCCTGCCAGAAGCTGTATGTCTTCTTCATAGCGGTTGTAATGATCACAGGCAATCCCGCTGGGCTCGGTAAAGCTGGTGTGGGGCAGCAGTTCCTGTGCCCAGTAGTCACTGTGGATGTTGTTGCCCTCTACCTGGTGGGCAGCAGTCGCCGCACCGATCAGAAAACCTTTCGGAAATCCCATGTTACTTCCTCCATATTAACTCAGACTGATCCAATTGCCTTCGGTGATGCCACTTTCATTAAAGGCGTCGACACGCACGGTGTATGCTCTGCCCTTGATCAGGGCACCGATGCGATGGGTGCCCGCCTCAAACACCATGCAGCTGTGATAGAGCTTTTCCGGGCTGTTGCCGAAGAGAATGTTATATCCCAGAGCATCTGTTTGCGTCTGGATTGTTACTTCCATATCCAGATCACCGGTGCGCAACGCATCAAATGTCGGCACTGCAGGCTTGGGGGAATCACCGATACCGAAAACCCGCAGGCCGGAGATACAGGGCTTCTGCCCATAGGGTACTGCCATATTGCTCAGACGGAGATATTGTGCGGCAAACCCCTCTTCCCGCACGATCAGGTCATGACTGAGATCGGTCCGGGTTTCAGATTTGTCCGCAAGGATGAACCAGTTTTTTCCGTCTTCAGAGACCTCAAGCTTCCACTGCGTCACGGTGTCGGTCTCTTCTACATATCTGGCCTGAGAGCCGGGGCGGATGGTGCCGGGGCAGGGAATGTCGATTTTATCATCAGCAAAGTTAATCTGCACCGCATGAATGTCATAGATTTTGCCGAGATCAAGCTGCAGCCATTCATCTCTGCCGGTCGAGGCAGCCTGCCACCAGGTCTGCACGTTTTCTTCCACTGCCTTCTCCGGCTCATGCCCGGGCACAAACGAAGATGCAGAAGCATTTTTGCGGATGCTCAACAGCATCCAGGCCGGTTTTGTCCACGGATCCTGACGAAGGCCGGAGCAGGCCATTGGCCAGTCGCCGTACCTTTGGTTGCAGAAGAGCTCCCCGTCAGCATCAAAACCTGCCGGCCATATTCCGACACGACGCTCAAAGTCATGATTAACAGAGATGCGCATGGTGGAGGTGTGCCACCAATTGCCCTGCATGTCCTTCATGGTGGAGCCATGCCCGGCACCGGGCAGGAATCCGCCAGGCTTATAGGAGTAAGGATTGTTGTCTGCCAGAACAAACGGTCCGAGAGGACTATCACTGATATAAACGCCGTCGGAGTAAGTGTTATACTGGGTACCAGGGGTTGCATACTGGAGATAATATCTGCCCTCGTGCTTGTCCATCCAGGCGCCCTCAATATAGGGCCGTTTTGTAAACATCCCCCGGATCAGAGGTTTTACATCGGGAGGGAGGCGGTCCTCCGGAACACCCTGGCGTTTGACAAATGCCTGAAATGCCAATTCCACCTCTTCCGGGGAGGCAGGCAGCGTGCTGTTGTTTTCTCCAATGCGCTCATAACCGATCTGATAGGGATGGTCTGAAATCAGTTCTTTCTGTTCCCCAATGGGAAGCATAGATTCCGGATCCAACTCGATGCCATAGATGGGGGTCTGGTTGGAGCATCCCCAATAGAAGTAGATGCGGCCGTCATCATCAAGAAAGAGGTTGGGGTCCCAGAAGGGAAAGCTTCCTTCCACCTTTTCATAAGGACCGTTCAAAATATCCTTTGTGCGCCAACGGTCGCAGTTTCGGTCACGGCTGGATGCACAGAACCATACCCAATCTCCAAACACACGGACGTCCGGTGCATAGTCATAGAGCGGGAGCTCTTCCGGCAGACGGTGATTTTCCCAATTCACCAGATCATCTGACACCCAGACGCCAAGCGTCATGGAAGCAAAGATATAATAACGGCCCTGAAAACAGATCATGGAAGGATCAGCAGCTTCCCGGCAGATCTGCAGTTCGCCGTGCCTGCGTGGATCGGCATTGAACTGGTAGCGGTAATTGATGTTGACGGGGTTACAGTAGTATTTCATAGTGATAATCTCCCTTCGCAATCTCGCGTTTTTCTCCGTTCGGCAGTATGACCTCCGCCGGGATGGGGACGGTTATGTCGAAAACCAATCTGTCAGCTTCAAACTGCCACGCACTTTTGATCTGGCCGACGGGGGAATCCCATGTGGCTCGGGCAAAACCAAGCTGTCTGCCGGGTTTCGGACAGATGGTCAGCCTGCCTGCTTTCAGCCGAATGCCGCATACGCCGTCAAAGAGCCAGCCCGTAACGGCACCGTAGGAGTAGTGGTTGAGAGAATCGTGCACACTGCCGTCAGCCCGGATTCCGTCCCAGGTCTCCCAGATGGTGGTGGCGCCTTTTTTGACGGCATAGAGCCAGCCGGGGCAGTCCTCTTGGAGAAGCAGCTGATAGGCTGTGTCAATGTGGCCGTTGTCGGCAAGAACCCTGCACAGATCCGGGGTGGAGAGAAAGCCGGTGTTCAGATGAAAGCCGTTCTGTACGACGAGGCTGTTCAGAGCATCTGCAGCCGCCTGAACTTCATCCCCGTCCAGCAGGCCAAAGGCAAGGGGACGCACATATTCGCACTGGCGGTCAGACCGGATCTCTCCTTTTTTCGTGCAGGAAAAGCGATATGCTTTTTTTGCGTTTTCGGCAATTTCAGTAAAGTGCTCTGCATCCTCCGGTTTGTCAAGAATATCAGCGATCTGTTTCAGCAGCGTGGCAGAACGGTAATAATAGGCCGTGGCAACCTCCGGTGCTCCGAGCATCATGCTTTTTTTCATAGCGGCCCCGTTATCCACATCCGGCTGACACCACTCTCCGAAGTGGAAGCCTTCATCCACCAGATATTTGTGATACGGGTTGAGTAGATTGTGAGGGCGGGTTTTCTGTGCCCGTTTCTCAACAAAATTCAGCCATCGACGCATCATATCATAGTTCTCTTCCAGAATCTTCGGATTGCCGTAGGCTTCATACAATGCCCAGGGCACCAGAATGCAGGCATCGCCCCATCCGGCAGAACCCTGCAGCATGTTGGAGATCATGCTGCCGCTGTTATTTACCGGGGCAATGTTCTGCACGAGGCCATCCTCTTTCTGGGCAAGGCGGCATTCACCCAGCCACTTGCGAAGGATGGGATAACAATCGGCAAGAAACACGGCGGTCGGGGCGAAAACGCCGGCGTCCCCCGTCCAGCCTGCCCTTTCACGGGTCGGGCAGTCAGTGGGGATGTCACAGAAGTTGGAACGCATGCTCCAGAGGCTGTTACAGAAAAGCTGATTAACGGCTTCATTTCCGCATTCAAAGAATCCTGTCTGCTTCATCTCAGAATAGACGGCAACAGCGGTAAACCGGGCTTCCTGCAGGTCAATATCGGTTTCAATCTTTGCATAACGGAACCCGAAAATGGCGAAGCGGGGCTTGTATATATTCAGCCCGTCTTTGCAGATGTATTCAAGCTTCTGGGGGATGCCGCCGTTTTTGTTTCGTTCACCGGGGTCAAAATTCTTCTGGGTGAAGTTCCCGTTCTCATCCAGCGTTTCACCGTGCCATAAGGTGATGTGCTGCCCGGCTTTCGCCGTCAGACAGAGTTCCGTATAGCCGGCAAGATTCTGACCGAAATCAATAACAGAATCACCGTTCGGTGTGCGAATCAGTTTTCCGTCAAAGCGTTCCTGCTCCAGAATAGGTACGCTTTCCGTGGGGGCAAGGTTGGCAAAGCCAAAATCACGCACCGTCACACCGTGCCATAGCGTCACATTTTCCATTCGGGCATCATAGTGCTCGCCCTGCTGCAGGTCATTTTCCCGGATCGGTCCGTTCTGGCTGGCTTCCCATTTTTCGTCACTGCACAGGAGGGGTTTTCCGTCTGCTTCCAGCTGGCAGAGCAGGGCAATATCATCGCCGTAGTAATTGCGCAGGCCGTCAATGCCTACGCTGCCGCGATACCAGCCGTCACCGATGGTGACCGTGATTTCGTTCTCCCCTACGTGCAGAAGAGATGATACATCATAAGCCTGTACGGTGAGGCGTTTGCTGTAATCACCGGTGCCGGGTGCCAGCACAAAATGGCCAATGCGCTCACCGTTCAGATACGCCTCATACAGACCGTGGCAGGTAATATACAAAACGGCATTTTCTGTTCTTCCTGCCGTAAAGCGGCGGCGGAGGACGGAGGCGGGCTGCCGTTCGTCTTTGTCGTGAGCAAGCTCCGGGTCAATCCATTTTGCCTGCCAGACTGTCGGCAGTTTTTTTATACGTTCACTCATCTTAAAACCTCGCGTTCAGCCATCCGGAACTCAGCTCCAGACTCTTCACAGGATCTTTATCAATCCAGTTTTTGTGGCTTTCCAGCACGACGGCTTCAATGCCGTTTTCCACGGCAATTTCTTTCAGCCCGTCAAGGTCCATATTTCCTGTGCCCAGCTCCAGGCTGTCCGCTTTCAGAATCGGAGTCATGGCAGGCCCGGTAAGCCGGCTGCCCCGGTCGTTAATGTGCCAGAGCTTCATGCGGCCACCCAGCTTTTTCATCCAGAAATGTGCATCTGCACCGCCGTCTGTAAACCAGTAGCTGTCAAACTCAAAGCCCACCAGAGACGGGTCAGTCTCTGAAAGTATGATATCATAAGCCCGTACACCGGGTTTGACCTGCAAAAGCTCCACATTATGGTTGTGGTAGAGCAGCCTGACGTCTTGTGCTTTGAGCACTTCGCCTACTCTGTTCAGGCGCTTTGCCAGTTCTTGAACTGTCGCTTCATCGGAATAATCGAAACGATACATCCCTGTGATGACGATTTTATCCGTCCCGAAACGTTCAGCCTCCTCCATTACTGCATCGATCTCCCGTTCCAGAGAGCCGAGATCGGCGTGCAGGCTGATGACAGAGAGCCCGGACTCTTTGAGCAGTGCATGCCAGTCCAGTTTTCCGCCGTTGCCGGTGGGCATGCCGGCAGCACGGGTCATCAGACGTACCATCAGGGAGGAGGGGTGAATCATGAAACGGTTGAGCTCAAGGCCGTCGTAACCGGCGGCCTTGATTTTTTGTAATGTTTCACGGGCCCGTGACTCGCTTCCGGTCACAGTGCCCAGCATGATCTGCTGAACGGCTTTTTTCATTTATGAATCCCCTGCAATACACGGTTGAGCTGCTTGATGCTCTGTTCATCTGCACCGCTTTGCTTGAGAAGGCTCAGCATGGTCATGCGGGCCATCATTCGCTGCAGAGCAGGATTGTCCTTCACGGCGTTGGCTACATCGCCTCGCTCAGAAGCGCCTTTTGCCATCATGGCCTCCACAATTGCTCCTGCCTGAGGATGGGAGCGAATCTCACCCAGCGTATCGTTGATGGAAAAATATTCCGGATCCACCTCGTCTGCATCAAACCAGTTGGTGACGGATGAA
>CACYYN010000046.1 GCA_902778665.1 Oscillospiraceae bacterium | reverse complement strand
ACCCAGCGTATCGTTGATGGAAAAATATTCCGGATCCACCTCGTCTGCATCAAACCAGTTGGTGACGGATGAAGCCGCTTTGTTGAAGATATAACTTTCGTCCGGTTCGGAAACCCGACGAATGCACATCTGGTCAGATGCTTCATCGGCACGAGCTTCTATCAGGTGCTCTCCCATCAGCGGGATACGGAAGCGAAACACCGTCTTCCCTGTCTGTTTTGCAAGGAGCGTACCGTCTATGTAAAGCGAGACGGAGGTTGGAATAGACTTTGATTTCTGTCTCCTCTTCAGCACGGTTGGCGTAACGCTTTCCGCACAGATGGACAAAAGGAGAGGTCTTATTCCACGCCGCTTTATAAAGATAAAAGGCGTCTTTTCTCAGCTGGCGATCAAAGGTGACAAGACC
Organism: Oscillospiraceae bacterium; assembly: GCA_902778665.1. GTDB lineage: Bacteria > Bacillota > Clostridia > Oscillospirales > Oscillospiraceae > Limivicinus. Next base: position 24,568 of record CACYYN010000046.1, on the reverse strand, counting down.
TTTCTGATTTTCACCGTGTTTGCCGCCTTCATCCCGTCCGTCTGCTGCGAAATCGAACAGATTCCAGACGTGGGTTGCCCAGAGCCAGGGGCGTTTTTCAATCATCTGCAGCATATGCTCGTGATAAAGCGCCTGGTATTCTTCGGTGTAATCACCTTTTTCCGGGTGAGAGCTGTGGAAGGCAGGGTTTGCGTCTGCACCGTACTCCGAGAATCCGATTACCTTGCCGGGAAATCTGGCGTGATATTCATCGAAAAATTCATCCGTCTGTTCCAGCTCACCCAGATACCAGCCAAAATACAGATTATAGCTGTTGATATCCGGAATCTCCAGAATCGGACTGTCGATTTCCAGCATGAAGACGTTTGCCATGGTGGTCAGACGGGTGGGATCCATCCGGTGACAGAGATCATTGAGAAGCCGGTGGTTTTCCAGCAGGTCGTCATTGACGGCACTTGCTGCCGTGATCTCGTTGGAGAGCCCCCAAACGGCAATAGAGGGGTGGTTGTAACACTGGGTGATCAGTTCACGCATCTGGTCCAATGTGTTCTTGCGGCCGGCAGACATGTGCATGGTGATATACGGGATCTCTGCCCAGACAACGATGCCGTTTTCGTCGCAAAGATCATAAAACTCCTGCGCATGCTGATAATGTGCCAGACGAAGAGTGTTGGCCCCCAGCTCCCGAATAATTGCCATGTCGGATGCATGGTCTTCATAAGAAAGGGCGTTGCCCTTGCCCTTCAGATCCTGGTGACGGCTGACGCCGCGAAGCGGATAGCTGCGACCGTTGAGGAAGAACCCCTTCTCCGGGTCGCAATGGAAAACCCTGCAGCCAAAGCGGGCTGAGACCTCATCACCGGAGGAAAGCTTTGCTGTGGCGGTGTAAAGGTAGGGGTCATCCACACCATCCCAGAGATGCACATTTTCAATGGTGAATTCGGCATGGTGCTCCACAGTTTTCGTCTCGCCGTTTACGGTGATTTTTACGTCTGCGGCGTTGTGCCAGGTCTCTACGGTGACAAAAGCTGTCTTCGTTTCCAGATCCACCACCGGCGTAACCTTGATGCCGGGGGTGCCGTCCTTCAGCAGCTCAAAATGTTCAGCCGGAACGGAAATCAGGTTAACAGCCCGGTAAAGTCCGCCGTAGAAGGTGAAGTCCGCCTTCTGAGGGTACACCGTGTCACAGTCTTCATTGCTGACGGATATGGCAAGAATATTTTTCTGAGCAAGCTCCTCCGTCAGCTCCACACGAAAGACGGAATAGCCGCCCTCGTGATGGGCAAGCATTTTCCCGTTGAGATAAACGTCGGCTGTCATGGCGGCTCCGTTGACTTCGAGAAACAGGCGTTCACCGGCTGCTTCTTCCTCCGACAGCTCCCGGATGTACCAGCATGTGCCGCGATAATAGTCATTCCCGCCGTCCTGCCCGTCCACAGCATTCCAGGTGTGGGGGAGGCAGACGGCCTCTCCCGAGGCAGCGGCTTCCACCGCCTCCTGGACAGAAGCTGCTTTTTTCAGGAACTGCCATCCGGCAGAAAGGGGTATTGTTTTACGCATTCGCGGGATCTCCTTTATGAAGTTCTTCGTCATAAAATGCTTCCTGTGCTGCAGCTTTTTTGTCGGCGATACGCTTCTGCACATTCACCATCTCTGCCTTGTCCAGTTTGCAGGTGCGCATGGCGAGAAGCGTGCAGATAAAGCCCAGAATTGCCAGTCCGTACCGCAGGAACATGGTCATATAGAATACACCCGGTGTGGCAGGGTCATTCGGCTGGGGCATGGTTGAGGTATAGCCGATCAGTGCAACGCAGCCGGTTGCGATTGCGGCGGAGAAGGAGGAGACAATCTTGTCAACCAGGCTGTAGGTGCCGGTGACAACTGCAGGGATATACTTCCCGCCGCGATCCAATTCATAGTCAATAATATCTGCCATAAAGCCGGTGTTTGCTGTGGTGACGCACATGGAGAAACCGTTGACAGCAAAGGTAAGCACAACGAAAAGAATCATCGTGATGCCCATAGAGGCAATCGTCCCTGTGCCGACTGTGTGCCGCACAATCATGAAAAATGCGATCATAGCCAGGTTTGCAAAGATGCAGTTGCGTGTCCACGCAACGATAGACTCCTTGTTGCCGTGCCTGCCGGCATAACGGGCGCCGTAGATCGCGAAGATAATGGAGGGGAACATGCCAATCATACTGAGGGTTGTGGCAAGGCCCATGTTACCGATCAGAATGCCGTTGAGCATGGTGCTGACAATGGAGGCGGAAGAGGCCTGCTGGGCAATCTTATCGGAAGATGCGGAGATGATATAGCTCTGCAGCGGTTTGTTGTTTTTCAGCACGTCAACCATGTCCCTGAGTTTCAGCCGTTCAGATTTGCCGATACCCTTGAAGTTTTCGGGCTTATCATAGGCGGAGATTCCGATGCACACCAGCACAACACCGATGAAGGCTATGGTAACACACAGCCAGGTTACAACATTCAGAAATTCCTGATTGAAGCTTCCTCCGTATGCAGGCATCAGTTTTGTGTAGACAACAATGTTCAGCACCATCGGAACCATGTAGTTCAGTGCCGTCTGCCAGACGCCGACGGTGGGACGCTGCTTTGGATCATTGGTGAGAAGAGCGGGCAGAGTCTGTGCCGTCATATTCACGATGGTATAGCCGATGACGTAGACCATGTAGCAGAGGAGAAAAACCGGAATTCCATGTCCCTTGCTGGAGAAAAAGTTGAACATGCAGAGAAGCCCCGCACTCTGAATTGCCCAACCGAGGATCATCAACGGGCGCACCTTCCCGAAAGGCGTGTTAAACCGGTCATATACGAAGGCGAGCAGGGGGTCGGTGATCGCGTCAAAAATGCGGGTGAAAGTCAGCAGACCGCCTACCACCAGTGTTGCAATGCCGTATCCGATACTGGCGGAGTAGCTTGCAAGACCGATGAGAAAATAAACTGCCATGCCGTTAAAAGCGTTGAATGCCACCAGAATAATCTGCCAAAGTTTTGCACGGCGATATTCCACGCCGTCAATTTCGCTCTGGGTTAGTTTTTCCTTTGCCATTGTCCTGTACCTCTTTCTGAAAAATGTTATTAATGAGATCTGTCTGTAGTGTAACGAAAAAACAGAAGACCGTAAATCCAATAATTCAGTAAAAGTTACAATAATTCGAGAAGTTTTCTTGCAAATATCCAAAGGTCGTGATACCATAAGAAAAAGTATCAGCGACGGGAAAATGCTGCAGGAGAAAAACCATGGAAGAGCATATAACACAGGGAGAACAGAATCTGCTTCTGCTGGAGAACCAGTTCCCGAAAGGGGAGAAATTTTACGTCTGGCTGTATGATACTGCCGGCGAAATGATAGACACATCCTGCCCAGAGGAAGAACGGGGAATTCTGGAACAGGCATTCCGCCTCTTCGGCGGATTGGAGCAGGCGATAGATTATGCCGGGGAGAGCAATATAACCCAGCCAATGCTGCTGGGATCTCCGATCGGGATGCAATGGGCGGTGACAACCGAGCCGGCACGCGGAAAGAATTACTTTTTTGTTGTAGGGCCGGTCTTTTACTCACCTCCGGTGGAACGGCAGCTTCGGGAGGCAATGCGTCCTTATACCCATAAACGGCAGACAGCTCTCTGGGCACTTCGCCTCTATCCGATTCTGTCAGATATGCCGGTGATTTCTTACTCAGTTTTCACGCGATATGTCATCATGGTGCATAACGCCTTGACAGGAGAACAGACGGGTATAGATGCCCTGCGTGCCCCCTTGCCGGAAACAGAAGAGGTGTCCTCAGCTTCCCCACCGCAACGGGACCGGAACAAGGTGTATCTCTCGGAGCGGGCTATGCTCCAGATGGTGCGAAACGGAGACATCAGTTATCAGGACGTGCTCCAGAGCAGCATATCTCTCAGCCCGGGTGTTCCCATACAAGGTCAGGAACCGCTGCGGCAGATGAAGACAAACATTGTGGTTTTCACTTCTCTGGTCTGCCGGGCGGCGATAGAAGGCGGCCTCAGTCCGGAAATTTCCTATCCGCTGGGCGATTCCTATATCCAGGCTGCGGAAAACTGTCATGATTCAGGGGAGCTGTCTGCCCTTGCAGCAGCCATGTATCATGATTTCGTTTACAGAGTTCATCACCTGCGTACCAATCCGGATTATTCCTATGCGATTCAGAAATGTTGTGACTATATTGAACTGAGCCTGGAGCGTAAAATTCGGATTGCAGATCTTGCAAAGCTGGCAGGCTACAGTGAGTACTATCTCACCCAGAAGTTTAAGAAGGAAACCGGACAATCCGTCAACAGCTATATCCACTATGCCAAAATCGAGCGGGCAAAGCTCCTGCTGGAATCAACAGATCTGGCTGTGAAGGAGGTTGCGGATCGGCTGGCTTTCAACACCGTCAATTATTTTATCCAGAGCTTCCGCGAAACAACAGGCTATTCTCCGGCGCAGTACAGAAAAAAGTTCCAGAAGTGAACGCAAAAACATTTGCCCCCATTCATATTACCACAGAAAATTAACTTTCCACTTATAACAATTATTGACATATGTCAGTAAAGGGGATATAATCCTTTCTGACATATGTCAGAAAGGAGATCTTATGCCAAGACCGGTTAGATGCCGCAGAATCGGGCAGATGCCGCTTTATCGCAGTTTTTCACCCGATGATATTGCTGCCGAAGAGCATGTCTGCATGACGGTGGATGAGTATGAGGCGCTGAGGCTGCTGGATGATGAGGGGCTGACACAGGAGGCCTGTGCATCCAGAATGAACATCGCCCGGACGACCGTTACAGCCATCTATGAAAGCGCAAGGAAAAAGGTGGCAGACGCTCTCGTCCACGGGAAGCGGCTGCTGATCACAGGCGGGTGTTGTGAGTTTGCACCGGTTGAGATTTGCCAGACAATTATGGAGAGAGGAAGTAATTCAATGAGAATCGCAGTTACGTATGACAATGGAGATATTTTCCAGCATTTCGGCCACTCGGAGCAGTTTAAACTGTACGATGTGGAGGATGGAAAGATAGTAGGTGAGCAGGTGGTTGACACCAACGGCAGCGGCCACGGGGCACTGGCAGGATTTCTGCAGGCAGCCCGGGTGGATGCACTGATCTGCGGAGGAATTGGCATGGGGGCACAGATGGCACTGGCTGATGCCGGCATCCGACTGTATGCCGGGGTGCAGGGCTCTGCGGATGCTGCAGCGAAAGCCCTTGCTGAAGGGACTCTGGAATATGACCCCAATGCCCGTTGCGACCATCATGAACATCACGGCGGTGACTGCGGCCATGACCACTGTGCTGAGCACCACTGCCATGGAAACTGAAAAATAGCTGACAGCCGCATTCCAAATCAGAAAAAATTAAAAACCTATATGACAAAATGACAATATTCCCGGACGGAAGCCTTCAATACGCCCAAGATGAATATTGTCATTTTGTCAGGAGACTATTTCATAAAAAGAATATTTATGGGAAAGGGAGATGAGCGATGAAAGTCGAATTTGTTTCCGCAATGGATCGTAGAGAAGAACTGATTCCGCTGTTTCAGGAATATGCAGAGATGCTGCTGGAGACAGAGCCTTCTTTCACAGCCTCTCTGGAACAGCAGCATTATGATAAGGAGATTGCCAACCTGGAAGAGAAATATGCTTCTCCGCAGGGAAGAATCTATCTTCTCTATGTTGACGGAAAGCTTGCCGGCTGTGTGGGAATGAAACAGTCGGATGCCGAGCATGCCGAGCTGAAGCGGCTTTATGTTCGTCCTGCCTTTCGCGGAAATCATCTTGGTGAACTGATGGTGCAAAAGATTATGGAAGATGCAAAGGAAAGCGGATACCGTGCCTTACGCCTTGATACCCTGCCGGGGTTGAAGACTGCCCTTACCCTTTACCACAGAATGGGCTTCTATGAGATAGCGGCTTATTATGACTGCCTGATCCCGGGGACGATATTTCTGGAAGTGAAACTGTAAAAAGCTCAGTTGTTCCGCCTGTTCAGTTCCCTCTCAATTTTATTCAGGGTGTTGAAAAAGCGGTGTGTGGCAACTGCCGGCCCAAAGAGAAGAATCCCGAATATGTTCCAGCCGAACATATGCCACCAGGATGTGTGCGGCCCATCGATCCCCATTTCAATGGCCTTGGCTTTCAGTTCTTCGGAGATTCTTGCCATCCAGATCAGCGGATAGATGAACAGTGTGGGAATGCCGAGAAGATAGGCCTTCCAGTAAGGCAGGACCTTATGACCGAGGATACCCTCAATCTCCTTTTGCAAACCGCCGAGGGGCATATAAAACAGGAAGAAAAGACCCGCCGTAAAAAAGTCAATAAAACCGAGCAGAAACCCGGGCCTGTTGGTATGATGATAGTACATTCTAAAATCCTCAGAAAATGATATGGCACTCCACACCTTTGGTGAGGAGTGCCTTTCTCTGTCCAAGATGATATGCAAATATTATATTACTTCACCTTGTTCTGTCTGTCCATAGCTTTTTTGGCCATTTTGATAACCAGAGGATTTGTCATGGGAATGTTTGTCACATCTTTTTTCACTTTCAGAACCTTTGAGGTCCGGTCAGCCGAGTCAACACAGAGGTCAACACCGGAGATGAAGGATGCACAGTCTGAGCCGAGGAATACAATGGGGCCTGCCATCTCCTCGGGGGTTGCAAGACGGTGGGCAACACCTGTCTCATTGAGCAGAGCTTCTCTACCGCCTGCCAGCTTTTCAAATTCGTCTTTCATGCCGGAGTCGGTAGAACCGGGCATCACGTTGTTTACCCGAATACCTTTCTTTCCGAGTGAGAGAGCCTGCTCGGCAGCAAACTGGGACATACAGCGTTTGGCAAACATATATGCGAAGTTACCCGGGGAAGTCGTCGGGAGCTTGCCCAATGCCTCTTCCGTTTCTTTCCATCCGGCTGCGTGGACAATTTTGTCCTGCTCCTTCCGGTGCTTCTCCCAGTTCAGACCGGCCGTTGAGGAGACATAGACGATAGATCCGCCGGCACTCATACGTTTTGTGAGGTATTCCAGCGTGATGTATTTGTTGGCGGTGAAGTCACAGTTAAAGGTGGTCAGATACGGCGTCTTGGAGCCGGAGAGGCCTGCCACACCGAAGAAACAGTCAATATGGTCCGGAAGCTGAGCGAAAGCCTTATCTATATCTTCCTTACATGAAAGATCACAGAGGATGGACGCCTCGATTCCTTCAACCTTTGTTGTGCTGCGGGATACTGCATATACCTTTGCGCCTAGATCAACCAGCATCTTTGTTGTTGCGAGCCCCATGCCGTTTGAAGAGCCGGTAACCACACAAACCTTACCCTGATAATTAAAATAATCCTTCATGATGAACCTCCAGTCATAGTAGACAAATGTCTCATATGTGATATTATATTCATAGATTTCCGATTTTCAATCCCGCAGGATCTATTTGAGACAAAGGAGGCAAAATTGTCCCGTGAAAAAGCATGTTGTCAAAGATTACTATACCGGAGCAATGATGGAGCTTCTGAAAAAGAAGCCTTTCTCCGAAATAACCGTGAGTGATCTGGTAAAGAAATCCGGTGCATCAAGGGCATCCTTTTACAGGAATTACCTGAGCAAGGAGCAGATCGTTGATGAGTATCTGGAACAGATCTTCGGGACGATTATCGATCAGTATCCGATTTCGGCTGAGAATATCAGGGAGCAGGTTCTGAACATCTTTACGGAGATCTATAAATGGAAAAGTGAGCTGGAGATCCTGAAGAAAGCAGGACTTCTGGATCAGATCGACCACCTGATCCTCAGAGACACCATCGGAGAGATAAGGAACAATCAGGTGTTCCATAATAAATATCAGCCGTATTTTTTCGCAGGGGCTGCTTCTGCACTGATCAAGGCGTGGGTTGAATTTGGATTCACCGAAACCCCGGAAGAAATAACAGCGGTTTTCTTCCAATCGCTGTCGGGATATATGGAGTATCAGTGAAGAAACGCTGAAACAAATCCGGCAGACATATTCCAAAAGCAAGTGAAAAGCACTCCGCACAATACGGCGGAGTGCTTTTGCGATGTTTGAGCGAAATGATCGGATCAGAAGGTATGTTCCCGCAACCATTCATAGGCTTTGTAGACTTCTTCCGTCACATCAATACCGTCCCGATTGATCAGCGTTTCCCGGGGCAGATCCTTGCTGAAATCAAGATGTGCTTCTTCTGCAATGGCATTGAGCAGATAGTTGTTGTCATCGGAGAAGCCGGGATCTGGCTGCAGCTGGCACACGTTGTAACCTTCCATAATAGCGGTGACGGGTACGCCGTAAAGCTTCAGCCCTTCGTAGCGGGACAGGTCTTTGACCGGACCCTGACTGCGATAGAGCGTATTGATTTCTCCGGAGAGCCAGGCCATTTCCTGCTTGGGCATGGGCTCCAGATTCCGGTAAGTCCGGATGTTGTCCTGCACCTGCTCCAGGGTGCTCATACCACTGAGACAGCAGATGAGGCCGTCGAGGGAGCCCACAAAACGGATGGCCCAGGAGGCCACGGAAGCGTCAGGCTCGCACTCCTTCAGGACGGTTTCCACCGCTGTTGGCACTTTAGCAAGGCCACCGCCTTTTACCGGTTCCATGACGATAACCTTCTTTCCGTGCTGCCGGATCACATCGTAGCATGGGCCTGCCTGCACAAGCTGGGAATTCCAGTCGAGGTAGTTGGCGGCTATCTGTACAAATTCAAATTCAGGGTGCTCGGTCAGAATACGATCCAGCAGTTTTGCAGAGGAGTGGAAGGAGAACCCGAGATGGCGGATCTTTCCTTCTTCTTTCCATTTAAGCGCATGTTCAATCAGATGCTCTGACTGGATAACACCGCCGTTTCCTTCGTACCCGTCATACCAGCGGGTCTGGAAGTTGTGCAGCAGATAATAGTCAATATACTCTACACCAAGACGATCCAGCTGCTGCTGAAAATAGCCCTCAATCTTGTCCTCATCACCGGGCTTGAGGAAAAATGTTGGGAATTTAGTGGCAATGCGGATGCTTTCTCTGGGGTGACGTTCCACCACAGCCTTGCGTACGGCCTCTTCGCTTTTGCCGTTATGGTAGACGAAAGAGGTGTCAAAATAATTGAAGCCTGCTTCCAGATAGGTATCAACCATCCGGTTGAGGTGCTCGTACTCAAAGTCGGTCAGGTTGCCGTTCAGAACCGGCAGACGCATCATGCCAAAGCCCAGTTCAGATTTCAGTGCCATTTTATGAATTCCTCCTCAGCAGTTTTTCCCCATCATTCTTGCTTCGGCAAGAGCCGGGTGTTCCGGATTTTCTCCGGCGGAAGTCACACCGCCCATAAATACCGTCCCTGCGAGATGGGCGCGTTCAAAGCAATCAATCCAGCCCTCCATGCCGCTGACAGCCCTTTCAGGCACATATTCCTCATCCTCTGCCGCAGAGGACAGGAAGTATACATCCGTGAATGCATAGTCGCTTGGGAAGAGCGGGTTAAGGCGATCCAGCAGTGTTTTGAGCTGACCGGACATCTCATAGTAGTAAATCGGTGTGGCGAAAACCAGCACATCAGCGTGCAAGGCCATTTCCCTGATTTCATCTGCAGCATCGTGAATGACACAGCGCTGCGTCTTCTGGCAGGCGAAACAGCCACGGCAGAACTGCAGTTCCTTCCCCCGGAGGGAAAAGAATTCCACATCGTGGCCTGCCTCCCTGGCGCCTTCTGCAAAAGCAGTTGCAAGAGACTCAGAATTGCTGTTCTTTCTGGGACTTGTTGAAATAACCAGTACTTTTTTCATGAGATCCTCCTATTTCTCCATCTACCTGATAACAAACGGATCCCTGTTATCATAACGCATTTCTTCGGAAATGTCTAATAAATTCGCTGTCCTCCGGTTCAGGTTCTGCTGTCGATCCAGCTCTGCAGATCGGCATCCGATTCTCCTGCACTGAGCCGAGTAGATGAGAGAAATGTACCGGTTCCGGCCTGTTCGCCGAGTGTTTCACCGGTACAGCCAGCTCCGCTACCGCCGGAAGTGCAGAATGGGATCACTGTAATACCGGTAAAATCATGGCTTTCTACAAAAGTGCTCAGAATGCGAGGAGCCTGTCCCCACCAGATAGGATAACCGAGATATACGGTTGTATAGCCGTCCAGAGAAATATCGTTGGCGATTTCCGGGCGGGCGTCAGCAGTGTTCTGCTCCACAGTTGCACGGGTGGAGCGGTCGCTGTAGTTCAGATCTTCCGACGTATAGGGTTCTGCCGGGATGATTTCAGCCAGATCTGCTCCTGTAAGGGCTGCTATCTTCTCGGCAACACCGCGTGTGGTGCCGGTTGCTGAGAAATAGACCACAAGGGAGGTGCTCTTTCCATCCGGTTCAGATGCAGCCTTCTCCGGTTCCGGCTGAGAGGTACTGACCGGGTCCTGCTCCGGTGCGGAAGTGCTTTCGGGAGCCTTTTCAGGCTCTGCTGTCGGGGCAGCTGCGGACGAAGCCTGGGCTGATGAGCTGCCGCATCCCACGCACATTGCGGCGAGAGCCAGAATCAGGAACAGCGAAACAAGTTTTTTCGTTTTCATAAGCTCCTATCACTCCAGATTCAGGCCGGCGACCCAGTCTTTAAGTTCCTTCTCGGAAGCACGGGCGGAAAAGCGTTTTCCGTTCATCACCTTAGCGCCTGCCGCCAGAGATTGAATGCGTTCCTGTCCTTCGCCGAGCTGGCTGCCGCCGGAGGTGAAGAAGGGCACGATGGTTTTTCCGCTGAAATCGTATGCATCCAGAAAGCTGTCGATGATGCTGGGCTCCCTGTACCACCAGATGGGAAAGCCGAGGAAGATCACATTTGCCTCAGCAATCGGTGCGGAAGAATCTGCCAGTTTAGGGCGGCAGTTCTTGTCCTGCATCTCAACAGTGCTGCGGGATTTCTTGTCCATCCAGTTCAGGTCACCTTTTACATAGGGAACTGCTGGTTTGATCTCGTAAAGATCAGCACCGGCTGCTGCGGCAAGACTGTCAGCCAGCTTTGCAGTGCTGCCGCTGGCTGAAAAATAGGCGACTAATTTTTTGCTCATGTTCTTATCCTCCTATATTTTATGCGGGAGCCGATGAAGGTTCCCCTTGTTATAAGCTGACACGATGTCAGAACGTAATATAGCAGCATTCTGACATCGTGTCAATACTTTTTTTATCAAATCAATTAAAGTTTACAGAATTAACGATCACCGGGAACCGAGATATGGTCATTGGTCTGACATACGGTATGCTTGATTTTACATGGGGATGCAGTATAATGATTGTACTATCGTTTTCCGGGGGAACATTCATGGAAAAGCAGACGTTTGAATCAGACGGCAGAACCGCAACGCTTTATAAAAGCGAAGAAGCGAACAGGCCGTTTATCATCCTGAACAATTACGCAGGAGACGGGGCGTCTGTTGTTGAGGCCATGCACGAGATTGATACTCCCGCCTGCAATCTGCTTGTTGTCGGAGACCTGAAATGGGATCATGACATGACCCCCTGGTACTGCCCGCCTTTAACAGAAAATGATACGCCTTGCACAGGGGGAGCGGATGACTATCTGGATCTTCTTCTGACAGAAATTATGCCGAGAGCAATGCAGCACATTGAGGGCACACCGTCCTTCACCGGGATTGCAGGCTATTCTCTGGCCGGGCTTTTTGCGTTGTATGCCACTTACCGGTGTGAGGTGTTTGACCGTGTTGCAAGCATGTCAGGGTCTCTATGGTTCCCGAATTTTCGGGATTATATTCTGTCGCATCAGATGAAGAAGCAGCCTGAAAAGATGTACTTTTCTCTCGGAGATAAGGAAGCGAAGACAAGAAACAGATTATTGAAAGCAGTGCAGAGCAATACCGAGGAGATTGTAAAGCACTATGAACAACTGGGGATCAACGTTACATGGGAACTGAACCCCGGCAATCATTTCAGGGATGCCGTACTGAGAAGTGCGAAGGGCATCAAAGCAATATTGGAATAGGAGTGTTTAAAACATTGGAACAGTTCAGAATTCGGCATACTTGACACACCTGCCATAATCTGCTAAAATCACGGAGCCTCGGAGGGCAAATCATTCAATAGAAATGAGAAGCCGGATAAGAGAACGGGCTGAGACGCTCGCTTCCTTATCCGGCTTTTTTAAGAGGTTTTATGGAACACACCACAGACTTTACCCGTGGGCCGATTGTCGGTCCGCTTCTCCGGTTTTCCTTGCCGATCTTGCTGGCACTGTTTCTGCAGGCACTGTACGGGGCCGTGGATCTGCTGGTTGTCGGCAAATATGCCATGGCGCAGGATGTGTCGGGCGTAGCGGTAGGCTCACAGATTATGGGCACGATTACCAATCTGGTGAGTTCATTCGCAATGGGCACCACGATTCTTCTCGGCCACAAGATCGGAGCGGGCAATCGCGAGGAGGGCGGAAGGATTATCGGCACGAGCATCGCTTTTTTCCTTTCGGTGGGGGCACTGCTTACGGCACTTGTTCCGATGAGCTCCGGGCTGATGGCAACGGCAATGCAGGCACCAGAAGAGGCATTTGCAGAGACAAGACGGTATATTATGATATGCGGTGCCGGGTCTGTGATGATTGTGGCTTACAACGTGCTCGGCAGCATAATGCGAGGGCTGGGAGATTCCAAAACTCCGCTGATGACGGTGGCCATCGCCAGCGTTTGCAACATAGCAGGTGACCTGCTGCTGGTGGCGGTCTTCCATCTCGGGGCGGCAGGGGCAGCAATTGCCACGGTTGCCTCCCAAACTGTGAGCGTGCTGATTTCACTGCTTGTGCTGAGAGGGCGTGAGCTGCCTTTTTCCTTCGGCAGAAAAGAACTTGCCATTCACAGGGATGTGCTTCTGCCGATGGTACGCTTCGGTACCCCTATTGCTCTGCAGGATCTTCTGGTGGGGCTGTCCTTCCTGATTATTCTCGCCATAGTGAACACACTCGGGCTGATCGCCTCGGCAGGCGTCGGTGTGGCGGAGAAGGTGTGTGCCTTTATCATGCTCATCCCGGCAGCATTTATGCAGGCAATGAGTGCCTATGTGGCACAGAACCACGGGGCCGGGAAGAACGACCGGGCAGTGCGAGGGTTGAAAATTGCTATCGGGTTGTCTACTGCATTCGGAGTCGTCATGTTTTATCTGGCCTTTTTCCACGGAGACCTGCTCTGCAGCTTCTTTGCACGTGACAGAGAGGTGATTCTTGCCGGTGCAGACTATCTCCGGGCGTACGGGATTGACTGCCTGCTGACATGTTTTCTCTTCTGTTTTATCGGCTTTTATAACGGGCTCGGATATACCGGATTTGTAATGGCACAGGGGATCGGGGCGGCATTTCTGATCCGCATTCCGGTGGCCTACTGGATGAGCCGGAAAACCGGGGAACTGTTCAAAATCGGGTTGAGTATTCCCTGTTCCACCATTGTGCAGATCATTGCCTGCTTTATCTTTTATGCATCCATCCGTGATAAAAATCCTTTGCCTCTTCGTATGCTGCGTGGCCGAGCCCGGGATAAACATACAGTTCACTGCCCAAGATTCGATTATGCAATGCATAGGAGGCCTGTACGCCTACTATTTTGTCATTCTCACCGGCTATAATCAGAGTCGGGCAGTGAATGCTGCCCAATTCGTCCGATGCGTCAAATCCGAGAATGGCACGTGCATTGATCAGAAACCGGTCATAGCTTTTCGGCTTCCCGACAGCACCGATAAAAGGATAGACCAGCCTGTATTTTTTCAGGGTTGCCGGTGAGTAGCTGTTTTTTGCCGTGTCGATCATCAGAGCTTTGTGATCTCCTGCTTCGGCAAAGGAGATCCATTTTTTCATGCGTGCTTCAATAATCTCATTACCACATGGTGCGGTTACCGCAAGAATCAGTTTATCCATCATTTCCGGATGAAGAATTGCAAGATACTGGGCAACCATTCCACCTTCCGAAACGCCTAAGACGGAGGATTCGCTTATCTCCAAATACTGCAGTGCTTTTGCCTGATCCTCTGCCATATCGCGGATGGTGTAGCCTTCGGGCATCGAATCCTTCCGGCTGAACATATATACCGTATACTTTTCAAAGAACGGTCTGAAGGGGGCGGCAAGCAGAAGGGCTTTCCCCCTTACTGTCATAAGGCCATCTGAAAGACCCGGAAGAACAATAAGCTTTTTCTCCCCGTGGCCGAAGGAAACATAGCTCATTTCAGTGCTGCCAATCGGCACACTGCCGTTTTTCATATTCCAAAGCATGATAAAATTCCCCAATGTTTTCCGAAGCCCGGACGAAAATCAGCCGGGCTCAGGCATCCGCACACGGCTCTGATTCACCCATTTCTTCCTCTTCTTTCCGGATTATTATGAGTTCAATGCCTGTTCTAATTCCTGCTGTGAATGATGATGGCCATGGGTTCCTTCCGTAATCAGGTGATCGTGATTATGGGTATGCGTGATGGTGTGGCTGTGTGTGCTCCCGTCATGGGTGTGCACAAATGTGTGCTGATGAACATGAATATGGTTTCTGATGAAGGTATCGATGACGACAAGGGCAGTTCCTGCCAGCATGACTGACAGGGCGAGCAGATATAACCCCGTCAGTTTTTCTTTCAGAATAATAAATGACAGGAAGGCTCCGATAAAAGGGGCAATCGTATAGTAGGCACTGGTTTTGGCAGCACCAAGAACTCTCTGCGCCCTGACATACAGGAAGATACTCAAGCCGTAAGCTACAAAACCGAGCAATAAGGCATATGCAATGTATGGAAGCTCCGGGATAGTCTCTCCTCTGGACAGTGCAATCACCAGAGAACCGAGCCCGCAACAGATTCCTTTGAGAATAACAATCTCATAGGTGCTTTTGGAAGAGATATTTCTGGTGCAGTTGTTTTCAAGCCCCCAGCAGACGGTGGCAAGCAGCACGAACAGCGATCCGAGAGAAAAGCGGAAGCTTTCCGCACCCTCAAAGGAGAGAAGAATGCTGGAGATCGTAATCAGGCCGATTGCACCCCAGAGACGCTTTGTTACGGTCTCCTTAAAAATGAAAAGGGCGATCAATGTTGTTGCGACAATCTCAAAGTTGCCGAGGAGAGAAGCGTTGGAGGAGCTTCCGTAGCTGATGCCCAGCATCAGGAAGATGGGTGCTGCTATGTCCAGAACGATCATGCCGATTACAAAGGGCATATCTTTTTTCGCCAGCTTTTCTCCTCTCTGACGGCTGAACAGAGACATGAGCCCGATTCCGATCCCGGCACCCAGATATAAAAGGGAGGCCATTGTGGTCGGCCCAACATGGCTTAGCAGCAGCTTTGACAGAGGAACATTGATTGCATAAAATGCTGCAGCAAGCAACGCATATAAGACTGATTTTGCTTTATTCATGATTTCAACTCCAGATACGGTAGGTGCTCATTTGAAATGTAGCACAGACAGAGAGCCGTGTCAAACAGGTTTTCCGGGAAAACGGGTGCTTATGCAGCACCCGTAATTGCTTCCTGGAAAATGATGGGATTGGATAAATAGGTGGGATTGCTGGGCCGGCCTACCTTGCGGTGGGTTTCCGGATCCTGGATGGTGAAGAAGCCCAGGTCTGACATGTGGTCAAGCACCTTCTGCACGTCATCTGCCTTTTTGAAAAAATGGCAGTCGCGCAGGAGATCGCGAAGGGTGAAGGCATGCAGCTCTTTTTTCCGGATGACTTTCAGGACACGCCTGCAAGTGTAGGTCATTTCATCTCCACCGCATTGATTATAGGCTGCTTTCGCATGAGCCATGCAATAGTGTGCAATGCGGATGGCGTTTCGCATCTGGTCTGCCGTGATTTCGTAATGCGGGAAGTCAGCCCAGTCATCGTGGGAGACTCTGCCGTTCGGGCCGGACTCTGCCACGCAAAGCAGCCCTGCTACTCGCATGGTTGTGCCTACAATCTTGCCGGCCCAATCCCGCATGCCGTCAAACTCCTCCGGCAGCTTCCTCTCCACCTCGACGGCAAAGGCCAGGCGTTCCTGCTCGGCTTCTTCCGTGAGGGTGATATCCTCCGTCTGACAGAGCTCCGTTTCCAGAAGACCGGTGATCAGCCTGTCATATGCTTCCCTTGTCTCGGGAGGAATCGTTTCGGGCTTTTGATTTCTGTTGCCGACGAGCGACTTCGGAATACTGTACAGGAACCTGGCGTTGAGGCCGATGCCACGAAAGTCTTTATTTCCCATGAGCGTGGAGAGAAGCTTCGGCTGCATCATGACAAGCATGGTCAGTGCAGGGGATGATATGTCATCCGAATCTCTGGTGGAGCGGTCTACACGGATGGTGTCGGCAGAGTAGGCCTGCAGGAGTATATCGCAGTTTGTGCTGCCGCTGTAGTATCCTGCAAAGTTCCGGAAAAGGCCGCCCTCTGAGGAGAGAATAGAACAGACCCCGTTGTTTGCGGCCATCTGACTTGTCAGCTTTTCCGGCGTCACATCCCCGAGGAACAGGCGAAGAGTATCCTTGGGCTGGAAATTCAGATCACTTTCGACTGCTTTCTGCAGCTCTTCATAGGTCCCTTTTCCCCTGGCCAGCTTATTTTTTGCATTTTCCCTTGCCTTGATCAGCGCCGCCTTTTTCTCTTTGCCGGTCTCAATCTCTGTGCGGTGATCCCGGTTCCAGCGCTCTTCATACTCCTGAACGGAGAAGTTCATAAGCTTGAAGCAGGGGGATTTCTTCTCCGAGGGGTCCGCAACCACCAGCAAGTACAGGTTGACCGGCTCACGCCAGTCAGAATTGACACGGACGGCAAACTTTTTCTGCAGGCAGAGGGAGAGCATGCCCAGGGCACAGAATGCCGGCATGTCCGGGCAGACCTGCAGGGTTTCTGCCACCGCCAGCACATAGTCCGCCAGAGGCTTCGGCAGGGCATCTACCGGGAATTCGGGCAGCTCTTCTTCCTCCAGCGGGATCGGCTCTTCCCAATCCTGCCGGACGATAAGGCCGTATTCTGCAGGCGGGATGTAGGCCGGCATGGAACTGATCTTCCGGTAGAATTTCAGTGCACTGTTCCAGATCTGCTGCAGCTCCCTCTCTTCGAGGGGTGGGGAACACCGTCTGGATGCATCCAGAAACTTCTGCGAAGCTTCTTCCGAATCTCCAAAGCGCTTGAGGAGTTTGCCTGCCAGAACAGAGAGGGTTGTGTTGCGCTTCCCTTCCGGAATCAGCTTGCCGGGCAGCAGCTCGGTTACAGGCAGTGCCTGCGCGTTCTCTGTTTCTGCAGAACCGTCATCGGAAGGAAGAATTACCTCCTGCATGGACAGATACTGCGTGAGATTGATTTCGCCGGGGTGAAACTCTATCTGGGAGGCATCCGTGCCGAAGAAGAACCGGCCTGCATCCAGTGCGTTGCGGTCGAAAAAGGGGAAGAGCTCTGCCGTTTTCTGCTTGAGGGCAGCATATTCTTCCGCAGAATTAACCCTGTCAATCGGAAAGATAGCGTGGAAACGGGGACGGGGAGACCGATCACCCTTCGGCAGGTTGTCACTCCGGCTGGAATAGGTGAAGTAAGAAACACCGGGCATCAGATCGGAGAGATCGTCCGGCCAGATCCATGCCTCGCGGGCATCGGAGTGGTCGTTGTCACAGTCCAGAACCAGGAGATCGGCATATTCAAAGTTGTCATTGCTTCTCCGGTTCCCCGTGTACTTGGCAAAGACGTGGTCGTAGCGGACGACTGAGCGGAGATCCTCCTCTGTGTCCACCGCTACTTTGTAGGGGTAAACACAGTTTTTCGGGTCAGAGACCGTCCCGGAACAGTAAAAGGTTAACTTATGGGTGTGCTTCATTTTGCACCTCCTGTCATGTAAAATTCTCACGATAGGTCACTATCGTGAGATCAATATAGCACATCCGTGAGAACGTGTCAAGAGCAATTCTCACAGAAATTAATCAAGTGTGAGAAAATGATTGACAACCTGACTGTCCTGTGGTAAGTTTTCCTTATAGAATCCTAAAGGAAAGGAAGCACTGTCATGGGAGAGAACAGAATCAAAGAGCTGAGAAAACAGAAGGGCCTTACACAGGTGGAACTTGCCAAAGCGCTGAATGTGTCGAAGGGTGCTGTAGCCATGTGGGAGACAGGGCAGCGTACGCCGACATTTGAATATCTCCGTCCGATGAGCATGCTCTTCAACAAAAATCCGGATTATATCTTATGCTATTCCGATGATGCGTCCCCCATCTCCTGGGCTAAGCCTGATCAGACGCTGGAGCAGACGGCAGAACAGGTGCTGTGGCTCAAAACGGGTGATCTTCTGCAAACTGTTCGGAGATATTCCGAATTAGATGAATATGGGAGAAAAGCTGTGGATTACATCCTCTCCTGTGAGTATAATCGCTGCAGTGAGCAGAACACACTTTTTGACATCAGCAATCTAACCTTTACACTGGATGTTCAGGCAAAGGAAGAGCAGGAAGAAAAGGAAGTGCAGGAAGAGAAAGAAGAATCAGCTCCTTCTGAATGACAAAATGACAGAATTCCTGGCGGGAAGGAAACTCTTCCCGGAGAGAGGGAATTCTGTCATTTTGTCATACGGGTTTTCAGAAAAAGGGTGTTTAGGCATATACCGGATGCAACGTTTTTGGCGTTCTGTTTATTTTGGGTCTTCTCAAAAACGGTCAACGGTCATACAATAGAATTGACCGCTACGGTTAACGGAGGTGTGCCATGAATTCCAGATTCTTTTCTCTGCCGGAGGAAAAACAGCAGATTGTTCTGAATGCGGGGTTCCATGTGTTTTCCCGCAATACCTATAAGAAAAGCCCGATGAGCGAGATTGCGGATGCTGCAGGAATCAGCAAGGCGCTCCTGTTTCACTATTTTCACAACAAGAAGGAGCTTTATCTCTTCCTTTGGGATACCTGCGCCAGAATTACGGTGGAAGAAATGGAGCGGAGCGGATGCTATGAGCAGAAGGATCTATTCAACAGCATGAATTACGGCATGCAGGCAAAGATGCGTATCACCCGGCAATATCCGGATATGGCGTTCTTTGCGGTCAAGGCTTTCTATGAAAAAGATCCGGAGGTTTCGTCGGATATTCAGAAAAGTATGGCGAAATATCTCTCCATCCATGCAACGAGAAAACTGCAGGAGCTGGACCCGGAAGAGTTTATTCCCGGTATTGATCTGAACATGATGTATAAGGAAATGTACTGGGCTTCCGAAGGATATCTCTGGGAATACCTGCAGCGAGGAAATCTGAATTTCGATGAAATGGAGCGAGGGTTTCAAAACCTTCTTGATTTCTGGAAGTCCGTCTATCTCAGAAAAACGGAGGAGAATCCGGGATGACCGAAAAATGCTTTCTCACCGGGTGCGGCGTGATTCACTATTGGACAAATGAAATGAGTCCGGAAAGAGAAACGCTGGTGTTTCTACCCGGCCTTACGGCAGATCATCACCTGTTTGATAAGCAGTTGGAAGCCTTTGCGGAAAAGTATAATCTCTTCGTCTGGGACGCACCGAGCCATGCTGCCTCAAGACCGTTTGAGCTTTCCTTCACATTGATGGACAAGGCGGGCTGGCTGCATGAGATCCTGGAAAAAGAAGGTGTCCTGCGTCCGGTTCTGATCGGGCAATCCATGGGAGGATATGTTGCCCAATGCTTTCTGCAGAAATATCCCGGAAAAGCGGCAGGCTTTGTTTCTATCGACTCTGCTCCTCTGAAACGCTGCTATGTGACGGGAGCAGAGATCTGGGCTTTGAAGAGAACCGAACCGATGTACAGGGCATTTCCATGGAAATTCCTTCGTGAGATCGGATCCGGCGGATGTTCGGAAACGGAATACGGCAGATCGCTGATGAGGCATTTTATCGATTCCTATACAAAGGAGGAGTACTGTGCCCTTGCCGGGCATGGCTTCGGCATGCTGGCAGAAGCAATGGAGGCGGATCTCCCGTACAAAATCGACTGCCCGGCGATTCTGATCTGCGGGGAGAGAGATCATGCCGGTTCAGCGAAGCAGTATAACCGTCGGTGGGCGGAAAAGGAAGGCCTCCCGCTTTTCTGGATAAAAGGGGCAGGACATAATGCCAATACAGACCGGCCAGATGAGGTCAACCGGATTATTCACACGTTTATCAGGACTTTGAAGGAGGATCAGCCGTGACAAAAAAACTTTTCATACAGGCAATTACCCGTTTCCTTGCCGGGCTGGCGGCAGTGGGGATGCTGCTGTTTATCGCTGCCGGAACGCTGCATTATCCGCAGGGCTGGCTGTTGGTTGTGATTTTGTTTGTCCCGATGTTTATTGCCGGTTTTGTCATGATGGCAAAGAATCCGGAACTTCTGCAAAAGCGCCTGAACGTCAAAGAAAAAGAATCTGAACAGCGTGAAGTCATCGTGTCCAGCGGGATCATGTTTCTGGCGGCATTTCTCTTTGCCGGCCTGAGCTTTCGTTTCGGGTGGCTGATGCTTCCGTTTCCGGTCAGCATTGTTGCTGCTGTCCTCTTTCTGGTTGCCTATGCGCTTTATGCGGAGGTGTTACGGGAAAATACATACCTTTCCAGAACGGTGGAGGTGCAGGAAGGCCAGAGGGTGATCGACACCGGGCTTTACGGTCTCGTCCGCCATCCCATGTATATGGCGACTGTTCTGCTTTTCCTCTCCATGCCGTTGGTGCTGGGATCGGTGATCTCATTTGTCATTATGCTTTGCTACATCCCGATTATCGTCAAACGGATTAAAAATGAAGAGCGGGTGCTGGAAGAAGGCCTGCCGGGATACAAGGAATATAAAAAGAAGGTGAAGTACAGGCTGATCCCCTTTATCTGGTAGAGAATGCGTTTTCAGAATAAGGCAATGACAAAATGACAGAATTCCTGCGGGGAAGGAAAGCTACCCTGTGATCGGAATTCTGTCATTTTGTCATGCGGCCTTCAGCGTAAAATAAGATCGGCGGGTGCTTTCACGGCACCCGCTGATTGAATAGGATTTAACGGAAGGAAAAAGGATTAATCCATCTTCGGGAGTTTTGCACGGTATTTCTGCAGCTCTTCGTCCGTCGGAATGTAGTCATCCATCTTTCCGTCATGATATTTTTCATAGGCGACCATATCGAAATATCCTGTGCCGGTGAGGCCGAAAACAATGGTTTTCTCCTCGCCGGTTTCTTTGCACTTCAGCGCCTCGTCAATCGCGACACGGATGGCATGAGAGCTTTCCGGAGCGGGCAGGATACCCTCTACTCTTGCAAACTGCTCAGCAGCTTCAAACACTGCGGTCTGCGGGACGGAAACTGCCTCCATCAGGCCGTCATCATAAAGCTGGGAGAGAACGGGGCTCATGCCGTGATAACGCAGGCCGCCCGCATGGTTCGGGGCAGGGATGAAGTCGCACCCGAGGGTGTACATCTTGGCAAGAGGGCAGACCATGCCTGTGTCGCAGAAGTCGTAAGCATAGACGCCACGGGTGAAGCTGGGGCAGGAGGCCGGCTCCACGGCAATGATCCGGTAATTTGCCTCTCCACGAAGCTTTTCACCCATGAAGGGGGCAATCAGACCGCCGAGATTGGATCCGCCGCCGGCGCAGCCGATGATCATATCCGGTTTGATGCCGTATTTGTCCAATGCGGCTTTGGTCTCCAGACCGATAACACTCTGATGCAGAAGCACCTGATTGAGAACACTGCCGAGAACATAGCGGTAGCCGGGATTGGAAACCGCAACCTCAACCGCTTCGGAAATTGCACAGCCGAGGGAGCCCGTGGTGCCGGGATGCTCTGCCAGAATCTTTCTGCCAATCTGTGTGGTATCGGAGGGGGAGGGAACAACAGAGGCGCCGTAGGTTCTCATGACTTCACGGCGGAAGGGCTTCTGCTCATAGCTGACTTTAACCATATAGACCTTGCAGTCCAGCCCCAGATAAGAGCATGCCATAGAGAGAGCCGTGCCCCACTGGCCGGCACCGGTCTCGGTGGTGACGCCCTTTAGACCCTGTTTTTTAGCATAATAGGCCTGGGCGATAGCTGAATTCAGCTTGTGGCTGCCGCTGGTGTTGTTGCCTTCAAACTTGTAGTAGATTTTTGCAGGGGTCTGCAGCTTTTCCTCCAGACAGTAGGCACGAACCAGAGGGGAAGGACGGTACATCTTGTAAAAGTCCCGGATCTCCTGCGGGATGGGGATAAAGGGCGTGTCATTGTCCAGTTCCTGCTGAACCAGCTCATCGCAGAATACGCCGCTGAGTTCTTCGGCGGTCATGGGCTGATGGGTGCCGGGGTTGAGCAGGGGAGCGGGCTTGTTTTTCATGTCCGCACGGACATTATACCAGCTCTGAGGCATCTCGCTTTCTTCCAGATAAATTTTGTAGGGGATTTTTTTCTCGTTGTCCATGGGGTAGGCTCCTTTCCAAATTCGGGCGTTCGCCCTTTTCATTTCGGGACAGAAAAAAGCCCCGTCCCAAGGCTTTCGCTGGGACAGGACTTGAAACATCCTGCGGTGCCACCCGGCTTGGTGCAGAACTGCACCCACTTTCAGCATACTGTCATATGCCGGCCTTTGATAACGGGGAGCCACCCCCGGCGTGCATACTCCGGCATATGCCGTTTCTGGTTGCCCTCGGAAGTCCATTCAGCATTGTGCGGCTTGCTGCCTCTCACCAGCCGGCAGCTCTCTGTGAAGACGGATGCAATGCCTACTCACTCTTCTTCAACGGTTTAGCGCATTATAGCGCTAAAATATGACCCTGTCAAGTTATTGTTTTGCATTTTTTGCTTTTTTCGGCGAGACGCACAGATTTTCTCATCCGGGAACAGAAAGAGATATTCTGTTCCGATGTTTTTGTTGGTGCAACAAAAGCCTGCTTCTGTTATAATGTAGAGGAAGCTTCAAGGTATGGAAACGAAAACGGAGTATCATAATGGAACATCACAGAAGAATCCCCCTTCCCGGACAGCGGATTATCCGGTCTGCTGTTGCGGTGGCACTGTGCCTGATTGTTTATGTGCTGCGTGGGCACAAAGGAATCCCACTGTACTCTGCGCTGGCAGCAATGCAGTGTATGCAGCCCTATACAAAAGATATGAAGGGTGTCGCACGAAAGCGAATTCTCGGCACGGTGATCGGGGCGGTGTGGGGCCTCCTCCTGCTGGTGATTGAGATGCTGCTCGGCAGGGGGGAGCTCAATGAGTATCTGCACTATGTGCTGGTGCCGATTATGCTGGTGTTGGTACTCTATTCCACCGTTCTGATGCATGTGCAGGAAATGGCTTATTTTTCGGGTGTGGTTTTTCTTGTGATCACCATCAATCACTTCACAGATGCAAACCCTGCCATTTTTGCCTTTAACCGTCTGTTGGACACCGTGATCGGCGTGCTGGTGGCCTCCGTTGTCAACCGTGTGCATCTGCCTCGGAGAAAAGACACGAAAACCCTTTACGTCTCCGGCCTGGGAAACAGCCTTCTTGGAAGTGACAGCCGTCTTTCGGCATATTCCAGGGTAGAGCTCAACCGGCTGATGGATGACGGGATCCGCTTCACCATCTCCACCGTGCAGACCCAGGCGACGGTTCGCGAGCTTCTGCCGGGAGTTCGCCTGCGCTATCCGATTATCACGATGGACGGGGCTGCCCTCTATGATATGGGCAGCCTGGAGTTTATCCGGACAATGCCGATGACTGATATTAAGGCGGAGCGCATGATGCGATGGATGCGTGAAAACAGCGTACCGTTTTTCAGCAACAGCATTGAGCAGAATCTGCTGGTTATCCGCTATGCGGATCTCGCGAATGACGGGATGAAGCAGCTTTTTGACAGAAAGCGGTATTCCCCTTATCGCAATTTCGTGCGAAGTGATGCAGAATTCTGCGATCATGTGGTCTACTTTCTGATCCTGGAGAGCCATGAAAAGACTGAGGAGATCTACCGGAATCTGATGGAACAGCCGTGGATCGGAGAATACCGGGTGGTAAAGGATATTTCAGACTATGCAGGCTATTCTTTTCTGAAAGTCTATGACGAAGGGTGTTCCCGAGAGGCGATGCTGCATGAGCTCGAGAAAATTATGGGGACAAAGAACACCGTAACCTTCGGCGGAGAGAAGGACAGATATGACGTCTATATCGAAAACGCCGACCGGAATCTGCTGGTGAAGGAGCTGAAGCGACGTTGTGAACCGGTGGACTTTCGCTGTTGGAAGAGCGTCTTCCGGTGATAGAAATGATATTTGCTGCATGACAAAATTCATGGGCAATAGGTGTATTCTCTCTCAAGGTGAATATTGTCATTTTGTCATGCGGATTATCTGAGAATTGAGTTATCTTTAACAGAAACAATGAAGATAAACCGGAAAGGAGCTCTCTTTATGAAATATATCCGGCAGCTTGCCGTTATTATTTCCGTCACCTGTGTAGCGGAGATTCTGAAGTATTTTATTCCTCTGCCGATCCCGGCGAGCATCTACGGCCTTGTGCTGATGTTCTGCCTGCTCGCGACGGGCATTATCAAACTGCCGCAGGTTAAGGAGACGGCGAACTTTCTCATTGAAATTATGCCCTTGATGTTTATCCCTGCAACCGTGGGGCTGATG
>CACYYN010000045.1 GCA_902778665.1 Oscillospiraceae bacterium | reverse complement strand
CACAATGCTTATCTTTTGGTCTTTGGTTCGGAATAGTGTAGTGCTGGCGGTCTATCTCTTGTTTTCGGTTGCTTGCTTCCTTACCGTACATGAGCATTGAATCAGGGTGCACATCGCCCATGCTGCTGCAAACACAGCTACAAAAAGCATCAGATCTCTTAGCACCTCAGGGAGTTTCTGATAGAACATCGCTGTCAATGCTTCCAGCACAATTGCAGCAGCACACCCGATGATCACATTGTTGAGATGGGTAAGGCTGTAAGCACGCATGGAACTGATAACACTCATCACCAGTGCTGCCAGCACAAGCACCGCACTGACAATTATCATGGTACGGACTTTGGAAGATTTCACTTCTTTCTTCATGCCTTGTTCTCCTTTCTCTTTTTGCTCTCCTGAACAGCAGAAACTGCGTATCCGAGAGCACAAATAACCGTTAATGCGATGGAACCGTAATATACTGCCTTATAAGCCGTACGCCACCAAACATTCAACTCAACTCTGTGGGAGCTTGCATTGATGCCGTTCATAGCATTACTCTGTGCATACACATAGAGTGTATTGTGCACTCTCTCCTTAATTGCTTTAAGCATCTGCGCATCTTTGGAAAGTGTATTCGTCGTATCCGTGATATAGGTATTCCAGAGTTCATTGATATCATTGGTATCAAAGTTGGTTGTACCTGCAATGACAGATTCCTTCCAGGTCATGTAGCTGGCAGGGTTGACCATATCAGAGATAATATAGCCGTTGAATCCCCATTCTTTGCAAAGGATGTCTGTGATCAGGCCCTTATGGGCCCCAACGTAAACCGGCCCGATACGGCTGAAGGATGTCATCACGCCAAGCGTACCGCCTTCAATTGCGATCTGGAAGCTTCTGAGTTCCAGCTCACGGGCTTTCTGTTCGTTCATAAACGGGGCAACACCGTTTCTGTTAGACTCCTGATCGTTAAAGGCATAATGCTTCGGTGCACAGATCAGACCCTTTGTGAGAGCTCCCTTTGCAATACCAAGCCCTATGTAACCGGAAAGGACAGGATCTTCTGAGTAATACTCTCCGTTCCGCCCGTTATAAGCATGACGGTGCAGGTTCAAACCGGGACCCCATATAAACGGCAGGCCATTGAACAGGCTGTTGTTCCCCCACAGGACACCGTATTCTTCTGCAAATTCCTTATTAAACGTCGCAGCAAGAAGCGGTGCGCAGCCCATATTATTTGCCTGGTATTCTGCATTGGCATCTTCTGCCGTGACATACCAGGGAGATGCATCATCCGAATAAGCCGCCAGTTTTGCATTAAAGCCGTTAGGACCATTCTCCGTATACTGTCCGCCGGAGAATCCGATAGAATCCATGGCAGGGGCGTTACGGTTGCCTTTTGTGATGAAGAGAATGGCCTCCTGCAAGTCAAGCTGGTTGAGGAGCTCTTCCCACCGCGGGTCATCATATTCGGCACCCTTCATATCACTGATGGTAAGACCGTCCGGACTTTTCACATTGAACAGAATGTCTGAGACATCATCATTCTGCGCGATCTCATAGAAGTCATTCTTAAGATATTTCAGCATCTCTTCCGGAAATGCCAGATCATCATACGTCTTTGGCCAGGTTCCTTCCCAGTCAGAACGGGAAAGATAAGTAACCGTACCCGGAACCCAGGTGTTAAAGTCTGCATCAGAAAGATGATTCTCTACTTTCACGCCGCCGGAAGAGATCGCATATGTCGAAACATCCACGCCGTTCGCCGGGTCATAGGACCAGGTCTTCACATTAGCTGCATCACCCTCTGCCTCATAGCCCTGTGATGCCAGAACATTTTTTACCGCTTCATGGCTACCGTCCGCAACAGTGAAGAAATAGTCTCCGCCATCGAGGATATAGGTCTGGGCATTCTGGTCATCATAGCTGCTCAGATTCTGAAGATCTGCCTGTATAGTAACCGTCGTGCTCTCGCCGGGCTGCAGAACATCTGTTTTGCCGTAATCCAAAAGTACAATTGCAGATTTCTCCACTCCGCCCTGAATATAGGGAGCCTGTGCATAAAGCTGAACCGGAGTTTTGCCGGCAACATCTCCTATATTCTCAACCGTGACTGTGGCAGAAACCGTGTTTGCATCCACATCTACCGAGATAGCATCCAGTACCTTTGTAAAGGTTGTATAGCTCAGGCCGTAACCAAAGGGATACACAACTTCCTCGTCATAGTTCCACCCGGCGGTGGAGTCAAACGTGCCGGCAGTGGAATCCGCATTTCCCTGTCCCATTACAGAATCGGCATATCTGGTTTCGTAATACCGATAGCCGGTGTAAATTCCTTCTGCTTCGATCAGATAGAAATCTCCACGATCTACAGCCGTATCAAGAGTTGAAGCCGCATTCTTCCAGGCGATAACGCCAAAGTTTGCCATGGCCGGAGCAGACGTAGAGTCGGAGGCGTAAATATCGGGCAGCGCACCCGAAGGATTGACCTCTCCGGTAAGGACGTCCACCACTCCGCGCATGCCGTAGTTGCCCGGCCAACCGATCCACAGGATTGCGGATACGGAATCATTCTCTTCCAGTTCACGGATTTCCATGGTATTTGCAGAATTTATCAGCACAATGACTGTGTCAAAGTTCTCTCCAGCAAACGCTATCAGGTCTCTCTCCGCATTGGTCAGTGCCAGCGGGTTACGGGCACCTTTACTCTGGTCTACTCCCGTTGCACCCGGATAATAATCCCCAGCTTCAGAGCCGGGCCTACCGAGGACAACAATAGCAGCATCGCCATACTTTTTCAGGCTGTCCATAAAACCGCTTTCTGCAGCTGTTAACTCTTCCACGGTTGGCTCGCCGATGTCATATTGTGGTTCTGCGTCCGGGAGAACCCCCGAAAAGCTAGCAGCAAACTTATTGGCCTTCTTGTAGGTGCTGCCGTCTAACGTGCTGTAAGCCGCATTGGACGTCTCGTTGACGGAAAAGCCCTTTTCCGTCAGTGCCTGCGTCAGGCTGACATTCTGTGCGTTCGGCACATTCACGCCGATTGTTGCCCCGTACAGAGTCTTTGCTTCCGCCCGAAGGCCGAGAAGTGTAACGCTTCTCGCGTTTTCAGTCAGAGGGAGGGCCCCATTATTTTTCAGAAGAACCGCACCTTCCTCTTCCAGCCGTTCACCCATTAGCTCGTTGGCAGCAACAAGTGCATCGGTGTTTTCATAATCTGCGGTGAACGTGCTGTAAAGTTCACCGCTCTCTTTGTCTGTAACGACAGTATAGCTCTTTGTTCCAAAGAACCCATCCACAACATTGCGGTTTGCTTCCAGTGCATGGCCGGCAGTTGATCCAAGCAGGATCAGCACAGCAAACAGATAAGCAAATCCGCGCCAAATATTCTTTTTCAACTCTTTCCCTCCTGTTTCTAAGTTTACGCAATACAGTTTTTCAGATGATAGCGATTTCACCATCCTACAACTATGCTGAGTTTATCATACAGAATGTCAAAGAAAAAGACCTTTGGCATGAATGACGCATACAGGAACCGCAAACCACTGCCTGTACCGTTCACGGCAAAAAAAGAGCGTGAACGAAAATCCGTTCACGCATTCTGAGAAGCTGGTGGAGGATAAAGGAAGATCATTCCGGGCGCATGACGACACTGAGTTTGAAAATGCCGTTTTCTGCCCTGACGGACATGGATCCCTGGTGTTTTTCTGCAATATGTTCAATAGAGCGCAGGCCAAATCCATGCCCGCTGCCGGATTTGGTGGTTCGGAAAAGGCCGTTCTCCTCCGCCGTTCGCTCTCCCTCGTAAGTGTTTTCTACCTGAAGCACCACCATGCCGCTGCGGGAGTTGCTTTTCAGTGAAATCATTCGTCTGGCAGGATCTTCAACCTTAGAAGCCGCTTCCAGGGCATTGTCCAATGCATTGCCGAAGAGAGAATAAATCTCCCGGTCTGTCAGAAAATTGAACAGAGAACCATCAATCATGTAAGAAAACTTAACCTTATGAGGCAGACAGAGAATATTTTTTTCTGTCAGAACGATATCTACCGTCTGATTGCCGCACTCGATAACGGTTGAGTACTCATTGATAGAATCCTCCAGCTCCGTCAGATGTCCCTCAAAATCTGCCTTTCCGGCTTCAGACCGGATAGCGGCAATCTGATGTTTCAGATCATGGCATTTCGTCTGTAACGTTACAATGCCCTCATGACTCATCTCGTAGTATCGCATTTTATTGCTGATAAAGTCATGCATGGTGCGGTTTTCATGGCGGAAGCTGTCCAGCATGGCAAGCATAAGAATGATAGAGAAGTTGAGAGCGGAATAAAGCAGTGCACACAGATAGTAGAGGAACAGAGCTGAGCTGACCGAAAGCACATTCATCACATGAACAGGTGCGTGATAAGGAGGCTCTTTTACATTTTTCTTGTAGATAGCACTGCATATGATGCTGACAGAAAAATACACTATATAGGAAATCAATGACCCTGCAAGGCTGTACAGAGACCAGGGAGTATTGACATGCTCCACCAGCAGCAGGCTGCTGACTGTTTTGAATCCGTTCCAGGCTATCTCGAAAACAGTCAAGGCAAGAACCCCGTTGTAAACTGCTTCAACCATCACTGCACGGTAGCAGAACATACATCCGGCCAGGAACAGGACATGCAGCATCAGGAGCCTGACACTGTATGCCAGTCCCCGCAGATGAATTTCAGAGAAGAATTCGTCTGCGGCAAAGCGTGCCAGCCAGCTTCCCGCACACATCAGTACCAGCACACATGCAGCACGCAGCGGAAACTTTTCGCGTTTCGGTGCTCTGTTCAGAAGCAGTAAAAGCACAAAGAAGACCACCCCGGCTGAAATGCGGTGGTCTATTTTGCTGATCCAGGTGAGGTCCGTAATCATAAGCTGTCACCTAGGAAGCTGGAAAACCGCTGCATCAGTTCCTTCCGATGGGATTTTGAGATGGTGATTCGCGTGTCTCCCACAGAGAGGTAATCTGCTGTCACGTTGGAAACGTACCGAAGATTCACGATGAAGGACCTGTTGCACATCACAAAACGCTCCGGATCCAGCTTATCCGTGAGATCAGAAAGCCTGCCTCTGACCGTATATTCCCCTTTTGTGGTGTGATAGACCAGGTTATGGTCAAAAACTTCCACATAGGAGATTTCGTTTTCTGAAAGGCTGATGGTTCCGCTGGCCGTTTTCAGAGAGAACGTTGCACTGGAAGAGGCTGAAAGACGTTTCATTGCCTTGTCCAGCACATATGTGATTGATTCCATTGTGGCCGGCTTAATGATGAAATCCAATGCATCCACTTCATAGCCTTTAATGGCAAATTGTGCCATGTTTGTTACGAAAATCAGGATAGAATCTTTGCCGATTTTACGCAGGAATCGGGCCGTCTCGAGACCATCAAGCTTTTTCATCTGGATATCCAGGAAAACAATATCGTGGTTTTCCGAGCTGCGGATAAAATCCAGGCCGTCAGGAAAAACATGGGTCATCACTGCAACCCCGTTCCGGGCGAAATAGTCTTCTGTCAGGCCTTTCAGCAGAGCAGCATCCTGCGGGTCGTCATCTGCAATTGCAACCAGAAGCACACCTATCAACTCCCTGTAGTTTTCTTTTTATTGGTTAAACTATACCACTTTTTCTCTATTTTGACAACGGACGAAGCGAGATGAAGTTGAAATTCAAAAGAGATGCCATTTTATTGTTATGTACGTGAATCATGGGTTTTATGTCGTGAACAGAGGCTTTCTATCTGAAAGAGAATAAATCAGGCGGGGAAAGAAATTGAAACCGATCTATAATCCTGTATAATAGGAAATAAGAAAATAGCTCACGCTGCTAAACCGGCGGACTCATTACGTCTCCCGATCTGCAGATGACAATGTAACAAATATACGGAAAAAGAGGATACGAAAATGCGCCAAATAATCAATTTGAACCAACAATGGGAATTTACTGATCTGGATGGTGTGAAGTCCGCTCTTGATCTCCCCCATACCTGGAACAATATTGACGGGCAGGACGGCGGCAATGACTACCGCCGAGGAACATGCCTTTATGAAAAGCAGTTTTCCAAACCGGATTTCGACATAGAAAAGCAGCGCGTATACCTTGAATTTCACGGTGTCAATGCTTCGGCAAAAGTTGAACTCAATGGAAAGGCTGTCATGACTCATGACGGCGGTTACTCCACCTTTCGTTCTGATATCACAGCACTGCTGGAGAAAGAAAACACTATGAAGGTATGGGTTGACAACAGCGTTAATGACCGTGTCTACCCACAGAAGGCTGACTTCACTTTCTACGGCGGTATCTACCGGGATGTGGATCTGCTGGTCGTCAACAAAAACCATTTCGACCTGGATTATTTCGGCGGAAACGGTATCCAGATCACAGCAAAGCCCGTAGAGGGTTACAAGAAAGGTGAGGTAACGATAAAAACCTTCACCAATTGCACGGAAGCCGTCACAGTCTCCATACGTGATGCAGAAGGCAGAGAGGTATGCAGCGGAACCGGTCTTGAAGTGCATGCAACAATTGAAAACGTCAGGCTCTGGAATGGGTTGGATGATCCCTATCTTTACACTGCGGTAGCCACGCTTGCTTCCGGCGATGAAGTCTCCTCTCGCTTCGGTGTACGTGACTTTCATTACCACGCCAAAACCGGGTTCTATCTCAACGGCAGAAGCTATCCCCTACGCGGTGTTTCCCGCCATCAGGACAGGAAAGGCCTCGGCAATGCCATCTCCAAAAAAGAACATCTGGAGGATATGGACCTGATCTGTGAAGTCGGTGCCAACACCATCCGGCTTGCACACTACCAGCACGATCAGTACTTCTATGACCTCTGCGATGAGCGGGGCATGGTGGTCTGGGCGGAGATTCCTTACATTTCCGAGCACATGCCGAACGGTCGTGCAAACACCATCAGCCAGATGAAAGAGCTGATCGTGCAGAACTACAACCATGCATCCATTGTCTGCTGGGGTGTGAGCAACGAGATCACCATCTCTACCAAGGACAAGAAAGACATGCTGGACAACCACCGGGAGCTGAACGATCTCTGCCATAAGATGGATCCCACCCGATTCACCACTCTGGCATGCTATGCCATGTGCGGACCCTTCAATCCGGTTGCCCACATCACAGACACCGTAAGCTGGAACCTGTATCTTGGATGGTATGTTCCGGGGCTTTTCCTGAACGATCTGTGGATGGATTTCTTCCATAAAGTTTATCCGGACCGTTGCCTCGGATATTCCGAATACGGCTGTGAAGGTATGCCGAATCTGCATTCCTCTCATCCCCATCGCGGCGACCACACGGAAGAATATCAGGCGATTTATCATGAGTACATGCTCAAATGCTTTGAGCGCCACCCCTGGATGTGGGCAACTCACGTCTGGAATATGTTTGATTTTGCAGCTGATGCCCGCAACCAAGGTGGTGAACCGGGCATGAATCACAAAGGCCTGATCACATTTGACCGCAAGACGAAAAAAGACAGTTTCTATCTTTATAAGGCCTACTGGAGCAAAAAACCTTTTGTACACATCTGCTCCAAGCGTTATGAAGACCGCACAGAGGACAGCATCACCGTCAAGGTTTATTCCAACCAGAATGAAGTCTCTCTCTTCGTCAACGGCGACAAGATAGAAACAAAGCACGGTGAGCACATTTTTGTCTTTACCGTTCCGATGCGTGCTGAAGTACAGGTCAAAGCCACCGCAGGTGAGACAAGCGATGATGCAGTCTTCCGTAAGGTTTCCAAACCAAACCCAAACTATGTGCTGAAAGACAGCGGCGACAAGGGCGCCAACTGGACAAACAAGGAGTAAAACCATGAGTGAACCGAAAGCAAAAAACACTGTCTCCACTGACAGCACAAACCGTGCAAAGCTTTACCAGCTTGTGTTATTCCCCCTGAACAACGGTGCTACCAATGTTTATTTCGTTCTGATTCTTTCCTACGTAGCCCAGTTTGGGTCCAGTGTGCTGAAGCTCGGCATGTATGCCTCCATCATGGTCACATTCATGCGTGTATTCGACGCCATTACCGACCCGATCATCGGTGCCTTGATGGACCGTACTTCCACAAAAATCGGCAAATTCCGTCCCTTTATGATGATTGGCAGCGCTATAATGGCCGTCAGCGTGGTAGCCCTCTATATACTCACGCCGTTCATTCCGGAGTCTGCCATGTGGCTGCGTTATGTACTCTTTACGCTGGTCTATGCCGTCTGGGTTATCGGCTATACCTTCCAGACTTCCTGCACCAGAGCCGGTCAGACAGTTCTGACCAATGATCCGAATCAGCGCCCCATGTTCACCATTTTCAACACCATCGGCTCCATGCTGGGCATGGGTGTCATGCAATTCCTGATTCCGCTGGTGAAAGGGATGTACGACGTAAAAGATGAACTTGGAAACGTTATTACCTCCGGCTATGCCCGCCCCGAGCTCTACCGCATCATCACCCCCATTGGCATCGCGGTCTCCGTTCTGCTGACAATTCTAGCCATAATCGGTATCGCTGAGAAAGACAGGCCGGAGTTTTACGGTATCGGCGGTAAGCAGGAGAAGGTCAAAGTCTCCGAATATGTAGAGATTATCCGCAACAACAAACCAATGAAGAGGCTGATGGTTGCCGGTGCCGGCTGCAAGCTTGCCCTTGCCATTGCCACCAACACCACAGTGCTTCTTGCACTCTACGGCATCATGATGGGCAACTATAACAGCCTGTATCTGCCGATGATGGTTTTGGGCTATGTTTTTGCAGTCCCCTTCTTCCTTCTCTCCGTTCGCACTTCCCAGAAGCTCGGTCAGAAGGCCTCTCTGACACGCTATGTAGCAGTTGCTCTGATTTGCTATGTGGGTGTTCTGGTCCTGCTGCTGATCTCCAATCATCAGAATCCCGCTACCATGCTCTCCTTCCCCTTTAGCGGTGGCGGCGCCATTAACCTGTACACCATTCTGTTTATTCTGTGCTTTGGCATTGGCTACGGCGCCTACTACGCCACGGCAGATATGCCCATCCCCATGGTGGCAGACTGCTCTGACTATGAGACTTATCGTTCCGGCAAATATATTCCCGGTATTATGGGCACATTGTTCTCTCTGGTAGATAAGCTGGTCTCTTCCCTTGCTCAGACTCTGGTTGCATTCCTGTTTCTGGTGTTTGCAGGTCTTTCCGAACTCCCGACGGATGCAACGCCCTATTCCGGCGGAATAAAAGTAGCTGTAATTGTGATGTTTTGCGTGATCCCCATGCTGGCATGGGCTGCAACGCTCTGGGCCATGAGCGGTTACAGTCTCACCGGTGCAAAGATGAAGGAAATTCAGTCAATCAATGCCTCACGCAAAGCAGCTATTGCTTCCGGCATGTCCATGGAAGAGGCCATGCAGAAATGGCCTTCTGTCGCCGACTGATGTTTGTATGTTGCCCTGCTGGATAGGCAGGTAACAAATAAAAGAAAGGAAATCCTAAGATGAAAAAATTTGTTTCTCTGCTCCTCGTTCTCCTTCTCTCTTTTGCTGTTATGGTTCCCGCAGCACTGGCTGACAACGCACTTCTGGAAGCCGACGTTGAAGAAGTGACCACCTTTGACCGCACCTCACCTGTCACAGACTGGGAAGGCGAATGGGTTCTTGCCGCCGCTGTGATCGGTGAAGACTATGCCGACGAAAACGATATCGACACCACCGGCCTCATTGCAGTTCCGGAAGGATCTGTCAAGATGAGTGTCGCTGCTCTCCTGGATGCCAGTGCATCCGGTTCCGATGCCGGTGTCATGGTTGATCAGGCTTCCTATCTGCATGCGCATGTCTATGACATGGAAGCTACTGTTACCTTCGCAGAAGACATCGCAGACGAAGAAGCAACCTTGAAACTCCCTTGGGACGGTTGGCTTTTCACAGTCCGCGGTGAGAACGACGGTGACTTCAATATGGGCGTCGGCAAACTGAGCAAAGTCGGTGCTGATGACAAGAGCCTTTACTTCACCAAAGTTACAGGCGTTGCCAGTGAAGAGATCGACGACGAGAACATGAAGTATGTCGGTATGAATGAAGCCGGCCAGCTGATCGTCTGCTACAGCGACGACAACCTTGTCAAGAAAGACGGAGAAGTAGCATTCGGCTATATCTTTGTTCGCGCCGAGTAATTGCACTGAAATCCCATGCATTGACAAGCGTCAAATTCTGTGCTACGTTAGAGACCCTGCTGAAGGCAGGGTCTCATTTAATAATCAACTCTTAACCGGAGGAAATCATTATGGCACTGCATGTAATGGAGGGAGGGCTGCCCGATTCATACCAACATCCCGGAAGTGATCCGTCTGCTGAAAGCCGGAAAGCTGAACGATGCCGGTTGGATGCTCTTTGAAAACAACCCTCTTACTACGGTCTGCTCTCTTGTCTGCAACCATGAAAAGCAGTGTGAAGGTCACTGCATCCGTGGGATCAAAGACGTGCCTGTCCACTTCTCTGTGATTGAAAACTATATCTCCACCACCTATGCCAACCAGATGGTCAAAGGCCCTCAGCCATTCAACGGGCGGAAGGTTGCCATCATCGGAGCGGGTCCGGCCGGCCTCACCATCGCTGTAATTCTCGCCCGCTATGGTTACGGTGTCACGATATTTGACAGCAAGGATAAAATCGGTGGTGTTATGCGCTACGGCATCCCCGATTTTCGTCTGCCGGATGCGGTTCTGGACGATTTCGCCTATCGCCATCTGGAGCTGAAGGGCATTCAGTTCCGTCCGAACACCACCATCGGAGGATCGATCACCATTGACGACCTCTTCCGGGACGGATACCAGAGCGTGTTCGTCGGTGCCGGCCTTTGGAAGCCCCGCTCCCTTCACATCAAGGGAGAAAGCCTGGGGCATGTGGCTTTTGCCATTAATTACCTTGCCTCTCCCGGAGCTTTCCGTCTTGGTGAGCGTGTGATTGTCATCGGCTCCGGCAATTCCGCCATGGACTGTGCACGCACAGCGATCCGTCAGGGTGCACGTTACGTCACGGTCTTCAACCGGCGGGATAAAATAGCTGCAAGCCAATATGAAGCCAGCTATGCAAGCCTCGAGGGCGTCAACTTTGAGATGATGAAGAGTCCGGTGGAGATTTGCGACAAGGGTGTTGTGTTTACCGACAACGAATTTGATGAAGAGGGCAAGCTTCGCCCCATTCCCGGTTCCGAGAAGCTCTATCCCTGCACTGGAGTCATCGTTGCTGTCAGCCAGGAGCTGGGCAGCAGCATTATGCACAGCACCGAAAACATCGGCACACAGCCCTCCGGCCTGCTGATTGCGGATGAAGACGGCAGAACGTCCCGCCCGGGCGTATTTGCCGCGGGAGATATCGCTCACGGTGCGCGCACCGTTGTGGAAGCCGTTGCCAACGGCAAGCGGGTGGCAGAGACCATGCATGCCTACATGCAGGCACTGCCCATGCCGGAGCCCTCCGCCTATGCGGATGTGCCTGTGGTAGAGCCGCTGAATTCCAGCGTATTGGCAGAGCAGATTATTCATTAACCGATCTGATGCAAAACCCTCGGCAATTCATCTCAGAATTGCCGAGGGTTTTCTGCGTCTATTCGGTTTTTCGCTTACAGCTCTTCCACAGTGATCAGGAATCTCACTTTATAGTCTTCTGCGGACGAATAGCAGAATTCCGGCATGATGCCGGGGCCGCATGCACCGGTGCCGATGCCCTGCTGGAAGGCCTGGACGGTGATATAGGTGCCTGTCCGCTTTTCGTCTTCCCGGTGCTTCATGCTGATGAGTGCCCTGTCTGTATAAGGCTTTACACCCAGTTCAAAAGGCCTGTCCACCGCACAGAAAGTGACTTTCACCTTTCCGTTGCTGAAGGATGCTTCTGTGCAGTCGCACCGGTTGCCACTCTCCTGGGGGCGGAGATTCGGCTCCGTCATATCAGTCACCTTGCAGGAGACTTCCCGGATGGGGAACTGATCCTTCATGTCACAGTAACTCTCACCGGTTCTGCCGGTATAGGTGACATCGTCAAAGCTTTCATTCAGGCAGAAGCACTTACCGAAGCGTGGAACATTGCCCTTACCGGACACACAGTGCAGAACACTGGTGACGAGGATCCCCTTTTCCGTGCCCTCATAGGTATCTGTAACGGTAAATTTCGCCTTTTTATTGGAAACCTCCCTGATGATTCGAACACCGTTCTCTATTCTCTCGGAGGAGACAAGGCTCTCCGTCTGGGCATACCATGGTTTCATCAGATTGCGGAACATCAGGTCGGTGTCATTGTCTGTTGCGGCGCGGTACAGAAGAGTCTCTTCCTTCTCTGATGTGAGCAGAGAACCGTCCGGCAGGATAAGGGAGAACCCGCTGCCCGCGGCCGTGCATGCCTCCGGTAATGCTGTCTTCTTTTCAGGCGCGGCAGGCACCTTCCGTGCAAGGACAATCTGTTCTTCCGATACGATTTTACCGGTCATGCAATCCTTCGCTGTGACAATGACAGAGCAGTTTCCGTCGATCACTCTGCCGAGCGATACTGAGATCTGTGCTTTGCTCAACGGCTTCACATCCGCTCTCAGCGTTTCCTCCGTTCTGTCATTCCAGTGGAAGGTGAGCTCATAACGGCTGCCCTCAGAAAAGGCGGTGGTATTGAACACTTCAAATTCCGCCCCTGATACATGCGTCACGCGGATCGGCCGGTAAATAAACCGGATAATCTCGGCGCCGGTAGAGGGCTTCCGGTCCGGATAGAACATACCGTCAACGCAGAAATTGCCGTCATGCTCCCACTCGCCGTGGTCCCCTCCGTAGGTATAGGTTCCGTCCGGATGGAGAACCGCATGGTCCACCATTTCCCAGACACAGCCGCCCATCAGGTTATCATAGTGATAGATTTCCTGCCAGTATGCTTCTGTATTGCCGGGACCCACTCCCATGGCGTGGGCATATTCACAGAGGAAGTACGGCCGGTCGTTGAGGCGCTTCTGTTTTCTGCAGTGCTCGCCGACCCTGTGCACCTTCTCCACCGATGGGTACATCTCGCTGCCTACATCATACGCCTGCCGTTTGCAGTGGATAGCGCTCTCGTAATGCACGGGAAGCGGTGAGCGTTCCTTCAGGTAGTTGTACATGGCATCGGTGTTGCTGTATCCGCCCGACTCATTGCCCAGCGACCACATGATAACGGCGGTGTTCCCGTGGAGCTTATCCCGCTCATAGAGATGCTCGATACGATCCATATAGCGCGGGCGCCACTTGGGGTCATGGCTGATGGAATTGTAGGTAGGCGGGAGCTGTTGGGAGAAGGTTCCGTGGGTTTCCAGATCATTCTCATCCACAATATAGATGCCGAGCTCATCCGCCAGCTCAAGAAGAAGCGGATCAGGAGGATAGTGAGATGTGCGGATGGTGTCGATATTAAACGCCTTGCAGAGCAGCACGTCTTTCTCAATCTCGTCCGGTGTCATGGTGTAACCGTTGGTGGGGCTGGTATCGTGATGATTAACACCGTGCAGCTTCACCCTGTGCCCGTTAATCAGGAAGACATCCCCCTGAATTTCGACAGTTCGGAAGCCGATCTTCTCCGTAACGCAGCAGGTTGGCGTCTCATAACGGATGGTGTAGAGAACAGGGGCTTCTGCATTCCATTCCGTCACGTCAAGGCTCTCAAAAACAGCCTCTGCTTTTCCTTGCTTTGCAGGAACCGTCTGTGAACGGGAAAGTCCGTTGCCCTCCAGCGTAAAGGTGACATCTGTGTCGGTAAAGACCTCTGCACTGAGACGAATGCCGTAGTGCTCACCGGCTTTCCATGTTCTGGCATCAATA
Organism: Oscillospiraceae bacterium; assembly: GCA_902778665.1. Lineage (GTDB taxonomy): Bacteria > Bacillota > Clostridia > Oscillospirales > Oscillospiraceae > Limivicinus. Next base: position 13,748 of record CACYYN010000045.1, on the reverse strand, counting down.
TCCCGAATGTCCGCCGGCTCGCTGATACGCAGCAGCACATCACGGAAGATGCCGTTATTCCGGAACATGTCCTGCGCTTCCAGATAGGTGCCGGTGCACCAGCGATGCACCACGGCAACAAGTTCGTTCTCCCCTTCATGGAGCTTAGACGTCAGGTCAAACTCCGCAGTGTTGTGCGCGCCTTCCGAATAGCCCACATATTCGCCGTTGCAGTAAAGATCCAGGCAACTGGCTACCCCCATAAAGGAAATCACCGTGTTCTTTTCGGAGTGGTCAATATGGATAAAGCGGCGGTAGACACCCACAAAGTTATACTCTTCGCCGGGGTCCTTCCAACGGGGCATTACACCCTGATCGCAGCCCATCCAGGAAAAGACCGTGCCGACCTTCTCCTCCGTGGGGATTACAGGCGGATGATAGGGAAACTGATATCTGGTGTTTACATAGAAAGGCTTGTCATATCCTCTGAACTGCCAGCAGGATGGGACATCCAGTGTATCAAAGCCACCGTTGTCCGTGTCCAGTGTGTCGGGCAAATCTGCCGGTCTGGGATAGAACCGGAAGTCCCACATGCCGTTGAGGCACTGCACCTTGGGAGATGCGTAGCGTTTTTCCTTCGGCTTCACCGCGTCCGCTTCCGCCCGGGACGGGTACGGGATAAAATAGCTGCGGGCGGGCAGCCTGTTTTGCTGGAACACTGAAAAGTCGCTGTAGTTTTGCTTGTTGATCCGGTATTTCATGATTTCTCCCCTTTCAGCCCGGCAGAAGGCCGGAGCACAAATTTATCATCATTTTCTATGCACAGATCTGCGCGGTAATATGCTCTGAATACATTGACGGCACTTGCAGTGTCCTCTGCCCCTGCCGTTTCATAGCTGGAGTGCATGGCGAGCTGGGGCAGGCCTACATCCGCCGCATGGAGGCTGACCTGAATGTTGGAGAGATTCCCCAACGTGGAACCCCCCGCCATGTCGGAGCGGTTGGCAAAGAGCTGGTAGGGCTCGCCCGACATTTCACAGATTTCCCGTACAATTGCGCGGGAAACAGCGTCTGTTGTATACTTCTGAGCTGCGTTTTCCTTGATAACGATGCCTCTGTTGAGAAAACACCGGTTTTCTGCATCCGTCTTTTCCGGGTGATTGGGATGCACGGCATGGGCATTGTCGGCACTGAGCAGGAAGGATGAAGCAACTGCCCTGGCATATTCCTCCGAATTCAGGCCGAGACAGCCGCTGATACGCTTCAGACAGTCCTTCAGGAAAGTGGACATGGCCCCCTGACGGGTATTTGACCCCACCTCTTCATTGTCAAAACAGCAGAATACATTCACACCGTTCTCCCGTTCCCCTGCCAGAAATCCCCGAAGAGCGGAAAAGGCACACTGCAGATCATCAAGCCGCGGAGAGGAAATGAATTCTCCCGCAGCCCCCCAGACACAGCCTTTCTGTCTGTTGGCGAGGAAGAGATCTTTTGCCAGGAGATTCTTGGGATCTATCCCTAACTGGCCGGCTACCATGGCGTCAAAATCCCCTTCCTTCAGCTTTCCAGCAGAGAAAAGCGGGCACAGGTCCGTCTGCCGGTTGAAGGCATAGCCCTTGTTTACATCCCTGTTGAAGTGGATGGCAAGGTTGGGGATGAGAACCACATCTCTGTCTGTGCAGAACAGTCGGGTCTCCACCGCGTCCCCGTTTCGGATAAGAACTCGGCCTGCTACAGACAGCGGCCTGTCCAGCCAGGTGGAATCGATCATGCCGCCGTAGGCCTCCACATTGAGGCGAAGCATCTCCTCCGGGCCTTTGAGCTCCGGTGCGGCTTTAATCTTATAAACCGGAGAGTCAGAATGGGCTGCAGCTATACGGAAACTGCAGTTTTGCGTATCGCGGCCGACCTGAAAGGCAATGAGGCTTGAACCGTTGCGCACGGTATAGTACTTTCCGTCCCGCTCGATGTGCCAGGCCTCTGTCTCAAGAAGAGGCATGTAGCCGGCAGCATCCAGCTCTGCACGGATGGAAGCAATTGCATGAAACATGCTGGGTGAGCGGTGAATAAAATCGAGCAGCTGCTCGTTGAGCGTCTGATTCATAGCGTACAATCCTCGTTTATATATTCTAATCTGTGATTATATCATACACTTGCCCGTTGTTCAAAGGAAAACTCTGTGATATAATGTACTTCGTTGAAAAATAAAGGACAGGTATACAGACTATGACATTTGATCTGGAAAAAGAAATGCAGCAGCTCCGCGAAATCCGGACAGGCACGGAGGATATTTTTGACGGCGTTATTCTGAATGTAAAAAGAGACACTGTCCGTCTGCCGAACGGTAATCACAGCGTCCGCGAAGTCATCCGGCATGTGGGAGCCGTATGCGTGGTACCCGTGACCGACAACGGAGATGTGATTGTGGAACGGCAGTATCGCTATCCTTTTGACACTGTTATTACCGAGATTCCCGCCGGTAAGCTGGACAGTAAAGAAGAAGATCGGCTCTCTGCCGCGAAACGGGAGCTGCGGGAGGAAACCGGCCTGACAGCTGACGAATGGATTGATCTCGGCGGATTTTATTCCGCTCCCGCCTACAGCGATGAGTACATTTCCATGTATATGGCAAGAGGCCTTCATCAGGGGAAGCAGGAGCTGGACCCCGATGAGTTTCTGGATGTGGAAAAAGTTCCTCTCTCTGAGCTGGTGGAAGATGTAATGGCAGGCAGAATTCCTGATGCCAAAACTCAGACCGCCATCCTGAAAGCTGCCCGGATTCTCAGGATGTAAAATCCCGTAAAATAATCGTCTTTCGGCGACAGAAACACTTGCAAAAATCCCCGGACCATATTAATATTCTCATACAAATCAAAAAATAAGGACACAGGAGGCCCTTCTGAATGAAAGAATTTATGGACAAAGATTTTCTGCTCGAAACTGAGACCGCCAAGCATCTCTTCCACGACTATGCAGAGCATCTCCCCCTGGTTGACTACCATTGCCACATTCCTCCCAAAGATGTTTATGAAGACGTGCGCTTTGATAACCTGGCTGAGGTCTGGCTCGGCGGTGAAAATCCGGACGGAAGCTACTTCGGTGACCACTACAAATGGCGTCTGATGCGCTCCAACGGGGTCAGCGAAAATGACATTACCGGTGATGCTGATAATAAAGTACGGATTCGCAAATTTGCCGAAGCCCTGGAAAAAGCCATCGGCAACCCGATGTATCACTGGTCCAATCTGGAGCTGCACAAATTCTTCGGTGTGGAAGAGCCCCTCACCCCGGAAAATTCCGACCGCATTTATGATCTCTGCGCCGAAAAGCTGCACAATGACCCGAATATGTCGGTCCGCGGGCTGATCAAGCAGTCCAATGTGGCATTTATCGGCACCACGGATGACCCCATCGATTCATTGGAATGGCACAAGAAAATCGCGGCAGATCCCACCATCACCTTCAAGGTGTGCCCCTCCTTCCGCCCTGACAAGGCCATCAATATCACAAAGCCCGGTTTCGCGGAATACATCAAAAAACTGGAAGCTGTAACCGGTAAAGAAATCAAGTGCGCCAGATGCGTCTGTGAAGCACTGACAGACCGCTTGGAGTACTTTGCCTCTCTCGGCTGCCGCGCCAGCGACCACGGCCTGGACTATATCCCCTACCGTGAGACCACCATACAGGAAGCAAGCGCTGCCTTCAAAAAGGCCATGGCCGGCGAAACGCTGACGCTGGAGGAGGCGGAAAAATATCAGACCGCTATTCTCATGCATCTCGGTAAGGAATATCACCGTCTCGGCATTGCCATGCAGCTCCATTACTCCTGCAAGCGAAACAATAACGCACGCATGTATGCCAAAATGGGCCCTGACACGGGGTTCGATATGATAGCTCAAAACAGCTGCGGCGGCAGCATTGCCGACCTGCTCTCAGCTCTTGACGCCACCGGCGAATGCCCCAAGACCATTCTTTATTCCCTTAACCCCGCTGACAACGAGCAGCTGGGAAGCCTGATCGGCTGCTTCCAGAGCGATGAGATTCCGGGCAAGATTCAGCAGGGTTCCGGCTGGTGGTTCAACGACACCAAGTCCGGCATGGAAGCCCAGATGACATCTCTTGCCAACCTCGGCATCCTCGGCAACTTCGTGGGCATGCTGACCGACTCCCGTTCCTTCCTCTCCTATCCGCGGCATGAATACTTCCGCCGGATCCTCTGCAATCTGATCGGTAAATGGGTAGAGAACGGAGAATATCCTAACAACGACGCATCCCTCAAGAAAATCGTGGAAGGCATCTGCTACTATAATGCTGCCAGATATTTCGGCATCGAGTAAAAACGCTCAACCTATAACACGCTTTCAGCCCGGCCAAACGGCCGGGCTGTAGCTATGTCTGAGGCTGGCGTCGCGAATCGCGACGGCAGGTTCTCTCGTTTAAAATGCCATTGCATGAATCCAGGCTTCACATTCATCGATCCAGCCCGCTACATGCGCATCACTCTGTCTGTTTTTATTGGGATCCTCCACCTCTTTTGTGGCAAGAGAAAGCCCATGTTCCCCAAACGGATAGACATGCAGTTCAAACGGAACCCCTGCCCTGCTGAGCTCAGCGGCAAAGAGAAGAGAATTTTCTACCGGAACACTCTGATCCGCCGCCGTATGCCACAGAAAGGCAGGCGGCACATCTGCACTGACATGCTTTTCCAGAGAGAAAAACTCTCTGTTCTGGTCTCCGGTGAGATTCCAGAAGCTGTCTTCATTAATATATCTCTTGTCGGAAGAGATCACGGGATAGCACAGGATCAGGCCGTCGGGGCGTGCAAGTCCAAGCGTCTTCCAGTGAACGCCCAGTGTTGCGGCCAGATGTCCGCCTGCAGAAAAGCCGCAGACCAGCACAGATGCCTTCGGATGAGCTTCTTTCAGTGCTTTCACCCGCTCTGAGAGCTGACGGACAGGCACCAGATCCAGCGGTGGCTGGCCGGCTTCTTCATGGACAGTGTACGGGAGAATCTCTGCCCGCAGTCCCATTCTCTCAAACGCTGCAGCAACGGGTTCCGCCTCTCTCGGGGAACGCCAGGCGTATGCCCCGCCCGGACAGATCACAACAATCGGTGCTTCCTTCATGTATTTCAACCTGCTTTCTTTCTGATGTGGCTTTGAGTATAGCATAGTTTTCTGTCATCATGCAACCGGAAGCAAACAGAAAATCTTCTTTAACTTAAGGGTTTACAGATTTCTATTCCCGGAGTAAAATAACCGCAGGAGATCTGCAAAATAGATAACAATGCCATGAAGGAGAAACGAAGCATGAACAGCAATATTGTAAAGAGGAATGAGCTTCTTGCGCAAACCGTCATTAAAGGCCTGCAGTCGCGCAACATGTCCGGCTATTACGCGGCCTCACGGGAAGAAGCGCTGTCAATCGCCCTGTCTCTGATTCCGGAGGGAAGCACTGCAACGATGGGCGGTGGTGTGAGCGTGCATGAAATTGGCCTCGTGGATGCGCTGAAGAACGGAAATTATTCTTTCATCGACCGGGACGACTATGCCGACAAGCGCGAAGCGGCCCTGCTTGCCTATGACGCAGACGTCTTTCTGGCAAGCTGCAATGCCGTCACCAGCGATGGTGTGCTTGTCAACATTGACGGCAATTCCAACCGTGTTTCCGCTATTGCTCACGGCCCGAAAAAGGTGATCTTTATCGTGGGTATGAACAAGGTCTGCGATGATGTGGACGGTGCCATGAAGCGTGCGAGAAATGTTGCCGCCGTGACGAATGCCCAGCGCTTTAACATCTCAACACCCTGTTCTAAAACAGGAACCTGCATGGACTGCAAATCACCCGATACCATCTGCTGCCAGTTCCTGATTACGCGCTACTCCCGCCATGCAGGCAGAATCCACGTTATTCTTGTGAATGATAACCTGGGATTTTGACGTGTGTGACAGTAGTGTGACACTTTTTGTGTTATAATCACCCTGAAAGTAAAAATAAGACCGCTTAGCGGAGAAAGGATCCAAACATGAAAGAGAATAATTTGAAGAATGCTATTGAGTTGTCTCCGGAAGATCTGGAGAACATTTCCGGCGGCCTGATTGTTGAAGACGCTGACGGAAAATTCTGGCTGGTTCGCCAGAACGGGACGATTATTTCTCCGGTTCCCGGCAACAAAGCAGCTGAATTTGCAGATGCATACGGCATCAGCAAAGATATCATCTCCAGCGATGACTACAAGCTGAAATTCGGCAGAGATCTCGCCTGGTAAAAAGCGCATATCTTTCAACCATATTTCGCAAACACGACCCCGGCAGCAAAACCTGCCGTGGCCGTGTTTTTTCAAAAATATAGTCTGACAAAATGACAAAATTCATGAAAGCAGCGCTGCTCCTCACAATTTGTCATTTTGTCATATGTAAAATCAGGAAAAATCAGGCATGCCCTCGATGGCATAAACCCGGACCGGGCAGGAATCAAGCCCTTTAATATACATCGGTGCAAAAGAGATGAAGAAGGTATCCTTTTCCAGCTCATCCAGATTCTTCAGCACTTCCAGGAAGGTGATGTTCTCTGCCATGCAGATATCATGGAAGGGTTTCACATCCTCATTACAGTTCTCGATGGAAACCCCGTCACCAAAGCCTACACATTTCACCTTATGGTCTACAAACCATTGTGCCGTTTCCCCGTTGACAAACATACGCGTGTCTTCCTCTGTATTTGTCTTCGACGTAAAGGGCGGGATCTGATGTTCAGAATCAATAATCACCACATCTCCCTCCTCCACCTTCTCTCCGAGGTACTGATCCAGAAGGGCAGGTGTAACGTAGGAATTCGGAGCCACGCCCGTAAATTTGACGTAAACCCCTCTCCCCATAAATGAGGTAATGGGAAGCGCGGAAACATCCGGCCAGTCTTCACTGTGGTGATAAGGGCACTCACAGTGGGTACCGAGATGGCTCATCAGATCCATATTGGTGTGAAAATCCGGTATCCTGCCGCCGGTGTTGAAACGGTAAAGCGTGCATCTTCTGCTCTCAGTTGCCGGATCGACCAGCTTTGTGAGATCAACCACACGGTAATTGCCGAAGGGATAGCTGTGTGTCATATGTTTTCTCTTCCTTTCCTCTATCTGCTCAGACAAAATCTTTCCGCATGGGGGTAAAAATGTCCAGCAGTTTTGTGTCTTCCAGAATCTCCACCCCGTGCACCACATTCGGGGCAACATAATAGGTGTCTCCGGTGTGAAGAATTTTGTCCTCCTGTCCCTCCTCCTGATAGATCAGGCTGCCGGAAACGATATAGCCGATCTGTTCATGAGGATGGGAATGCTTTGCACCCACCCCTCCCTTTGGGAAGAGAAGCTCAACCGTCATTAGATTCTCGCTGTAGGAAAGCACCTTGCGTGTAACGCCGCCGCCGATATCCCGCGGCGGAACATTTTTATTTTCAGTAAACATAGTTTTCTCCGATCAAAAAGATAAAATAAGGGGCATAAGAGGTCCTCCTATGCCCCGGAAGAATGCTTGATTTTTATTATGAGACCAGTGCTCCGGTAAGCCGCGGCAGCCACAGGCTGATGCCCGGAATAAAGGAGATCAGCAGCAGAGCAGCAAGCATGCAGAGATAGAACGGCAGTGTCGCCTTGACCACTTTTTCCATAGGCCGCTTGGCAACCGCAGAGCCGATAAACAGCACCGCGCCGACAGGGGGTGTGAGAAGACCAATACCGCAGTTGAGCACCATCATAATGCCGAACTGCACAGGGTGCAGACCAACGCTCTGGGCAACCGGCAGAAGAATCGGTGTGGCAATCAGGATGATGGGCGCCATATCCATGATCATGCCGAGGATCAGGAGAATCAGGTTCAGCAGGAGAATAACCACCACCGGATTGCTGGAAACGCTGGTGATCAGATTAGCTGCCTTGGCAGGCACGTGCAACAGCGTCAGGCAGTTGCCGAATGCCGCGCTCATGGCAATCAGGATCAGCACAATGGCGAGTGTATCAATGCACTGCTCTAGGCTTCTCCAGACGCCTTTCCAGTTGAGGCCTTTGTAGACGAACACGGACACGATGAGAGAGTAAATAACCGCAATAGCAGCAGACTCGGTAGCCGTGAACACACCGCCGACAACACCGACCACAACAATCAGAACAGCCAGCAGTGCCCAGATGGATTTGCCGATCTGTTTGAAGAAGTTCATCAGGGAGAATGCTTCACCCTTCGGGTAGTTATTTTTGACAGACAGGATATAGGAGCCAACCATCAGGGCAATTGCCAGAATTGCTCCCGGGATATAACCCGCCATGAAAAGAGCACCTACAGAGACGCCGCCGGCTGTAGTCGCATAGATGACCATGTTGTGGCTGGGCGGCACCAGCAGGCCCTCGCAGGAGGAGGTGATGGTAACAGCCGTGGAGAAATCCGGGTCATATCCTTCATCCACCATCATGGGGATCAGGATAGAGCCGAGAGAGGCGGTATCTGCAGAGGCAGAGCCGGAAATGCCGCCGAAGAAATAGGAGGCCACAATGTTGACCATTGCAAGGCCGCCGCGCATCCAGCCCACCAGGGAGTTTGCCAATGCAATCAGTTTATCGGATATACCTCCCGTACCCATCAAAACACCCATGGTGATAAAGAAAGGCACCGCCATCAGGGAAAAAGACCAGACGCCCTTTACCATCTGCTGCGGGAGAGAAACCAGATTCTGTCCCATCGAAACCATGCAAAGGATGGTTGAAATGCCGACTGCATAGGCAATCGGGAAGCGGAGCAGAACCATGACAAAGAAGCTGCCCAAAAGAATTAACGTAGATAAGGTCTCAGCATCCATTGATTAAGCTCCCTCCTTTTTCTCGTCCTTCACGAAGAAGGCTTCAACATGCTGGAAGACCTGCTCCAGCTCAAAAATGATCATGCCCGCGCCGGCAACAGGAATCGGCAGATACTGCCAGAATTTACTCAATGTCGGAATGGACGCATATTTGCCGCGAATGCTCAGCGGTGAATTGCAGAATTTAATGCCGTAGATCACCAGCACAACACCCAGTGCCATGACAGCCAGATCCGCAATAATGTCAGAAACCATCAGCACCTTTTTCGGCAGGTAGGTGTCGAAAGCGGTCATGCGGATGTGAGCCCCTCTGCGGATAGCAAGCGTTGCTGAGAGCACAGCCATATAGACCATCAGGGTCAGAACAATTTCCTCACTCCAGTGAGGGTCAGTAATGAACGGGACGTATCGGCCGGTGACAGCCCATGCGGTGATGATGATATCTCCGATCAGCAGCAGCTTGCAAATGAACATCAGAATCTTATACGTCCAGTCATAAACGGGTTTGATCTTTTCGACCGCCCGGAAAAAAGCAGGCATAAGGAAACCCCTTTCTTAACACGATCTTAGCACGCCTGAAGAAGGGGCGCAGGGGACTTCCCCTGCGCCCCTCAGGCTTTATAATGAGCAGTAACTCTTTTCTGAAATATTACTGCATGTCGAGGATCTGCTGATACAGATCAGCAAGCTTTGCAGTGTTAGCCTGAATGGTGGGCTGGCAGGCTTCGATCCAGGGAGCCTTGTCCTCAACTTCGATAACGGTGGCACCGTCCTGAGCAAGCAGCTCGAAGGTCTGAGCTTCGATCTCAGCAACCTTCTCACGGCAGACCTGGGATGCGTACTGGGCAGCTTCCATCACATAGCCCTGCTGCTCCTCGCTGAGCTTTGCCCAGCCGGCATCGGTGATGATGATCTGCAGAGCGCCGAGGGTGTGGCCGTCAAGGAGAAGGTAAGGAGCAACTTCCTGGAATGCGTTGGAACGGTAGTTTGCAGTGGGCTGCTCGGCGCCGTCAACAACTCCGGTGTTCAGTGCGCTGTAGAGTTCGGTGAAGGCGACAGTAGTGGCAGATGCGCCAAGGTCAGTGACCATGCCGGTCATAACCGGGTCAGAGGAGACACGGATCTTGAGGCCCTTGAGGTCTTCCAGACCCTTCACTTCATTCTTGAAGAAGAAATGACGGAAGCCTTCTTCACCGTAGCAGAGGCCACGGAGAGGCAGGCCGAGTTCCTGCGGCTCAAGCAGGAATTCCTGAGCCAGATCGCTGGCTGCGAAATTCCAGAAGTGCTCTTCATTGACGAAAGTGTAGGGGATGGACAGAAGGCTTGCTTTCTCGCAGCCGTACTGTGTCAGAGCAAATGCGGAGATACGGCTGATATCGGTGATGTTACCGTAGCCAAGAAGGTTGTCGAGAACCTGATCTTCAGAGCCGAGCACGCCGCCGGCCTGAATGTCGATCAGCACGCTGCCGCCGGAGAGCTCTTCCACTTTTGCCTTGAAGGCTTTTGCCATTTCGCCGACGATGGTGCCGTCAAGCGGGTTTACTTCTGCATAGGTGAGGGTAACAGGATCATCCGCATATGCGGATACTGCGCAAAGGGCAAACACCATGCACAGTGCCATAACGAGTGCCAGGAACTTTTTCATTCTTTCTTCCTCCGTTTTTTGATTTTGGGGTGATCCCCTGTTTGTCCATCTATGTAAAATAATGGATCACATGTTTAAACGAGCTGTTCAGGAAAAAATCACAGTACACAGCCGTTCGCTTTTATGTTATTATAACAGCAACACCCGTCATCTGTCTATCAAAATCTTCATAATTTTTTCATAATCATGATTCCCGAAAGGAGCGCCCATATGTCCGGCCGGAATAAAGATCAGAAACCGCTTTTTACCATCCCTGCAAATCTCGACAGGCATGACTTCGTCCAGTTTGCACTTTTCAACACCTTTCGGCTCAAAAAGCGCTGGAAGTCACCCCTGATTTTTTTCTGCATTATGGCAGCGTTTGCCGCCGTCTGCTTTGCCGTGCGCAAAACCCATGATCAGGCTGTCCTGCTGGGCACGGTTCTGCTCTCCGTGGGGCTGGTTCTCCCGGCTGCCTGGTTTCTGATGTTTCTCTCCTCCGTCAGGGCAGAGGCAAAAAAGCACGGGCTCTCTAAAACAAAAGCCCAGTACTTCACACTTTTGAGTCGGGACTCCTTCAAAGTTATACGGGATAAGGATGAAGCGGCCTTTTCCTGGGCCGATCTTTATATGGCATACCGGGTAAAGGGCTGTATCTATCTCTATGTCAATGCCGACCGTGCCTATCTGCTGCCGGATTGCGAGGACTCCGATGCAGCATGGGATCTGATCTGTTCCCGGCTTCCGGAAGAAAAGAAAAAGGACCTGCGGTAAAAAATCGGGCAGAATTCTGAAATGGCCCAAATAAGTTCTTGCAAAATGAAGCGGATAAAGGTAAAATCTTGATTCGGAACTTCCCACTCTTAATTTGTTTAATTTTTTTATTTTAAAGGAGTAGTAATCAAATGGACGTTCTTGCAAAAATGGCAGAATCCGGTATTGTGCCCGTCGTCGTACTTGAGAAGGTGGAAGATGCCGTTCCCACCGCAAAGGCCATGCTGAAAGGCGGCGTCTGCGTGATGGAGATCACCTTCCGTACCGCTGCTGCAGCTGACTGCATCCGTGCCGTCGCAAAGGAAGTGCCGGATATGATCGTCGGCGCAGGCACCGTTGTCAACCTGGAACAGTGCAAGCTGGCCGTGGAATGCGGCGCAAAATTCATCGTCTCCCCCGGCTATGATGAAGAGACCGTTGCCTGGTGCTGCGAAAACAACATCCCCGTAACCCCCGGCTGCGCCACTCCGACCGAGATTATGATGGCCCTGAAGCATGGTATCAAAGTCGTTAAGTTCTTCCCCGCCAACGTCTACGGCGGCCTGAAGGCACTGAAGGCACTCTCCGGTCCCTTTGTCGGTTTGAAGTTCATCCCCACCGGCGGCGTCAACTCCGAAAACATGGCAGAGTTCTTTGCCGCTCCCTTCATCCACGCTGTCGGCGGCAGCTGGGTCTGCAAGAAGGATGACATTGCCAACCACAAGTTTGACCTGATCACCGAGCTCTGCACCGCTGCACACGAGGCAGCTCTCCGCGTATAATTTCCGCATATTCTATTCTGTTTCCGTATAACTCGCATAAAACGATTGACATTGCGGGGTGGAAATGCTAAAATTTTTCCATCCTCTCAGTGGGCAACCGCTGAAAGAAAACAAATATAAAAAGGAGAAAACAATGAAAAAGTTCCTCGCAATCCTGCTCGCCATGGTTATGGTTTGCAGCCTGTCCGCAGTGGCATTTGCGGACTATCCCGAGAAGGGCATCACCGCTATCAACCCCTGGGGTGCCGGCGGCGGCACGGACAACTGCCTGCGTGCATTCTGCGCAGCTCTCGAGAAGCAGCTTGGTGTGACCATCACGGTTGACAACCTGACCGGTGCCAGCGGCGTTATCGGCCATGAAGCAATTGCTGATGCCGAGCCCGACGGTTACACCATCGGCATGATCACCTGGGAGCTGGCTTCCTACGCTCCGCAGGATATGTCTGAGTACACCTACGAGAACTACATTCCTCTCTGCCGCGTCAACACGGACGCTGCTGCCATCACGGTTAACACCGCATGGGCCAAAGAGAACAACGTCACCGATCTCGCTTCCTTCATCGCATACTGCAAGGATCATCCGGGCGAAGTCACCATGGGCGGTTCCTCCGCAGGTTCCGTGTGGCATGTTGCCGGCGGCTATCTGATGAATGCTGCTGACATCGAGATCAAGATGATCACCTATTCCGACGGTGCTGCTCCTGCTGTTAAGGCTGCTGCACAGGGCGAGATCACCGGTGTTACGGTTTCCGCTGCTGAGGCTCGTTCCTTTGTTGAGTCCGGCGACCTGACCATGCTCGGCATCATGGATGCTGAGCGTAACCCCATCTTCCCTGACGTCCCGACCTGTGAAGAGCAGGGCTACGAGTGCCTCTATGCCACCCAGCGCGGCATGGCAGTTCCTCTCGGAACGGACGATGCAGTTGTTGAGACCCTCCGCGCAGCATGCGCTGCAGCCATTGAGGATCCTGACTTTGTAGAAGCCATGGCAAACCTCGGCCAGAAGATCGACTTCCTGGATGGCCCGGCATACGGCGAGTACCTTGCACAGGCAGCTGTTGATGTTCCCGCTGCAATGGTCACCGTCGGCCTCATCGACGAATAATTCCGGTAAACAGAATATCCGTTTCCTGGTAAATGCTCCAAGGGCAGGCAGAAATGTCTGTCCTTCTTTAATCTTAATTTGAATAAAGGATGTGACTCTTTTGGAAGTCAAAAAGACGGAAACCAAAGCGTTTTCCAACCTGATTGTCTCCCTTGTTCTGATTGTGTTTGAGGTCTGGGCCTGGCTGCAGTCTAACAACATCAAGACCTCAAAGGGTGCCGCCGTGCAGCCCGCCACATTCCCCCGGATTATGATCATCGGCATGGCAGTGTTCACCGTTATTCTGCTGATCCAGTCTCTCCTCAAACTGAGAAGCATGAAGGCGGACGATCCTCTCGCCGAGAAGGCTGAAACGCTCAACTTCGTCAAAGACAAGGGTGTGCTGGCCGCACTGTTTGTCATTCTCCTCTGCGTAGGATATGTTTTTTTCTTTAAAAGCCTCGGCTATGTGGTTGTCAGCTTTCTGCTTTGCGGCATCATCATGTGGCTGATCGGCCTGAGAAGCCCGGTCAAGCTGATTCTGATCTCACTTCTCGTTCCTCTCGGCATGTGGCTGGTATTCTACAAAATGCTCAAGGTCAACATCCCGATGGGCTGGCTCCAGTTCCTGAAGGATCTGGTTGACAAGATTTAAAGGAGGATTCAGCTTTATGGATTGGAATTT
>CACYYN010000044.1 GCA_902778665.1 Oscillospiraceae bacterium | reverse complement strand
CGTCTCCCAGCTGATGAGCCCAAAAATCACCACAATGCAGCAGGATACGGATCGTCTCGGAAAGGAAGCTGCGGTCAAGCTCATAGAACTGATCGAGCGTCCGAACACTACGCTGCTGGATCGTATTATCGTCCCGGGTAAGCTGCTGAAAGGTGACTCAGTCAAAAAACTGGTGTGATTAGCGGCAAAGCCGCAATAAAATATAATCACAAATTATTTAAGGAGGATATTCCAAAATGAAGAAAGTTCTCGCACTTGCTCTTGCTCTTTGCATGGTATTCAGCTTTTGTGCAATGAGCGCATCCGCTGATGGCAAAGCCACCATCAACGTCATGTCCTTCACGGATGAAGTTCCGGGCATGATCGCAAAGTACATGGAAGCACATCCCGATGTTGCTGAAAAGTACGACGTTAAGACCACCATCGTTGCTACCACTGACGGCCTGTACCAGCCTGCACTTGACCAGGCTCTCTCCGCCGGCGGCGCTGAGGCTCCTGACATCTACTGTGCTGAAGCAGCATTCGTGCTGAAGTATGCTCAGGGCGATGCAGCAGAGTATGCAGCAGCATACGAGGATCTGGGCATTGATGTTGCAGCCGCAACGGAGGCTGCTGACATTGCTCAGTACACCATCGATATCGGCACCCGTCCCTCCGACGGCAAGCTGGTAGGCCTTGGCTATCAGGCAACAGGCGGTGCATTCATCTACCGTCGTTCCATCGCTCAGGATGTCTGGGGCAATGACGATCCTGAATTCGTCGCTGAAAAGATCGGCGCAGGCTCCGGCAACTGGGATAAGTTCTTTGAAGCAGCTGCAGAGCTGAAGGAAAAGGGCTACGCCATTGTCTCCGGTGACGGTGATATGTGGCACGCAGTTGAGAACAGCTCCCCCACCGGCTGGATTGTTGATGGTGCTCTGAACATCGACCCGGCTCGTGAAGCATTCCTCGATCTCTCCAAGCAGCTCATGGACAACGGCTATCATCACGATACACAGGACTGGACCGAAGGCTGGTTTGCTGACATGCAGAAGAACGGCGGCGTGTTCGGATTCTACGGCCCGGCATGGCTCATCAACTACACCATCGCTCCGAACTGCGGCTCTGATGACAACAGCTCCTACGGCGACTGGGCAGTCTGCACCCCGAACATCGGCTTCTTCTGGGGCGGCACCTGGGTTCTCGCCAGCAAGTATGTTGTAGGCTCCGAGAAGGCTGATGTCGTTGCTGACATCATCAAGTGGATCACTCTTGACTGCGACGAGACCTCTCTCCAGTACTACTGGGCAAACGGCACGCTGAACGGCGAAGGCGGCACGAAGGACACCGTTGCTTCCGGCACTGTTATGGCAATGTCCAACGGCGAGATGGAATTCCTCGGCGGACAGAATATGTTTGATGTGTTTGTTCCTGCAAACCAGTATGCAAACGGCAAGAACCTCACCCAGTACGATGAAACCATCAACACCTACTGGCGTGATGCAGTTCGTCAGTACACCTCCGGTGCACTGTCCCGCGATGATGCACTCAACGCATTCAAGCAGAACGTTGCCGACAACCTCGACGTTGAAGTCAACTGATTCCTGTATATAAGAATCTGTCTCTTTAAGGGGGAGGGTTTACCCCTCCCCCTCTTCTTTTCAAGGCAGACACAACCATCCTTTTATCTCACAGGGTTGTTGTGTCTGCTCTGAACAGAAAAAGCAGAAAAAGGAGTGAATGCTTATGACGCTGCAAAAAAACAAGACATTCAGTTACGCAAAGTATGGGTATCTTTTCAGCTTACCCTTTATTATTGCATATCTGGTCTTTCATCTGTATCCCATTATTTACACAGCTATCTTAGGTTTTACCGACTGTAAAGGGCTCGGCAACACCAACTGGCATATTCTGAAGGACGATCTCTGGAAGAACTTCCGCACCATTCTGAATAACGCCACATTTAAAACCTCTCTCAAGAACACGTTTGTGCTCTGGATCATGAACTTTATCCCTCAGATCGTCCTTGCGCTTCTGCTGACTGCCTGGTTTACCAGCAAACGGAATGTGATTAAAGGACAGGGATTTTTCAAAGTTGTGTTCTACATGCCGAATATCATCACGGCAGCATCCGTTGCCATTCTGTTCAACGTCCTGTTCGGCTATCCGAAAGGCCCTGTAAACGACATTCTCGTTTCCCTCGGCTTGAGAAGTGATGCCTATTACTTCACCAACAACGCCACAGCATCAAGATGGATTATCGCTTTTATCCAGTTCTGGATGTGGTACGGCTATACGATGATCATCCTGATTTCCGGCGTGCTGGGCATCAACCCGGAGATCTATGAGGCGGCAGAGATTGACGGTGCGAATGACTGGCAGACCTTCTGGCAGATCACCATTCCGAACCTTCGCACCATCCTCACCTACACCCTGATCACAAGTATGATCGGCGGTTTGAACATGTACGATATGTCCAAGATGTTCAACAACGGCAACCCGAACAACTCCACCTTAACAACAAGTGTCTTCATTTATAACCAGGCTTTTGCAGGCAGCTATATGTATAACCGTGCAGCTGCCGCCAGCATGATCATGTTTGTTATCATCGCATTCTTCTCCGTTATAGTCTTCTATCTGATGCGTGACAGAAAGAGCTGAGGTGAAATCCATGAATAAACTTGAAAACAGAAACGGGAATCCCGTCTACAAAACCATTATCTATATCGTCTGCATCTTTCTGACCGTGCTGAGCCTGTTTCCCTTTATCGTCATGGTCATCAACTCCACAAGAAACACGCCTCAGATTCAGCAGCATGCTGTTTCTCTGATACCCTCCAACCATCTGGCGCAGAACTGGGCTGTGTTCAACGGCAAAACCTTTGACCCGATCCGCGGCTTTTTCAACTCTCTCATCATCTCCTCCGGGTCCACTGTCTGCACCATCTACTTCTCCACACTCACGGCCTATGCTCTCGTAGCTTATAACTGGAAGCTTCGCAACCCGTTTTTCACCTTCATTCTTTGTGTCATGATGATTCCTGCACAGATCACCTCTATCGGTTTTTATCAGTTCATGTACAAGATCCACATGACCAACAACTTCCTGGCATTAATTCTCCCTGCAATAGCTGCACCGCAATGCGTGTTTTTCATGCGGCAGTTTATGCTTGCCTCCCTTCCGCTGGAGCTGCTGGATTCGGCGAGAATTGATGGCTCCAGAGAATTCAATACCTTTAACAGAATTTCTCTTCCGATCATGAAGCCGGCTATGGCAACCCAGGGCATCTTCAGCTTTGTCTTCAGCTGGAACCAGCTGTTTCTGCCCAGCATCCTGCTCACCAATAATAAGCTCTACACCCTGCCTCTGATGGTTTCTCAGCTCAAGGGTGATATTTACAAGGTGGAATACGGCGCGGTTTATCTCGGGCTGACGCTTTCCGTTCTTCCTCTGTTTGTGATTTACTTCGCGCTCAGCAAGTATATCATCGCTGGCGTTGCCCTGGGCGGTGTCAAGGGCTGATCTCCTTTCATATTCCAAATCCGCAATAAAAAATCAGATGAGAGGCGAAAGACCTCTCATCTGTTGTATCGAGGCAAAAAATGGATCAAAAAAACAAGCTGAAAACTTCCTTCGGCCGTTTTATGGTCGGTATGGCGGACCTTCTCATTTTAAACCTTTTATGGCTGGTCTGTTCTCTTCCCATTGTTACAATCGGCCCCGCAACCTGTGCGCTTTATTCCGTCACCTTAAAGATCGTCAGGGATGAACCGGTTGAAACCCTGCGGGAATTCTTCCGGGCATTCAAATCCAATTTCAAAAACGGCTTTCTGTATGGGATCATCGCACTTTTCGCGGCAGCAGTAATTTACGCCGACGGTATTTTCGCGTTTTCCCAGGAGGGATCTCTGAAAATTGTTTTCTGCATTGTAACCGGAATTGTTGCAGCCGTTTATCTGACCTATATCTGCTATATATTCGCATTGCAGGCACAGTTTGAGAACAGCTTTATCGCCCATATAAAAAACACATTTCTCCTTGCCTTTGTTGCTCCGGGGCAGACTGTGCTGATGTGGATTGTTCTGGCTGCTCCTGTTCTGGTGATCCTTTTGCTGCCGGAATATATTGTGGCATACATCGGTTTCATTTTCATTCTGTTCGGGATTTCAGTTCCGGTCTATCTGAACAGCAAAATTCTGATAAAAATATTTTCACGTTTTATTCCGTCTGAAGAGCCTGATGAAAAAGAGAGGATAATAGAATAATTATGACCAGACAAGAAGCGAGAAGAAAAGCCGAAGAATTAGTCGGTAAAATGACCGTTGAAGAAAAAGCAAGCCAGCTCCGTTTTGATGCTCCGGCTATAGAACGGCTAGGCGTTCCGGAATACAACTGGTGGAATGAAGCACTGCACGGCCTTGCAAGGGGCGGCACGGCAACCAGCTTCCCCCAGGCTATCGGCATGGCAGCCATGTTTGACGACGAGCTGCTGCAAAAAATCGCCGATGCCGTTGCAACGGAAGCCCGGGCGAAATACAACGCCGTCTCCAAAGAAGGAGACCGGGATATTTATCACGGTCTGACCATGTGGTCGCCCAATATCAACATCTTCCGTGATCCTCGCTGGGGACGCGGCCATGAAACATACGGTGAGGACCCTTATCTCACCGCCCGCCTCGGCAAGGCATTCGTACACGGCCTGCAGGGCAACGGAGAATCTCTGAAAACCGCCGCATGTGCCAAGCATTTCGCCGTGCACAGCGGGCCGGAAGCTCTTCGCCACAGCTTCAACGCAGTCGCTTCCCCGAAGGATCTGGAAGAGACCTATCTTCCCGCTTTTCGTGCCCTGGTTCAGGATGCGGATGTTGAAGCGGTAATGGGAGCCTATAACCGCACCAACGGTGAACCCTGCTGTGCCAGCGACTATCTGATGGGAAAGCTGCGGGGTGAATGGGGATTTGAAGGCCATTTTGTTTCTGACTGCTGGGCGATCCGCGATTTTCATGAGAACCATAAAGTCACCTCAGCCCCGGTGGAATCCGTCACAAAAGCTCTGAAAGCCGGATGCGACCTCAACTGCGGCTGCACCTATCAGCATATTATGCATGCCTATGAGCTCGGCATGATTACGGAAGGGGACATCACACGCTGTGCAGTCCGGCTCTTCACAACAAGATATATGCTCGGCATTCTCGGTGATGAGGGCAGCGAATATGACGCCATCCCCTATTCGTCCATCGCCTGCAGAGATCATCTTTCCCTTGCCCATAAGGCTGCACTTGAATCCTGCGTACTGCTGAAGAACAACGGGCTTCTTCCTCTTGATGCGCAAACTTGCGGCACGCTGGGCGTTATCGGGCCGAATGCAAACAGCCGGATTTCGCTGATCGGCAATTATCACGGCACTGCTCCCCGTTATGTCACTGTGCTGGAAGGGATTCAGGACGCTGTGGGTGATAAGGTGCAGATTCTCTATTCCGAAGGATGTGCTCTCAGCGCTGATCGCGTCGAGCCGCTGGCGAAAGCCAATGACCGTCTGGCAGAAGCCGTCGCCGTTGCAAGAAACAGCGATACGGTGATTCTCGTCCTCGGTCTGGATGAAACGCTGGAGGGAGAAGAGGGCGACACCGGGAACAGCTATTTCTCCGGAGACAAAGACAGCCTCCTTCTTCCGGAATCCCAGAGAATTCTGATGGAGAGGGTCCTCGCAATCGGCAAACCCACTGTCGTCATTCTCATGGCAGGCAGTTCCATTGATCTGTCAGATGCGCAGGACAAGGCGGATGCAGTGCTTCTGACCTGGTATCCCGGGGCGGAGGGAGGCAGAGCTGTGACCGAGCTTCTGTTCGGTGTGCAGTCCCCTTCCGGCAAGCTGCCTGTCACCTTCTATCGGAATGAAGCACTATCCGAAATGCCGGATTTCACGGATTATTCCATGCGAAACCGCACCTATCGCTATTATTCCGGCTCGCCGCTCTATCCCTTCGGATACGGTCTGACCTACGGAGACTGTCGGATAACAGATCTGAAGGCGGATGGGAACTCCATCCATATCACCGTCAGAAACAACGGCAGCAGAAAATGTGAAGATGTTCTTGAGCTTTATATCCGGGATAATCTCTCACCTCTTGCTCCCCCTCACCCGGTTCTGTGCGGATTTCAGCGGATCGCTTCAGATGCGGGTGCGGAAGTCTCCTGCACTCTAACGCTGAGCCCCGACGCCTTCACCGTTGTCAGGGAAGACGGTGTACGTATCTCCGGCAGCGGCAGCTGGACCCTTTATGCAGGCTTCGGCGCTCCGGACGAGCGAACAGCGGAATTAACCGGGAAAAAGCCATTTTCCGTTCTGCTTTCAAATGCGCAGGTATTCATGAAATAGTGCTTGCAATCCGTATTACTTTAGGGTACAATGTCGCGACTGAATGAGGAAACAAACAGCGATTCTATAACACAGGAGATTCTATGAGCCGCACAGAAGCCATACAGCAATACGAGGCCGCACTGAAACTCGGGCAGAAATACTACCATGACGCAATCCGTCGCAGCCGTTACCCCTATCCGCTTGTCCTGGATGAAATCCTTGATGAGCACACTGTTGCCGGTCGGGCAGAGCTGGGGATTATCAACATTCCGTCAGATCTGATTATCGGCACAAAATCGGCAGGCAGAACCGCTGCCCTGGCAGGGAATTTCATGCCGCTTCTCAATGAAAGCAGTGAATTTGCCGGAAAGTGGATTACACTTTGTGAGGCACATCTCAGCGACGAAGGAATCCGTGACCCGATTGAATGCTTTGAATATCTGGGCAGGTTCTATATTCAGGAGGGTAACAAGCGTGCCAGCGTGCTGATGAGCTTCGGGGCGCCCACTGTCCCCGGCCGTGTGACCCGAATCATCCCGGAATACTCCGATGATCGCGATATTCAGCTCTATTACGAATTCATGCAGTTCTATTCCGTCTCCGGGATGTACGGCGTATCTTTCCGTCATCAGGGTGATTACCTTCGTCTCCTTGCCCTGCTCGGCACGGGCGAAGATCATGTATGGACGGACCGGGAGCGAAAGAGCTTTTCTGCAGGGTTCTCTCATTTCTGCGATGCCTTTGAAAAGCTGTGCCCTGAAAACGCCAAAATTACGCCGGCTGAAGCTTTGCTCGTCTGGCTGGAGGTATTCCCCTTCTCTGACATCAAGGAACTGTCCCTGACAGATCTCGTGCAGAAGTTGCAGACTATCTGGCCGGATGTCCTCACCAGAGAAACAAAGCCCGCTCTTGAGGTCATCTCCGAACCGGAAAACAGATCTCAGGGCGTTCTGTCCCGTCTTTTCAGCTTCACACATCCGGACCATGTGAAGGTCGCCTTTATCTACGCATACCCTCCTGAATCCAGTGCATGGACCCGTGCTCATGACCACGGGCGGGAGTATCTGGAAAAAACGTTGGGAGACAAAGTAACCGTTTCCGTCTATCACGCCTACAATAGAGATTATTATACCGAAATGGTGAAAGCTGTCTCCGATGGTGCACAGGTCATTTTTGCGACAACACCGCCCATGATTGATGCCTGCCGGCGTATTGCCTCGGCTTTCAAAAATGTGAAGGTTCTCAACTGTGCCCTTTCGAGGCCTTATACCGGTGTAAGAATGTATTACAGCCGGATTTATGAATGCAAGTTCATCACCGGAGCTATAGCCGGAGCCATGGCCGAGAACGACCTGGTGGGCTATATCTCAAACTTCCCCATCATCGGAGACCCCGCCAACATTAACGCATTTGCGCTGGGCGTGCGCATGACAAATCCCCGGGCAAAAATCGCCCTGCGTTGGTCCTGCCTCCCGGGAAATCCTCTCCGTGAGCTGATGGATGAAGGTGCTGCCGTCATCTCCAACCGGGACGCAACCAATTCCACGAACATTCACTGGGCTCTTGAATGGGGCACCTACAAGCTTGCTCCTGACGGGAGCATGACGCCCCTTGCCGTTCCCTGCTGGGACTGGGGAAAATTCTATGAGCGCGTTATTTTGAGCATATTGAACGGATCCTGGGCCGCTCTGAGCGGCGACCGGTCAGTTAATTACTGGTGGGGGCTGAGCAGCGGAGTCGTCAGCATACAGTTCAGTGACCTCCTGCCGCCGGGTGTCGCCAGCATGGGAAAAATGCTTGTAAACGGCATCTCCTCCGGCTTTGTCCATCCCTTCAAAACCCGTATTACCGACCAGAACGGAATCCTGCGGAATGACGGATCAGAGGACTTTTCCTCTGCTGCCCTGATGGATATGGACTGGCTGTGTGACAACATAGAGGGCAGCATTCCCTCTTATGATGAACTTCTCCCCTTTGCCAAAGAGACTGTGCGTCTTTTCGGTCTTTCGCGTAACCTGATTATTCCTGAAAAGGAGACAGAACAGTTGTGAAGATTCTGGTCGTTGCCGATGAAGAAAGTGCATATCTATGGGACCACTATCGTCCCGGACGCCTTACAGGCATCGATCTTATTCTATCTGCCGGCGATCTGAAGCCGGAATACCTTTCCTTTCTCGTAACCATGGCAAACCGTCCGCTGCTTTATGTTCACGGCAACCATGACTCGATTTATGAAAAGCGTCCTCCCGAGGGATGTGACTGCATTGATGATAAGCTCGTCGTCGTAAACGGCCTTCGAATTCTGGGGCTGGGCGGTGCGAGAATGTACAACGGAGGGCCCTACCAATATACCGAAAAGCAGATGGAGCGTCGTATCCGGAGACTCCGCTGGAAGCTTCACCGATCCAAAGGTGTTGATATTGTGCTGACGCACGCTCCCCCCGCAGGCTACGGTGACGCAGAGGACATTGCACACCGGGGATTTGAGGCTTTTCTGCCGCTGATGGACCGCTATCAGCCCTCTTACCTGATCCACGGGCATGTTCACAAAAGTTACTCCGTCCATACTTTTTCCCGGGAAGTGCAGTATGCTTCCACCACCGTTTTAAACGGTGCCGGTCGAACCATTCTGGAGATATAAAAACAGGGCTGCCAAAAGCAGCCCTGAATTTTTAGCTATATTCGGGAAGGAATCAGAATTCCAGGTTCTTCTCGGTCTCTTTGGAGAAGACGTGTGCAACAGCACCGTTGAATGTGAAGTGAACCTGCTGGCCCATCTTGAATGCATCACTGAGCATCTCGGTTGTCGGAACGATAATGATAACATCCTTTCCTTCTGCAGAAACATGCAGATGCACGGAGGAGCCCATCATTTCGGAAACGTCGATCTTCGCGGGAACACCCTTGTCTGCAAGCTCGGTGTGCTCCGGACGGATACCGAGGATAACATCCTGAGACTGAACGTTGTTCTTCTTCAGGCGCTCTTCCTTATCCTTGCTCAGCTCAACCTTGATGCCGCCAAGCTCTGCAAAGTACTTGTCGCCTTCACGGGTCAGTCTGCCGTCAAACATGTTCATAACAGGCATGCCGATGAAGCCAGCGACAAACAGGTTTGCCGGATGATTGAACACATCCTGCGGAGTGCCGATCTGCTGGATATAACCGTCACGCATGATGACAATTCTGTCGCCCAGCGTCATAGCTTCGGTCTGGTCATGGGTAACGTAGATGAAGGTGGTGTTGATACGCTCACGCAGCTTGATGATCTCAGCACGCATCTGGTTACGGAGCTTAGCGTCCAGGTTGGAGAGCGGTTCGTCCATCAGGAAGACCTTCGGGTCACGCACGATTGCACGGCCGATTGCAACACGCTGTCTCTGGCCACCGGAAAGAGCCTTCGGCTTACGATCGAGATACTGGGTAATGTCCAGAATCTCAGCGGCCTCACGGACCTTTTTATCAATGACATCCTTCTTCTCCTTGCGGAGCTTCAGGGAGAATGCCATGTTTTCATAAACCGTCATATGCGGGTACAGAGCATAGTTCTGGAAAACCATTGCGATATCTCTGTCTTTCGGTGCCACATCATTCATCAGCTTGCCGTCGATGTAGAGCTCACCGTCAGAGATCTCTTCCAGACCTGCCACCATACGCAGGGTCGTGGATTTTCCGCAGCCGGACGGGCCGACCAGAACGATGAATTCCTTATCGGCAATATCCAGATTGAATGCCTGGACAGCGACAACGCCTTCATCCGTAATCTGGAGATTTACCTTTTTCTTTTCGGGCTCGTCTGCTTTCTTTTTGTTCTTTTTCTTGTCCTCTCCGCTTACGAACGGATACACTTTTTTCACGTTTTTGAGTTGAACAGTTGCCATACTTTCTCAGCTCCGGCTGTACGGCCTCCGCCATGATACAGCCTCGCAGGCAGCTTTGCTGCTTGCTTTACAACAGGTCTCCACACTGCTGCACCCCGAGCTGCGGGGATTAAAACCTTCCTCCTTTTTTTATGCTATACATGGCTAAGAGTATGGAGAGCCATGCATGCACATTAATTCTTTTGTATTATACAGGAAAAAACGGTCTTCATCAATTGGTATTTTGCACAATCCGGATGTCCATTTTTTGTGTATTTTGCACAATTACATTTCTCCTGTTGCGCAGCAAAAGGGCATCCCGAAATGAGATGCCCTTTTACTCTATTAATATATCAACGGTGAACCGATCAGGTCGGGATAAACTGCTTCTGAGAGAAAATACTCAGATCTTCATGCAGACGTCCCAGGCACGCCAGATAGCAGTGCGCAGGTTGCCGATGGCAACGCAGTCACCCACGCGGTGAACATTGCGCTTCTTCTCTCCGATCGGCGTCGGGACAAAGCCGATGCCGTTGACCACATCGTCGCACTCGATCTTTTCCACTGAGCCGTCCTTATGTCTGACGATGACATAGCCGTCTCCGATTTCGGTGATGGTGGACTCCAGATAAACGGGAACATTCTTGTATTCCATCATATCACGCAGGAAGGATGCGTTTGCCAGACACACATTCTGTGCAGGAACAAGATCTCTGGCATACTCAACAATCATCGGGTGCTTACCCTGCAGAATCATCTCGTAGGCCGCTTCACAGGCAGACTGGCCGCCGCCGAAGAACATAACCTTGTCGCCCACTTCCTTCTTCTCCCGGAGAAGCTGGGTAAGGGTAATGGTCTTTTCAAAGCCCTTGACTGCCGGCATGATTCTGGGCACGGAACCGGTGGCTACAATAATCTCATCATAACCGCGAAGTGTGCCGAGATCGTTCACTTCGGTGTTGAAGCGTACATCAATGCCCTGGCGCTCGATTTCTCTGATATACCACCGGAGAAGTTCCTTGTCGTTCTCCTTGAAGCTCATGGCAGATGCCGTCAGGAACATACCGCCGAGAACATCCGTCTTCTCGAAGATCGTCGGAACATGCCCACGCTGCTTCAGCACGAGTGCACATTCCATGCCGCCAATGCCGCCGCCGACAATGGCAACCTTCTTCGGATTTCTGGTAGGCACAATTTTATATCTGTTGTGCTGCATGGTGGGAGGCGTCAGCGCACAGCGGGCGAGATGCAGGGAGTCCTCCATAGACTGGATATTTGCCGTGCCCTTGTACTTTGCAAAGTTGAAGCAGCCGTTATGGCAGCGAATGCAGGGCTTGATATCCTCTTCGCGGCCTTCCAGAATCTTATCGATCCACTCGGGGTCAACCAGATTCTGACGGGCGATTGCGACGGCATCGAGACGGCCGGCAGCAATCTCCTGAGCGGCGAATGCGGGCTCCATGCGACCGGCACAGACAACCGGCGCATTGGTGAACTTCTTGATATGCTCAACATCTTCGATGTTGCAGTTATCCGGCATATACTGAGGCGGATGCGCCCAGTACCAGGCATCATAGGTGCCGTTATCGCAGTTGAACATGGCATATCCGGCTTCTTCCAGATATTTAATCGCCTTTTCAGACTCAGCCATATCACGGCCGAACTCTACAAATTCCTCCCCGGGCATAGCGCCTTTATACCAGCCCTTCGTCTTGGAAACGACAGAGTAGCGGAGAGAAACAGGGAAGTCATCCCCGGCATATTTGTGGATGCACTGAACAATTTCAACCGGGAAGCGGAAGCGGTTTTCGAAGGATCCGCCGTATTCATCCTTGCGGTAGTTCCAGTTTGCAATTGTGAACTGGTCAAGCAGATAACCTTCGTGCACGGCATGAATCTCCACACCGTCAACACCTGCGTCACGCAGCTTTTTCGCTGTCTTACCGAAGGCTTCCACCATCTCATGGATCTCTTCCACCGTCATCGGGCGGGAGTTGATCCCCTCCACCCAGCGGTTCGGGGTTTCGGATGCAGAGGCGCAGCAGTATTCCACATCCAAAAACGGCTTAGCGAGTTTTCCGAGGGTCGGATTCTTCAGCAGATTGACCATCATTCCGTTGACAGCCATAGACCGGCCGAAACCTGCCGCCAGCTGAATGAACAGCTTGCCGCCGTATTTATGGAATTCAGGCATCCACTCCGCCAGTTCTTTGAACATACGGTCATTCTGGTAAAGCCAGCGCTTGCCCATTGTGTCACGCACACACTGCATGCCGGGAAGCACAAGGCCGACATGATGCTTGGATCTCTCCAGAAGATGGTTTGCGGCCTCCTTGTCAAAATGGCAGGGCTCCAGCCAGCCGAAAAGGGACGTTCCACCCATGGAGCACTGGACAATGCGGTTCTTGATTTCCACATTGCCGATCTTCCACGGGGTGAACAAAGGCTCATATTTTTTGTTCATGCGCATTCTTTCCTTTCATGTATTATATAGCAGATGGCGGTCTCCTGCCGCGCATCAGATTTTCAGTTTATTATAACACAGCGGGGTTTTTTACGCAATGTAAAATGCAAAGTCCCAAAGAATTTATCTGTCTTTTGTCAATTATTTCCCCACACAGAACCTGGCAAATATACGCTCGGTCACATCCTCCCTTACGGTCTGCCCGGTTAACTCACCGATTGCCTGCATGGCTCCCTCGGCCTCCGTCAGCACAATATCCGGTGTTTCTCCGTTCTCCATTGCCTGAAGAGCCGCCCGGATATATTCCAGTGCAAGAGAAACCGCTTCCGCCTGGCGGGCATTCGTCAGGATTTCACCGGCAGGCACTGCGGGAAGCGGAAACATCCTGCAGATTTCATCCTCCAGTCTTTCCAGACCTTCGCCCGTCTTTGCACTGATCTCAACCAGCGGAAGAGTCGTATGCCATTCCGGCAGACGATAGGATGGAAGATCCTGTTTGGAAAGAGCGACAATTGCCCGGGGCGCCTTTTCCGCATAGCGGATAATACGCTCATCCTCTTCGGTAAAATTCTCGGACCCGTCGATCACCGCAATAAGAAGGGCGGCATTGCCGATCACCCGGAAGGAGCGTTCTACCCCCTGTTTTTCAGCTTCATTGTCCGTTTCACGGATTCCGGCGGTATCGATCAGCCGGAGCAGTGTATTCCCGATTCTGACCTTTTCCTCAATGGTGTCACGCGTCGTGCCGGGGATAGCGGTGACAATCGCCCGATCATACCCAAGGAGTGCATTGAGAAGAGAGCTCTTTCCCGCATTGGGTCGCCCGATAATAGCGGTCGGAATTCCGGCATTCATCAGCTTTCCTCGGTCATAGGTTTTGTACAGCGAAGAAAGCTTCTGCTCCGCATCCCGCAGCACGCTGCGATAGTTTTCCATGAGGAAGGGCTCTATATCCTCATCCGGATAATCCAACACTGCATGGTAATGGGCACAGATATCTGTCAGAGAAGAGTAAATGGCTTTCGTTTTCTGCCCGATCGCTCCGGAGAGCTGGCCTGCTGCATTCTCAGCCGCCTCCCGGGTTTCCGCGTCGATCAGATCTGCTACCGCCTCGGCCGAGGTCAGCTCCATCCTGCCGTTCAGGAAGGCACGCTTTGTAAATTCCCCCGGGCGCGCCTGGCGGATACCCAGAGCAAACAGTTCCTCCAGGATCGTTCTCAGAAGCATGGGGGAACCGTGACACTGCAGCTCTGCCGTGTTCTCGCCTGTATAGGAGTTGGGCGCACGGCTGACTGTGCACAGGCACAGGTCCAGCAGCTTGCCCGACCGGCTGAACAGCCTGCCGAAGACGAGCTTTCTGTCCTCCCGGAAACTCATTTTCTCCCCGCGCTCCGGAACAAAAAGCGCATCAACTGCCCGGATGGCTTCCTCGCCGGAAATCCGGACAATGCCGATTGCGGAAACGGACGCCCCTGTCGCTATGGCAGCAATCGTATCACTCATCAAGATCCCTCCATCAGAAAAAAGCTGCCCTGCGAGGACAGCTTTTCTTTTTCTCTTTTCTGTGTTCTCTTTTTACTTTTTCTGACCGTCGTAATAGTCAGAGACATAATAGCTCAGTGCCAGGAGACTGTCTGAGAAGTGAAGATTTTCGACAATAACCGGGCTGCCCGGTTCAACCAGCTCTACATTCGTGAAATTCCAGATAGCGTTGATGCCGTTGTCAATCAGTGTTTCGGAAACCGGAAGTGCCGCATCACGCGGAACCGTCAGAACAGCGATGTCTACCTTATTGTTTGCGATAAACTTCTGCAGCTCATCCATGGAAGAAACATGGACGCCGCTGACTTCCTTGCCTACCAGCTCGGGATTAACATCAAAAGCCTGAATCAGGTTAATCCCCCACTCGGAAAAGCAGAAATTGTCCATCAGTGCACGCCCGATATGGCCTACTCCGATCAGGACTGCCGAAAAGCCACGATCCATCCCCAGGATACCTGCAATCTGCTCTCTGAGCAGCGGCACGTTGTAGCCGTAACCCTGCTGACCGAACTCACCGAAGCAGTTGAAATCCTGACGGATCTGAGACGGTGTAAATCCCAGCTGCTGGCCCAGTTCTGTAGATGAGATACGGTTTACCCCTGATGCCATAAGCTCATCAAGCTTACGCAGATAACGCGGCAAACGACGAATGACATTGTTGGATATTCTTTCTTTTTTCAACCAGATCTCTCCTTATCACACTAATACTTTTGAAACGCTTGTTGATTATACCATAAAAATAAAGTATTTCAAGTATTAAATTAAAACTTTTACACTTTTTTGTCAAAAAATTTTCCGCTTTCAGCACAAATCATGCTGTATTCCTTTTACAATGGTGCGGAGCTCCTCCAGGGTGCTGACATGGACAAGCTGCTGCCTGTAAAACGCAGCATGGGGAACGCCGTGGAGATACCACGCCGTCTGGTGCCTTGCCTCCAGGCAGGCGGCTTTTTCTCCTCTTTGCTGTGCCAGAAGCTCAATCTGACGCACCGCTGTATCCATCCTTTCGCCAAGCGGAGGGAGCTCCGGAACCGGAGAGCCTTCTTCGGCGGCGTTTGCCTGCCGGAAGATCCAGGGGTTTCCGAAAGACCCGCGACCGATCATGGCAAAATCAGCAGCGGTATAGCGAAGAATATGCACAGCGTCTTCCGCCGAAAAGATATCTCCGTTGGCTGCCACAGGGATTTGTACTGCAGCCTTCACATCACGGATGATATCCCAGTCTGCCCGTCCGGCATACATCTGTGCCCTTGTTCTCCCGTGCACTGCGACTGCAGAAACGCCCGCCTGCTCCGCCATTTTGGCAAACTCCACCGCATTGACATGCCCGCCGTCAAAGCCCTTCCGGAACTTCACGGTTACGGGAGCCTTCACAGCCTTTACCACCGCCTTCAATATCTCCTCTGCCAGCTCAGGTTGAAGCATCAGGGCACTGCCGTCTCCCGCTTTGACGATTTTCCCTACCGGGCAGCCCATATTGATATCCAGAATATCCGCCCCGGACAGCTCCAGCGCAATAGCGGCCGCTTCCGCCATCACATCCGGCTCATGCCCGAAAATCTGCACTGCTGACGGATGCTCATCCTCCGGAATATAGAGAAGCTCCCGGGTTTTCACATCATGATAGACCAGTGCCTTGGCACTGACCATCTCCGTTGTCGTCAGGCCGGCCCCCTGCTCACGGCAGATTTTCCGAAAGGCACAGTCCGTCACGCCCGCCATCGGTGCCAGCACAAAACAGCTGCCGATGGCGACACTTCCTATCGTCGGCATATCTGTCAGCAGTTTCTGGCGTCCGACAGGGCCGCATTGCGGAGTCTCGGCGGCGTACCGGCAGAGGTATCTTTCGTGGAATCTGTTTTCAGGGCCTCCAGGCGCTTGATAGCTACACCCTCGGCAACAAACTTCGCCTCATAATCCGTCATAATACCGGTGACGCCGTTTTCGTGCAGATGACAGGTGACATGCTGCAGCTCCCAGCCCTCATCGGCAAAAACACCTTTTGACCAGGTGAAAAGAGGTGTATTGTCCGTTTTGAAATGAACCGCCCCTCCAATTGGAAGGATATCCGCATAGGATCGAAGAAAAGCAGGTGCCGTCAGACGGAATTTCGCATCCCGGCTTTTGGGCCACGGATCACAGAAATTGATAAAGATTCTTGCAATCTCCCCACGGGAAAACATCTCACCCAGATGCATCGCGTCAGCATCGATAAAGCGGACATTTTTAAGGCCTGCATTCTGCACCCGCTCCATTGCCATCACCATGGCACTCTCCACCTTCTCGATGGCAAGAAGCAGCACATCCCTGTTTGCAGCAGCGGTATCAGCCGTGAAACGCCCCTTCCCGCAGCCGATTTCAAGCCATATCTCCCGGTAGTCCGGAAAGGAGGCAGCCCAGACGCCACGTTTATTCTCAGGGTCTGAGATCAGGAGATGGGCACAGTTTTCCATCCGCAGATCCAGATTCGGTTTTTTTCTCATTCGCATGTTCAGTCACCCGCCGATTTCAAAGTCAGAGAGTATTAAACAACAAATTTTCATAAAGTGCAATAAAAAACTTGCGAAAAACCATCCGCTCGTGTATAATACCTTTGCTCAAAACGGGGATGACAATACAGCCCCCGATTATCCGGGTGTAGCGCAGCTGGTAGCGCGCCTGATTTGGGATCAGGAGGCCGCTGGTTCAAGTCCAGTCACTCGGACCATTTTAAAAGCACCGGCATCGGTTTAAAACTGATGCCGGTGTTTTGATATTCAGTCTCAGGATGGCTCTGCCTCGGGCAGTTTATAGCTTGCCCGAAGCAGATGTTTCTTTTTATGCGGCTGGTTTATACTCGCAAAGTGTAATGGACTCTCCATAACGGACGAGGTTATAGATCAGGAAACCGTAATCATTGATAAAGGCGGTGTAAGATGTTTCGTTATCTGTCTGATAGGTAAACACTGTTTCGCCGAGTTTAGCCGTGAGAGAAACAGAATAGGTCTCTTCATCATCGGCAATGGTCAGGGTTACGGTATCATCCACGATAGAGATGCGAGGTGAGAAATCGATAAGAAGGGTATCATCCACGATAGAGATGCGAGGTGAGAAATCGATAAGAAGCGTTTCAGGCGATTCAACCCCTGCTGAGAACGGAATGAGCGTAACGTCACCGCCTGAAAGAGTCCAACGCTTGCAGAAGCTGTAATAAGTGACAATCCATTCGTCATACTGATCGGCATTGGGGACGTCGTCACCGTAGAGGGAAAGCCACTCGTGGGCTTTTTCAAGCTCGCCATCGGCAAGAAGCTGATAGAACTCAGCGGTATAGTTGCCGGCAGCACGGGCACGGGCAGCAAGATCCTTACTGTCTTTATAATCGCCGAGAGCTTCAAATTCCAGAGCTGTTGCCTCGCACACTGGGACATAGGCGGCATCGGCAGATGGGGACTCTTCATAATTG
>CACYYN010000043.1 GCA_902778665.1 Oscillospiraceae bacterium | reverse complement strand
TTCAGACGTGCATGTGCTTCACCGGACGGCTGGCCGCCGCCGTAGATTGCCTGGGAGATGTGGTAGATACGGTCGGACCAATCCTGTGCTTCCTTCAGGGTGTGCTGATCCGGGTGAGCAAACACTTCACGTGCCGGGCAGATCAGCTCAGGGACACAGCCTGCAAAGCCGATAAGAGCGCCGTCCATGCCGGGGAACCAGGAAACGCAGAGGGTCTCGTCGTGGCAGGTGATAAGGGAGATATCCGGGCACTCCTGACGGAGCAGACGGACGTCATGCTCATAGATGGAGGTTACACGGGTGCCCATCTTGATGCACTTGACATGCTCGATTTCCTTGCACATCTTGATCAGGGTCTCTACAGGGTAGAATGCCTTGGAGGTGGCAGGATAGAGGTGGATGATGATGTCAATGTCAGCACCCTCTGCCACGTCTTTGATATACTCAAAGGGAGCATTGGGGTTCATACCGAAGCGGAGCCACATGTGGGGAGGCATGAGCAGGATGCCGTCTGCGCCGGCTTCTTTTGCTTCGCGTGCCATCTCGATGGATTCCTGGGTATTCTCGCAGTTGACACCGGAGATGATGGTCATCACATCGCCGCACTCTTCAGCGCAGATCTCGGTAACTCTCTTGCGCTCGGCACGGGTCAGGCCGGTGATTTCGCCGGTGTGGCCGTTGCAGACAAGGCCTTCGATTCCCTTGCCGTAGAAGCTCTTGATCCAGCGGAGATATACGCGGAATTCTTCTTCGTTGATGCTGTAGTCGTCATTGAGAGGAACGGACACTGCGGGGAAGATGGTCTTGAAAGTTTTAACCTTAGCCATGATTTTTTCTTGTTTTCCTGTAGCTCCTGCAGGAAGATCATCGGCGCCTGATGTCTTTCTGCAATCGTTTGTAGGTGATAGCCTCATTATAGGTAAAATTTGGAAATCGTCAATAGGTTTTGGACGTTGTGCAACGCCTTGCATGCCCTCTGCAAAAAATTGTATACTTGGAAACGTTACCAGTGTAATTGTCCCGATTTTCCTGCTTTTTTCTTTAATCTTGTCCCCTTTTATATGAGAATTTACCACCGATAAAAAAGAAAACAGCCTTGCAAATCAAAGCTGTTCTTATTATAATAAACTGTACAATCGTTTGTTCACATTTTCTGTATTTTTTATGAGAATGGTTCTCATCAGGAGGGAAATATGGCCACACTGAAAGATGTAGCAAAACTTGCCTGTGTTGATGTAAGCACTGTCTCCCGTGCACTGAACAACACCTCTTATGTACACCCTGATACAAAAGAGCGTATCTATGCCGCCGCAAAAGAGCTGGGATATCATCCCAATGTCATGGCTCAGGCGCTCCGGCAGGGAAAGCGACATACCATCGGTGTTATCGTTCCGTCTCTCTTTTTGTCCGTCTTTGCAGGCATTACGCTCGGGATTGAACAGGAAGCTCAGAAGCAGAACTACGGTGTTCTCCTGTGCTGCACTTCCGGCGATCCGGCAAGTGAAAAAGAAAGTCTGAACAGGCTGCGAAGCGGGTTTATTGACGCACTGATCATTGCATCCACAGGCCGAAACTCCAGGCTGATTCAGGACATTCAGGCCTCAGGCGTTCCTGTCATTCAGATTATCCGGGACCAGATTCCCCATATGAACAGCATTGTGGCAGATTACGAAGCAACCGGGTACAATGCGGTGCATTATCTCTACCAGCTTGGCTCCAGACATATCGGCTTTCTGGGGGGCAATGACCGGATCATACCTTTTCGAAACCGCTATCAGGGTTATCAGCGTGCCATGCAGGAACTTCATCTGCCGGAGCTGACGGTACCGTCTTCCTTCGTCGGGCACTCTTTTGAACACGGCTATCGGGATGCCAAAGAGTTATTATTTCAATTTCCGGATCTGGACGCGGTTATTACTTCAGTTGATTCCCAGGGGCTCGGTGTCATGCGCCTGATGAAGGAGCAGAAAAAAAGAGTCCCGGAAGATGTACGCGTCATCAGCCTGACAGGGCACACGATAGGTGGCCTGTTGGAAACCACAATGACGGCGATGGAACTTCCGGCACTCGAAATAGGAAGAAGTGCTGTACAAATGGCTATTGAGGAGATTGATTCTTCGGGAGATTCCCACACCTCTCCCAGACGTCTGGTTTTCCATGCTGAGCTGGTAGAACGGGAATCCACATAAACAGCACCATTTCTCAGTGGGCGGTCTGAAGCTGCCCGCTGTTTTTTACGGCTCTCTCAGCGTCCGCTCCATTCCCCGGAATGCCGAGCGCAGGAAGAGTGCAGAAGCAACGAGAGAAATAATCTCCGCAATCGGAAACGCCCACCAGACCATGTTGACATCTCCTGTCTGTGCAAGCAGCCACGCAGCGGGGACAAGTGCAAGCAGCTGGCGCAGGACAGATACAAACAGAGAATACATACTCCTATCCAGTGCCTGGCAGGTTGCTCCTGCGACAATGCAAAAACCTGCAAGTATGTAAGACAGACTGATCCGTCTCAAAGCCGGCACACCGATAGAAAGCATATGCTCCGACGGATTAAATATCCCCAGCAGCATCTGTGGGAATAGCTGGAACAGCATTAGTCCAAGCAGCATGAAGAAGCTGGCATAAAGCACTCCAAACTTGAATGTATTGTAGATTCGCTCTTTTTTTCTTGCCCCGTAATTATAGCCGATGATGGGAATCAGAGCATTGTTGAGGCCGAAAACAGGCATGAAGAAAAAGCTCTGGATTTTAAAATAGCTGCCATATACCGCAATAGCTGTTGATGTAAAACCCACCAGAATGATATTCATGGCATAGTTTGTGAAAGAGGCGATCACCATCATTACGATAGACGGGAACCCGATTCTGTAGATATCCCGGATAATTTCCCAGTCCGGCAGGCAGTCCCGCAATTGTATCGGCAGCTCCCGATTATACCGGAAGTGGAAGAAGAAGCCCGCAGCAGCTGCGAAGCTCTGCCCAATCACTGTTGCAATAGCTGCGCCGGCCGTTCCCATGGCAGGGAGCCCACACCAGCCGAAAATAAAGAACGGATCTAAAATAATGTTGGTCACGGCACCGATCATCTGTGTCCACATAGATAGTCTTGTAAGCCCGGTAGACTGCAAAAGCCGTTCCACGCTCACCTCCAGATAGAGAAACAGAGATCCGATGGTAACAATACGCAGATAATCATCTGCATACTGGTGAATATTAGCAAGATCTGTCTGTGAATGGATAAAGACATCTGCCCCGAAAACACCGAACAATGCCATCAGTGCCCAACAGCAGACACTCAGGAAAACCGCTATTCCGGCAACCCGGCTGGCCTGTCGGCCGTCACGCCTGCCCAGTGCACGGGAAACCAGCGTGCTGACACCTACACCGGTTCCGGTTCCCAGGCCAATCATCACATTCTGGGCCGGAAAGGCCAGTGAAAGAGCAGAGAGACAGTCTTCCGAAACCCGTGCCACAAAAATGCTGTCCACTATATTATACAGGGCCTGAACCAGCATAGAAAGCATGATGGGCACAGCCATACTCAGCAACAGTTTTCCCTCATTCATTTCGCCCATCCGGCTGGAATCAATTCTTTTTACATTTGCCATTAATACATGCTCCTGCAGTCTTTTTCGGGCGTTTATTATAGCGTAGATGACTGGATGTGGCAAGGTTTTCTCAACCTTCCTGAAAAAGATTCTCTGTTGACGGGAAAAACTGACGCCGATATAATAGGATTTAGCAACAACAGGAGGTTCTCATCATGGACACCGCTATCAATCTGGTTATTTTTCTTTTTACTGCTGCAGCTTTTATACTCAGTTTTCGAAATAAAGAGGGCATCTGGAGTCTGGCTTCCGGCCTTCGGGCCCTCCGCTTTTTCACCATACTTTCCAATGTCTTTTGCGCCTGTGTGTCTCTTGCAGTCGCTATAACTTTCCGCCATGGCAGTATGCCCTATGGCATCTGGCTGTTGAAGTATATCGGAACTGCCTCCGTAACCGTAACCTTCCTGACGGTCATGGTCTTTCTCGGCCCGACGCTCGGCTATAAAGATCAGCTGAAAAGCTGGGGGCTTTTTCTTCATCTGATCGGGCCGCTGCTTGCTGTTATTTCTTTTTGTTTTCTGGAGCGAGCCTATCCGTTGTCTTTTTCTCTTTCCCTTCTGGGCATTCTTCCCGTTGCACTCTACGGTGTACTCTACCTTTACAAAGTTGTTCTCAGTCCGGAAGAACACCGTTGGGAAGATTTTTACGGGTTCAACAAAAACGGGAATTGGAAAATCAGCTTTTCTGCCATGGTAGTTGGCGCCTTTCTTGTGTGTGTCATTCTTTGGCTCCTCTGCCGTATCTGAATCTGCTGTCAAATCCGATCCTGCTGCATATTCTCTCTACAAAGCAGACACCTCTGTATGAAGCCGAAAATGGCACATGCAGAGGTGTTTTTGTCAGTTTAAATATTCTTACGGAAATACCGTATTATTCTCCCAGGTCAGTGTGCAGCTGTTCCAGCGCCTTCTTCGTCAGCGGGTAGCCGACCTGCAGCAGGAGGAACATGCAGAGATACATCACAAAGGGTACAATCGTTGCAATGGTATAAATGCCGTTGTTTACCTCCTGCGTCTGTGTTACCACATCCTGAGCCGTGCTGTATCCCACGGCTGCCAGTGCCATGGAAGCTCCGATGCCGGCCAGCGTCTGGCCGAGCTTTCGGAAGAAGGAGAAGCAGGCATAGGTAGTGCCTTCATCTCTGCGGCGGTGCAGCTTCTCATGATAATCAATGACATCCGTCACCATCGCCCAAACTTCCAGTGTGAAGAAGCAGAGGCCAAAGCCGCTGAACACAACAACACCGAGGAATAGATATGCATTCTGTGTACGGATAAAATAGAGAACCAGGAAAGCGATTGCAGCTGCCAGACTTCCGATTGCGCAGATATTCTTCTTACTGTAGCGACGCACCAGCTTTCCTACAAAAGGCATCAGCAGAAGCATCGGCAGATAAGTTGCAACGGTAACGAGTGAAAACAGACCGGGCTTTTCAAAATAATTTTTGAAGAGGTAGTTGAAAACCGTCTGTGTGTACATTGAACCTGCAATCAGCAGCATAGAAGCAAGGCAAAGCGTAACAAACGGCCTGTTTTTCATCAGTTTTCCGAATGTTTTAATCAGATTTTCATTTTTCTGATCTTTTACGGGTGCCACATATTCCTTCGTAAGCTTAAAAAACAGGAAGTAAATTATAACACTCAGTACTGCCAGAATAACCACACCGCGAAAGAGCTTGTTCTGATCCAGAATCTTTGCTCCGCCTGCCACTGTGGAATAGACGAAAAGCGGCAACACCATCTGAGACAATGCTGTGCCTAAGCCTGCTCCGAGAGAACGGATTACCGAGAGGGTAGACCGTTCTGATTGATCCGTAGTCATAACCGATGCCATAGAGCCGTAAGGGATGTTGACCGCTGTATACATCATGCCATAAAGAATATACGTCACATAGGCATAGGCAAGATATCCTTTTTCCGATAAGCCGGGAACTTTGTAGAATGTGGCAATAAATGCAATAGCCAGCGGGATGGAAAAATACCACACATAGGGGCGAAACCGCCCGTATTTGGTGGGTTTTCTCGCGTCAATCAGTGCCCCGCACATAGGATCATTGATTGCATCCCAGATTCTTGCAATCATCATCAGGACCGTGATGCTGCCGAGTGAGATATGAAGTATGTCCGTATAGAACATCTGCAGGAAAGATCCGATCGTCCCGAAGGTAATTACACCTGCCATATCTCCCATTGCATACCCGACATAGTTTTTTACAGGGAGTTTTCCCTGCCTTTTTTCTTGCATGTTTCGTTCCTCCTTCACAATATAATTCATGGAATTGTGATAGGTATAGTATATCGAAAAAAAGAATAATTCGCAACTACAAATCCGCGAGCGAAGAAAAATCCCACTTTCCCTCTCAGAGGGAAAGTGGGAAACTGGGAATTTAATTCATTAAAGCATTTTGTATTCTTCCCGGAATCTGTGAGAAGTGCGGCGTTACTGTATGGAAGATACCTGTACCAGCTGACGGAAAAGTTCAAGATGCTCCGGATATCTCCTTACCATCTCTTCCGGATGCCACTGGACCCCCAGGATATGCTCCTCACAAATCTCTATTGCCTCAACAAGGCCGTCTCTTGCTCTTGCGGAAACCGTGAATCCCGGAGCCACATCTTTAACTGCCTGATGATGGAAGGAATTGACCCGTATAGTCTCCTTTCCGTATGCTCGGAAAAGATAAGAATCCTTTTCAACATCAACCGTGTGTGTGGGTTCCCTGCGATCTACGGGAATCTGTGAGTGCCGGAGTGATTCCGGCAGCTGAGAAGGCAAATCCTGATAAAGTGTTCCGCCAAAAGCCACATTCAGCACCTGGATGCCGCGACAGATACAGAGAATAGGCTTATGTGCTTCTCTTGCCGCACGAATCAGATGAATCTCAAACTGATCGTTGGCTGGGATCACAGCACCCAGCCCCTGTTTTGGCTCTTCTCCGTACAGAAAAGGATCCACATCCGGTCCACCGGGGATCAGAATCCCGTCAAGGCAAGGTAAAAGTCGCTCGGTGTCTTCCTTCGAATTCGCTGCCGGAATCATCACGGCTATCCCGCCTGCTGTCACAACGGCATCTCCGTAACAATGCGTAATACGATAGCCCCTCGATTCTTCATGATAGGGGGCTGAAATACCGATAACCGGTTTATTTGCGAGCATTTTATTTTTTCCTTCAAACAGAATGAGGCTTTGAGCCGGCGCATTCTGTTTTTGTCCTTTCAGCCGTTGGTAATGAGTTCAATGAGCTTCAGTGTCGTCCTGCAGGAGTTTTCTACTGCCCCCATCGGCATGAATTCACAGCGTGAATGGAAGTTGTGGGCGCCTGTGAAATAGTTGGGGGTCGGAATTCCTTTTGTGGAGATATAGGATCCGTCCGTTCCGCCACGCATGGCAATATCCAGCGGGACAATATTCAGCTCCTTCATCGCCTGGAACAGATAATCCACACACTTACGATTCTCCGGCGTAATGGCATCCTTGATATTGCTGTAGTCATCGGCCATTTCAAGAGTCAGTTTTGCCTTCGGGTGCCGAAGCTTCATCATCTCCGTGCAGGCTTTCAGATATTCCTTCTTGGCCAGATATTTCTCCCTATCATGATCCCGGATATTGAGGTCAAGCACCGCATTGAGCTGATTGCCCTCGATGCCTGTCACCCAGATATAACCTTCCGTTTTCTCTGTATACTCCGGAGTCTCCCCGCGATCCAGCAAATTCATGAAATCATGCGCAATGAGAATCGGGTTCACCGTGTTGTTTTTAGAGGACATAGGGTGTGCCGTTACGCCGGTGATATAGAGCTTCGCATTCCCCGCATTAAAAGTCTGGTAGACAAGCTCACCCTGTTCACAGCAGTCGATGGTATAGGCAAACTCCACCGGGAATCTGCTCATATCCATAGATTTTGCTCCGCAAAGACCAATCTCTTCATCCGGCACGAAGCAGACATAAATCTCTCCGTGGGGGATGTCCGGATTCTCCGCAAGGACTTCAAGTGCAGTCACAATGTTGGCTACTGCCGCCTTGTCATCTGCACCAAGGACGGAGGTTCCGTCACTTACCACGATATCCTGACCGATATATTTCAGCAGTTCCGGGTGCTCCTGCACAGAGATGAAGATCTGTTTCTCTTTATTCTGGCAGATATCTCCCCCCTGATAATTCCGGATAATCACAGGGTGGATATCCGGAGACATGCCGACGTCTACCGTGTCCATATGCGTGACCCAGCCCACCGTCGGCACGGGAGCATGATCATCCGGCAGGCGGGCAGGGAGTCGCCCGATCACAACTGCATGCTCATCGATCGTAA
Source organism: Oscillospiraceae bacterium (assembly GCA_902778665.1). Classification (GTDB taxonomy): domain Bacteria; phylum Bacillota; class Clostridia; order Oscillospirales; family Oscillospiraceae; genus Limivicinus. The sequence continues at coordinate 10,677 of CACYYN010000043.1, read as the reverse complement.
TATCCGTTACGCCCAGCTCTGCAATATCCTTCATAAGAAGTCTGGCCAGTTCCCATTGGCCGGGCGTGCTCGGAATGATCTCCGATTCCCGCTTGCTCTGGGTTGTTATGGCTGCATAACGCAGAAAACGATATAATAATCTGTCCTGAAGATTATCTTTCATAGAAGAACGCCTTCTTTCATTTTAAGTATTCTATATCTTAAGAACGTCATTCCTCATTGTCAAGCCGAAAGTTAAAAAAAATATTTGCACGCGTTCTTTAGTTGTGGTATCATACCAAAATATACAGAGCGGATGAATAATCCCGCCTGAAAAAATGAAAAAGGAGAATTCCAATGAAAAGAACCTTAGCTCTTATTCTTGCTCTGGTCATGGTGCTCTCGATGTCTGCTTTTGCAGCAGCCGACGGCAAGGATACCCTCATTGTGGCAGCCCCGGACGAGTCCGACAACCTGTCCACAACCGGTCATGATGCTCTTCAGACTGCATTTCTGAACGTTCTCAGTTACAATGGTCTGATGAAGCTCGACTACAACATGAATCCGGTTCCCGATCTTGCAGAAAGCTACACTGTTTCTGAAGACGGCTGCACCTGGGTTTTTAAACTCAGAGAAGGGGTTAAGTTCCACAATGGTGAAGAACTGACTGCTGATGATGTTGTTGCTTCCATGATCGATGCACAGTCCAAGCCCAATGTTGCCAGCTTCACAAAAGACTACACTGCTGTTGAAGCAACCGACAAATACACTGTCACTATCACCACAGACGGCTATAATTCCAACCTGCTCTACTCTCTTGCAAACCATGCAAACTTCGTTCTTCCGAAATCTCTGTTGGAATCCGGTCATGATTTCAACGCTGAACCCTGCGGAACCGGCGCATACAAGTTTGTAAAGTGGAATCATGGTGACAGCATTGAATATGTTGCTAACGAAGACTACTTTGCAGGCGCTCCTGCCATCAAGAACCTAATCTGGCGCTTCATTCCGGAAGGCACGTCCCGTTCTCTCGTTCTGGAAGCCGGCGAAGTTGACTTTGTCATCGACGTTGATGCTGCCAATATGGCAGGCATTCAGGACAATCCTGACCTGTACATGGACATTGTTGACTCCATCACGCTCAACTTCCTCAACCTGAACGACACCAAGGGATACCTCTCCGATGTCAACGTCCGCAAGGCTATTGACTGCGCTGTCAATAAGCAGGCTGTTGTCCAGATTGCTGAAAACGGCCATGCATCTGTTGTTTATGCCCAGGCTCCTACCACCTTCTCCGGCTCTACCACCGAAGGCTGTGTGGAAGGCTACAGTGTTGAAAAAGCAAAAGAATATCTCGCAGCATGGGGCGGCAATCCTGCTGACATTGAGCTCTCCATCATCTGCTCCAACGACGCTAAAAAGCGTGCAGCAGAAGTTATCCTTGCCAACCTGAAAGATGTAGGCATCAACGCCACCATCGAGCAGATGGATCTCGCTACCTATCTCGATGTCACAGCCCGGGGCGAGCACACAGGCTTCATCGGCGGTTACTCTGCAAGCTCCATGGTGCAGTACCTGATGATGAACTTCCACTCCAGTTCCATCGGCGCAGCTAACAAGTCTCGCCTGAACGATCCTGAAGTCGATGCTCTCATCGAGAAGGCAGCAGCTGCACGTACCAACGAAGAGTGCGCTGCTATCCTCGAAGAAGTCAATGCCAAAATTAACGACATGTGCCCGCAGGTTTCTCTCTATCAGAACCAGAGGCTCTATGCCTACAAGGCTAACCTCGCCAACGTCAATGTTCTGCCTAACGGCTACTTCTATGTTGGTGAGTGGTATTGGGACTAATCTCTGAGCTTTTCAGTCAGTCTCTAAAGTTTTGCGTCCAACAGGGACGCAACTGAATTGATAATCTTATTGGACACTGCCGAAAAGTCTTTTGGCTTTTCGGCAGTGTGATATCTCGCAATTATACTTCTCTCAGAATGGAAGTGAATACATGCTGAAATATATTGGAAAACGTCTCCTTGCCATGATCCCGGTTGTTCTGGGCGTGACGCTGATTGTTTACTGCATCATGAGCCTTGCCCCCGGTGACCCTGCAAGAACTATTCTGGGCGAGCAGGCTTCCGTTGAGCAGGTGGAGGCACTGCGTGAAGAGATGGGCCTGAATGACCCCATTATTGTCCAGTACCTGCGTTACATCTGGAATCTTCTACACGGAGATTTTGGAACCTCTTATCAGAGCCGTATTGATGTTTCCACTGAAATCTGGTCCCGCTTCCCCAATACAATCAAACTTGCACTTGTAGCAAGCCTGATTTCAGTGGTTCTTGCTCTGCCGCTTGGTATTATTGCTGCTGTCAAACAGAACACATTTTTTGATAGCTTCTCTATGTTTATTGCAATCATCGGTATTTCCTGCCCCACATTCTGGTTTGGCCTGATTCTGATTCTTGTTTTCGCCGTCAATCTGAAGTGGTTTCCGGTCAGCGGACAGGTGAATACTCTGAAGGGCATCATTCTGCCTGCTCTTACGCTGGGTTTCAACAGCATGGCCGCTATGGCCCGTGTAACCCGTTCCTCCATGCTGGAGGTTATCCGGCAGGACTATATTCGTACAGCAAGAGCCAAAGGCGTCTCCAACCGGAATGTGATTCTTCAGCATGCGGTGCCCAACGCCATGATTCCCACCGTTACAGTCATTGGTCTTCGCATCGGAGGCCTGCTTGCAGGCGCTGTCATCTGCGAGACCGTTTTTGCCTGGCCCGGCATCGGTCGTCTTCTGGTGCAATCTATTCAATCAAGAAACACCCCTGTTGTCCTGGGATGCATCATCATTTTTTCCATATGCTTCTCTCTGGTCAATCTGATTGTGGATGTTCTTTATGCGTTCATTGATCCCCGGATCAAGTCACAATATCAGTAAGGAGGTGCTGTATGGAAAATTCTGACTTCAGACAGAGAAGTATGTTTGCTGAGACGTGGAAGCGCCTGAAAAAAAACAAAGGTGCCATGATCGGTCTCGTGATTGTTGTTATTCTTTTTCTCCTCGCACTTTTTGCCGGAGTTATCTTTGACTATGACACTGATGTAATCGGTCAGAACTACAATGAGCTCCTTCAGGAGCCCAGCTGGAAGCATCCTTTTGGAACTGATGAAATGGGGCGTGATCTGCTGGCGCGTATTATCTATGGCTCCCGTGCATCTCTGTTTATCAGTTTTGCAGCAGTCTGCCTGGCTGCTGTGGTCGGCTGCTTCTTTGGTGCAATTTCCGGGTATTTCGGCGGCGCAGTAGACAGCATCATCATGCGCGTTACGGATATGCTCCTTGCAATCCCGGAAACCCTGTTTGCTATTACGTTGGTTGCTGCTCTCGGCACCAGCACTTTTACACTGATTATTGCCCTTGCCATCTCTAATATTCCGATTTTCTGTCGCTTGCTGCGCAGCTCGGTTATGACTCAGCGTGGCAGCGAGCACATTGAGGCCGCCCGTGCAATCGGAGCAAAGACTTCCACCATCATTATGGATCATATTCTGCCAAACTGCATTGCCCCCGTCTTAGTGCAGTTTACACTGAGCATTGCCGTCACGATTTTGACCATATCCGGTCTGAGCTTCCTCGGCCTCGGTGTTGCCCCTCCGAAACCGGAGTGGGGCGCCCTTCTGTCCAGTTCGCGCTCCTATATGCGTGAGCACACGTATCTTACTATTTTCCCGGGTCTTGCCATCATGACAACCATTCTCTCCCTGAATCTTCTGGGAGACGGTCTCCGTGATGCACTGGATCCCCGGCTTCGCTGAGGAGGTTCCTGAATGTCTGAAGAAAAAGCATATGCTCTTGAGATAGAGAACCTCAAAGTAGAATATCATGTGGACAAAGAAGTCGTCCATGCGCTCAACGGTATCAGTTTCAAGCTCGCCAAGGGAGAAACTATCGGTCTTGTTGGAGAAACCGGCGCAGGTAAAACCACAACTGGTCTGTCTGTCCTCCGACTGATTCCGTCTCCTCCAGGCGTTGTCAGCGGCACTATAAAAGTACAGGGTGAAGATATCGGCACTCTATCAGAGAAGCAGATGGAATCTATCCGCGGCAATGTTGTGTCTATGATCTTCCAGGATCCTATGACGAGCCTGAACCCCACCAAAACCGTTGAAAACCAGATTGCTGAAGTGATCCGTCTTCACGAAAAATGCGGAAAGAAAGAATCTGTTGAGAAAGCACGCACTATGCTGGAGATGGTCGGCATTCCAGGTGACCGCGGTGTTGAGTTTCCCCATCAGTTCTCCGGTGGAATGAAGCAGCGTGTTGTCATTGCTATGGCTCTGGCTTGCTCTCCTGAAATTCTGATCGCTGACGAACCGACTACTGCCCTTGATGTCACCATTCAGGCTCAGGTTCTGGACATGATCCGGGATTTGAAGAAACAATACAACATGTCCATGATCATGATCACCCATGACCTCGGCATTGTCGCAGAAATCTGCGACACGGTTGCCATCGTCTATGCAGGTCAGATTGTGGAATACGGCACGCTGGAAGACATCTTCAACAGTACGGCCCACCCTTATACTGTAGGTCTGTTTGGTTCTCTTCCCAACATGGATGATAGAACACAGCGTCTGAAACCCATTCCCGGCCTTATGCCGGATCCGACCAAGCTGCCTCAGGGATGCACATTCTGCCCCCGCTGCCCGCATGCTACAGAAAAATGCCGTACGGAACGGCCAACTCTCGTAAATATCGGCGGAGAGCATCAGGTTGCATGCCATCTTTTCAAGGAGGGTTAAATCATGTCAGACGTTCTGTTGGATGTTAAAAATGTAAAAAAATATTTCAAGACACCAAAGGGTATTCTCCATGCGGTAGATGACGTCACCTTCTCTATTAACCGCGGTGAAACACTCGGCGTGGTCGGAGAATCGGGTTGCGGAAAATCCACTACCGGGCGTGTAGTGCTTCGCCTCCTGGAGCCGACGGAAGGCTCAATCATTCTAGACGGTGAAAATATCTCCAAGCTCAGCGAAGCCAAGCTTCGCAGCAAACGGAAAGAAATGCAGATGATCTTCCAGGATCCCCTTGCCTCCTTGGATCCACGCAAAACCGTCGGTCAGATTATAGAAGAGCCTCTACGGATCCACAACATTATCTCTTCATCTAAAGATCGCCAAAAACGCGTTCTGGAACTGATGGAAACAGTCGGCCTTGCACAGCGCTACTATTCCACCTATCCGCATGAGCTGGATGGTGGCCGCCGACAGAGAATCGGCATTGCCCGTGCACTCTCTGTCAACCCGAAGTTCATCGTCTGCGATGAACCTGTTTCCGCTCTGGATGTTTCTATTCAGGCCCAGATTCTGAATCTTCTGGAGGATCTGCAGAAACAGATGGGTCTGACCTACATGTTCATCACTCATGATCTCAGTGTTGTGCACCATTTCTCCGATAATATTGCTGTCATGTATCTGGGTAAGATTATTGAACTGGCGCCCTCTGATGAGCTTTTTGCAGCACCAACTCATCCGTATACACAGGCTTTGCTCAGTGCAATTCCGGTTCCGAAGCTCGAAAATCGTCGGGAAAGGATTATCCTGAAGGGAGAGATTACCTCTCCTATCAATCTTCCGAAGGCATGCCGCTTCGCCAGCCGTTGCATTTATGCGACGGAACAGTGCCTGCACGGTGAACCCGAGCTGAAAGAAGTGGCTCCCGGCCACAAGGTTGCCTGCTATCGCGCAGAAAGCACAGATAAAACCTGACTATCTTTTTTGTAAAATTCAGGTGAAAAACTCCTTATCAACTGCAAAAACAGACTTCACACAGTCCGTGAGAAGTCTGTTTTCTTTTTTGAAACTATTATCCTGATCAGGCTTTCAGCAGACCCTTGAGAAAAATCTCAATTCCGATCGCAATCAGAATACACCCGCCGAGAACAGACGCCTTCCATGTCAGCCGTGTTCCCGCCTTTTTCCCGATCTCCAGTCCGCCAATACAAATGCCAAAGGTTACTCCCGCAATAATAGCAGCCGCCAGGTTTGCCAATCTGAAATTATAATCAGCAATGGTAAAACCAACCGACAATGCGTCTATTGAAGTGGCAATTCCCTGAACGAGAAGATCTTTCCCTGAAAGGTGGTGTCTGTCTGTTGTCTCGGTCTTTTTGTCCTTCTCTCGGATTCCCTCCAGAAGCATCTTTCCACCGATATACAGCAGAAGGACCAGTGCAATCCATGGTATTGCCTTTTCAAAGACAGAAAACAGTTCCACAATGGTATGAACACAGATCCACCCAATCATCGGCATGGCATATTGAAAAAAAGCATAAACACCGGCGATCCCGCACATTCTTTTTTTCGCCATCTGAGGCTCGTGCAGACCGTTCGCCAAGGAAACGGAAAAGGCATCCATCGCCAAACCAACGCCCAGCAAGGCACTATTCAGGATAAACAAAAAATCCATATGTCTTCCTCCCTACGGAGGAAGCATTATATCATCAGAATAAAATGTTAGTCAATTCATACTACTCGCATTGATTCCCGAAATTCAGTTTAATCGCAGTTTGATTATTCTTCGGCTATTATACAGAAAGCTATTTGTCTATCATTTTTCAGTCAGAAATAATCGAAACAGTCGTTTGGGCAGAAACCCGGTCATTGCCTGCTTTCAGACGAATCTCTCCCTTTTCACCTGCCCGCACAATCGCAAGTGCCTCTCCATAATAGGTGTCGCACCGGCTGCCGAGATAATCCCATTCATAGTACGGGCAGGCAGAGCCGAGCCCTACCAGTTTTCCTCCTTCAACCTCCACATCGAGGATGCCCCGTTCTGTGGGCTTGGTCTCCCCGTTCTGATCGGTGAATTTCAGTCGGATGAATGCCAGATGTCCCGGTCTCACGGTCGTCTCTTCCGGCACAACCTGCAGAATGGTTTCATCTCCGGCTGAGTGCAAAGCCTGCCTTCCGATTATCTGTCCGGCTTCATCATAACTCACTGCTTCAATCGTCCCCTCTTCGTACGGGACTTTGAACAATGCCCGGCAGTCATCCCGGAGCTGCTTCTTCCCCTTTGTCTTTCCGTTTACAAAGATCTCTACTGCAGCAGCCCTGGCATAAACCTCCACCGTTGCGCTCTTGCCTTCACAGCCCTGCCAGCTCCAGCTGGGCATGGCATTGGTCATCTTCCATGCACTGGGGCTATGCCGTCCCTCATGGCAGACCGGCCGCACAGCAATATACGGTCCTTTTTCCAATTCAAACGCAACCTTCGTGTAGAGTGCCTCGCCGAGGGGTTTCCCGGTCAGATCGATTCTGCCTGCACCGGCACTGATCCAGCCGGGTCCATTGTCAAACCGCGGTGCATAGTCAGCATATTCCCAGCTGCCGATTCCTACCTCACCGAGATAATCTATCCCGGACCAGACAAAGTCTCCGATCAGCCGTGGTTCCCGCTTAGCCAGTTCCCAGAATTTATACGCATCCGAGCAGAAAGTTTCCGACCCAAGGATCAGCCGATCCGGATACTTTTTCAGGTCTCTCCTGTACCGTTTTTCTCCGTAGTTGTATCCGGCGATGTCCATGTTGGCAAATGCATCTCTGGTTGTCACGTCAGATCCGTGCAAAGTTGCTCCGAACTTCATGAAGTCCGCACCCATTAATCCGGCCAGATCATTAAAGAATTTGGAGCCTGTTGCGCTTTCCTTTGCTTTTTTCCCTTCTGCTTTTGCCTTGGCGTTCCGTTCTGCTTCTTTTGCTGCTTTCTCATCGGAATACTGTCCGAAGCCGATGGAATTGAGGAAGTTGAAGAAGATGTTGATTCCGCAGGTAACAGGCCTTGTATCATCCAGCTGATGAAGCCACTGCGTCATCTCGCCCGCCAGGGCAATTCCTTTCGGCTGTGCTGTCTCTGCCACCTCATTCCCGGTTGAATACAATATCACACTGGGATGGTTATAGTCCTTCTCCACCATATAGGTCAGATCCTGCTTCCACCAGGTGTCAAAATACTCTACATAGTCGTACAGCGTTTTGTGGATATACCAGTGATCGATATATTCATCCATCACAAGCATTCCCAGCCGGTCACAGATTTCCAAAGCGGTTTTCGAGCAGGGATTATGGGCTGATCGAAGGGCATTATATCCGTTCTCCTTTAATATGCGGATCCGTCTTTCCAGTGCGTCCGGGTCACAGACCGCTCCCAGCAGCCCGTTATCGTGATGAACACAGGCACCCCGCAGAATAACGCGCTTCCCGTTGATCAGAAAGCCGTTCTTCCCCCATGCAATCGTCCGCACGCCAAATTGCTCCGAAACCTCATCGTCTGCAAACCGGACCCGGCAGATATACAGGATTGGCTTCTCCGTGCTCCACAGTTCTGCCTGCGGAAGTTCTATCTCAAACCTTCGTTCTTCTCCGGAAGCCGTTGCCAGAGTCTTATTATCGGCAAGGATTTCTACAGATACCGGTCCTTCCGTACTGGTCTTTACTCTCACTTCAATTCGGGCAGGTGAAGTGGAAAGTGTTCTGATTTTTACCCCGTTCAACTCGATGCGATCTTTTCCTCCCGTCCAGAGCCGGACAGGCCGGTAAATCCCCGAACCGGAATACCACCGTGAATTCGGCTGATCTGCATTACGGGCAATCACTTCAACCGTATTCTCACCCTCATGAAAAAATGCGTCGCAGTCTGTATAGAAGTTTGAATATCCGTAAGGGCAGAATGAAGCCTTTTCTCCGTTGATCCGCACTTCCGCCTTCCGATATACGCCTTCAAATTCCAGAACATGGTGCTTCTCCAGCTCATTTTCTGTCAGATTGATGATTTTTGTATAAACATAGTCTCTTCCTTCAAACCAGCTGACATTCAATCCGCCCTGTGCCTCTCCCGTTCTTTTCTCACGCAGCATTGCATCATCCGGCAGTATAACAGGCATCCCGGGGCCTTCTTCGTCCAGGTGTCTTACTGTCCAGTCGTGGTTAAAATCCTGATATTTCATGGTTCTCCCTCTTTCTTTTGTGTTTCCAGTTTAATCACGATTATAGTGATTATAAAAAAGCTATCTCACAAAAGCAAACATTTTTTCTTCTCTTTTTCATTTTCCGGTTTACGAACAGAGTACTTGGAAACTGCAGCCGGTTATGGTATATTAATAGCCTGTACACAGTTTCCATTATTTGCACAATTACGGAAGAAAAGAGGCTGCGTTTTGACTCTGTCAGACCTGGCGGCATATGCCGAAAAAAAATATCATATATTGGAGCAGCGCAAGTGGTCTGACTTTCCCGGCTTTTCCGTCCTCGCCGATCCCGAGACGGAAAAATGGGTTGCCTTACTGATCCGACAGAAGGACTTCAGCACCGGCGCCAATGTCGAACGGTGCGACATCAAATGCGGCCGCCAGACCCTTCAGGAGATTTCTGCCTCTTTTCTCTCTCCGCCGTTCCGAATGAAAGGCCAGAAATGGGTCGGAGTCACCATAGACCGGAATACCGATCCTGATGTGGTCTTCCGCCTTCTGGACCGTGCAGTCACATCCGGCGAACAGCGGGGATATACGATTGTTCTGGATAACAACCGGAAATCCGGACCATCTGTCTATTCATCTTCTCCGCTTCCATCCTTTCCCACAACTTCCGCTCCCATAGACGCTGATATTCCGGAACCGATCGGCGAGATGCTTCGCCTCTATGAATACGGAGATGGTTCCTTCAGGCAGAAATGTGAGAATTTTTACCGGCAGGGAAAGTTCATGGAACAGTATGAAGATAATGCTCCGTGGACGGGGCAGTATCTTCACTATTTTCCCACCTATCATGATCTTAATCTTCGTCAGCTTCGGGGATATTTTACCTGGCGCACACACCTTCGAAAAGGAGAGTATCCTTCTTCTGCCACTTCCTTTGCCTTCCTTTATCTCTATGAACTGCTGAACGAAATCGGCACCTCCTCTCCGGAAGATTCTCTCCGGAAAATGAGGGATTTTGAAACGGGCTATCTGGATTCCGGAATCGGAGATCCGGGTATCCGGAAAAATCTTCACCGGTGGATGCTGGAGTTCTCCGTAGTCCGCAATATTCCCCTGGATTCTGCTCTGCTCTATATTCCCCGGGAAGATTTGGAAGCAGACCGTTTTCTTGCTGTCCTGAAAATGCCGGAAGGTTCTTCCGACGACGATCTTTTTTCTGCGCTTTTCTATTATTCCGGGAAGAAAGAAACTTCTTCTGTCTATCCTGCAGACTTGGAGTCAAAACGGAAGCACCTTGTCGCAGATGCCTGGCGGCATGCATGTGCATCCTTCACGCGAGAGAAGAAAGACCTGTTTTTTTCCGTCTTTGGTCAACAAAAAGCCTATTCCTGGCATCCTCTTTCCAACACTGTCTTTTACTGGGAACGTATTGAGATTTACGACCGGGAATACACGCTGAATCCCTGCAGAAGCTACTTCTGCCATAACGGCATCTGGCAGGAAAAAAAATATGAAAAGCTGTATTTCGATCTGGGACAGATTCAGTCCTTCTGGCATGAGGCAGATCGGCAGATCCGCAAATATCTGAAAGCTGGCCATCCCCTTCGGGAAAAGCCCTGTGCCGACTGGATTTCTTCTTCCGTCAAAGCAGCACTGGAAGCCGACAGGCAGGCAGAAATTGAGGCCTCACGGCCTGTCATCACCATCAATCTCTCCGGCCTGGATC
>CACYYN010000042.1 GCA_902778665.1 Oscillospiraceae bacterium | reverse complement strand
GCCAAGGAATCAGGGTCTCCGCTATCCAGAAGAAGACGCAGGAACTGCTTGATACTCTGGGAGTCGAGCTATTACGTAAAAACTGAGGTTTCAGTGTTAGGAACTTTTCCGGTCTTTTTCTCGGGTTCAGATTTCAGCAATTTTTCGTTTTGCTGACTCCTCCTGTGAGCTGACTCCTTCAACATTTCGTCCGTAGTGTGAGAAAATATATTGACCGTCGTACTGACGTTGCTGTGCCCTAGCTGCGCCGACACGCTCATGATACTGTCTCCGTTCGCCAGACAGCGAGTGGCGAACGTGTGCCTCAAGTCATGTATACGCATCTCTGACAGCCCCAACTTACGTACAATTCTCTTGAATGGTTTTTCGACTGTCTGAATGCATAAGTTCCGCCCCTGTTCCGTAGTAAATACGAGGTTCATTGTGTTGCACCAATTAGGCTGTTTACTATACTCTTTTTGCTTCGTTAATGTACTGATAACTGCTTCAGTCGCCATTTTATCCAGAGCCAGGACAACCCACCCGGCGACATGAGAAGGCGGGATTACGCAGATCGGCCACATGTGCCGCTGAATCGCGTCTTTCTGAATTTCATTTGCATGATATTCTTTTTCCGCTATTTCCGTTCCCCGATCGGGATGCGTGTAGGCTTTCCTCCATGATGGACTGGAAAAGACCCGCCTCTCCGTCATCCCGATATCATGGAGCAGACTGCTGCGCACTGCATCCTCATCACTGATCTTCACCCCATGACGCTGCAGCCAATCGGCGATGCGACAGCTCTCTTTTGCAACGTGCAGGCTGTGCATTGCTACGCTGACATTCCCGTGGTGCGGAATATCCCAGGCAGAGAGAAAACGATCAGAATTGAGCACTTCCTCTCCCAGCTGATTCACTTTCTGAAGGAGCTCCTTCTCGCGTTGTTCTTTCTTTCCCATTGTTATTAAAGAAGCTCTGCAAAAAGGCGCATAATTAACTGGCTGAATTTCAGGTAAGCCGACCGAATATTCCGGTATTGGTCCGTGACCTCGGTGCACTGCTCGATAGTCTGATCAAAATCGCGTTTCACATCAAGCACTGCCCGACTGCCTGCCATCAAACACCCGTTTTCAAAATGATGATACAGGCTGCGATAATCCAGATTGATGGTGCCCTTCATTCTGTAAAGCAGCTGCCCATTGGCTCATTGCATCCTGCCCATCGGCTCATGAGCCAATGGGCAAAAACGCCCGTATTTCGGGGCTTTTCATGCATTGGCTCATTTAAAAAGTTTGAGCCAATGCACAGCCTGCGCCGGTAACATCTCTCTTTTTTGCATAGGAAACATCACCTGACAGATCAGGCAGGTTTCTATTCCGGTTTATGGTAATTCAACCCATAAGAAGACAAAATAGAGGAACAAAATTATTATTCTTGAAGAATAGAACATACTAAAAGACAAAATAAGGCTTGTATTTTGTCTTTTACAATGTTATACTGAGCTAAAATTCCCATAAGAGGTGCGTTATGAGTGAGAGGCGGATTATCGGCAGAACTGCTGAGCGGGAACGACTGGAAAAGTGTATGCGGGCGAATCAGGCGCAGCTGATCATTGTCTACGGGCGGCGTAGAGTTGGGAAAACCTTTCTCATTAACCAGTTCTTTGATGGGCGCTTTGATTTTAAACTCACCGGTGCTTATGCGGAACCGAAAGAAACGCAACTACGTTACTTTTCAGTAGAACTGAACCGCCAGACCGGCAAAAACAATCCGGTACCCAGGGACTGGATTGAAGCATTTCAGCTTTTACGGGAGTATCTTTCCTCGCTCCCGACTGGAAGCAAATGCGTCGTATTCTTTGATGAAATGCCCTGGATGGATACACAGCGTTCAGGTTTTCTGCCTGCGTTCGAGTGGTTCTGGAACGATTGGGGCTGCACGCAGGACCATCTTGTCTTTATCGTCTGCGGCTCAGCAACCTCGTGGATGGTTGAAAAGATCGCTGAGAACAAAGGCGGATTGTTCAACCGCCAGACATGCCGCCTGTACCTGCAGCCCTTTTCTCTTGGTGAGACGGAGCTGTATCTGCAATCTAAAGACATTATATGGTCAAGACGAGATATTGCTGAATGCTATATGATTCTTGGCGGGATCCCGTATTATCTCAGTCTGCTCGACCCGGAGTTATCCTTTAACGCTAATATCGACAACCTGTTCTTTCGTAAGCGTGCTGAGTTGTGGGATGAGTTTGACCATCTCTATAAGACCCTGTTTTCAAACAGTGAGCAATATATCAAAATTGTGGAACAATTGAGCAAAAAGCGTATGGGATTGACGCGCAGAGAGATCGCACAACAGAGCAGGCTGCCGATGAACGGCGCTCTGTCCAGAATGTTGAACGACCTGGTAGATTCCGGTTTTGTAAGAAAAAATGCTCTCTACGGAAAAAAGTCGAATGAGGTGATCTATCAACTTTCGGATTACTATTCGCTGTTCTACTATCGCTTTATCAAAGGCGGTTTTGGAAAGGACGAACATTTCTGGAGCAATACTCTGGATAATCCCGCACAAAGAGCATGGGCAGGGCTTACTTTTGAGCAGCTTTGCAAGGATCACATTCCGCAGATCAAGAAAAAACTGGGAATCGCAGGCGTTTTGTCGGAGGAATCTTCCTGGTTCGGCACAGTGGGCGAGGAAGGCCCCCGAACAAGCGCACAGATCGATTTAATCATCGACCGGCGCGATCAGGTAGTTACGCTCTGTGAGATAAAATTTTCCATCAACCGCTTTGAGATCGACAAAGACTATGACCAGAAGCTGCGCAACAAGATCAGTGTCTTCCGGGAAGCGACCAACTGCCGCAAAACAATACAGCTTTCCATGATCAGCACTTTCGGCATTCTGCAGAACAAATACAGCGGGATTGTGAATCAAGAAGTGCTGCTGGACGATCTTTTTCAGGATGAAAGATAGAGGAAGAGAACCATGGACCTTATGAATGCTGGTATTACGCTTATTGCCACCATACGGAAGAGGAAGACCCGAATGAGAAAACCGTATTGGATTGAGAAGGAACATCTGTTTGACGGGACGGAGTATGTCTGTTCCCGGTGCGGGGCGAGGTTTGAGGAGCCGTGGGAGGAGTGCCCTGCCTGTGGGGTGAGGATGAAGAAGATAAAATACGACCCCGTCTGTGTGGACGAGGCCGAAATGCTCGATATTCTGCTTGGAGATGAATAAGACGGAAGATCCGTCCCTGTGTCCTTGGGGATGCCGGATAGTCTACCGGGGGAAGGACAAAAGAACCGGCTCTGTGTCCTGGCTAGAATTCAGTTGAGCGGAATAATCTCGTGAATGTCATATGTTTCAAAGTAGATGTCATAGGCGGTCTGCTTATCACCGAGCAGTTCGATCAAAGCTCCCGCCTGGAACATGAGAGACAGTTCACCGGAAGGTGCCTTCCACGCGGCATTGGAAATAACCTTTATGTTGTTCCTCTCACGCAGAAGAGCCTCTGCTCCAAAGAGAAGCACACCGGTAGCGATGTGATAATCACTGGAAATAATCGCCAGGCTGTTTACCTGCGGGGCCTTCTCCTTCAGGAGGTCCATGGTATAAATCGCATTCTGCGCTGTGGTCTGCGAACGATCTTCGACAAGGATGCGCGAAGAGTCAATACCGTTTTCTGCCAGCCATCTGGCCATCTCGCCGGCTTCCGTGGCAGACGGATGATCCGGTGCGGTGCCTCCTCCGGTACAGACAATCCGGGCATTCGGATATTGTTCGGCACAACGCTTCAACGTTTCAAGGCGATGAAGCAGTTCCTCCTTCATGCTCCCGTCAGGATTCAGCTGAAATCCCAGTCCTACCAGGCAAAGCTCATCCGTATCCGGCAGCCCGTCAGGAAGGATCTCTTCATTTACCGTCAGATTATCATCCCGCCACAGTTTCAGGATCTCTCTCCATTTTTCCGCCGCTGCGGTGTCAACTTTATCCAGTTCTTCCAGCAGATGACGGATCTCTCCCTCATAAGCCTCTCCTCCGGTGCCATAGAGCACTACCGCTTTTTCAATGAGTTCCCAGGATTGCGGAATCTCATCCGCAGCTTCCGGGTGAATTCCTGTCTGATCCGTTTCCGCCATGGCAGTCGTCCCGACCGGAAGGCACATTGCGAGAGCGAGAAGAAAAGCCAGAGTCTTTTTCAGCCATTTTAACATCATATCATGTTCTCCTTTGTCCGAATTCTCTTACAGTATATCAGTATATCGATATTTGCCGTACAATACAACAGTTATTATCCGAAAGGAAGAATGCGATGACAATCACAATCACGGACCTCGGTGCAATCGGTGACGGACAGACGCGAAACACCGGGATCATTCAGCAGGCAATCGATACCTGCGCGAATGCAGGAGGCGGAAAAATAGTTATCCCTGCCGGTCGTTTTCTTTCCGGATCGATCCGGCTTCGGTCAAATATAGAGATGCATCTGGAAAGCGGAGCAGAGCTGATCTCCAGTCTTGACCCGGCAGACATGACAGACTTTCTCAAGGATCTTGAAGCGGAGGATGACAACCGTGACACGGGTTGGGAGGGCGGCTGCTTCCTGTTTGCCCGGCACGAAGAAAACATCACCATCTCCGGGAGCGGCAGAATTGACGGAAGAGGACGGGAGGTCTTCTTTGAGGACGAGACTGACGGCGGGAGCCACGAAAGCCCACTGAAGGTTCGGGGCTTCCGGCCCCGGACAAGCTTTCTGGAAGATGTGCGGAACCTGACCGTAAAAGATGTGACCTTCTACGATGCCGCCTTCTGGACACTGCATATGGCGGGGTGCCGGGACGTTCTGATTGAGAACATCCGCATCGACAATAATGATCGGGGGCCGAACAATGACGGGATTGATCCGGATTCCTGCCAGAATGTGATTATCCGAGGCTGCAAAATCAAGTGTGCGGATGACTGCATCGTCATGAAAACCACGGCTCCGATGACAAAAAAATACGGCCCCTGCAGGAATATTCTGATCTCCGGGTGTATTCTGCATTCCCGGTCGTCTGCATTGAAAATCGGGACGGAAACCTGGGGAGATATCCACCATGTGACCATGAGTGACTGCATTCTGGAAGACTGCACCCGGGGCATCGGGATCTGGTCTCGCGACGGAGGACGGATTTCCGACATCATGGTGCACCATGTGACCGGGAATACCCTGCGATACCGGGACAGAGTCAAACAGGATTCGGAAGTCGTTGTATGGTGGGGCAAGGGTGAGCCGGTGTTTTTGTCTGCAACCGAACGCGCCGGCGTAAGCAGGATCCCCGGGGTGATCGAACATGTTGTGATGGACCACCTGTCATTTTCCTGCGAAGGGGCAATTATGATTGCGGGAGAGCAGAGCGCACCGATCCGCGATGTCCGGATATCGGATTCGGCCTTTCTCTGGAGAAAACAGGGCAGCCTCTACCCGGACTGTTTGGATGAACAGCCTTCTGCACGAGGTGTCTACCGGCATAAAGTGCCTGCGGTCTACATCCGATGCGGGGAGAACATCTCGCTGGAGGACCATGTGAGCATTACGGTGGATGCGTCGCTGAAGGAGTATATTACAGTATAATACCCCGGCCTGCCTAGGCCGGGGTGCCACCACATGCAGTTTTGAGCGCTTCTTCCAGTGTGAGAAGCACGTGGCTGTATTTTTCGTTTTCCAGGGTGTCTTCCCTCACAAGCATCAGAATCGGGAGAGAATAGTCTTCCGCCAGGGGGATCAGAACAATGTCTTGCATCTCTCCAATCACTGAGGTGGGATTACACAGAACAATACCCGCGTTTTGCGCCAGCATGGAAAGAATCAGAGCGGCATCTTCACTGTAAAAGTAGTTGTCTGCCTCCGGAGCGAAAGAGAAGTTGCGCTCCCAGATCCGCTTTATGCTGTCAAGATCATGTACAAAGGACAGAATACGCTCCCCTTCCAGATCCGCGAATCGGATGGATTTTTTGTTTGAAAGCGGATTTTCCCGATGGACGGCGACACAGGCCGGATAGGCTGCAATTGTTCTGACCGAGATCCTCGGACTGATGGCCTTCTGATACAGGGAGATCACAACGTCATACCTGCCGCTGAGGAGCTCTGTTGTGCTGACTTTACCGGACAGAAAGGAAATGCTGAGATCAACCCTCTCGTTTTCTTCACGAAACCGGTCCAGCACACGGTATACCGGGTATTCCACACCGGCAGTCACACCGATCCTCAGAGGAAGCCGATACGCAGAGCCGTATTCCACCATGTCCTGCATGATTTGATGCCCGTCCTGAAAGAAATCGTCGATCCGGGAGAAGAACATGCGGCCCTCATCATTCAGCTCAATCCCGTTTTTGCTCCTGATGAGGAGCGGATATCCGATTTCTTTTTCCAGCCGGCTGAGGGTGGCGGTAATGGTCTGGCGGGAAACCTGCAGTTCTTTGGCTGCTTTTGAGATGTTTCCACACTTGACCGCCTCAGAAAAATAGAACAGATCCTGAAAGTGCATCAATTTTACCCTCAGACAGGATTGGGGATCTGACCGGCGATTTTGTTATATTCAGCTTCAATCAGGGAGGCTTCCCTGCTCTCTGCCGGTATGTCGCTGATCGATTCCAATGCTTTTCTGACACCCAGTGTGCCGATCAGCTGCTGCATTTCCAGACTCTGGGCATCATTCGGATTGCTGTAATGCAGAACCTCTGCAATCCCTTTATAATAGGCCGGAGTTTCTATCCCAAAACCGTGTGCATAGTTCATTGCGGCAATAATACGGTCATGGGAAGCTAGCTTTCGCAGCGGCTCTCTGGAAACACGTTCACAGGAATCAATAATATGCTCATTGCGGAATCTGTTCATGATGAAGGTGCGGTAATCAAGCATCTCCTCCGGCGTAAAGCCGTGTCGGCGGGAAAGCATGGCACCGGCTTCCTCCATCATCTCCCAAACCGTAGCATAGATCTCGGGATCATCAAGAGACTCCTGGACGGTGCGATATCCTTTTCGCCAACCGAAAGCCCCTGTCACGGCATTCGGGCCGTTTAGCGTAAAGAGCTTCCGTTCCAGATAGGGGGAAAGGTCTTCTACAACGTTAAGACCATGAATGTTGGGAAGCGGACCGCGAAAACCGCTTTTCAGAGCATCCCATTCATAATACTCCTCGGCGGTAACGTCTGCGGGAAGTGCATTCCGGACAGGAGGAATGATGCCGTCAATCGCGCAGTCGGGAAATCCGAAATGCTCTTCGAGATACTCTGCATCTTCCTGCTGCAGATGAGAGAGCACAAGCTTTTTCAGAATTGTGCTGCCTCCGAGGGCGTTTTCACAGGCGAGTATATTCAGCCAGCCCGTGAAACCGGCTTGTTTTCTCCGCACAATGCTCTCCGCAATTGCCGGGGCAACCTTGGGCAGGGCGGTGAGACCCGTGCACGTGCACAGAATGTCACAGGATGCGCATGCATCAACCAACGCCGGACTTAGAGAACTGACTGCGGAAATATTCTGAACGGTGACGGTGCTGTCATGCCTGTCAATACGGCGGACGGTGTATTCCCCTCGTGTATTGATATCATCAATCACGGCCTCGTTTACATCGGCAAAAACAACATGATAACCGGACTGCTCCAGAAGCATGCCGATTACGCCCCGGCCGAATTGACCTGCACCGATACATACAGCTTTTTTCACTTCATAAACCTCTTTCTGACAGATTTGATGGCATTGGTTGGATTATAAGCCTATCCTGCCGGTTTGTAAAGATGATTGCCGATTGACAGAGATGCCGGAACGGTAGTATGATGCTGTTAAATACATGTTAAACAATACAAAAGGAAAAAGGAGGATTCGGTATGGATAGAAACAGCCCGGAGTACAGAATATATACCAGTATTCTGGAAGAAGAGCTGATCCCCGCAATGGGCTGCACGGAGCCGATTGCTGTGGCATACTGTGCAGCTGTGGCAAGAGAGACCCTTGGCATGGCTCCGGACCGGGTGGAGATTTCTGCCAGCGGAAATATCATAAAAAATGTTAAAAGTGTTGTGGTTCCCAATACAAACGGCATGAGAGGAATTGCGGCGGCTGCTGCAGCCGGGATTGTGGCGGGAGATGCGGCAAAGGAGCTTCAGGTTATTGCCTCCGTGACAGACGAGGAAAAGGAAACGCTCCAGGCTTTTCTGGAACAGGTTCCGATCAAAATTGAGATTGCATCCTCCGGTCTGGTTTTTGATCTCACCGTGCTTCTGCACGCCGGGGAGCATTGGAGTAAAGTCCGGATAGCGAACTTCCACACCAATATTGTGTATGTTGAACGGGACGGCAAAGTGCTCCGTGAAACGGAGATACAGGCAAACACGGAAACCGAGCTGACGGATCGCACCTTTATGACGGCCGAGTCTATTCTGGATTATGCAGACTCTGTGATTCTGGATGATGTCAGGCCTTTGCTCAGGCGCCAGATCGAGTGCAACATGGCGATTGCGGAAGAGGGAATCAGAGGGGATTACGGAGCAAATATCGGCTCTGTGCTGCTGAAGTCGTATCAGGATCTCTCGGATCTTCACAGTGAAAACAGTATTCTGCTGAAATGCAGGGCATATGCAGCTGCCGGATCTGATGCCAGAATGAACGGGTGTGAAATGCCGGTTATCATCAATTCCGGCAGCGGAAATCAGGGCATTACGGCATCCGTACCGGTCATTGTGTTTGCGAGAGAATCCGGCATCGACGAGGAGAGGCTCTATCGTGCACTGGTGCTGTCCAATCTCCTGGCAATCTACCAGAAGACGCCCATCGGAAGGCTCTCCGCCTACTGCGGTGTCATCAATGCAGGCACGGCAGCGGTTTGCGGAATTGCCTACCTGAAAGGTGAATCATTCAAGATGATTGCGCATACGCTGGTGAATTCTCTGGCGGTATCCTCCGGCGTGATATGCGACGGGGCAAAAGCTTCTTGTGCGGGGAAAATAGCACTGGCGCTTGACATTGCGATTCTCGGCTATCGCATGTATCAGAACGGACAGCAGTTTTACGGCGGTGACGGAATTGTAAAGAAAGGCGTGGACAGGATGGTTTCCGGCGTCGGGCGCCTCGGGCGTGAAGGCATGCGGGGAACGGACGAAGAGATCCTGCGGATTATGTTGGAGCCTTAAGCAGGATGCGCGAAAAAAGAAATAACCCTTGGCTGTCGTCTCTTCGGTCAGCCAAGGGTTATTTCTCTGAATTCTTAATATCTAGCATCCTGATTACCTCTTCTTTCTTCAAATTCGCCAAGGTTTAGACGCCTGGGATAAGACGCCGCGTCATCCCACAGACATCCCCTGAAGACTTGTACTCGCAATCCTTGTGTATCCTGATCTTCAGGTTTTCTGTGCCGGATGACGACGGCCTATATAAAATAAAAAAGAGGACTTTTGTTGTGTGTCATACTATAGCACAATAACCGACTCTTGTCTATTGATGAACATCATAAATTTTTGTCAATTTCAGTTTACATAATGAAGCGATTTCTGCAACTGATTATGCATAATCAATAAAGCGGTTAAGACGCGATGTGCCACAGAGAGCTTGTGTCATATCTTGAGGGGAGCCTGTTCCAGTTTCCGGAAGAGGTTTCTATATACCAGGCATGATCTTTTTCAGACCATTCCATCCATCCGTAGTCACCGAAATCGGATGAGATGCCCTCATACCAGTACTGCCAGACGCTGGGAGTGACATCGGTGTTCAGCCACAGCCAGCAGTCGGATTCCCGGTCATAGTAATTGCCGGTCTCTCTGTCAAACTGCAGTGCCTTATCATAATCCCGGAGGGGATCGGAAAGAATGCCGTAAGAACCGTCCTGATGCCGGATGAGATGGATTTCAGACCCGTAGGAGTTGCTGCCGGTCTGTGTGCCGGTATTCCCCTGCTGGGTGACGGAGTATGAATTCTGTCCGGAGGAGTAGGAGGTTGCGGAATGTGTTGCCATGCATGCCCGGATGACATTCAGGGAGAACAGCACGACGCATACGATGATAATCCATTTGAGAAGGCGGTTCCCTTTTTTCGCTTTGGCGGAGCTCACAGGTCCGGTGTATCCCGTCTGAGCGCTGCTGCCGGAATTCTGCATGTATTCGTCCAGAGCAGAGCGGATTTCCATTGTTCCGCCGCAATGAGGGCAGGCAAGATCCTGAGCAGAGGGTTTGTCATTTTCAAGCGTCAGGATAGAATCCTGGCTGCAGTACGGGCAATGGCACAGCACGTTTTCGTATTTTCCGTCTTTTTTATAGGAAACGCTGTCATACCGGTTTCCGTTTTCATCGTAGTAACCGCTCTGATAGGAAGTGCCGGTGCTGCTGTCAGTCCAGGACTGGGGATAATACACATAGTCGTGGTGGATGGCATAGGTATAGGATGGCCTTAAAAGCTCACTGATGATAAAGCCCATGGGCTGGTTGACACGCGGCCTGTGCTGCTGCATGCCCGGCATGCTGCTGCCGTAAGGTGTTTGTCCGTAAGAAGGGGTCTTCGGCCTGCTCCCGTAGCTGCCCGAGGAATGCTGGCTCGGCCATGAAGACGGCCTGGAGGAATAGGACTTTGAGGAATTATAAGATGGGCGCGAGCTGAAGCTGCTGGAAGAATGAGAGCTGGGCCGGGAAAAGGATGACCGGGAAGATGAGCCCGATCTGCTCCCGAAGGACGATCGGGATGAACTTGAACGGGAGCTGTGAGAGCTGGAACTGTGACCTTTCGGTGGCATATTTGTTTCCTCCTGATGTTGCCTGTTTGTTTTCGGTTAACCTTTTGCAGTGGTCAGAAAGATGGAGTAATCCATCCAGTCGCCCGGATAGCTGTAGTCTCCGATATACCGGGGATTGGTGTAGACGGTATAATCGCCGTATTTTGCTTCTGCGGGGAAATATTCCCAGTTGTAAGGGAGCTGAACGGTTTCGGTGCGGAAGGTGAAGTTTTTGATGGAATCATCATAGTTTTCCCAGACGGCGGTGACAGTTCGAAGGGGAAGGTCCCAGCCGGAAAGAAACTCGAAAGACGGAACCAGCGATGTGTAGACGAAACTGTTCTCTGATGCGCTTCTCTCGCTGTTGTCGTAAAAATACTGCAGCTCTCTGATCACAAGTGTACCTGCATCCACTGCCGCTTTGACGAAATAGCCGTAGTCACTTGTGAGCTTCAGCCAGATCAGATCATCCTCCTGCCCGATCAACTCTGCGTGATGAAAACCGGTGAGATAGTTCTGAACATAGCTCTCCATTTCTTCATTCAGAAGCGGGTCATAATTGATATAGCTGACGCTGGGTCGTGTAAGTCCATCGGTACACCTGGTCATATCGAATGAATACATCCCGTAAACGCCGAATGCGAAACCGGAGGATTCATTGTAACGGACATAGGTGTCATTGTGTTTGAAAAGCCACAGTTGGGCATCAGCTGAAATGGCAGGGGTTCCTATCCTGACGCAGGGATAAATGGAGAGGATGTTGGGGAGGTAATTTGCATTCATAAGATCATCCCAGGTAAAGTTCAGGCGCTCATCCCATTCGGGCTGCTCCTGATAAGGCTCCACTTTCACCACTTTATAGGGGAAAATGCTGTATTCATCATCATTTTTAGCAAAAGTGAGCAGAAACGAAGTTATCTTTTCACGCTCAAAAGCATGATCCGTCACGCTGAAAATAACTGTGGAGGAGTCTTTAACCTGGACATTGAATTCCGCTGTGATGCCGACCATGGCATCAAACATCTTTTTATGCTGCTGGAAGTCATAGTTTCTGGATTTCCCGGCACCGGAGATGATCCGGACGATACCGTATTCTTCCCACGCTTCCGGCAGAACCGGGTCTCCCTGATAGCCGAAGGAGGCGAGAAAATCCTTTGCCTCTTTCTCCCAGAGAATCCCCTGACCGGACTCTCTGTATTTTAAAGCGGCGTACCACCCGGTGGCATCCCATAAAACGAGATCTGAGAAGAGATCCGGCTCGGAATCGTTGAGCCATGCCGCCATGCCCATCCCGATGGTCTGGTAACGGATATCTTCCGGGTTGAGAGCAGTTTCGGCTTCCTCTGCAGACGCAGAGATACCGGCACAGGAAAAAAGCATAGCTACACAGAGAAACAGTGCTGCAGTGCGATGCAGTTTATTGACGGTTTTCATCGGTTCCTCCTTATTCTGCATATTTTTTGATCTCGTTCTATCGTACCACGGAACGTATCCCGATTCAAGAAAAACCGAAGTTCCGGAAAGAACTTCGGTTTGAATATTTTATTTTGCCAGACAAGCAGCAGTACGTGCTGCAACTTTTGCATTGTTGAGAACCAGCTTGATATTGCTTTCCAGGCTGTCTCCGCCGGTGAGTTCCACAACCTTCGCAAGCAGGAACGGCGTAGTTTCCTTGCCGTGGATGCCCTGTTCCTTTGCCTCGGAAAGTGCCTTTTCAATGGCGGCATCGATAATTGTTTTGTCCATTGCATACTCTTCCGGAATGGGGTTGGTCACGAGCATGCCGCCCTTGTAGTCAAGATCACGCTGTGCCTTAAAAATAGCGGCCAGCTCTTCCGGAGAATCTACGCGGTAATCCACGCCGAATCCGCTCTTGCGTGTATAGAAAGCGGGAAGCTCTTCCGTTCCGTACCCGATCACGGGAACACCTTTTGTCTCAAGATACTCCAGCGTGAGGCCGAGATCAAGAATGGATTTGGCACCTGCACACACAACCATCACAGGGGTCTGAGCAAGCTCTTCCAGGTCGGCAGAGATATCCATTGTCACTTCCGCACCGCGATGTACACCGCCGATACCGCCGGTGGCGAAAATCTTGATGCCGGCCATATGTGCAATAATCATGGTGGTGGTGACGGTTGTAGCACCGTCTTCCCCTCTGGCTACCAGAACAGGCAGGTCACGGCGGCTTGCTTTCGCGACAGCCCGACCGGACTTGCCCAGGTGTTCAATTTCATCTTTGCTGAGGCCTGCCTTCAGCCTGCCGCCGATCACAGCGATTGTTGCGGGGACGGCACCGTTTTCCCGGATGGTCTGCTCCACAAGCAGAGCAGTCTCCACATTTTTCGGGTAGGGCATGCCGTGAGAGATGATGGTGCTCTCCAGAGCAACAACAGGCTTGCCTGCGGCCAGTGCTTCTGCAACTTCCGGCGCGACGTCGAGATACTGATTCATTTTCATAATTTCCTCCGTGTGAATTATACTGTTTTACCCATTCTGTTCCGAATGGCCTCCACGCTCAAAACGGGATTGATTGTTTCTATACTTTCCATGGCTATGGATGAAGCCGCGAGAGCTGCCATCGTGCTGCCTTCCAGATCGGTTCCCTGCAGATAGGCCCAGACAAGAGCCGCCATAAAAGCATCTCCGCATCCCGTGGTGTTGACCATATTCCCGGGAATGTTGGGATAATGCTTCCGTTCATTCTGATCGGCGGCCAGGACGCCCTCTGCACCCAGCGAGATGAACACCCGATGCATGCCTTCGGAAAGAAGCACATCTGCTGCACGGTTTAAAGATTCCTCATCGTGAATGGACACACCGGACAGGAGCTCCGCCTCCAGACGGTTGGGCTTGAGTGTATGGATCTTCCCCAGAACATTGCGGAATTTTTCCGCTTTGGCGACAGAAACCGGGTCAGCGAAAATCGGGACTTCGGCGTGCTCACAGAGCCAGACAATCGTCTCCTCCGGAATGTTGGAATCCACCACGGCGATCTGTGCGTTGTTGACCCATGAAAGACGGGAAGCGAGAATCGACGGCTTGAGATGCTGATAGATATCCATGTCCGAGAGGGCAAGGCTCATATCCCCGTTCTCATCGGCGATAAAGAGGTAGGTGGAAGTGGTTCCTCCCGGAACGCGAAGAGACTTGCTCAGGTCAATTCCCAGCTCGCCGCAGGAGGAGGCTATTTTCTGGGCATACAGATCATCGCCCAGTACGGTGATCATCCTGGTGTCAATCCCCAGGAGGGCCATGTTGTGGGCGATGTTTCGCCCCACACCGCCCAGGCTCATGTGAACCTTGCCGGGGTTGGAGTCTTCCGGGATCAGCTTTTTGTAGGAGATGCCTCCCACATCCATGTTTACGCCGCCGATTACCACGGCATAGGTGGCAGTAGGAAGAATATATCCTTTTCCGGATATAAACCCTTTTTTCATCAGGTTGGAGATGTGGACACCTGCAGATGACCGGGTGATGCCGGCTTTATCTGCCAGCTCCTGCTGGGAGATCATTGGATTTTCTTCGATCCATCGAAGAATCTGACGTTCTCGCTGCGTCATAAAAGCCTCTCCTAAGCAAAAATTTAATGGGCTAAACTAATATTTATTCTAAGAAAAAAACCACAATTTGTCAAGGGCTATTTTCACTTGCCTGAAACATTTTCAGAAAATCTTCTCTGGTTATCAGCCTGCTGAGAGCCTGAGCCGCTGCCTGGGTGCCCAGATGTTCGGGGAGATTGTACTGCTTCAGAAGCGCAGTTCTTTTTTCCTTGCTGTCAGGTCTGCCGGTGAGGCCGGCAGCGTAGAAGTCAGCCACGGTGATCTCTTCTCCGGAAAGCCGATTGTTCTCAGAGCCTGAAAATGTTGCGCCTGCCGCTTTGAGAGCATTCAGGAGCACTTCCCTGCTCATGCCCTCCACCCCCAGCTTTCCCTCTTTGCCGGGCGTGTTTTTTCGTTTTTCTTTTCCGTAAATGTCAGGAATATAGGCGTTTTTAATAAGATTTTCAGGAACGAAGGCCTTGATACGGCTGCGGATCTGAAAACCCGAGGCATCCGAATCGGTCAGTATGATGATGCCGGTACGCTCAGCTGCCGAGCGGATATGATCTCTGAGCGTCTTGTTATGATAGAGCTGGAAGCCGTTTGTTTCAAGGATGAGGGCGTCTACAATCTGACTCAGGGTGTTTTTGTCATATCTGCCCTCTACAACGATGGCCTCCTGAATGGTCGGTTTATCCATAGCGTGCACCCTGCCTATGCCTGGTCGCTGAGCATCAGATCCATCAGAACCTGCGTCAGAAGAGAAGCTTCGTCAATGGAGGATGTTTTCATCCGGTATTCTGCTTCGGCACAGCTTGCTATGGCATGCCTCAGCTGAGGAAAGGTAAACCGGCCTGCAGAGCCAATCAGCCGGTCGGCGATAAAATCCCAGCGTATGGAGAAGATTTCCTTAATCTCATACTTCCGCTTTCCGCTCTGCAGCACCAGCTTCACACCGTATACTCTTCGCAGCTGGGAAGCAACAAGAGAGAGCATGGCAATGGGAGCATTGTCTTTGTTTTTCAGAAGCTCAGCGAGAATATGAAGAGCACTGTCATATTTTTTCTCCGAGATCAGATTAACCATCTCAAATACATCCGCCTCGGGGATGTGGCTGGCCACCGCATCCACATCAGCCACGGTCACATTGCCGGTTTTGGCATATGCTGCTATTTTTTCAATTTCCGGAATGAGACGGTTCATCAGATCTCCGCTGACGAGAACAAGCCTTTCTTTTGCACTGTTGTCGGCTGTTTTACCGCAGGCGGCAAATCGCCTGTCCATCCAGCGAAACAGAGCCTGCTTATCCTGGGCGGAGAACTGCAGGGCATTCCCTTTCTCCTTCAGATATTTTACCACTTTCATCCTGCCGTCCGGCTCATAGCCTGCATCCTGTATAAAGGCAACCGTGCAGTAATCCGGAATTGTTTTCAGAAGATCCAGAAACTTATCGGCTTCCGGGATCTTGTTAATATCCACATTTCTCAGCTCGATGAAGGTTCGCTCTGAAAGAAAGGGCATGACATCAAGCGCCCTTGCAAACTGCCGGGCATCGACGGAAGGGCCGTCAAATCGTTTATAACTGAAACCGTCATCACCGCCGGGAATGCATTTTTCCCGCAGCTGCGAAAGGAAAAAATCCCTCAGATAGTCTTCATTACCGTAGAGAAGATAGAGGCGGTCCGGAGAGCCGGCTTTCAGTTTTTTCAGTTCTGCGTTAAAATCGCAGCTGTTTTTATCTTTTTTTGCCATAAGATTGTTCTCTTTCGTTCAGGAAGGGTGAACCGGACAGGAGCGCTCGGGCTGAGATGAAACTTGTAAAATTCAGGCAGCATAAACGGGAGCTGCATTTGATCTGATATTATAACATAACTGGCACGCAAACACCAGATGATTCAATGAGGAATTGACTACCGCTCTGCAAACCTCCAATGATACCCGCCGGAAAGAACATCAGCCACCGTTGCATAACTTATATGCAATTCAATTATGGAAACCTCAAAACCACAAAATGTAGATTCGCCAAAATGCAGACAAAATTCATCCCTCTCTCCCCTCTCAGTGCATAAAAAAATCCTGCAGGATGGTGATCGTCGTTCTCATCATCGCCTGCAGGTTAGGAAGGAACCGGAGCTTTGAACCGTATTCCGCATATTCATTTTTCCCCTCCGGACCATTTAACCGGGCTGGCTAGCCATCATTTAAATTTTTATCTCTTCAGTCACATGCAAATCAGGTGGCACCGTCATAATCGGAGCGGAAATACTCACCTAGCTTCTTCTTGCCCTGCTTCCGCATCGGCCTCCCGGAACTGCAGGCTGCAGAGGTATTCACTCTTCTTCCTTAACCTGCTGAGCAGGACAAACTGCAGTACAACACTGATGATAAGGACGACGATGGCGACGATGGCGGATTCGGTCAAGACATACTCATCCTTCGACCGCAGTCCGGGGTTCGCGGCGGTCACGGCATCAAAGATAGTATGCCACACAATCGGAATGGAGAGTGCAGCGAAAGTGTATTTCCCGGACTTCTGCCCGTCTCGGTGAAACCGGTCGTACCTTGCAAGGCCGAGGCATATCCCCATGATAATGTCGAATACCATATGCATCCCAAAGAACGGAACGCGTAGGATGGACTGCAACAACTCACCGGAATAGGCGAATTCTTCCAGTAGCGTAAATCCAAACCCCACCCCTGCCCCAGCGATACAGTACTCGTACACGTTCCGTGGCTTGATGATCTTCACGGCCAGGAGCAGGAAAAGGAATTTCACAACTTCTTCCGACATTCCGGCAAGCAGGAAACTGGATACGATCGCCCTCAGAATCGGAGAGGCAATCAGATCCTGAAGCGGTTTCCCGAGTGTATTCTTTATCACAAGACCTATACCGACAACCAGAACGGTCGACAGAATCGCTGACGGCAAGCCGAGAACTACAGGAATAACAGCTCTCTTACTCCCCAGAGGATTCGGCTGATCCCGCTTGCATATCCTGACATATACATACCCACACAAAACACATGAAACCAGTGCCATTACAATACCCATGACTATCCCCCCTTGTATCTGATGTGCCACCATTTTAACAAGGCAAGGCAATCATGTCAAGGGGACAAGCGAATTCTGCCAATCGTTGGAGATCCACAGATGTTGGATCTCTGCATATTCTTCTTTGGTCGCAATTGCTTTCAGCTCATCGACTGATATACGATGTATATACAACTATACAGTCAGTATTAATCCACAGGGGTAAGCAAAACGCAAACCCCTGTGTTTTTTATACTCCACGTAATAAAAAAATCCTGCAGACGGGTGATCGTCGTTCTCATCACCGCCTGCAGGAGTTATTGGAACCGGAGCATTAAACCGTATTCCGCATATTCATTTTTCCGCTCCGGACCATTTAACCGGGCTGGCTAGCCATCATTTAAATTTTTATCTCTTCAGTCACATGCAAACCAGGTGGCACCGTCGTAATCGGAAAGAGTGCCGTTATCATTCATGGATGCGGAGAACACGGTGTTGTTGCCGTCAACTACAAGCAGTTCCCCATTGTCTCCGACATAAGCATCGAAGTAGTAACCGACACGTGCATTGTCCGGGAGCTTGACAAGG
>CACYYN010000041.1 GCA_902778665.1 Oscillospiraceae bacterium | reverse complement strand
TCCGCCGTCAACGGAGAAAACCTGCCCGGTGGTATAGGTGGCAGAAGCCAGGTGGACAATGGTGTCGGCTATCTCTTCCGGTCGGCCGAGGCGGCCGAGGGGGATCTCGTCTGCCAGCATATGAAGCGTATCTTCTCCCAGAACCTGAACCATGTCTGTGTCGATCACTCCCGGGGCAACGCAATTGATGCGTATGCCTGTCGGAGCCAGCTCAGCTGCCAGAGAGCGGGTCAGACCGATAATAGCATGTTTGGTGCAGGAATAGGCCACCTCGCAGGAAGCCCCGTGGCTGCCCCAGATGGAGCTGACGTTGATGATGCAACCCTCATGGGCGGACAGCATGTCCGGCAGAACGGCCTGAATGGCGTTGAAGCATCCGCCGAGATTGACGGAGAACATCCGGTTCCATGCCTCCGGCGTAATATCCTGAAACTGAATCTGCCCTGCAACACCTGCATTGTTGACAAGCAGCGAAATCTGCCCCAGCTCCTCCCTGGCATGGGCGACCATCGCCTTTACGGCCTCGGCATCGGCAACGTCTGCCTGAAAGCAGATGGCGGTGCGGCCTTTTTCCCGCAGGGCATGAACCAGAGCTTCCGCCTTTTCACGCTGTTCGATGTAGTTAATGCAGACGGCATACCCCGCGTCTGAAAGGGCGGTTGCTGTGGCAGCGCCTATGCCGCGGGAACTGCCGGTGATGAGAGCTGTTTTTTTCATTATAGACAAATACCTGTTTCTTTCATATTCTTACGCAACATGTGCTTTCTATTTTTATTATAATCCTTTGGATGAAATAGTCAAGAAATAACCCGCTGGAAAGCTGAAAGTGAATAATAAATGCAAGTATTAAACGAAAAGGAGAATAACCTTGATTTTATCTGGGAAAAGTGTATACTTAGTGCATAATTATTTATCGGAGGATACTCATGCCCAGGAATAAGAATATTCGGAAGGTTCTCGTTATCGGCTCGGGACCGATTGTGATCGGGCAGGCGGCGGAGTTTGATTATGCCGGCGCCCAGGCCTGTCGCGTCCTGCAGCAGGAGGGGGTTGAGACTATTCTGGTCAATTCCAATCCGGCTACCATTATGACGGACAAAAAGCTGGCCGATGCCATCTACCTTGAACCGCTGACGCCGGAGACGCTTCGTCGTATTATTGAAAAAGAGCGACCGGACGGGCTTCTCGCCGGGCTCGGCGGTCAGACAGGGCTGACGCTTGCCATGATACTCTCCCGGGACGGGACTTTGGAGCGCTACGGGGTGAAGCTTCTGGGTTCGGATATAGAAGCAATCGAACGTGCCGAGGACAGAGAGCGTTTTCGTGGGATGCTGCAGAAGATGGGGCAGCCTGTCATCCCCTCTGCAACAGCTGTGACAGAAGAGCAGGCGTGCCATATTGCCGGCGAGATCGGCTATCCGGTTATTATCCGTCCGGCGTATACCCTCGGCGGTTCAGGCGGCGGTATCGCACAAAATGAGGCAGAGATGCTTCCTATTGTGAAGAACGGCCTGGCACTTTCTCCCATTACACAGGTGCTGGTGGAAAAATGTGTCTCCGGCTGGAAGGAAATTGAGTTTGAAACCATGCGGGATGCTGCAGGGAATGTGATAGCGGTGTGTTCCATGGAAAATGTGGATCCTGTCGGTATTCACACGGGAGACTCGATTGTGGTCGCCCCTGCGCTGACGCTTGCAGACAAGGAATATCAGATGCTGCGCTCTGCAGCATTGAATATTATCACGGCTCTCGGCATTGTGGGTGGGTGCAATTGCCAGTTTGCCCTGAATCCTGACAGCTTTGAATATGCTGTGATCGAGGTGAATCCTCGTGTATCCCGTTCCTCTGCTCTTGCTTCCAAAGCTACCGGATACCCGATCGCCAAAATCAGCACAAAACTTGCACTCGGATATAATCTTGATGAAATACCCAATGAAATCACCGGCAAAACCTGTGCATGCTTCGAGCCAGCGCTGGACTATGTGGTGGTGAAGGTGCCGAAGTGGCCGTTTGACAAGTTTCCGGATGCCAGTCGTGTCTTAGGCACGCAGATGAAGGCCACAGGCGAGGTGATGTCTATCGCACCGAGTTTTGAAATGGCAATGGCAAAGGCTCTGCGGGGTGTAGGCAGTCCGATGACACCGGGAGACTGGAGCGTGCAGGATGACCGGCGGATTTACTCGATTCTGAATGCTCTGAAAAACGGCGCGGACGTGGAGGAAATCCACCGGGTGACGAAGATTGACCGCTGGTTTCTCCGAAAGCTCAGGAAGCTCGCTCTGCAGCCGAAGACGCAGAATGACCTGCCCATCCCCTATAAGATGGTGGATACCTGCGCGGCAGAGTTTGATGCCCGGACGCCCTATTTCTATGCCGGGCTTCCGGGAGATGAATGTGAAGCACGATCCTTTCAGCGCAGCGGCAAGCCGGTGATTCTTGTGCTCGGTTCCGGTCCGATCCGGATCGGTCAGGGGATCGAGTTCGACTATAGCTCCGTCCACTGCGTGTGGACGCTTCGGGAAATGGGCTATGATGTTGTCATGGTCAACAACAATCCCGAGACGGTCTCCACAGACTATGACACGGCTGACAGGCTGTACTTTGAACCCCTCACACCGGAGGACGTCTGGGGCGTGATTCAGGTGGAGAAGCCTGTAGGAGTAGTGGTGGCCTTTGGGGGGCAGACAGCGATCTCTCTCACCAAATTTCTGGACAGCAGAGGCGTGCATATTCTCGGCACTTCTGCTGACGGAATTGACCTGGCGGAGGACCGTGCACGGTTTGACGCACTTCTGGAGCAGTTCGGCATCCGCAGGCCAAGAGGGCGGGGCGTACACTCTCTGGATGAAGCCCTTGCCGTGGCTGAGGAGTTGGGCTATCCGGTTCTCCTGCGGCCCAGCTATGTGATTGGCGGGCAGAACATGTGCATCTCTCGTAATCGCGAGACTACCGAGCAGTACATGCGTGCCATTCTTGCAGGGGGGATTGAAAACCCGGTTCTGGTGGATCAGTATCTCCCGGGCATAGAGCTGGAGGTGGATGTGATCTCTGACGGGGAGGATGTGCTCATTCCCGGTATTATGGAGCATATCGAGAGGGCAGGCGTCCACAGCGGTGACTCCATTGCCGTCTATCCGCCTTACAATCTCTCAGATAAATTCCTAAACCGAATCTGTGAAGTATCGGAAAAGCTGGCCCTGGCACTCGGGACTCGGGGTCTCGTAAACATCCAGTACCTGATCTACAATGATGAGCTGTATGTTATTGAGGTGAATCCCCGGGCATCCCGAACCATCCCCTATATCTCCAAGGTGACCAATGTGCCGATGGTGGATCTTGCAGCCCACGTGATGTTGGGTGAGCGCCTGAAAGATCTCGGCTGCGGGACAGGACTCAGCCGCGTGCCGCCTTATTATGCGGTAAAGGTGCCGGTCTTCTCCTTTGAAAAGCTGAATGACGCAAATTCGATCCTCGGCCCGGAGATGAAGTCCACCGGGGAAGTGCTGGGCATCGGGCGCACCTTTGCCGAGGCCATGTACAAGGGATTGACGGCTGCCGGTTTCCACCTGAATCTGAAGTCGGTGTTGCTGAGTGTGGAATCGGCTGACATCCCGGAAAGCCTTTCACTGGCAAGACGCTTCCATGAGCTGGGGCTGAAGCTCTATGCCACTGCAGAGACGGCAGAGGCAATTGCCCTCGT
This sequence comes from Oscillospiraceae bacterium, assembly GCA_902778665.1. Classification (GTDB taxonomy): domain Bacteria; phylum Bacillota; class Clostridia; order Oscillospirales; family Oscillospiraceae; genus Limivicinus. Next base: position 15,595 of record CACYYN010000041.1, on the reverse strand, counting down.
CGGCTTGCCGGTGACACCCATGGAGAACATTGTGCTGGATGATATCTCTCTCATTGTTTACACCGGTGCCGTGAAGGACGGCACCATGGGAGACTATATTTCCCTCCACCGCCGTGCCATGCAGATGGGCATCCCTTGCCTCACCTCCACCGATACGGCAGGGGCGCTGGCTGACAGCATCGCCTCCCGCTATACCCAGAGCAACACCGAACTGGTGAATCTCAATGACATGCGCCCCTGGCGCAGGGAAGTATCCTTCACCAAAATGCAGAGCTGCGGCAATGACTATCTGTTTATAGAAAACTTTGACGGGGAGATTTCCTGCCCGGAATCACTGTGCGTTTCTCTCTGTCAGAACCACACCGGTATCGGGGCGGACGGTATTGTGTTCATTGAGCAGAGCCGAAGAGCAGATGTGCGCATGCGATCCTTCAATCGGGACGGGAGCGAGGGAAAGATGGCCGGCAATAACATCCGATGCATTGCAAAATATATGTATGATAAAGGTTATCTCCGCCGGGAGAATATGACCGTAGAAACCGGCAGCGGTGTGCGGCGTCTGCACCTCTACTGCCGGGACGGAGAAGTGTCCTCGGTAACGGTGGATATGGGAAAGGCAGATCTGAATGCATCGGCAGTGCCGGTGGTGACGTCTCTGAAGCAGCTTGTGAACAGTCCCGTTGAGATCGGCGGGATGCAATGGCAGGTCACCTGCCTTTCTATAGGCAATCCGCACTGCGTTGTTTTCCACCAGACAATCGAAAACCTGGATCTGGAGAAACTGGGCCCGCAGTTTGAGTATGCAGATATTTTCCCCGAGCGGGTGAACACTGAGTTTGTCCGGGTGGTGAACCGCACCACACTGCGCATGCGGGTGTGGGAACGGGGCAACGGAGAGACCCTCGCCTGTGGTACGGGAGCCTGCGCTGCGGCAGTTGCCGCTGTGGAGAACGGTCTGTGTGAAAAGGGGGCGGATGTGCATGTGCTCCTGCCGGGAGGGGAACTGATCGTCAACTATACCGATGAGCGTGTCACCCTTACCGGCAGTGCGGAAAAGGTGTTTGAAGGCCGATTCACATACTGATCCGCTATGAAGAAGCCTCCTGTACTGCAGATGCTGGCCTTCTTCACCATCAAAAAACGGCAGAGAAGGTATTGTTCTTCTCCGCCGTTTTTCACCCTTTGGTAAAGTTTTTTAACGGAAGCTGTTGCCGTGATTTTTATTTTGTGGTACTCTATAACTAAGAAATCGGAAAATCCTGGGAAGGAGGACTCAGTATTCCATGAAGATCACCTTTATCGGAGCCCTGCATGAAGTAACGGGCAGCTGCACATTGCTGGAATTAAACGGGAAAAACTATCTTGTAGACTGCGGTATGGAGCAGGGGAGAGATATTTTTGAAAATGTTCCGATCCCGGTGAGTATGGGTGAGATTGAAGGCGTATTTCTGACCCACGCCCACATTGACCATTCCGGGATGCTTCCGAAACTTTATAAGGACGGATACCGCGGCCCGATCTATGCCACCGGCGCCACCTGCGACCTGTGTGCGATTATGCTGGTGGATTCCGCCCACATTCAGGAATCAGAAGCGGAGTGGAAAAACCGCAAATCCAGGCGGGCAGGCGAAGACTCTGTTGAACCGGTCTATACAACGGAAGATGCGGAGGGAGCGATCTCTCTGTTTCGGCGTCTCTCCTACAATGAACGGAAAACCGTCAACGATGGGGTGGATGTCTGCTTTGTGGATGCCGGGCACCTGCTGGGCTCTGCCAGCATTGAGCTCTGGTTGACGGAGGGGGGAGAGACAAGAAAGATTGTCTTTAGCGGAGACATCGGAAACACCGATCAACCCATTATCAGAGACCCCACCTATATTACCGAAGCGGACTATGTGGTGATGGAATCCACCTACGGTGACCGCCTTCATACAGAATTGGATAATCCCCTCAACCCGGTGACAGAACTGGCAACAATCATCCAGCGTACACTGGACCGGGGCGGCAGTGTGATTATTCCGTCTTTTGCCGTGGGCAGAACGCAGGAAATACTCTTTGCCATCCGTGAAATCAAGGAGAGAGGATGGGTACACGGTCATGACGGGTTCAAGGTCTATGTGGACAGCCCACTGGCAACAGAGGCTACGGGAATCTTCCTGCAATGTGACCCGTCCTATTTTGATGACGATATGCTCGCCGTCCTCCGTCGGGGTATTAACCCCATCTGGTTTGACGGGATTGAGCTTTCCACCTCACTGGAAGACTCCAAGGCCATCAACTTAAACCCGGAGCCTAAGGTAATAATCTCAGCGAGCGGCATGTGTGATGCCGGCAGAATTCGTCATCATCTGAAGCACAACCTGTGGAAGGCCCAGAACACGGTGCTGTTTGTGGGCTACCAGTCGGAGGGCACCCTTGGCAGAGCACTGCAGGACGGGGCGAAAACCGTCAATCTTTTCAATGAAAAGATTGCAGTGAATGCCGAAATCTGTTCACTCCACGGCACCAGCGGCCATGCCGACAAAAACGGTCTGATCCGATGGATCACGGCGTTTGAAAAAAGACCACAGATAGTTTTTATCAATCACGGTGACGATGAAGCGTGCCTCTCTTTCCGGGATGTGCTTCGCAGCGAATATGGCCTGCAGGCCGAGGCACCCTACAGCGGCACCCAGTTTGATCTGCTGACAGGTCATATGACGGTTTACACCGAAGGAAAACGCATCGAGCGCAAGAGTATCCCCGGCGGAGATGCCCGTGCAGTAGCAGCATACAATAACCTTATGGAAGCGGTGCAGGCCTTGTTGGCTCTGGCAAAGTCGTGCCGCGGGCGGGCGAACAAGGATCTTGCAAAGTTCACTTCCCAGATCCGCAGCTTGATCGACAAATGGCAGTAAGCTGCCCGACGAAGAAGATAGCCCCCTATCTGTTTTTATGTCTTATATTGCCTGATGGAGAAGGCAAATAATATTGATACAGGAGGATGATGCCATTATGCTCATCAAAAAAACAATGGACGGCAATGAGGCAGCGGCGTACGCAAGCTATGCCTTTACCGAAGTTGCCACAATCTATCCCATAACGCCCTCGAGCCCCATGGCCAACCATGTGGACAGCTGGGCTGCCCACGGCAAAAAGAATCTGTTCGGCCAGCCGGTTCAGCTGGTGGAGCTGGAGAGTGAAGCCGGCGCTTGCGGTGCCATGCACGGTGCGCTGGAGACAGGATCGCTCGCATCCACCTACACGGCTTCCCAGGGCCTGATGCTGATGATTCCCCCCATGTACCGTATTGCAGGGTCTATGCTGCCGGGCGTCATGCATGTTGCGGCAAGAACCCTTGCCACCCATTCCATCTCTATCTTCGGTGACCATTCCGACGCTATGGCATGCCGGCAGACCGGTTTTGCGCAGCTGGCCTCCTCCAGTGTGCAGGAATGCATGGATCTCGGCGCGGTGGCACATCTCAGCGCCATCAAAGGGTCTATCCCGTTTATGCATTTCTTTGATGGGTTCCGCACCAGCCATGAGATTCAGAAGATTGATGTGCTGGACTATGACGATCTGGCAAAGATTGTGGATTGGGATATGATCAAACGCTTTAAGGATCATGCCCTCAACTCCGAGCACCCGACCATCCGCTCCACACTGCAGAATCCTGATACCTTCTTCCAGAGCAGAGAGGCCTGCAACACGGCCTACAACGCTCTGCCGGATATTGTTCAGGCAAAGATGGATGCCATCAATGCCCTGACCGGCAGAAACTACAAGCTCTTCAATTATTACGGCGCACCGGATGCCGAGCGGGTTATCATCGCCATGGGCTCCGTCTGTGAGACAATGCAGGAGGTCGTGGATTACCTGACAGAGAAGGGTGAGAAGGTTGGCATGGTGCAGGTGCATCTCTACAGACCCTTCTCAGCAAAGCACCTGCTCGCTGTACTGCCTGCAAGCGTGAAGTGCATCAGCGTGCTTGACCGCACCAAAGAACCAGGCAGTGCAGGCGAACCCCTGTTTGCCGATGTGTGCACCGCTCTCAGTGAACGGGAGGAGAGAGTGACGGTTCTTGGCGGGCGCTACGGTCTGTCCTCCAAAGATACCATCCCTGCCCATATCAAGGCTGTGTTTGACAACATGACCGGGGAGAAGAAAAACCACTTCACCGTCGGCATTAATGACGATGTAACCCATACCTCTCTCCCGGTGGGCGAGAATATTGTCACGGCAGGCAAGAGCATTATCTCCTGCAAATTCTGGGGTCTCGGCTCTGACGGTACGGTTGGCGCGAACAAGAATTCCATCAAGATCATCGGTGACAATACCGACCAGTATGCACAGGCCTACTTTGAGTATGACTCCAAGAAGTCCGGCGGCGTGACCAAGAGCCACCTGCGTTTCGGGCATGAACCCATCCGCTCTACCTACTATGTCACGATGGCAGATTTTGTGGCCTGCCACAAACAGAGCTACATGAAGAACTTTGACATAGTCTCTGAAATTAAAGAGGGCGGTACTTTCCTGCTGAATACCGACTGGGATATGGCAGGTCTGGAAGAGCATTTGCCCAATCGTGCAAAACGCATCCTTGCCCAGAAGAAGATCAACTTCTATACCATCGACGCTACGGATATCGCGGCGAGAATCGGCCTCGGCAACCGCACCAACACCGTGCTGCAGTCTGCCTTCTTCAAACTCTCCGGCATCCTCCCCATTGATGAGGCCGTGGAGTATATGAAGAGTGCCATCGTGAAGACCTATTCTGCCAAGGGCGACAAGATCGTCAATATGAACTGCGCTGCAGTGGATGCCGGCCTTGATGCTGTGGTCAAGATTGACGTTCCGGAAAGCTGGGCGTCCCTCCAGGATCAGCCTGTTGAAATTGATCCGGCCCTTCCCAAATATATCCGGGAGATTCAGATTCCGGTTAACAATCAGGCGGGTGACAGTATCCCTGTGTCCGCCTTCATGGATTATGCCGACGGCGTCAGCCCGACGGAAACATCCAAATACGAGCGCCGCGGCATAGCTGACAACGTGCCGGTATGGATTCCCGAAAACTGCATCGGCTGCAATATGTGCTCTCTCGTCTGCCCGCATGCGGCGATCCGGCCCTTCCTGCTGACGGCGGAAGAGGCGGCAAACGCACCGGAGGGGTGTGTTACCAAAGACGTGAAAGGCAAAGGCTTTGAGGGTTACACCATGCGCATCCAGGTGGATCCGCTGGATTGTCAGGGTTGCGGCAGCTGTGCCAGCGCCTGCCTTGCCAAGGAAAAAGCACTTGTGATGAAGCCGCTGGAAAGCCAGCTGCATGAGCAGCCCAACTGGGATTACCTGGTGAACCTGCCGGTGAAAGCCAACCCCATGGACAAATTCTCTGTCAAGGGCAGTCAGTTCCAGCGCCCGCTTTATGAGTTCAACGGCTCCTGCGCGGGCTGCGGCGAAGCACCCTACATGAAACTGATGACTCAGCTGTTTGGTGAGCGGATGTATATTGCAGATGCTACCGGTTGCACCTATGTGGTTGGTTCTTCTACGCCTGCCTTCCCGTATGCCAAGACGAGCGGAGGCTATGGTCCGGCACCGTCCAACTCCCTGTTTGAAAACAATGCCGAATACAGCCTGGGAATGTGCCTGTCTGTGGATCAGATGCGCCGCCAGGTGAAAACACATGCGGAAGCAGCACTTGCCGTATCCAAAGATCAGGCGCTGAACACTGCAATCCGGAACTGGTTGGACAAAGGCGATGATCCCGAAGAAACCCGTGCAGTTTCCGAGGCACTGAAAGCTGCTCTCGCTGAGACAAATGAGAACAATGCAGATGTGAAATTCCTGCAGGATCGCACCGATGCCCTTGTGAAGAAGAGCATGTGGATGTACGGCGGTGATGGATGGGCTTACGACATCGGCTACGGCGGGCTGGACCACGTGCTGGCATCCGGCATTGATGTTAATATTGTGGTGGTTGATACGGAAGTGTACTCCAACACCGGTGGGCAGTCTTCAAAGGCGACACCGATCGGTGCGGTGGCACAGTTTGCAAACGCCGGCAAAGCTACCGCCAAGAAAGATCTGGGCCGCATCGCCATGACTTATGGCAATGTCTATGTGGCACAGGTGGCCATGGGAGCAAATCCAAACCACCTCATCACCGCGTTGAAGGAAGCGGAGAAGCACAAGGGCCCGTCCCTGATTATTGCCTATGCTCCTTGCATTAACCACGGTCTGGTAAACGGCATGGGCAAGGTGCAAAATGAGCAGAAGCTGGCAGTGGAATGCGGCTACTGGCCCCTCTGGCGCTATATCCCCGAGTATAAGGAGCAGGGAAAGAATCCCTTCGTGCTCGACAGCAAGGAACCCAACGGCAAGCTGCGTGAATTCATGATGGGTGAAGTCCGCTTCTCCTCCCTCACAAGAACCTTCCCCGACCGGGCAGAAGTGCTTTTCAAGGAGGCGGAGGAGTTCACCGCGTCCCGTTACGAGCAGTACAAAGAGCTGGCCGGCAAAGCCTGAGCAAAGTCTTGCGTTCCAAGCGGTATTTCACATAAAATAACAGACACTGAAATCGGCTTTATATAGACCGATTTCAGTGTTTTTTCGTAAAACAGGTATGTTTTATGCATGAATAAGAACAATAAGTTTTTCTCAATTATGCAAATTAAGGAAAATAAACGCTCCAAAATCCACTATATTTTGACAAGCTTTGTCAAAAAGGCACAAAAAAAGGGGTTGACTTTTCTACGAAAACGATTAAAATAATGACATGGACAATAGTCCGAAAATAAAAAGAAAGAGGTAGCAAAAAAATGAAAAAGTTCCTAGCAGTTGTTCTCGCACTGGCACTGGTTGTGGCACTTGGTGCATCTGCTTTTGCAGACATTAAAGTTGCTTTCTCCCAGATCGGTCAGGAATCTGACTGGCGTACTGCCAACACCGACAGCATCAAGGGCACGATTGAAGCTCATGAAGGCTGGGAGCTCGTCTATGACGATGCTCAGCAGAAGCAGGAGAACCAGATCAAGGCCCTCCGTAACTTCATCACCCAGGGTGTTGACTACATCCTCTTCACCGGCGTTGTTTCTACCGGCTGGGATGAAGTCCTTGCAGAAGTAAACGAGGCTGAGATTCCTCTGATCCTGGTTGACCGTATGCCTGACTGCGCTGATAAGATTGACTATGCAGCTGCATTCGGCGGTGACTTCGTGGAAGAAGGCCGTCGTCAGGTTGCATGGGCAGGCGAGTATCTGAAGTCCATCGGCCGTGGCGATGAAGAAGTCTGCGTTGCTATTATGGAAGGCACCACCGGCGCTGACGCTCAGGTCGGCCGTACCGAAGGCAACCTGGCAGCTCTGAAAGAGTACCCCAACATGAAGCTTGTTGCTCAGCAGTCCGGTAACTTCACCCGTACCGAAGGCCAGGCTGTTATGGAATCTTGGCTGAAGTCTGTTGACAAGATCGATGTCCTGATCGTACAGAACGATGACATGGGTCTCGGCGCTATCGATGCCATCAAGGCTGCTGGCAAGGTTCCCGGCAAAGACATCATCATTGTCGGCTGTGACTCCGTTAAGGCAGCATTCGAAGCAATCGTTGCCGGCGAAATGAACTGCACCGTTGAGTGCACACCGCTCTATGGCCCGTTCGTTGAGAAGACCATTGAAGCTCTGGAAGCTGGCGAAACCTTCGAGAAGACGATCGTTCACCCCGAAGAAGGCGTTTATGACTGCGTCGGCGGCATTGATCTCGGCACTGTGACATCTGTCCTGGCTGCAGATGTGATTGACTCCCGCGTATATTAATTTATTCCCTGTTTAGACTTTGCGGGGCTGGCTGACAGCCGGCCCCATTTTACAAGGGCGGAGGTGCCTTGCCCTCCGCCCTCGTTTCATAAGGAGGAATTCACATGCCTGATCACAGCTTACTGGAAATGAAAGGCATTGAAATAGAGTTCCCGGGCGTAAAAGCTCTTGATAAAGTTGATTTTTCCGTGAATGCCGGAGAGATTCATGCACTTTTAGGAGAAAATGGCGCGGGAAAATCTACGTTAATAAAATGTCTTACCGGAGTCCACCACATGGATGCCGGGACTATTCTGTTTGATGGAAAGGAAATCAGACCCACCAGCCCGCAGGAAGCTTTTTCCATGGGTATTTCCACAGTGTACCAGGAGATCAACCTTTGCCCGAATCTGACCGTTGCTGAGAACATTTTTGTCGGTCGGCAGCCGATGAAGGGCGGCATGATCAACTGGAAGGAAATCAACAGAAGGGCAAAAGAGCTGATGTCCAGATTCCACATGGACATCGATGTTACACGCCCGCTGAACAATTATTCCACGGCTATTCAGCAGATGGTGTCTATTGCACGTGCGGTGGACATCGATGCTAAAATTCTGATTCTCGACGAGCCGACCTCTTCACTGGACGACAATGAAGTGCAGCTCCTCTTCAATGTTATGCGGGAGCTGAAGGCAGAGGGAATGGGAATTATCTTTATTACGCACTTTCTGGATCAGATTTTTGCAGTCAGCGACAGAATGACCATTCTTCGAAACGGCACGCTCGTCGGGACCTACAATACAACCGATATTACCAAGCTGCAGCTTGTAACGCTGATGATCGGCAAGGATATCGATGTGATCTTCAATCTCAAGAGAGCGCATGTCGATCCGAACGCGCCTGAAATGCTCAGAACGGAGAATCTCGGCACGCCCGGCCAGATTCAGAATGTGAATCTGTCAATGAAAAAAGGAGAACTCCTCGGATTTGCAGGACTTCTGGGCAGCGGTCGTACCGAAACTGCAGAGCTGATCTTTGGTGCCGTTCCGGCGACGGAAGGAACGGAAGATATTAACGGAAAGAGAGTTTCGATCAAAAAACCGCTGGATGCCATTAAGGCCAAGCTGGCATTCTGCCCGGAAGACAGAAAGCGTGACGGCATCATCGGTGACCTGTCCATTCGGGAGAATATCGCTTTAGCGCTTCAGGCCAGAAGAGGGTTTCTCCACCCCATATCGAGGCAGGAGCAGAATGAACTGGCAGATAAGTACATTAAACTGCTTTCCATCGCCACACCGGACGCGGAGAAAAAGATCGGCGATCTCTCCGGCGGAAATCAGCAGAAGGTTATTCTTGCCCGCTGGATGGCGACGCAGCCGGATCTGCTGATTCTGGACGAGCCCACGCGAGGCATTGACGTGGGTGCCAAAGCTGAGATTCAGCGCCTGATGCTGGAAATGTGCAATGATGGCGTATCGGTTATCTTTATCAGCTCTGAGCTGGAAGAAATAATCCGCTGCTCCAACCGGATCATCGTCATGCGAGACGGGAAGAAGGTAGGAGAAGTAAAGGGTGAAGAGTGTACGCAGCAGACGCTTCTGAGCATTATAGCGGAAGGCGAGCAGGAAGGAGCATCCGCATGAAAAAGAAATCTTTTAATCTGTCCGGCGTGATGCAGTCAAAAATCACCTGGGCTGTTGTGGCAGAGCTCCTGATTCTGCTGGTTTGCTTTATTATCCGGCCGGATTTCTTCTCAATCAAGTATCAGCCTGCAACCGGAATGCTGTACGGCAGCTTGATTGACATTCTCAACCGCTCGGCTGAGATTACAATTATCGCCATGGGTATGACGCTGGTTATCGCCCTGGGCGGTACGGACCTCTCCGTGGGTTCTCTTGTCGCTCTCAGCGGTGCCCTGGCACTGAAGTTCCTTCGCTGGGATGTGCTGGTTTATAATACGCCGGGTGATTATACGGTCAAGCCGTTTATTCTCGTGATTCTTGTTCCGCTGGCAGTATGCACGCTGATGGGAATGTTCAACGGTTTCATGATTTCCCGAATCGGAATGCAGCCGATTATCGCAACGCTTATTCTGATGGTTTGCGGACGCGGCATTGCACAGATCGTTACCAACGGCAAACAGTTTACAACGCTGTATTCGCCCTTCCGTGTGATCGGGCAGGGGAGTCTTTTCTTCCTGCCGATGCCGATTATCATTACTGCGGTGGTGGTGATAGGTGTATCTCTGTTCGTGCGGAAAACCGCTTTCGGCACCATGGTGGAATCTGTAGGCATCAATCCCAGCGCCAGCCGGCTGAGCGGTATTGATTCCAAGAAGATCATCATGATTGTCTTTGCCCTTACGGCATTTCTCTCAGCAATCTCCGGCCTGATCACGGCAAGCCGTGTCATGTCGAATGACTCCAACAACTTCGGCATCAACTTTGAGATGGACGCGATTCTTGCGGTTGTTATCGGCGGCACGAATATGAGCGGCGGCAAATTCAGCCTTGCCGGCACGGTGATCGGATCCATTATCATCCGTACCATCGTCACGTTTGTCTATTACTTCGGTATTGTTTCTGAAGCAACCATGGCGTTTAAAGCCCTGATCATCATTGTGGTGATTGTGCTTCAGTCCGAGCCGGTACGAAAGAAGATGTCCAAATTCGGAAAGAAAAAAGTGACGGGAGGTGTGCAGCATGCCTGAACGCATTCCGGAGCAGCGGCAGAGTTTTGCAAGTCGCTTTCTGAAGCCGCAGTACGTGATGGTGTATGCCACGGTTGGAATTTTTATTCTGATCTATATTTACGGCGCTGTCCGCTTCGGCAGCATAGGCTTCACAACATTGCGCACATTTATCAACATGTTTAAGGATAACGCCTATTACGGGATCTCCGCCGTCGGTATGACGCTGGTTCTGATCACGGGCGGAATCGATTTGTCTGTGGCGTCCGTTGCCTGCCTGACCGGCATGATCGTGGCCTACGGGACGACCGTGCTGGGGTTTCATCCTGCAGTATGTATGCTGGTTGCACTGATCGTGGGCGTGGGGCTCGGCGTGCTGCAGGGGGCTGCTATCCATTATCTGAATGTTCCGCCCTTTATCACCACACTTGCAGGTAACTTCCTTGCAAGAGGCGTGTGCTCTCTGATCAGCCGTGAGTCTATTTCGGTTTCACACCCGATGATCGATGCTCTCGCCGGCTGGAAGTGGTACTTTAAGAAGTACGTGGACGGGGAATGGGTGAAGATCAAACCCATTGCATTTATCAACGTCAATCTTTTCGTCTTCATCGTGATGATTATTATCGGCACGATTATCCTGCAGAAGACAAAGTTTGGCCGCAATATTTACGCTATCGGCGGCAATGAACAGAGTGCAAAACTGATGGGTCTCCCTGTTGCGAAGACCAAAATAATGGTCTATGGCTTCAACGGTTTATGCTCGGTCATTGCAGGCTTTGCTTATCTGCTGGAAGTCAAGAGCGGGTGGAACCTGGCTCTGAACGGAGGAGAACTGGAAGCGATCACCTGTGCAGTTATCGGCGGAACGCTGCTGACAGGCGGTGTCGGTTACATGGTTGGCACGCTTTTCGGTGTTCTGTTGAAATCTGTAATCCCTGCTCTGATCACCTTCAACGGCAACCTGTTGTCCTGGTGGGGCAAAATAGCTACCGGCGGCCTGCTGGCACTGTTTATTGTCATTCAGCGTATTGTTGTGACCACCTCCGAGAGGAACAAGAGCAAAAAGAAAGAAGCAACTTAGATGAAAAATCAGGTTCAGCCTTTCGGCTGGGCCTGATTTTTCAAAAAAGAGAAAAGCTCCGGTTGAATGACTGACATTTCTGTAGTAAAATGAATTCAGGGACTATTCTCAGCAAATATTATGAAACGAGGAAATAAAAATGGATTTTACAAAAACAGTGCTCGGTATTGAGTTCGGCTCCACAAGAATCAAAGCGGTTCTGCTGGATGAAAAGCATCTGCCCATTGCGTCCGGCAGCTATGAGTGGGAAAATCAGCTGGTTGACGGGATCTGGACGTATTCCATGGATGCAGTTCATACCGGATTAAAAGATTGCTATGCTGACCTGAAGCGTGATGTGAAGGAAAAATTCGGTACGGCACCTCACACTTTCGGCGCAATCGGCGTTTCGGGCATGATGCACGGTTATCTGCCTTTTGATAAAGACGGCAAGCAGCTGGCAGAGTTTCGTACCTGGCGCAACACCATCACCGGTCCTGCTGCTGCGGAACTGACGGAACTGCTGGGCTTTAATATCCCGCAGCGGTGGAGCATTGCCCACTTGTATCAGGCCGTTCTGAACGGAGAGTCCCATGTGAAAGATGTTGCCCATCTGACCACACTTGCGGGCTATATCCATTACCTGCTGACAGGTGAGCGCACTATGGGCATCGGAGAAGCCTCCGGTATGTTCCCGATCGACAGCAACACCTATGATTACAACCAGGGAATGGTGGAGAAGTTTGACGCGCTGGCTGCGTCCAAAGGGATGCCGTGGAAGCTCAGAGATATCCTGCCTAAGGTTCTGGTAGCCGGAACATGTGCAGGCACGCTGACAGCGGAGGGTGCTGCATTTCTGGATCCCGCAGGAGACCTGCAGCCCGGTGTGCCCTTTGCCCCCTGTGAAGGCGATGCCGGGACGGGTATGACGGCGACCAATTCCGTCCGGGAGAGAACGGGCAACGTCTCTGCCGGCACATCGGATTTCGCGATGCTGGTTGCCGACCATGAGCTGGGTGTGCACCGGGAGATCAACATGGTCACAACCCCTGCAGGAGCACCGGTTGCCATGGTGCACTGCGCCAACTGCACTTCAGATATTAATGCATGGGTAAATCTCTTCTCTGAATTTGCCGAACTGATCGGTGCAGAAAGAGATAAGGGTGAACTCTTTACCTTGCTTTTCCGGAAAGCACTGGAAGGAGAACCGGACTGCGGCGGGCTTCTCAGCTATAACTACTTCTCCGGTGAGGGCGTCACAGGTCTGGATGAGGGTCGGCCGGTTTTTGCAAGGGTACCCGGCTGCAGCTTCACACTGGCAAACTTTATGCGCACCCATCTGCTCTCTGCGCTTGCCACACTGAAAATCGGACTGGATATTCTGAGAACGGAAGAAAACATCCCGGTTGACAAGCTTTACGGACACGGCGGATTCTTCAAGACGCCCGGCGTCGGGCAGAGAATGCTTTCTGCGGCGGTAGGGGCACCGGTCTCTGTTATGGAGACTGCCGGAGAAGGCGGCCCCTACGGCATGGCATTGCTGGCGGCCTATATGCTCTGGAAGGATGAGGGTGAATCTCTGGAAGACTATCTGGATTGCAAGGTGTTTGCGGACGCCAAGTCTTCTACACTGATGGCGGATGAAATTGAGATTGCCGGATTCGACGCCTTCCTGATGCGTTATAAAAACGCTTTTGAGGTAGAGCGTACAGCGGTAAAAACTCTGAAGTAATCTGACAACGCAAAAAAGTGAGGTGTGACCTTGCCGGTCACGCCTCACTTTTTTCTTCGTGGTATTCCTGCTCGGTGTTGACATTCCAGATGGCAGATTTGTCGGGATTTCCGGACCGGATGCACTTTACCGCTTCAAAGGAGGTCATCATGGAATGGTCCAGATTGTTGTAGCGGTGTTGACCGTTTCTTCCGACGCAGTAGAGATTTTCAATGGTGTCGAGATAGGTGCGCAGGGTGTCAATTTCCGCGTAAGTATCAAAGTAGGCAGGATAGGCTTTCTTTACCCGTTCCATGTGGCAGTCAAGCACGTCGCTCCTGTCGCGAATCAGGCCGATTTTCATCATTTCTTCTACGCCGAGCTTTGCAAATTCTTCCTCAGTCTGGTTCCAGAAGGCATCGCCTTCGTTGCAGAAATATTCCAGACCGACCCACACGGTGTTCTCAATGTCCTGTACCAGATAAGGTGACCAGTTGTTATAAATCTGGAATCTGCCCATCTTTACATTCCTGTCCTGAACATATACCCAGCAATCCGGTACGATATTGCCGACGGTTGTGAGCTTGGTCTTGTTCTCCAGATTCAGCTTTCTGACAAGCACGCCCAACGTCATGTAGTCACGGTAGGGGAGACCCTGCGCAATGCGTTTCGGTTCCGCCGGTACGTCGTTCATGCCGGAGATCAGGTCTTTAATCGGCATAGACGATACAAAGGCATCCGCCTCAATGGTATGGGTTACCCCATCCTTTTCATACGAGACGGAAACAAGGCGATTCCCTTCCTTCCGGAAGCCTGTTGCCCGGGCGTGGTATTCAATTTGGCCGCCCAGCTCCTCCACTTTCTGCCCGACGACTTCCCATAACTCACCGGGACCCAGCTTCGGATATTTGAATTCTTCAATGAGCGAGGTGTTGACTTCCCGGTTGTGCACATGGAAGACCTTACCGAAAACATCCTTGATGATACCGGTGATGGAGAGACCTTTGGTGCGCTGGGCGCCCCAGGATGCGTCAATCTCACTGGGGTGTCTGCCCCACAGGTTTTCGGTGTAATATTCAAAGAACATGGAATAGAGCTGGCGCCCGAAACTGTTGATATAGAAGTTTTCCAGGCTGTCTTCCGGCAGCTTGTGCAGCATTGCTCCGATGTAGCTGAAACCGCACTTAATGGTTTTGGCAAGGCCCATATTTTTAAAAGTCTCGGGCTTCAGAGAAATCGGGTAGTCGTAGAATTTCCCGTCGAAGAAGATGCGGGATACTCTGCGCCTCTTGAGCATGACGACGTCTGTTTTCTCCGGATCCGGTCCACCGGGTGCAAGCTCCGGCGTGCGGCCGAGAAGAATATCATCGTAAGACGGGGAGCCCTGCATCGGCATCATCTTTTCCCACCATTCATTCACTTCAGGAACTTTGGAGAAGAACCGGTGCCCGCCCATATCCATACGATTCCCGTGATATTCCACCGTTCTGGAAATGCCGCCGAGTATTCCGGACTCCTCCAGCACGGTTACTTCCATTTTTTCACTGCCGGATAGCAGCTCGTAGGCGGCCGTCAATCCGGCAGGTCCGCCGCCGATGATGACAATCTTTTTCATGCGCAGATAGTCTCCTGTTTCAGATGAGATTTATACATGGTTTTCAGGGAAGACGGTAGAACCAGTAGTTTTCTTCCAGTGGGTTTCTTTTGTCCATACAGTACAGAAGCTCAAGACCCTCGGTTTCTTCCAGACGGGAGGAAGAAAGATAATACAATGTCGACACATCGGGGAAATGTGCATGCGCTTTCTGTGCAACCTCCGCAGGGTCAAGAGCCGGATAAACAGCACCCCAGACATGAAGTTTATATTCTGCTTCGGTGTCAGCACTCCAGAAGGTGATATCACGTCGGTCGCTGTCAACATAGGCATAGACAGACGGGATCAGATGATCCTCCCGCACAACGATCACTCCCTTTTCCTCCACGTTTCTGTCAATAAAGTCAGCAGTGGAGCGGCTGCCGGAGAATTCATCCGTGATGTCATATTTTGCAGCATTGATCCATTTTTCGCATGTCAGGAGCAGGGCGAGGGAAAGAATCAGTGCTCCCGCTGTGCGTACGGACTTATCCTTTACGGAAGAGTACAAAGTCCACACAAGAAAAATAAGAATCAGGAAGTAACAGACGGTCATGTGATACCCGCCGCGGTAGACAAACAGCCGTACACCCAGAGCAAAACCGAGACCGCATATTCCGACAAGGGCGACACTCCAGAAGTTTTTCCATTCCTTCTTCAGTGTTACCGTGATAAGAAGCGCGAGAAACAGTAGAAAGAAGATCAGCAGCAAAACAGCTTTGCCGGTCAC
>CACYYN010000040.1 GCA_902778665.1 Oscillospiraceae bacterium | reverse complement strand
GCAGAAACTGCAGGTCTGCCGGCAGAGGAGTGGAAGGAGAAATCCGTCACCATCCGGAAATATCATGAGCTTACCCACTTTATCTGCCGGGCTCTTTACTGGGATGATGTCGATGCCGTCCGGGACGAGGTGATTGCTGACCTGATCGGCCTGGTGGCGGCCTTCGGTGATTATGATGTACATCTGGCAGAGACATTCCTGGGCATAGAAGGGGAAACCTTCCGAGAAGGTGGCAGGCTTTCCTATTATACCGATGCGGAGCATTTAAACGAAACCGTCTCCCGAGCATCAGGACTGATTCGTACATATGAAGAGAAAGTCTCTAAGGAGACTAATAAAGAGGTATATCATCTGATAACGCTTTTAATGGAGAAAGAAACAACAATAATAGAATAGATTTCTAATAGGGTTTCTAATATATTAGATTCTATGTATCAACTGTAGGATTTTGATCTGGCCTTATAAAATATGTTCAAACTGGCTATTTACATATAGCCAGTTTGTGCTATTCTATGGACAAAGAGGGGAGGGGTTGATATGAGTCATAAAAAAACACTTCAGATCGTACAGGGAGCATTGATTGCTGCACTGGCCTATGTGGGATTCCAGTTTCTGAGAATCGATATTCCGGTCGGGACGGAACGAACGGCAATCCACCTTGGGAATACCTTTGTGGTGATCGGAGCATTGCTTCTCGGCGGCTGGGGCGGCTTTGCCGGAGCCATGGGGCTGACGCTTGCCGATCTCACCAGCGGATATGTCACCAGTGCACCGAAAACGTTTCTGCTGAAGATGATCATCGGACTGATTGCCACCTATGTTTCCAGGCGAGTTTTCCATATAGAAAAGGAACCGGGGATAAAGGCACAGACAAAGATCGCTCTGATCGCTGCAATCGCGTCACTTGGCTGCAACGTGATTCTGGATCCGCTGGTCGGATATTTTTATAAGACATATATTTTCGGCATTCCGCAGGATCTGTCGGCAACGCTTGCCAAGATCGGTTCCGTGACGACACTGGTGAACACCATAGCCTCCAGCATTTTTGTTTTTGTCATCTGGCCGGCTCTTTATTCCGCTCTGGGCAAGACAGGGAAGCTGCCTTGGCAGGAAGTGAAAACTGAATAAGCTTGCGGCATGAAAAAAGCAGCGGCAGTCGGGAAAAACTGCCGCTGTTTTCTAAAACTAATAAAATCTCGCATAATAACAATTTAGCGAGATTTTTTGCTTGCTTTTTAGGAGAAATAGTGGTATTATGTAAACACTTTAGCTTGGAGGTGCATTATGACCACGCTGGATACCATTCAGGACGCACCGGATATTTTGATGGAGTTTCTCGAATACCATTCAACGGTTCGCGGCCATTCCGACAAAACTGTGATGGCTTATTATACAGACCTGAAGATTCTCTTCCGCTTTCTGAAAAAACGTCGGCATCTGGTGGATGCATCGGTTCCGTTTGACGCAATTGATATTACCGATGTGGATCTGGATTTTATCGAAAGCATCCGTATTGAGGAATTATACCGCTACCAGTCCTTTTCACCGGATAAACAGGGATCGCTTTCAGCGGCCAGCCGCTGCAGGCGGACGTCATCGGTCAAGTCCTTCTTTTTCTATCTCACGGCGAAGCGTCATCTGCTGGATCATAATATCTGTCAGGAACTGGATATGCCGAAACGTAAGGCTTCCCTGCCCAGATATCTGGAGGAATCAGAATGTGAAAAACTTCTCGATGCCTGCAAAGGGACCTATATGTACCGGGATTACGCAATTCTGATGCTGTTTATGTCCTGCGGGCTGCGAATTTCGGAGCTGGTGTCGCTGAATCTCACGGATGTGTATGAAGATCATGTGAGAGTTCTGGGCAAAGGCAATAAGGAGCGAGTTGTCTATTTCGGTGAGGGCTGCCGGGAGGCCCTGGATGATTACCTGATGGTTCGTGATAACGGCAAAATCCACCCGGATGCCAGAAACGCTCTGTTTATCAGCCAGAAAAACGGACGTTTCGGAGCCAGGGGTATTGAACAGATGCTGGAGAAAAAACTTCTGGAGGCCGGGATGGATGCATCACGCTATTCCCCCCATAAGCTTCGGCACACGGCTGCTACCCTGATGCTGAAAAACGGCGTGGATACCCGTGCGCTGCAGGAGGTACTGGGGCATGCAAACCTCTCTACCACACAGATTTACACCCATATTGACAATGCTGCCCTGCATGAGGCTGCCATGGCAAACCCCATCGGCCGCAAGATTCGTGAAAAGCAGACGGAAGAATAAATGAAAATGATCAGACAGGAGCGGTCATTTCGTGAATGGCGTTATTCCGTTTTCGGTTTTTTTAACACCGTGCGGATTGCTTCATAGACATTTTTTACCGGGATGGTTTCCAGCCCCGGTATTTTTTTGATTTCTCCCTTGATGTGGGCAGGAATCACGCAGCGTTTAAATCCAAGGCGTGCAATTTCGGAAAGACGCTGGTTGACAGCACTGACGCTCCTGATTTCACCGGAAAGACCTACTTCACCGATGGCAGCCAGGTCTGTGCCCAAAGGCCTCTCCAGGTAACTGGAACAGATGGCCAGCACCGTTGCAAGATCGGCTGAAGGCTCATCCAGTGTCAGCCCGCCGATGACGTTGATATAGGTGTCACAGCCGATTACGCTCAGTCCGCCCCGCTTCTCCACAACTGCAAGCAGCATGGCTGCCCGGTTGTAGTCCAGACCGTTGCAGCGGCGGGACGCATTGTATCCGCCGGGCGTGAGAAGGGCCTGAATTTCGGCCAGAAGCGGGCGTGTGCCCTCCATGATACAGGTGACACATGTACCCGGCGTGTCATCCGGACGGCCGGAGAGAAGCATTTCAGACGGATTATCCACCGAGGATAGACCGGTATTATTCATTTCAAATACACCGATCTCGTTGGTGGAGCCGAAACGGTTTTTCGCAGCTCTCAATAAACGGAAGGATGTGTTCTGCTCTCCTTCAAAATAGAGCACACAGTCTACCATATGCTCCAGCACCTTCGGGCCCGCCAGGCTGCCCTCTTTGTTGATATGCCCCACAATGAAAACGGTAAGGCCGCGTTCCTTGGCAACACGCATGATGCGCATGGTGCACTCTTTCACCTGTGTGACGCTGCCGGGAGCGGAATCGTTGTCATAGTCGGAGATGGTCTGGATGGAGTCGATAATCAGAATGTCGGGCTCTGTTGTGTCCAGGTTGCTGAGGACGGAATTGATGTCGGTTTCCGCCAGGACGAATACGGAGCTGCTGTTTACTCCCAGCCGATCTGCCCGCAGCTTCAGTTGCCGTTCACTCTCTTCGCCGGTGACATAGAGAATCGTCTTCTCGGAGCCGATTTTTCCGCACATCTGCAAAAGAATTGTAGATTTTCCGATCCCCGGTGCACCGCCGACCAGCACGAGAGATCCTTCCACCGCACCGCCTCCCAGCACGCGGTCAAATTCGGAGATGCCGGTGCTGAAGCGGATTTCCTCTGTGACATCCAGCTCGGTTATCTTTTTCGGAAGCTTGCGATCCTCCCGGGAGGAGCCCGATCTTGCCCGGCTGCCTTTCTGATAGGCGTCCAGCGTAATCTCCTTCAGGGTGTTCCAGGAGCCGCATTTCGGGCATCTGCCGGCCCAGTTGGAGGTTTCATTTCCGCAATCTGTACAGACATAAACTGTTCTTTGTTTTGCCATTGTTGTTATTCCTTATCTTTGCCATTGGCTGATCTCGTGCAGAATATTCTGAAAAAAGGCGAACTCCGGAGAGCTACGGGAGGATCGTTCTAATCCGTACAGCTTTTTCTGAAGCCGCTCGTACTCCAGCGCGGCAATATTCTCCCGAAGCGGATCGGATGCAAGGAGCTCTGCCTTTCCGAGATAGAGCTCTGCGTCAGTCATCGGGGTGTTCTCACCGCTGAATGAGACACAGAGAATTCGGAAGATCCTGCCGTTTTCCCAAACTGCCCTTTCGGAAGCAATGGAATACCCGTTGTTGCACAGCCAGAAGCGAAGAACCTCTCCTTTTGTCATGGGCTGCAGAAGCATTCTGTAGCCGGGATTCATGGTCCACTCCGCCCGGTCGAGAACGGAGCAGATGGTGTCCCCTCCCAGTCCGGCGATTACAATGGTATCCACTTCGTCAGGAGAAATGCCGTCAAGCCCGTCACTTAGAGAAAAGGTTATCCTGTTGCGGACACCAGCCTCGTCCGCGAGAGCAAGTGCAGTATTCAGAGGATCGGGATGAATATCGGTTGCGAAAAGATTCCCCGGATAACCGGACTCTGCCAGCGTGATCGGGACGTACCCGTGATCCGTCCCCACGTCGACGACTCCCTTACCCGGCGATATGAGAGATAATATTTCATGAAGTCTTTTGCTCAAGGGTTCCTCCGAAATTCAGCGTTTCACAGAGAAGAGCCGGATGTAATCCGGCTCTTTCATCATTTTTGATACGATGGCGATCAGAGACTCTGAAGGTATGCTTTCAGATCTTCCAGAAACTGGTCGGCGTCTACCCAGTGAACAGCACAGGCCTGTTCGATATTTTCACCGGATGCCATGGCACAGCCCATGCAGTGCATTCCGATGGCCTGAAAAGCAGGCATTGCCTCAGGGAAGTAAGTTACGATATCACCGATCAGCGTTTCTTTTGTGATGTCAGAAATTTCCATTGCGGTTCTCCTTCCAGTTAATCATGTTTCACAATATGGTAAAATAATGGGGCGCAGAGCGCCCCATTATTTCAGGCAGGAACTGTAATCAGGCCTGCTCTCTCATCTTTGCAAAGCACTCGCTGCAGTATACAGGACGATCGGACTTCGGCTCAAAAGGAACCTTTGCCTCACCGCCGCATGCAGCACAGACTGCGGTAAAATACTCACGCGGGCCGCGAGCGGCATTTTTGCGTGCATCACGGCATGCCTTGCAGCGCTGCGGCTCATTCTGGAAACCGCGCTCTGCGTAGAATTCCTGCTCACCGGCGGTGAACACAAACTCTTTACCACACTCTTTGCAAACTAAGGTCTTGTCTTCGTACATTTTGGAATCCTCTCTTTTGATAAGCGCCTTCCGGCTTAGAATATATGCGAACAGCTTATTAGCTGATTTCGCCGCTGTTATAAAAGTTCTACCAGTTTTTCCCGGATCCGCTGAATCGCATTATAAATGCTGCGGTCCGTTTTCCCCAGCTTGTTTGCAATTTCAGGATAGGAAAAACCAAGTAAGAACAGGTCAAGAACAGAGCTTTCGTAGCGGGAAAGCTTCATTCTCAACTGGGAAACGACCTCTTCGTAACGCTCTCTGTTGATCAGGAGCGTCTCCGGATTGCTGTCTTCATCCGCTGTGTCTGTGTAATCCAGATCCTCAGAGGAAACAAATTCCGCAAATCCTTTGAACTGTGCAGCGTCAATCAGCCTTGAGCGAATGCACTTCTCTGCATAGGTATTAAAGGAAGTGCCGCATGCGGGATTGAATGACCGTACTGCCTTAAGAAGGCCGATCATCCCCTCCTGCAAAAGATCTTCATCATCTCCGCCCAGGAGGAAAAAATGTCTTGCACAGATACGGACTTTCTGGCCGTATCGTCTGATCAGTTCCTCTTCTGCCAGCCTGTCGCCTTGGCGACCGGCAGAAATAAGATCCTGATCGGATAGACTGGAATAATCAATCATTGTTTTTTTATTCCATTTCTGAAAACATACATATTATACATCAAGTCGTCGGGTTGTCAACAATTTTGTTGGCTTTCTTGGGAAAAAAATCTCACAATTCCAACTGTTGTTGACCAGAAACCTGCCCGGAATAAACGAGCCCGAGATGCTCATATGCTTTCTGGGTTACACATCTTCCGCGTGGGGTACGAGTCAGCATACCGATCTGAAGAAGATAGGGTTCATAGACATCTTCCAGTGTGACAGACTCCTCGTTAATGGTGGCGGCAAGCGTTTCAAGCCCGACGGGGCCTCCGTTATAATACTCGATGATGGCACGCAGCATTCGCCGGTCAATGGCATCAAGTCCCAGCTTGTCGACTTCCATGTCGGACAGTGCCTTATCAGCGATTTCCTTGGTGATAACCCCGTTCCCTTTCACCTGAGCAAAGTCACGCACACGGCGAAGCATGCGGTTGGCAATTCGCGGTGTGCCTCTTGACCGGGAGGCGATTTCCTGAGCACCGCCGGTTTCAATGGAAACACCGAGAATCTGGGATGAACGGAGGATAATTTTCATGAGCTCCTCTTTGGTATAAAGCTCCAGTCGGAGGGATACACCGAATCTGTCACGTAAGGGGGCAGTCAGCTGCCCGGAGCGTGTGGTGGCACCGATCAGCGTGAAATGCGGGAGGTCCAGATGAATGGAGTTGGCTGAAGGCCCCTTCCCAATGATCAGGTCGATGGCATAGTCTTCCATGGCCGGATAGAGGATTTCTTCATAGGCACGGTTCAGACGATGAATTTCGTCGACAAAAAGAATATCTCCCTCATTAAGGTTTGTTAGCAGGGCGACAAGATCTCCGGGCTTTTCGATAGCGGGACCAGAGGTAATACGCATATTGACGTTCATCTCATTGGCGATGACATAGGAAAGGCTTGTTTTGCCAAGTCCCGGAGGGCCGGCGAGCAACACATGGTCCAGCGGCTCCCCTCTCATCTTGGCAGCATGCATGAAGACTTCCAGATTACCTTTCGCCTTTTCCTGGCCGATGTAATCTGCCAGAGATTTCGGGCGCAGAGAGCCTTCATTGGAATCTTCCGGGATGCTGGCGGATGTGGTTATGATCTCTTCCTTACTATCTTCAGATAATGTAATGCTCATAGGAGGTCACCTTAAATCATAAACTTCAGCACGGCCTTGATAATCTGCTCTGAGGTCATGCCTTCCGTGTTGATCTGACGGAGGACGGGAACCACATCGGATGTGCTGTAACCGAGAACAGATAACGCCGTGAGGGCATCGTCATATGCACCGCCGGCAGCGGCAGGCATAACCGGAAGGCCGAGGCCGGAGACTGCCTTTTCCGTTCCGGATACCGATTTGGAGATTTTGTCCTTCAGCTCCAGAATTACACGCTGGGCGGTCTTTTTTCCAATTCCAGGACAGGCTGTGAGGGCTGCCTCTTTGCCGTTTACAATAGCCATAGCCAGGCCTTCGGGAGTGTTATAGGACAGAATAGACATGGCGGCTTTCGGGCCGATGCCGGAAACAGAAGTCAGCATCTTGAAAAACTGTTTTTCTCTTCCGGTCAGAAACCCGAAAAGATCAAAATTGTTTTCTCCGATAGACTCCGTAATAAAAAGTTTGGCCTTCTCCCCTATCTTCAGGGCGGAGGCCGTATTGGGCGTAATTGTCACTTCGAAACCGACACCGCTGCAATCCAATACAATGGATTCAGCTGTCAGTTCGGAAACTGTACCTTCTAAGTGGTAGAACATTCTTCGTTTTCTCCTTTATACAACAGAGACGTGGAGCTTCTGGCATGACACAGAGCCAGAGCTACAGCATCGGCAGCATCATCCGGCTTCGGAGCCGCCTTCAGTCCGCAAAGGCGTTTCACCATATCCATCACCTGTTTTTTCTCTGCTCTGCCATAGCCTACTACTGCCTGCTTGACCTGTAAAGGGGTATATTCGTATATTTTCAGCCCTGCGTGGTGGCAGGCAAGAAGAATAACGCCTCTGCCGTGAGCAACTGAAATGCCGGTTGTGATATTGGTGTTGAAAAACAGTTCTTCAATCGCCACCACATCCGGCTTGAAAGCTTCAATAAGCTCATTGAGATCAGAATAAATCGTTTCAAGCCTCTCAGAGAGAGGTGTATGAGCAGGAGTGGTTATCACTCCACATTGGATCAGCTTATAGCGGTTTCCGCTGAAATCCAGAGCTGCAAACCCAACGGTTGCAATTCCGGGGTCGATCCCCAAAATAATCATGCTCAGTTCCTGTTTTAAGCGCGAGGATGCGCTTTGTTGTAAATTTCCTTCAGCTGCTGTTTCACCAGGTTGGAGTAGACCTGGGTGGAAGAAATGTCTGCATGGCCAAGCATCTCCTGAATCGCGTGAATGTCTGCTCCGTTTTCCAGCAGATGGGCAGCAAACGAATGACGGAGGGTATGCGGGGTAATATCCCTTTTGATACCTGCTTTTCTGGTATAGAATTTGATGATTTTCCAGAAACCCTGTCTGGACATTCGCTCACCCGAAACATTGACAAACAGTGCCTCTTCATCTTCCGATGCAATCATCTGAGGACGTACAAGGGTAAGATACTCATCCAGGGCTTTTACTGCAGCACTGTACATCGGAATATAACGCTGCTTCCCTCTGCTGTGGCAGCGTACAACAGCACCTTCCAGGTTAATGTCATTCACGTTGAGATCGATCAGCTCCGTCACACGGATTCCCGTGGCATAAAGAAGCTCCAGCATTGCCTTATCGCGATAGCCCTTTGCATCGATACACTGAGGCTGAGCAAGCAGGGCGTCAATCTCCTCATCCGTCATAATCTCGGGCGGTTTCTGGGTAGCTTTATCTGGCACAAGCTTTAAAGACGGATTGTGCTTGATATACTGCTTGATAACCAGATGCGTATACATGCACTTGATGGAGGCAATACATCTGGATACCGTTGCAACACTCTTTCCCGCTTCACGCAGAGATTCGATATATCCGCCGAGATCCTCTTCATCTGCATCGATAAGGCCGTGCACAGTCTCTGCCTGGAGATAATCTCCCAGCTGTCTGATATCACGGAGATATGAATTTAGAGTATTCTCTGAAGCCTTCTTGTCATTTCTCAGGTATCTTTCAAAGATCTCCATCACTTCTGAATTCTGCACGTTCCAGCACCCCTCTTGCGAGCAATCGTCTTAACATAATTTGGTAGTAACAATATATTACAAATCAGTTAAAAATGCAAGAGAAATTTACATAAAAATAAAAATATTTTTTCATTTTTATGTCAACACTTTGCCGTGAAATGCAGAAAAAATCTTTGACTCGCAGAAAAAACCCGGCTTAAGGGCCCAAATACCGGGGAAAACCGTGGTATTTTGAATCAGAAGAAAACTCGATTACGTTACCCGAATTCATATTATCATTTCATGTTGCTTATGTCAACTCCAATAGGTTAATGGGATTAAGAGAAACTTTCTTATCCTGAGGGAAAATAAAGAAAGGCAGCATCCATGCGTTTACACAGGAAACACATGAACACTGCCATCAGACAACAGATGAGTCAGGAAATAAACGGATTATTTTTTCCGCGCACCGAAAAATCCGCCGCCGGTTTTCGCTTTTGCAGCTTCCTCAGCTTCCATCTTTGCTGTGGTGGAGATACCCCATTTTTTGATCTGAATCCGGACTCTGTCTTCACCGGTTTCAAAGGTTACGGTATCTTCCGTAATCTGCACAAGCTTGCCGGTCATGCCGCCGATGGTCGTAATCTCGTCACCCAGGGAGAGAGAGCTTCTCATCTCTTCCGTCTTTTTCTTCTTCTGGTTTTCCGGGCGGATAATAAAGAAGTAGAAAATGGCAAACATGATCACGATCATGAAGATCATGGATCCACCACCGGCTGCACCTGCTGCAGCTGCATTTTCCGTTAAAATCTGAAACATAACCTTGCCTCCAAATAAGATTCACTCAATTATACATAACCCTTGACAACTTTGCAAGCATTATTCTCCCTGTTCGGGAAAAATGCTGCATAGGATGTGTGCCGCAGTCAGATGCGGCGATCCAGAATTCCGGAATATTTGGCACGGAATGCCTGATACGCACCCTGATCCAGAGCCTCCCGGATTTTTTCCATCAGGCGGTTGTAGAAATACAGGTTGTGCATGACGGAAAACCGCATTGCCAGCATTTCTTCCGCCTTGAACAGATGCCGCAGGTATGCTTTGGAATATCTCCTGCAGACTGGGCAATCACATTCCGGATCGATCGGGCTTTCATCCTTCAGATACTTTTCGTTGCGGATGTTGATAATACCGTTCCAGGTGAAGAGATGGCCGTGGCGGCCGTTTCGGGCAGGCATGACACAGTCAAAGAAATCGACACCGCGATAAACGCTCTCGATAATATTGCTCGGGGTGCCCACGCCCATGAGATAGCGAGGCCGATCTTTGGGCATGAACTCTTCCACAGCTTCTATGGTGTCGTACATTTCCTGATGGGTCTCCCCTACCGCAAGCCCTCCGATGGCATAGCCCGGCAGATCGAGATCAGCGATACGCTTCATGTGATCGATGCGGATATCGTGGAATACGGCACCCTGATTGATCCCCCAGAGCATCTGGCCGGGATTGACAGCATCGTCTCTGGCATTGAACTCCGCATTGGCCGTTTTGCAGCGTTCCAGCCAACGGACCGTTCTCGCACAGGATTTCTCCACGTATTCCCTGGGAGACGGGATTTTGATGCACTCGTCAAATGCCATGGCGATATCCGAGCCCAGGTTGGACTGAATGCGCATACTCTCCTCCGGCCCCATGAAAATGTGCCGACCGTCTACATGGCTGTTAAAAGCCACGCCTTCCTCTTTGATTTTCCGGAGGGAGGCAAGAGAAAAAATCTGAAAACCTCCGCTGTCGGTCAGAATCGGACCGTCCCAGGTCATAAACTTATGAAGGCCGCCCAGCTCTTTAATCAGTTCATCTCCCGGCCGGACATGGAGATGATAGGTGTTGGAGAGCTCGACCTGACAGCGAATTGTTTTCAGATCTTCGGCAGAAAGTGCTCCTTTGATAGCACCCTGTGTTCCGACGTTCATGAAAACAGGAGTCTGAACGGTTCCGTGGGGGGTTTTAAAAGTTCCCCTGCGAGCGTGTCCTTCCTGTTTGAGAAGTGTGTACATGGTGTCTCTCCTTTATTTGTAAAACATGACATACCGAATCACAGGAGTGAAAATGCTGAGGTATTGATTCCGGTGAAGCAGTCTCCGTATTGTACCAGAACTCCGCCGGGATGGCAATAGAGAATCAGCTTCATCCCTGTTTATTTGTACGGGAGATCTCCGCAGGGCAGATGATACACCCGTTTTCCGTATATACCCGGCTCATTCTGACGTCCCAGGGATCAGAGAATAATTCATCGGTCTTCTGGATTTCAAATGCGGCTGCCCAGATGAAAGCTTCCGGATGAAGCTTCAAAAGAAACCGGTCGTAGAAACCGGCACCCATACCCAGACGATTGCAGGCGGCATCGAAAGCAGCACACGGGCATATGACCAGGTCAATCTCGGAAGGAGGGATGATTTTTCCGGCGGCAGGATCAGGCTCCGGTATACCGAAGGCACCCTTCTTCCAGAAAGTGCCGGATACGGCAAGCATCTGCCTGTCCGGCAGGCAGACCGGGTATACGATTGTTTTGCCGGCAGCTTCGCAGATGGTTTCAAGATCTGTCAGCTGCACTTCACTTCGGATGTATTTGTAGAGCATAATTGTTTCGGAATTGGTAAATTCCAAAGTCTCGGCAATCTTTTTGCAGATTCTTTCGGATTTTGCTCTCCTTTCCTCCGCTGAAAGCGTATCTCGGTCACGGAGTTTCTGCTTTCGCAGTTCGGATTTCTGCATTGCTGTGGTCCTCCGGGTATAATCTCTCAAAATCTATTTTGCCATAACAGCGATGAGATGGCAACTAAAAATCCTGCCCTCAGCAACGGATGTTGCCGGGGGCAATTTTACTTCCATTTCAGTTTATCCATGGAGAATGATATTATTCATACTTCCACACCCAGCTTTTTCAGGTCTTCTTTCAGCGCGTCGTAGGAGCGGAACACAATCCCGGCGAAACCGATCTGCTGTGCTGCCGTCACATTTTCTTCCGTATCGTCAACAAATACACAGCTTTCGGGGTTCAGGCCATACTGCTCCAGAAAGCATCTGTACACTCTGGGATCCGGTTTTGTCATCCCAACCTTGAATGATACAACACCACCGTCCATGTATGGCATAAATGCAAGAGATTCTCCGCATTCATCATAGGCTTTCTTTGAGTAATTCGAGAGGTAATAAACCCGATATCCTCCTTTTTTAAGACCGGTGACAAGCGGGATGGCAAAATCCTTCATGATCAGCATCCCGTTCAGGTTCGTGAAGGCGATCCGCAGTTCATCTTCAATCTCCGGGTCAGCCGCTGCAAAAGCCTGCAGCGTCTCTTCTTCGGTAACTTCTCCACGCTCAAATTTTCCCCAATAGGGGTTCATTACTGATGCTTTCAGGACACGTTTTATTACAGATGCATCCAACCCTTTTTCAAGCAGAAACTCCCTGATCTGGAAATCGGCCAACACGCCGCCTATGTCAAACACTATGTTTTCAATCATTCTTTCCTCTCCAACCATCGCTTTCTACGCTCCGGCATCTCGTCAACGCTGAAGGATCCGGCTTCCTGAGCCGGGACTTGACTGCTCGTTCATAATGAGGCCCCAAAGCTTCTTATTTCTTCCAGCTTTTCAGAGGAGACTCCCGGCTCGTACCCTTGTGAGGTATATACGCCCATACCCTCCAGACCAAGATAATCCAGGAAATCGCCTTTATATGAGAACATCGCGCCATCATACATATCCGGATCACCGGAGCTGAGGAACATGGCTATCTTTGAGAGGTTATTCGGTTTGTTCGGGTAGAGCATGGCATAAAACCGATCAACGCAGCATTTCATCTGTCCGCTCAGCCCATGATAATAAATAGGAGAAGCGATCACCAGCATCTCGGCTGTTTTCAGAAGGTCATATACATTCTGCATATCATCCTTCTGGATGCAGGTTCCTGCTCCTTTCCCGTGACAATACTCACAGGCGAGACAGCCACGGATATTCAGTTTTGCCACATGGATTACATCCCATTCGTGACCGGCCTCTTTTAAACCTTCGCAGAAAGCGTCTATCATCTGCTTCGTGTTCCCCTTTGCTCGAGGGCTGCCGTTTAATATCAGTACTTTCATCCTATTTCCTCCACATGAATTGTACTATTCGGCTTCATTTGATCATCGTCTTCTATCGCTCCCAAAGCTTACAGATACTAATACACTGACTCATATCGGAAGAGACCGGATTTAGCAAACGAATTACCGGATAAACATCGCATCGCCGAAGCTGAAGAATCTGTACCGGTTTTCGACGGCAGTACGATAAGCATTGAGAATGCGTTCCCTGCCTGCCAGGGCTGATACAAGCATGATCAGTGTGCTTTCCGGCAGATGGAAATTGGTTATGAGGGCGTCAATGCATTTGAAACGGTAACCGGGATAGATAAAGATATCGGTCCACCCGGAGGACGGCTCCAGGGTTCCGTCATCCTTTGCGAAGCTCTCCAGGGTTCTGCAGGAAGTGGTGCCGACGGCAATAATCCGGCCGCCGTTTTTCTTCGCGGTGTTGACGGCTTCCGCCGTCTCGGGAGGAATCATGCAGAATTCCGAGTGCATCTCATGGTCTTCGATTTCGTCCTCCTTGACGGGACGAAAAGTGCCGAGGCCCACATGAAGTGTGATAAACTCGGTGCGGACGCCTTTGGCACGGATGGTTTCAAGAAGCTCCTGCGTGAAGTGCAGGCCTGCCGTGGGGGCGGCTGCACTGCCGAGTTCTTTGGCGTAAACGGTCTGGTATCGTTCCGGATTCTCCAGCGCAGCCCGGATATAGGGGGGCAGCGGCATTCTGCCGAGTCGCTCCAGGACTTCAAGGAAAATGCCTTCATACAGAAACCGCACGATCCTGTTCCCGCCCGGGGCAGTTTCCTCCACGATGGCCTCAAGCTCTCCATTGCCGAAAAGAATGTGCTGTCCCGGCTTTGTTTTTCTGCCGGGGCGGGAGAGACACTCCCAGCGATTATCGCCGAGATCCCGCAGAAGAACAAGCTCGATAGCACCGCCCGTAGGCCTTGCCCCGATGAGCCTCGCAGGGAGGACACGGGAATTGTTGAGAACAAGGCAGTCCCCTTCCTGCAGGAGATCCGGAAGATCGTAGAAATGCCGATGCTCCATGCTGCCGGTGTTTTTATCCAGACAGAGCAGGCGGGATTCGTCCCGCTTTTCCAGCGGTGTCTGGGCGATAAGTTCTTCGGGTAGATCAAAATAAAAATCAGATTTTTTCATGGATATTTTTTCTCGCAAACTGATATAGATAGAGATATTTTAATGCGCTGAAGGAAATGTTTCCGGACAGTTCCAAATGTTCATTTCCTTCGGATAGATGGATGATGAGGAGATTTCGCTGATTGATTGCCATCCCGGAGATTCGGGAAAAGAGCAGCGTACGCTCACCCAGAATTAATCTGTCGGTGTAGGCACTGAGTTCTGCTTTTTCGGATGAAACCGTTTTATGATCGGGGCCGATCGTCTCGACGGTAACCTCGTCATGAAACAGTTCAGCGGTTTCGGGGGATGAAAGAAGTTGCCGGATTTTATTCTGCTGCAGCAGGTCCAGCTGTGTGACGGTGGATACGTTGCCGGTACTTTCCTGCAGAAGCCCGTAAACATCGTAAACGGCTTCATAACCGCAGGCAGCACAACGAATGGTGTTTCCTTCGCTGTGCAGAGACGAAATGGTGCCGCACTGAGGACAGGAAAAAAGAGTAGACTCCAGCCCGAGGGCAAGATCCCGGCCCCGGTAAGGGATGGGGTCTTTTTTCTGATCGGCATAGGCGTCCACAAAAAGATCATTGCGGATAGCACGGTTGACTTCGTCTTCCGTCATGGCTTTCAGTTTTTCAGGGGAGTAGATGCCCGCAATCTCACCCCAGAGTTTCCCTCTACGAAGGGATTTGCTCCAGCGGGGAGTTGTGAGATACCCTCCGTGAAGACGGTAAGTTACCAGTGTTGCACCGGACTTTTTGACAAGTTTGCCGGTTGAGGGAGGAAAATCTCCCGAGAGACCGTTGAAAGAACGGTTGCCCTCCGGGAAGAGGGCAACATTTCTGCCGTCACGAAGTTTGGCGAGGATTTCTTTCGTGCTGGATATTCCTGCCTTCCCCTTGTAATGGATGATGGGCTTGAACAGGGTCGTTACAAGACCGGTGAGAAGACCCATACGGAGGATTTTTTCTGTTGCTACGAAATACATCTGGTGTGGGCTGGCAATTCCGAGAAATGCAGGGTCCAGGTCAGAGTTATGGTTGGCAAGCATCAGAAAGGGGCCGGGGATGTTCTGCAGCTTCTCTCCTGTAAAGTGAAAAACAGAACGAATAACGGGCCCTCCGAGCAGGCGAATAACCTTATAAGCGGCAGTATGAAACGTATAGCCGGCCATAAGTGCAGACACGTTATGCATCTTTCTCTACGGTATAGCCGTAGGCTTCCAGAAATTCCGAGCCGTTGGCGTAACCGAGAAATTTGCAGAGCATGGCGGCGGCTTTATCCCACTTCTCATGGTTCCACGTGCTCTCGGGGATGACGTGATCGGGATAATGCCTTTCCATAACGGAGAGGAAGCTTTCCAAGCTTGGCCTGACATTTTCCGGCTCAAAACCCGGGAGATAATTGGGGAAAGATGAAGAGGCAGCTGGCTCTTTGGAGACCGGTTGCTGAGCACGATTGTCATTTCCCGGTCGGTTTCCTGAATTTGCGGTGCGAATGCCCGAGGGAGGCTCCGGTTTCACACCTGTTCCCGATGTTTCGGAGCGACCGGAGGCTGATTGTTCCCTGCGGGAAGTGCGGCTTTCTTCATATACCAGGGCGTGCTTTGCCAGAACCTGTTTTTCCGTGATGCCTTTCTGTCTGGCCTCTTCCAGAATACTGCCGCCGTAGGGAGACGGAACGCCGTTTCCTGCAAGCGCCAACCCGGCCGGCACATTGGTTGAGTTGCGGCCGTGAGGACAGATGAAGATCTGCCGATACAGCTTTCCGTGGAGATAAAGGGAAAAAGCCTCAACGTTCACTGTTCCGGCATGATGGAGATTTTTTACGGCAATGGTTCCTTCGCGAACCCACTGCAGAGGCTCTCCCTCCTCGGTTCTGAGCAGAGCCAGATACTTCTCGGTTGAAATGACGGAAGAGGTGCACAACGGATTGGTCTCGGAATATCCGAAGTCATCCCGATCCGGTTTCTGTCCGTTGAAGATCATTTCTCTCCGGTCCGGCTTCGGACCGTCTCTTTCCGGGCTGCTGGCCGGAGGTGAAATTGCGACATACTCGTCTTCCGTGTCAGAATCCGACAGGATTTCATCCTTCTTTTTTGTTACGATCAATATGGTGATCAGGCTGACAACAGCAATAAAAGCCACTGCCATAATAATTGCATAAATCATGGAAACCTCCCGTACAAAGAGCATAGGAAAACGGCATTTCTGCTGTTATGCTGTCAGCTTTGAATAGAATGATCCTTCCGGTTGAAGAATTTTACGGCAAATTCAGAAACGGCAGCAGTGAGCTCCTTCAGATCCCAACCGGTTGTGTTGACAACCAGATCGTAAGAAGCGGCATCGCCCCATTTTTTCTCGGAAATGATCTCACGGGAAAGAGCACGGTTTTTATCGATGCGACGGATGTTCTGCTCCAGTTGACGTCTGGACAGATGCTCCTCCTCCGTCGAACGCTCCTCACATCTCTTTATTCGTGCATCCAGATCGGCACAGACAAAAATGCTGAAGGGATGATAGCGCTCCAGAAGAATATCCGCATTTCTGCCGACGATCACACAGTCTTTCCCGGCTGCAGCAATGCCGTCTATCACATGGCGCTGCTCGGAAAGCAGCTTCACCTTTTCAGACTGCATGACGGATTCCATGCTGAAGGAATGCATGAAGGTAAAGTTGTAGTTGCGCCAGTCACTGCTGTCCAGTGCTTTTTCCACATACGCGGCATTCATGCCGGAAGTTTCCGCAATGGCAGTGATGATTTCCCGATCGTAATAATCATATCCGAGCGTGTCGGCAAGGCGCTTTCCAAGTTCTCTTCCGCCGCTGCCAAACTGCCTTCCGATGGTGATGATATTCATAAAAAGACCCTCCGACGATAGTAAGCGATTTACGTTGCTGATTCACAGCATGATTGATCCGCTGCTCAGGGAGAAGCGGAAACCTGCAGGGCAAGAGCATCCCGTTCTGCCGTAACACTGTCAAGCTGACTGCTGAGCGCATCAATGTTCTGCTGCAGGCTGATGATCTCTGCCTGCAGTTCGGCAGTTTCGGAATCAATCATGGATGCGGTCTCTTTTGCCGTTTCATAAAACTGATTGAAAAGACGGACCGTATGCACATATTTAACGGTAAGGAAACCAACGGTAGATAATGATACCAGGAGAAGAACTAAAAGCAGAGTAACTTTCCTTTTCACCTGAATTATTTACCCTCTTCGATCAGTGCCAGTGCACCGTAAATAACAGAGTCGTCACCGAGAGCTGCATTTTTGATGTCTACGGTGGGCCGGATGGCTGTCATGCAGTAGCGGTCAACCTCCGCAAGGATCTTGCTGAGGAAGAGGTCACCCATCGCTTCGATGATGCCGCCGCCGTAAATAACCAGGTCGGGGCTGATGGTGTTGATCATATTGCCGGTAGCGATAGCGAGATAGTGGCAGGCACGGTCGACAGCCTCCATGGCGACGGGATCTTTTGCAGCCAGAGCTTTTTTCAGCGCTTTGCTGCGGAAAACCCCTTCACTGACGGCATCTGCCATCATGCTCTCTCTGCCGCGAGACACCTGCTGCCGGATATAGGCACTCATCCCCTGCTTGCTGGAGAAGGCCTCGAGGCAGCCCCGCTGACCGCAGTTGCAAAGCGGTCCTTCCGGATCAAGAATCATATGGCCGTACTCGGCACCCTTGAACTGATTGCCGGTGTAGAGCTCGCCGTTCAGAATGAGGCCTCCGCCCATTCCGGTACCGACAAAGAATCCGACAACATTTTTGTATCCCCGGGCAACACCGTATTTGTATTCACCGAGCACACCCAGATTCACATCATTGCCGATGTAAAACGGAATACCGAATTTTTTCTCCATGGAGGAGCGAATGTCATAATTGCGCCAGGGAAGATTCGGCGTGAAGAGCACGACGCCGGTGTTCTGGTCAATAACGCCGGGGGCGCTGGAAGAAATAGCGTGAATATCCTTTTTCTTGATACCGGATTCCTCTATCATCTCTTCTACGACACTGATGATAACTTTTTCCACATTCTGGGTGGAATCACCCTGCTCTTTGGATTTTTTCTTCAGGCGGTAGACAATTTCTTTTTTCTCATTGAAAATTGCGCCGAGAACCTTTGTCCCGCCGACGTCAAGACAGATATTATAGGATTCAGACATGAGTGCTACCTCCAAATTGATTTTTTGTCATCGGCTCCGGAGCTTATTTTCTGCGGAACAGATGTATGATTTTCAGAATAACGGACCGGGGCTGCGGCTGGGCAGAGGGCTCATTCCTGGTTGGATATGAGGAAACCACCTGGGTTGCGGCGGATGCTGGCCGAATGGGCTCGATCACGGGGACGGCGGGTTCCGGCACTGCAGAAGTGGGTGGCGCCTGCTCGGGCTTGTTCTCTGCTGAAGCTTCTTCTGCTGCTTCGAGAGAAGGCGGGAGCTCGGACGGTGTATCTTCTGCAACAGAAACCTCCGGCTGCGTGACAGGTGCTTCCGATAATACACCTTCCGGGGTTACACGGATGCTGCTGAAATAACGGTAAAGAGCCTCCTGACAGGACGTGCCCTCTCCGCCTTCTTCACGGTAGTAAGTGCCGTCAGAACGCATTTTGCGTGCCTTTTCACGGTCATTGCGAAAAGCATCCAGAACGGCGTTGATCTGCTCTCTGGTGTCGGGCGTTGTAACTTCGGCGAAGGCCTCTACCCGGCGCTCCAGGTTCCGGTTGAGAAGGTCTCCGGAGCCGATGTAAATTTTACCCTCGTCCCCGTCACCGAATTTGTAGATTCTGGAGTGCTCCAGCCAGCGGCCGACCACACTGGTAACAGTAATGTTTTCCGTCTTTTCCGGGATCCCCGGACGCAGGCAGCAGATTCCACGGATAAAGAGCTCTACCTGAACACCCGCTTTGGAGCATTCAATCAGCTTTCGCATGATATCCGGGTTGTTCATGGCGTTGACTTTGATTGCCACACGGCCGTCCTGACCCTTTGCGATCTCTGCATCCAGAAATTCCAGAACTCTGCTTTTGAAGGACAGCGGTGCAACCCAGAGCTTATGGGCCTCGGGCGGCAGCTCCCCGTTCATCAGCGCTGCAAAGGCAGCTTCGGCATCGGCAGCGGCCTCTTCATCTGCCGTAATAAGAGAAAGGTCTGTATACTGTTCGCTGGTGATCTCGTTATAGTTGCCGGTGCCGACCTGTGTAATGTGGGAAACGATCCCGTTGCGCTCTCTTGTGATCAGGCAGAGCTTGCTGTGAACTTTATATTCCGGAAGGCCGTAGATCACACGGCAGCCCGCATCCTCCAGCATCTCGGAATAGTCAATATTGTTCTGCTCGTCGAATCTGGCGCGAAGCTCCAGAAGGCACAGCACATCCTTGCCCCGATCTGCCGCATAGGCAAGCGCTGCTGCAACCTTGCTGCTGACCGACATGCGGTACAGCGTGATCTTGATGGAGGTTACTTCCGGGTCATCTGCAGCTTCATAGATGAGATCGACAAACTGCAGCATACTCTGAAACGGGTAGCTCATCAGCAGATCATGCTTTTCTATATAGCGGAAATAATCCCCTTTCTTCAGCCCGATATCCCGTGCCGGCTTGCGGGGCTCATAGCGGAATTCCGGATGGCCCTCGATACAGGATCGGAAAGAGAGGTCAAACGGAACTGCGGGTGTGAAGACAAAACGCTCCGGCACGCGAAGCTTTTTCAGAAGCAGTGCTCTGGCCGTGTCAGTCAGTTTTCCGTAAATCTGAACACGTACCGGCATTTCGCGTTTCCGCTTGGTCAGGAGGGTAGACATTTTCTGCCGCAGGTCTTCATTGCCGCTGTCTTCCACGCTGGAGAGAAACACGTCGGCATTTCTTGTCACTTTAACAACGGCAGACTGCATCACCGTTTCCTTTTTCAGCAGCAGAGGCAGAAAATGGCGGATCAGCTGAGAGGTCAGAACAATTTTCTGGCAGCCGTTGATTTCAAACGTGAGATAGCCGGGCAGGCGGCTGAGAGGAATGACCGCCAGCTTCTGCTCAATGTTTTTCCCCAAAAATGCCACGACGTAGGATTCCTCTCCCCAGAGGAAAGGCATGGGCTGGTTGATATCAAGGATAGAGGGAGTTATAGCGTTTTTCATGTCGCCGAAGAGCTTCTTGCTCATCAGATCGTCGACCTTGCTGATCTTTTTGAAGTCTAAAACGTCAATGCCGTTAGCCTTCAGATCATCCCGGATCGACTTCCAGACGCTTTCTGCCAGTGTCTGCTGCTCCTTGACAACTTTGAGCACCTCGCGGATCTGCTCATCCGGGCGCAGCCCGGTCAGAAGGTCGGCATTTTCCGGCTCCAGAAGGGCACGATGCATCAATATGCCCATACGAACCCGGAAAAACTCCTCCTGGTTGGATTGGAAGATCATCAGGAATTTAAGCCGTTCCAGAAGCGGAACCGTTTTGTCGTCCGCCTCCTGCAGAACCCGCTGGTTGAATTCCAGCCAGCTGAGCTCCCGATTGATATATGTTTTTTCTGCCTTGACCGGTTTGGAAGCCTTGCTTCCGGCGGTTTTGGCAACACTTTTTGATTCACTCTTCTTCCCTTTTGCCGGCATAACGTTCTCTCCCCGATTCTTTTTAGATGGTATGGTGCACGACAGAACGCAATCGATCTTATCCATAAATTTTACCATACAGAAAGCGTTTGTCAAGAAAAAGGGTTGAAATATTTTCTCTTGACAAACGGAGAAAAATGATTATAATAAGTTAAGCAATGCGGCTTTAGCTCATCTGGTAGAGCGCCACCTTGCCAAGGTGGAGGTAGCGAGTTCGAGCCTCGTAAGCCGCTCCATTAAAAAACTACCTGATCTTCAGGTAGTTTAAATTTTATATAACCGCGGGTATGATGGAATTGGCAGACATGTGAGATTTAGGTTCTCATGCTGAGAGGCGTGCAGGTTCAAGTCCTGTTACCCGCATATTGAACAGCCGGTTTAATGTATTTTTACCGGCTGTTTTGCTTTTGTTTTATAGTTTTTACCCATTTTTATGTACTTTTTGATATTGCTGCATTTTCACAGATCTCTTTTGCAACATTTTTTGCAATAATAGAATTTGTTATTTTTTCTGTTTTTTGTTTTTAGGACACTGAAATCACAAAATTTACGTTAATAGAAACGCGGCTAAATTAGCCTCCAAATATCGCCAGCCATCCAACGGATGGTGGTAAGTACCATAAAAAGC
>CACYYN010000039.1 GCA_902778665.1 Oscillospiraceae bacterium | reverse complement strand
GATGATTATTCCGCCCGCTCCTTCCAGCGGCCGGAGAGGTAGAAGGTGCTGCCGATGAGAAAGGGCATGAAGCCCGCGAGGGAGTCACCCATCCAGAAACCGAAGCAGTCCAGCTTCAGGGCAAAGCCCAGCAGAGCCGCCAGCCCGATGCGGGCGATCACACCGTCGATGATGGCCACGGCCAGGTTCAGCTTCGGCCTGCCGGAGCCGTTGATCAGGGCGAAGCTGGCACTGCGGGTCGCCGCCCCGAAGAAGTTGAAGATGATGGGCACGATGAGCACGCCTGCAAGGGAAAGCACCTCCTCATCGGTGGTGAAGACCGAGAAGACAGCATCCGGCCACAGCTTCATGACGAGGGATGCCGCGGCGGCAAAGGAGCAGCCGATGGCAAGAATCAGCAGAAGAATCCGGTTGACGCGGTCTGTCTTTCCGGCGGCGAGATTCTGCCCGGTCATGGTGCTGCCGGCGGTGGTGAAGGAGGCGGAGATGACGCCGCTCATCATATTGATCTTGTTGAAGATGCCCGCCAGGGCGGAATAGGTCACATCGAAGAGATTGATCCAGGAGGTGAGGATGATTTTGGAGAAGTTGATGGCGGCCGACTGGATAGCCATGGGGATGCCCAGGGCAAGAAGCCGCTTCAGAGTGTTTTTCTCGATGCGAAAGCTCTCGGGGCGAAAATCAAACCCGAAGCTATCTCTGCGCCGGTAGAGATAGATCAGTGCAAGCACAAAGCTGGTACCTTGTCCGATCACCGTGGCGAGGGCTGCGCCGAACACCGCCAGGCCGAGATAGCGGACAAAGAGCAGATCCAGCACCGTGTTCAGCACCGCCGCGATGGCGATGAAGAGAAAAGGCCGTTTGCTGTCGCCCATGCCTCGCAGGATGGCGCTGACGATGTTATAACCGTAAATGAACACCAGCCCGAAAATGCAGGTGACGGTATAGTCCATGGTGTAGGCGGCGGAGGCGGAGGGGGTGTGCAGCCAGCGCAGGATGGAAAAGCGGAGAAAATAACAGGTCACGGCGATAACCGCCGCGATGCTCAGCAGAAAGCTGAACATGGTGCCGATGGTCTTTTTCACATCGTCATATCGCCCGGCACCCACAGCACGCGCAATAATCACCTGCCCGGCAGAGGAGAAGCCCATGGCCACGAAGGTCAGCAGATGGAGTATGTCCCCGCCAATGGAGACGGCTGACAGCCCGGTTTTGCCGATGAAATTGCCGACGATGATCATGTCCACCAGATTGTATACCGCCTGCAGGGCGTTGGACACGAAAAGCGGCAGAGCAAAGCGCAGAAGCTGGGATGCTACCGGCCCCTCCGTCATGTCCCGGATCATAGAGGGGGAAGCGGACCTGGGGGAGGTTGCAGCCTGTTTATTCACTTTGCGATTTGGTGATTGCGTTTCGGGCATAACCGTTACCTCAACTGGTTTAAAGGTAAAGATAATTTATCCTTCCTGATCATTTTTGTCAATAACACGGAAACGCCTTTCTGCCGGACTTTCCCGGTTTGTAAAGAAAAAAGACACAGAAACAGAAGAATCATCACTCCATTTCTGTGCCTTTTTTCTGTTGTAGGCTTTGGG
Organism: Oscillospiraceae bacterium; assembly: GCA_902778665.1. GTDB lineage: Bacteria > Bacillota > Clostridia > Oscillospirales > Oscillospiraceae > Limivicinus. The sequence continues at coordinate 20,395 of CACYYN010000039.1, read as the reverse complement.
ATTCGCGGGCCGGCGGGTCACGGGGCTGATCGTCCAGACGGTCCTTTTTTCGGCATTGCGTTTCCGCCTCTCCTTTTTAGAAAGCTTCTCATACGGTGTGAAATTGTTCATAGTGCTCCTTTCCCGATGCTATGATTCATATATTTCCCGGCGATGGCCGACACTCAGGGTGAGAATCACAAGCCTGTCATCTTCAATCATACAGATCAGTCTGTAATCACCGATGCGGTATCGCCATTGTCCTTTTCTATTGGCAGTCAATGCCTTGCCGTGAGCTCTCGGGTCAGCGCAACCCTCCAGATTTTTCTCGATCCATGCCTTGATCATGAGTTTTGTGTATCTGTCAAGCTTTTTGAGCTCCCGGATACTTCTTTCGGTATATTCGACATGATAGCTCAAGAAAGAATCTGTTCCCAGGCTTCCTGATGAGAATAGGTCTTTGGATTTGCAGTGTAATCACGGAAGGCGTCCTCTGCAACTGTCAGATCATATTCCTGCGGGTAAGCGGCCAGAATGGTCTTTGACAGGAGGCGCTTCTTCTCGTCGTTTAACTGATGGTAGATGGCAAGCAGTTCATCGTCTGTCAGGGCGTCGTCACCTTCCGGTTTGGCCCCGGCACTCTGCCGCTTTGCAGGTTTAGCTTTTTCCGGCCCGCGTATGACGGTCAGCCATCCTGAGGGTTTTTCTTTATTCTTAAACCCGGTGAATCTCAGCTTCTTCAGCTCCTCTTCAGGCAGAGAATGTACGTAATCAAGACCCGCCTGCCCGTATTTCAGGAAGAGGCAGGCATTCAGATCATTATAATACCTGAAGGGCATTTCCAGATTGGCCCGCACTTTCAGCACATTGAGCATAAGTGCATCGCGGATTTCCGGCACACTCATCCTGTCACGGAAATACATATGCTGAACCTGCACGCAGAGATCCGGAAACATGCCCAGAAAACGCTCAACAGCGTTCGTAATCTCCTCCAGCGTAAGCTCTTTCACCGGGAGCTTCGGCATCCTGGGAGCGCCGAGAAAGAAGACAGAGGTGAAATTAAGCGGATATCCCGGCTCATCCCTGTCGCGCAGCATTTCAATTGTAGTAGCCATTATTCCGCCTCCCCTTTGGAAATATCAGATATTGCTACTATTTTACTCCATTACGCTGTTAAATACAAGAGATAACGTTATCATATCATTTGCAGGGTTGAAAGAGTTATCTGCTGCGGTTATGCGTCGATCCCGAAAAACTGCACTTTCCATCCATCCTGGCTGTTGGATTCTTTGATAAACTCCATGTCCAGGTAGAAAAAGCTGTCCTGCGTTTGCGGGTTTACGAATTCCGCCACAATCGTTCTTCTGGCACCGATTTCTTCTTCGTCGGCAACATGTTCCAGACCCTTCAGCCGGAAGGATGAGACCTGCCCGGCGTAGAAAAGATCTCTGGGATAAGGATACGGCTCTGTAAGCATCCCGGCAACAACATCTGCCCTGCCCGCAAAATAGGCATTGGCAAAGGTGTTTGCAAGCGCTTCCAGCTTCGCCCTGTCGGTGTTCTCCGGTGCGACACCGTTTCTCGTCTTCACAACAGCGTTCAGCCGCTCCTCGGCACCGGGTGCCATCATGGTGAGACGGACATGGTTGTAGGAAGGCGATCCCACCACAATTTTCTCTGTAAGGCCCACCATAGCCCCTTCTTCATTGATCCAGCAGGCGCCGGTTTCATCCACCATGGGATTCTCCCCGTACTGCGCTTTCAGCTTATTCAGCAGGTCCTCATAGACTACCGATGAATCGCCCGCGTGAATCCAGAACTCCGCCAGATAGAGCCTGGCCGCTCCGCTCTCCCGGTATTGGTCTATTTCAAACCCGGGTTCCACATAAATGTGCATCATGCACTGATCTGCGCTGTGGCCGAAAAGCTCAAAACCGATGTTGTTGAACAGGATGCTCCCGCCGCAATCCTTCTCACTGGCAGAAAGATAGGCGGAATCATTCCGGTAAATATCCCAGTGGGGAGAAATGCTCGCGCCCAACCCGACCATATTGACCCTGCTGCCCGGATCGGTGGGCAGGCCGTTTGCCTCCGCCGCTTTGATGAGTGCTTCATAATCGCAATACCAGTCAAAGCCGGGGAGAAGGACTTCCGCATCCGTGTTTGCCTCCGGCAGGGGTACTTCCTTCGCATATGCCGCGAATCCCGACAGCATGAACACAAGGGTAAGCAGCGCGGCAAGCATTCGTTTGATCATGAGTATACCTCCTATGAGTTTTAAACAATAGGATCAGAGAGCCGGTACAGCAGCTCTCATTTTTCACGCTTAGCGTGATACAGCTTATAGCTGATAAGGCCGATCACTGCGTTCACTGCTGCCAGCAGCAGGAGCAGCAGACCGATATCATCATCGATCTGCACGGTTGAATCTACAATTCGTATCACAAACCTTGAAACAATCAGCATCACGATGCATGTTATAATTATATAAGCAGGTTTTTTCATGACTCTCCATAAAACAAAACGGATTCTGACAAAGGGGAAAATCAACGATCACCCTGCATCACTTTAGCATAAAGTAAAACTGCCGTCAACGCAGAGAGCCGTCCCTCTTTCCTGCCATTGACGCAAGCATACGATACACCATTGCGACGGGGATGACACTCACCAGAATCATCAGAAAGGCAGGGCAGGAGAGCAGATTGAACGGTTCTCCCGCCAGGGAATTGAGAATCATGTAATCCTCCATGCAGTTATTGTGCACATAATAGATTGCAGAGGAGAGAGCACCCAGCCAGAGAAACGGCTCCCGGGAAAGAAACCGAGTGACAGGCGGCAGATTCACTGCAGCGAGAAGAAGACCCGGAGCGACGACAAACTCAAAATAGCGGACATAATTCATCGTGCCGAAGGGGTCGAACACCTTTTCAAATCCGACAACAGAGTGGAATAAGAAAAAAGCGACTATAAAACATCCCAGAAATGCGGTGAGGCGCTTCCGCTGCTTTTCCTGCACGCTCATCTGAAACTCCGCCAGCAGGATGCCCAGAAAGAAGGTGGCGTATCCGCGCCCGTCAAAGGACCAGAGAAAGGGAAGACGGGGGCTGTGCTCCAGACAGACCCAGCCGATCACAACCATGGTTATGCACAGGCCGACATAGACAGAGCTCTGCTTCCCGAGCTTGCCGATGACAAAATAAAGCAGGTAACACAGCAGGAGCACATCAATGAACCACATGGTGGAATTGATGGGAAGCTGCGTCTGGGAATAGGACGTGAACCAGCCGGTATTGACCATCAGAACAGAAAGAACAGTACGCAGCAGGGTGGGCTGATTCAACCCGGCGGCCAACCCGATTTGGTTCCTTATGAGGGCATTTAAAAGCGCCCAAAGGTTAACCGCTGCAGAGGCGCCGATCAGCTTGCCGTAGTGCTTGCTGAAATAGGATGAAAAGGACATGCCTGCAATGGATTGCCTGTAATTCCAGGCAGTCAGGAATCCTGCCGCCATGAAGAACAGCTCCACGGCATTCTTGCTGTATTCAAAGAGATACTTCAACGGCGGCATCCAGGCTGCCGCGTCATATGAAAGGCCCCGGTCACCGATGAACAGACAGCTATAATGGTAGCACACAATAAACAGACAGGCGATGCCACGCAAGCCCGTTATACTGTTTATCTTTTCCTTGTGATGCATATTTGCTCCTCAATAACACACTTTAGACGGGGATTTCTTCCATTCATCACAATAGCATACAGAAATACAGCTGTCAATGGAGGTTTGTATGTTGGTTTACAGCAGACGGGATCTTTCGAAAATAGAAAATAGTATAAGACAGATATTCACACACCAACGCACCAACGTACCAACGTATATTCGATATTTTCATGAAAATGTAAGAATTACAAAAAAAGTGGCTCATGAAAATGTTTGAAAGAAAGAAAAGTGGCTCATGAAAATGTTGACTTTATATGGGGACAAAGTGAATGCTTGCATAATGATAGAATTATGATAAAATACGGATAGAATTAAGCGCGGAGATGAAAAGAAACATGATGAATATTCGACCTGTTTCGGATTTACGGAACAAGTATCCGGAGATTGAAGAGATCGTTAAAAAAACAGAGAGCCGGTTTTCCTGACAAAGAACGGTTATGGATCGATGGTTGTAATGAGCCTTGAGCAATATTCTGCATTGACAGATGGCGTTGAACTGGCTCTCGATGAAGCAGACAGAGCCGCAGTTGACACGGAAACGCGCTACTCAGCAGAAGAAGTGTTTGAACGTGTAAGGAGCCGCAATAGTATAAGACAGAAATTCACCGCAACCTGACAGAATCAGGCCGCGGTGATTGTTTTTTTACGGGTTACAAAGCCGGCATGATTGATAGCCGAGAGCAAGGGCCTCTTCCCGTGTGCCGGTGAAATCCTGCCGGTTTCTCTCGCTCATGCTGTTGACAGAGGAACAGTAGGGAAAGTGAAACCTCATGGTGTTGGTGTTGAGCACATAGGTGATGGACGTCCGAGCGGGCGCCTCTGCCTCTACATCTTCGGTGGAGAACAGCAGAGTTCCTGTCTCCTCTTCCACCGGAGCGGGAGACTCTGTCGGTGATGGAGGAGGAATAACGTATTCCGGATCCCTCCGGCTCTCTCCGGTTTCATAATCAATGAGCACACCGGGCTGAATGTTGTAGACAAAGACGTTGAAGCAGATGGTCTGGCCGTGGTCTTCAATGGAGTATCCCTCCATCTGCACACCGGAGGCAACAAGATTCTGCCCCTGATAGATGGGCGTTACACGGTAGAGAACATGGTTGCCGGTGCCCTGGATATACTGACTGATGGAGTTTTCCAGTTGGGTCATGAGGGTGATGTTGAGATAGCGGGTGCCGGTGAAAAGATTTTCCGGCGTGGCGTTATCTCCGCATAGCGCAAAGGCGATGACGTGGCAGCGGTTGTAGAGATATTTATCCGCAATCAGATCGTCATAGCGCACGGTCTGCCATCCGCTGGGCTGAATGCTGCCGATAGACCCGCGGTTCTCCTGCGGAAGCGTCTCTTTGCCGAGACAGGCAAAGCCCGGCCCCGTCCTGTCCAGAGCATCAAGAGGGGAGAAGGAGACAAAGGCTTCCGTCTTCAACTGCCAGAGCGTGAATTCCGGAATGTTGTCATGCAGAATGGCAAAGTCCTCGCCGATATACTCCGGCAGTTCCTCAAAGGTGATGCTGGAGCGGGGAATATCCTCTTCAATGCCTGCCTCAGCAGTCTCCGGACAACCCAGAAGCACCGCCAGCAGCAAAAGAACCGGCAACAGAATATTCAGTTTTTTCATAACCTGCCGCATCACTAAAACTTGTAGATTTTTTCAGAATCTTCTTCTACGGTGTGATATCGCCCTCGGTATAAAGACGTTTGTAGTTTGCATAGAGTTTATTTTTTTTAGGAACTCTTTTCTTTGCTGTATCTCGTTTTTCCATGGCTCCTGATTCTGCCAGAAAGTTTCAGGAAGAAAAAACTCTTCAACGTCGAGATGATTGCTCATTTCAATATTATGAAGGGAAAAAGTAACGTAATCGAAATAACAATGCTCGTTAACTATTCTATGGAATATGTCTCCCTCAGTTCCTGTAAAAACACATACACTGTAATTATTCCAGAACCGTTCTATATCAGGGCCGTTTCCGAGAAAACGTCTTGGATTACGTAACCATTTAAAAGATCTGTCAGTATAAGGCCATTGCTCCCACTGACAATCGTCTTCCGAGAACCTACCATATTTCTTTTTACCTTCTCCTGCGCTACTTTCATCGAAGAGCCAAACAATTCTGCGCCCATTTTTCAAGTGGAAAGCGGTTCTGCTAATAAACTCTTCTTCCTTAATAGGAGAATGTTGAAATTCCAAAACTGTATTTGAGCCTTCTAAATATACATCTGCAATATGGATTTCTCCTGTTACCTCATCACAGAATCTCACTTCACGGTTCTCATCAGGAAAATACTCTTGCATCCTGATATGCCACTCGGATTTATAGTCTTTATCATTACCAAAAGAGCATTCTGAATTTACACGATGCGCAAAATATGGTCGCCTGATCTTCCCAATCTTGTGCTGGACCGGTTCGTCACACTCGGGGCAATAACATTCTTTATAGCGCTCTCCGGAATTTGCATATAATCTGTTTCCATTATGATCTAATGCTACAAACATAGTTTGTCTTCCTAACTTTGTATCTGTATTTTAATCGATATTCTTCCCAAATTGAACTATAGTAATGATTAGCTGAATTCAAGATCGTTGTTCTAAAAAATAAAATAGGCTCTGAACAGGAGGCAGGCAACAAATACTCCAAAGATACTTTTTTCATCAGGAGTGAATAGGTGATTTCCAAAATGAGAAGTAAAATACTAACATCCGTATGGGGACTAATTAAAATGTCCACCAGCCGCTTTTTCGACTGCAGGATCTATATTCATCAGAAGTACTTCAACAAAATCATCAGGTAATTCTTTCAATTCCCATGGCCAGACTGAATCCTTTTTACACTCAAATTTTACATTCGTATATGTAGAAGTGGGCTTCGTTTTTGATACTGCTTCGTTGATGGATTTTTGAACTAAAGGGAGAAGAGACATTTTTAATTCTTCGTCATTTTCTGGTATAGAATCATACTCTAATATTTTCGATTCGAGTAAATCGTATGCACATTCTACAACCGGATAGATATCAAGGTGAGTTATCAACGCTGTTACTGTGGCCTCATCACCGTTTTTTGATACATTTGTTATGTTGTAACTCATTGTGCGCACATTATCAAGGAAAAAAGACTTAATACCCGGAGATCTGATTAATTCTACTGAGATCATCGAATAATTTTCATCGTCTTCCTTTATTTTTGAGAAGTCTTCTTCAAAACTAGATAAGATATCCATCAGACTTTCTTGAGTCATAATTTTCTTTACTGCATTTTCAGGTTTTCCTAAAAATGGCAAATCAAACCCTAGAACCATCAGTAAGATAGCCAAAACAGAAACAAAGGCAACTATTTTTAAAAATGTTTTCAAATAAAACACCACCTAGATATAGAAATAACTTCTTTTTGCATTTTATTATACGTTGCTTTAGAACAATATGCAACTCAATATAATAAACTTGATATAAGCTGAGACGCAGAAAAATTGACGAAACATATCTAGTAATACCGAATGAAATTCTAACATAATTTCTTGAATTAGTGAAGCATCACTAACATAAAAATCTCAATGATTTATGATCTGAGTGATAATCATTGGGAGATTTGGTATATGAACACTCGTGAAGCTATAGCTTTAAGAATACGAGAGTTATGTGATGAGAGAGGCTGGACGCCGAATCATCTGAGTAATATTTCCGCAGTCCCGCAAGCGACGATTAAGAGCATTCTGAATGGGGAGAGCCAGAATCCCGGTTCGGTGACCATTAAGAAATTATGCGACGGTTTTGAAATTACGCTTGGGGAGTTTTATTCAACGGAAGTATTTGACAACCTTGAACAGGAAATCAAATAAAAGAAGTGACCAGAGATGGAAACGGAGTGCTGTTCTTCCATGGAGGAGAAGAACAGTCAAAATAGAAGTGAATACAGTTTCACGGCAATGCTATTGAAACTACAGGGGGAAATACCCTGATTTTTAGACCACACGGATATGTACATCGTATTCGTGTGGATTTTTTTTTACCCTTTTTCAGGCAGCGGGGAGGTCGAAAGACCTGCTCGCTGTCATTAATTTATTTTTCTGACTTTCTTTTGAAAATACGTCATTAGGTGACGTGTTTCTTTCTTACGATCTTTTTACCGAGATTGAAAAGAGGCGTTAGAGATGAGAAGTGCACCGGAGAGGAGGTTTGCACTGATCGAAGAAATTCTGGATTATGGAGAGACAACAATTGATAATCTGGCTTTTGTTTTCCACGTCAGCAGAAGCGCTATAGAACGGGATCTCCGCTATCTTGAGACGACCTCATTTTTCGGAGCGGTGTTTGTAAAGGTACCCGGAAGGGGCGGCGGGGTAAGACCAAACCCAAAGTGGCGAGAAAAATACTGGACAGTGGATGCGGAGGATGAGCCAACATTCCAAGAGATGATGAACGATGAGAATGTGGATCCAAAATATAAAAAGGCGGTAAAGAATCTCCTACGGAAACACGGAAGAAATCGATAGCGGGAGGAAGAAGTAAATGGATGAAGCACAGGCACAGATTGTATGTATTCACAGGAGGATAACGGAAATGAACAGGGAAAGGAGGGGTAAGCCGTGGCTGCGCGGGATAAAGAGCGTTATTACTGGCTGAAGCTGCACAGAGACTTCTTCAAACGGCATGACATCCGGATCATTGAGGACGTGCCGAACGGGACGGAGTATGTGCTGTTTTATCTCAAGCTGATGACGGAGGCGATTGACCACGAGGGGGCACTGCGATTTTCGGATACCATCCCGTACACGGAGAGCATGCTGGCCAGCGTGACCAACACCAACATTGATGTGGTGCGCTCGGCATTGAGGCTTCTGACGGAGCTGGGGATGGTGGATATGCAGGAGGACGGGACGCTGTTCATCGGCGAGGTGGCGAAGCTGCTGGACAGTGAGACTTACCAGACAAGACGGAAAAGAGAGGCAGCTGAACACTCCGCTCTACCGGCAGGAGGGGTACATTCTACCCCCGATATGGTGGACTCTACCCGAGAGAAAGAGACAGAGATAGAAACAGAGAAAGAGACAGAGAAAGAGATAGAGACAGAGTCAGACACAGATTCAGAAAAACAGAGTGAGAACTTTACAGCATCTTCAGGTGCTGTATGCCGGACGAAGGACGTCCGGCGCATTGTGGAGGCATGGAATTCGCTGGGGATGCAGCAGGTGGTGAGAATCACGGGAAGGTCGCGGAGGGGATGCATGCTGCGGGCCCGGGTGAAGGAACACGGCGTGGAGGGAGTGCTGGAGGCCATTGAGAAGATACGGCACAGCGCGTTTCTGACCGGGCAGAACGGGAAGGGCTGGGTGATCACCTTTGAATGGTTTGTAAAGCCGAACAACTTTGTGAAGGTGCTGGAGGGAAACTATGACAACGCCTACCGGCGGGGCGGGGAGAGGCGGACCGGTAACGGATTTCTGGAGATGCTGATGGAGGAGGGAGGTGAAAGTATTTGAACCGGAAGGAGACGCAGGGGGTGCTGGCACTGATCAAGGCGGCCTATCCCAGCTTTTACAGAGACATGACGCGGGAGGATCTGGTGGCGGTGGTGAACCTGTGGCAGAAACAGTTTGAGGATATGGACAGCAGGCTGGTGCTGGCGGCGGTGCATGCGCTGATTGCGGAGCGGGCTGAGGGATATCCTCCCACCATCGGGGCGGTGAGGGCGCAGGCGAGGAAGCTGACAGCCCCGCAGCAGATGACGGAGCTGGAGGCCTGGGCGCTGGTGAGCCGGGCGACGCGGAACAGCGCTTACGGTGCCGAAAAAGAATTTGCAAAGCTGCCGCCGGCGGTGCAGCGGGCGGTGGGCAGGCCGGAGCAGCTGAGGGCGTGGGCGCTGATGGACGCGGGGGAGGTGGAGAGTGTGGTGGCGTCTAACTTTATGCGCACTTATCGGGCGGTGGCGGAGCGGGAACGGGAGGCGGAGCTTCTGCCCGCGTTTATCCGGGAGACTCTGCCGGGCTTTCGGATGGAGAGAGCGCTGCCGGCGGATGATGCAGGGAAGAAAGAGAGCAGGAAGACCGAAGAGGAGGAAAAGGCAAAGGGGGAGAAGAAAACTGAAGAAAAAGCACCAGGGAATACCGCGGACAAACTTTGAGGGATACAACGACCCGACCATGTGGCTGGCGCTGAAAAACGTGGAGATGAAGCGGCTTCTGGAGGAGCAGCTGAAAAAGCGGGTGGCGGAAAACCTGTCGGCAAAGCGCAAGCCGGCCAAGTGGCTGCAGATGTCTGTGAGCCTGGCAGAGACGGAGCACACGCGGGAGGATGAAAACTACAGGTGGGAGGAGCTGGCCAACGCCATTATCATCCAGGCGGTGCAGGACTGGCGGGGAGCAATGAAGATATTACGCAAGCATCCCGATAACGCGGAGGCAAAGGACACCGTGAGGGAGACGGAGGAGTTCTTCCTGTCGGAATTTTACGCGCTGCTCACCACCTATGACGGCGAAACGCTGCTTAATCGGCTGAAGGAGGAATATGCACCATGCAAAAAACACCGGAGACACAGAAGCTGACCGCAAATCAGTATCTCTCACAGGCGCTGCTGGCGGACAGGGAGATCAACCGGAAGATTGACCGACTGGCGGATCTTTATGCCGCGTGCACCCGTTCAAACACCATGCTGACACAGGCGCCCGGCGGCGGGCATGACAGCCGAAGTTTTGAAAGGCGGATGGAGAAATACATTCTGCTCCGGGATGAAATCAACGCTGACATTGACACGCTGGTGGACCTGAAAACGGAGATCATGAAGGTGATTGACGCGGTGCCGGATGAGGACTGCCGCTGTGTGCTGGAGAAGTATTATCTGCAGGGGAGAACGCTGCGAACCATCGGGGAGGAGATCGGCTATGACAAGGATTATGTGTTTCAGCTGAAAAGAAAGGCTTTGAGTATGGTGCAGATTCCGGAATCATCTCTATAAATCTCTACGAATCTCTACACCCCGGTGTGATAGGATTACACTGGCGAAAATGAAAAGGGAGAACCGACCGCAGCGAATGATTTGCGGACGGTTCTCTGACTTCATGGACAGAGAGATCTGTTTTGGGGAAAGGGAGAGCGTATGAGAGATCAGATAAAAGACTATCGGCCGGAGCCGCCGGAATACCCGGAGCCGCCTGCCTGCCCGGTTTGCGGCAGCACCACCTATCAGGATGTATACGAGGGAGAGGACGGCATAGTCGGCTGTGACGAGTGCGTGAGATGGCTGAGCGCGGAAGAGTGGTGGGAAGAGCTGGAGGAGGAGAAGCGGTGGTAGCACCGAAGCACGAATATGTGCTGGATTTCAGCAATCTATGCGGCGGGATCAATTTATGGGATCCGGATTACCGGATGAAGAGCAATGAAAGCCCGGAGATGAAAAACCTGCTGTGGCGCAACGGTATGCTGTGCTCAAGAAAGGGGCAGTACAGGATGTGCCCTTATGAGCTGGGGCAGGGGTTTGCGGCATATCCGCGGTTATGGCACGGGTGCATTTTTGCCCACATCGGCGCTAATATTTTTTGCTTTCGGCCGGAGGAAGGGGAGGCTTCGCCGGTTTTGCTGGCGACGGGAATACCGAAGGTCAGGGGGACGTTCTTCACCTACAGCGATAAGCTGTATTACAAGACCAGAGGAGCCTATAAGGAGATCACAGCCACAAAGGTGGATGGAGAGTGGAGCTTTGCCTGCAATACGGTCTTCCCGTATGAGCCGGTGATCCTGATTAATGCAAACCCTGCCACAGGAGCCGGGGACTTATACCAGCCGGAAAACCGGATGAGCAGCAGGAAGACGGTATGGTACAACGCCGTGGATGGAGCGAAGACCTATGTTCTGCCGGTGAAGGCGGAGAGGGTGACGTATGTAGAGGTAGGAGGCTATCACGTCACCTCCGGCTGGAGCTATGACCCGCAATACGGCAGGGTGATTTTTGCGGTTGCTCCGCCGGTGACGGATCCGCCGACAAATAATACAGTTCGAATAACATACGAACTGGACAATCCGGAAGCGCAGAAGTCCATTGACGACTGCCGGTATGCTGCCGTTTACGGCGGCACGGGAGAGCTGTGCGTGGTGATGGCCGGGAGTGAAGCGCAGCCGAACGCCTACTTCTGGAGCGGAAACTCCAGCATCAAGATGGATGCAAGCTACTTCCCGATGGAACAGGTGCAACTCGCGGGAGCGAGTGAAGAGCGCATCACAGGCTTCGGCAAACAGCAGGGCAACCTGATTGTGCTGAAAGAAGGCTCGGTCGGCAAGACCGCACTGGGCGTGCAGGAGATTAACGGCAGGGTGATGATTGACATGCCCTATGTGCCGATTAATGCGACCATCGGGTGTGACCTGCACTGGTCCATTCAGCCGGTGGAGAACAACCTGGTGTTTGCCAACCGGAAGGGGATTTACATGCTGCTGGACACCACCGCGGCAAATGAGAACAACATCGTCTCACTCAGCAGGAAGATCAACGGCAGTGCGGAGAGGCCGGGGTATCTGGCTGACATAATTAATGCCGATGAGGACATGGTGTGCTCCTGTGATGACGGGACGCATTACTATCTCACCGTAAACGGGCACACCTGGGCATGGAACTATGAGCTGTCCGGATGGAATAACCCGTCCTGGTTTCTGCTGACCAACATAAATGCGGTTGCGCTGATCTGTGAGGGGCAGGAGATATTCCATATCAATGGGCAGGGAAGCTTGACTGGTTTACATAATGAATATAATGATTATGGAGAGCCGATTGAGAGACTTTTTCGATTTCCCACCATGAATTTCGGCAGCTATGACTGCCGGAAGAATGTGAATTCCGTCATCGTCACGCTGGGAGCCTATGAAGAGGAGAACACGGAGCTCTGGTATCTGACGGATTATGAGGAGAGAAAGGACCTGACGAATCTGAGAGTGGTGGGGACGGGCTCTCGCTCGCAGAGCGCAGCGGGCAAGCCGGGAACGTCGCGCGTCAGGTCACGCGTCGCGATGCTCAAGGACAACTCTTCTGCCACGATTTCAGATGACTATCCGAGCTCTGAAAGGGTAGGCGGAGAGAGCGACAGCACACCGCCTGTTGGTACACGGCTGCAGAACACAAGAGTCCCGGCGGTATTCCGCCGGAGACCGATGTGCAGAAGAGTGCTGCACTTCACGATGAAGCTTGAGAATGAGAATGTGAATGAGGGCTTTGCGCTCATCGGAGCGCAGGTGTTTTACAATCAGCAGGGGAGGCTGCGATGAAAAACCGCTGAGAATAGGAATCTCAGCGGTAATCGAAAAAACAAAAATTAAGCGGCCATATTGTAGTCCATGATGAAGATTTTACTTGCAATATTCTGAATTCGATCCAGAATATCATCGATTTTTTCCATCACAGATGCAGAATATACTACTTCACCGCATTGAGTGCATTTTTTACAAGGTACGTTCTCAATGATTACGTAACAATTCTCCAATTGAGCAAAATAGGTGCTTTTGGTATCGATCATTGTATCTGCTTTACACAATAAACATTTCATTTCAGTTTTTTCTCCTTACTTTGAGATCTTCACTCCATTTATTCGGGTCCGGATAATAAGCAGTAATTATTCTGCTTGAACTGCCCTCATCACTCATACAGACATGGATGACTCTGCCTTGCGCATCTTTTCCCAATATCAGACAACTTGGAAACGGATAGTCTTCCGGATATTGCTCTATGATTTCGCCATTACTGACAGCATGACGAATGTCTTTTGCTTTTATGCCTTTCTGACGAAAGCGCATTGAGGCATGTTCAGTTACAAACACTGCATCTTCAGAATAATACTTTCGTAATGTGTCGATTGAAATCACTGATGGCTCCTTTTTATGAAACAACGGACAACGGATAACTGAGACACTATATAAATTATATCATTCAAATTTATAACAGTAAAGGAGAAAATGATGACAGAGAGAAATCATCCTGAAACCCTCGGGGAATTATGCAGCTATATGCTGTCCTCGCCGATGCCGGCATCCGATGATCCGAGAGAGGCGCTGCTGGAGCTTTGTGTAAAGCCCACGTGTGCGGCGACCATTGTTTACGGCATGATAGAGAAGGCCGCCAGGGGTGACACCTCGGCGGCCAAGTTTATTAAGGAGCTCAACGGGGAAGGGGCTTCATCGGATGAGAGCGGAGTAACGGATCTCAGAAACGTCAGCGATGCGGTGCTCTGCCGGCTGGCGGGGTTCACGTTGGAAAAGCTGATGGAAAGGAACACAGGAGACGGAACCATGTGTTGACCTATCGACACACAGAACCGTCCCCTGTGTTCTGAGTTCTTAATCTCAGTAAATGGTTTTCAGATTCTCGATGTCTACGCCGTACTGCACCCCGAATTCTTCAAGATCCTGCCGGGTACGGATCACCAGAATCTCATGAAGTTTGCCGGTTTCGAGATTTCGGAAGCAGGCGGTTTTCTCGCCGGTGCAGATGCTGCTGCGCAACACCGGCTCGTACCTTTCCGGAGGATAGGGAGAGGGCTCCGGAAGCTTCTTTTTTCTGGAGAAGATACTCATTTTTTCAGGTCCTTTCCGGAGAAGATTTGAAAATCATACCTGGGCTGATGAGATTTATTATAAACCATGGTATGAAACCCTGTAAAGGAGAAAAACAAAATGAATGACAGTTTGCTTGCCGAGCTGGCGCGAAGAGAACTGGCCCGGCGATATTACGGGGAATATCTGGCTTACTCCTATGGCGATGACTGGGTAAGGACAAGACTGTCTTCCTATCTGGCAGAGAAGATACAAAACTTTATAGAGACGGACACAGGCCACGCCTATGACATATTGATCATCGAATGCCCGCCACAGCACGGCAAGAGCATGACGGTGAGCGAGAGCCTGCCCAGCTGGTATCTGGGCAGGCACCCGGAGAGGAACATCATCCTGGCCTCTTATGACTCTGACTTTGCAGAGAGATTCTGCCGGAAGAACAAGGAGAAGATCAACAATGTGGGCGGACATCTGTTCGGCATTGGGATCGGGGCGATTGACCGGGCAGGGGAGTTTGAGCTGAGCAACGGTAAGGGAAGGATGATCAGCCGCGGCATTATGTCCGGCATCACGGGCAACCCGGCAAACCTGATCATCATCGATGACCCGGTGAAGAACCAGCAGGAGGCGGACTCGCCCGCATACCGGAACAGAGTATGGAGCGAGTGGCAGGCCAGCCTGAAAAGCCGGCTGGCGGCAAAGGGCAAAGTGGTTGTGATTATGACGCCGTGGACCGATGACGACCTGGCTGCCAGAATCATCCGGAGCGAAAAGAATGTGCAGCTTTTGCGCCTGCCGGTGGAGGCGGAGGAAAACGACCCGCTGGGCAGAAAAGTGGGCCAGGCACTTTGCCCGGAACTGGGGAAGGATGACCAATGGCTGAAAGACTTCAAGGCAAGCTATATCTCCGATCCGCAAGGCGGACAGAGAGCATGGACGGCTCTGTATCAGTGCTCGCCAAGACAGGAAGAGGGCAACCTGGTGCAGAGGAACTGGTTCAGATTCTACGCTCCGCGTAGACAGGGAGTAGGGAATTCGTTAGGGAATAGGGCAGAGGGAGTAGGGCGTAAGGAATTTGAATGTGTGGAGGAGCCGGAGGTCTACGGCACGGAGCTGATCTCGGTGGATGCGTCTTTCAAAGGCGACGAGGGGAGTGACTTTGTTTCCATCCAGGTGTGGGGGAAGCGGGCACAGGATTATTTTTTGCGGTATTGCCTGAATAAGAGATTGAACTTCCCGGACACGGTGGAGGCGATCAGGACGATATACCGGCTCTTTCCGCGGGCGAGGACGGTTCTGATTGAGGAGGCGGCCAACGGGCCTGCCATCATCCAGACGCTGCAAAGGGAGATGTTCATTATCCCGGTGACGCCTCTGGGCGGGAAGATCAGCCGGGTGAATGCAATTTCTCCGGCAATTGAGAGCGGGCATGTGTTCCTGCCGGATCCGGAAAAAGCCCCGTGGGTGAACGCGTATATCGAACAGTGGATCAGCTTCCCGAATGGCAGACACGACGATATGGTGGATGCCACGTCTCAGGCTTTAATGCGGATGATCTATTCCTCCGGCGAAGTGTGGGAGGAAAAACAGCGGAGACCGGTTTTTGACGTTGAGAGATTATTTGATCCATATCAATGATAAACGAAAAAATATGAGGAGATCGTTATGAAGGAAATCAAGACCTGTGAGGAGTACGTCCTCGCGGAGCTGGAGGAAAAGAAGGAGCAGGTGAAAAGACTGAAGGAAGCCTGCAACGGTTATCTGGAGGGCATAGAAGAGGTAAATGCTTTCATGGAGATTATGCGGAAGAAGCTGAATCTGCATAAGGCTGCAGACGGGAAGGAGATTATCACCATGGGATATATTTTTGAAGACTATGACCCGGATGACTTCAGGCTGCTGAAGGAGCTGTTTCATCTGGATGGGAAGGGGGAGGAAAAGCATGAATGAGGTTCTGGTTGGCGTGAGCGTTGTGCTGGTGGTGATGCTGACGTTTGCTTCCGGTTTTTTCATGGGCCGCGGCTCCCGTGAGAAGCCGCTGTTGCCGGTGGAGCCGGCCGTGCCGGACAAAATCAAGCAGCTGGAATATGAGGCGGACCAGAAGGCACTGGCGGAATGCCTGAACTATTCCATTGATGTGGCGTATAAGTTAGGGAACAGGGCATAGGGAATAGGGAGTAGGGCAATTCATTATAAGGAGAGAGAACTTTGAATGATTATTTGAGAGACGCTTGGAAATACTATGAATACGGGCGATTGTATAACAACAATCTGACGCCGAATCAGTACACCATGGTCAACACCAACAATGAGTTTTTCATCGGGAACCAGTGGATACATATGCCTGACAATGAGGCCATGCGCCGCCTGGCCAAGCCAACTTTCAATATTATCAAGCGAGTGACCAGCTTGTTTGTGGCGTCTCTTACGTCAAGCAACACTACCATATCCTTTGAGCCGCTTTCTTATCAGAATGATGGAGAGGCGGCTTCTTTTGCAACCGCCGAAGTGAGGAATCTTCTGGAGAAATTCAAGATGGACTACCGCATCCGGGATGCACTGTTTGACGGGGCCATTACGGGGGATTATGCAGCACACTTCTTCTGGAACCCGGAAGCAAGGCCTTACGGCGGTGCCTTTGGAGAATACAAGGGTGAGATTGAGATGGAGCTGATCGACGGCATCAATGTGATGTTCGGCAATCCGAACTGCCGGGAGGTGGAGAAGCAGCCTTATATCCTGATTGTGGGCAGGGATACGGTTGAGAACCTGAAGCGGGAGGCGGAGTGGTGGAGGAGGCACGGGAACACAGGTAACGGAACCCAGTGTCAACCGGCTGACACAGAGACCTGTCACCTGTGTTTGGCCGGGATTCATATCACGGCGGATGCGGAAACAACTAACTTCACCGGTGTGGGCGGCAAGACAGAAATCCGGGGTGATGATGACAAAACCGGGAAGGCATTATTTGTGTATCTCTACACCAAGGTCTGGAAGGAGGAGCAGAGGATCAATCCCAGGACGGGACTGACAGAAATGCGTAAGGTGCAGACCGTGCATGTGACCAAGGCCACCCGGCACTGCAACATTTTTGAGGATGTGGACACAGGGTTGACGCGCTATCCGCTGGCATGGGGCAACTGGCAGAAGCAGCGCAATCAATACCACGGGAGAGCATTGGTGACGGATATTATTCCCAATCAGATCTTCATCAACCAGATGATGGCAATGGTGTTCCGGCATCTGCAGACTCAGGCATTTCCGACCAAGATTTATAACGCTGACCTGATACCCAGTATCAGCAACGAGGTAGGCACGGCCATAGGTGTACGGAATCTGCAGCCCGGGCAGCAGATCGGGGAGGTGATTTCCACCATACCTGCCGCCAACATGTCCGCCCAGATCATCCAGGCGATCGACCTGTGCATGGCATACACAAAAGAATGTCTGGGTGCTACCGACGCCCAGATGGGAAATGTCCGGCCCGACAACACCTCTGCCCTGATGGTGCTGCAGAATGCCTCCGAGGTGCCGTTGGAGAACACGAGAGCGGGTTTGCATGAGTGGGTGGAGGACATCGGGGCTATCCTGCTGGACATGATGGGCACGTATTACGGCAAGAGACCTATTGTGAAGGAAAAGATTGTGGAGGAGCCGGTGCTGGGAGCTGACGGCAAACAGCTGATTGACCCTGTGAGCGGCAGGCCGGCAAGCGTGAAGAGAAAAAGAAGAGTACTGGAAGAGTTTGACTTTTCAGTGTTCAAGCACCTGTGGCTGAACATCTCCGTGGATGTGGGCGCCACCACGTACTACAGTGAGATCGCGATGGTACAGACGTTAGATAACCTCCGCCGGGACGGAACGCTGAATATCATCGAGTATCTGGAACGGATGCCGGATAAGCTGATCACGAGGAAGCAGGAGCTGATTGAAAGTTTGAAGAAGAGACTGGGAGAGGAATCCGGTGCGGAGCGTGCGTCAGCCATATCTGGTACAGGGGAGAATCCGCCTGTTGTGAAAGCGACACCCTCTCGGTCCCAGAGGACCAGGCGTTTGGCCGTCGCAGGGGGGCAAGGTCTGCCTCATGGGAAGGGAGGTGAGGACGTTGGTTATGCAGTAGGTAGTGAGCTGGATGCTGCTAAAAAGATAGCCCGGCTGCCGACCAGCATGCAGGCAAAGTATAACGGGCTGCCGAAGACGGCGCAAAGAGCGTTGATTAAGTAATTATGGAGGTTGAAAAAGAATGGATGAACAATTGGAGCAGCAGATTCCGGCAGGGACAGGAGAGATGCAGACGGAAGAAGCTATATCACAGGCAGATGGGGAAACAGAAAAGGAAGAATGGCACGTTGATGAAACGGCAATTTCGCAGGGAGAGATGAATAATGAGTGCCCGACAGAAGAAGCTGAAAATGCTTCCGATGCCGGGCTTTGTGATGCACTCCCTCAGTCAGCGGAGCTGACAGCTCCCTCGGAGAGGGAGCCTGAATCTTCTCCCACTCTGATGGGTGAGACCGATGGAGAGGACAAAGAAGCTCCTGTTCGTGACTACTATACCGAATGGCAGGAGCTGGCTGAGGCACATCCGGAAGTCGTGGGTAAGGACTTGCCCGAGGATATCTATCAGGCGTGCATGCAGAGTGAGCTGCCTCCTCTGCGTGTGTATGAATCCATGATGCTGCAGAAGCAGGCGGACCAGATTGCGGCTCTGCAGCAGGAGATTGCAACGTTGAGGCAGAACGCAGAAAACACAGCGAGAGCCCCGGTAGTGGCAGCCGCCGAGGGACCCGCAAATGAACCCGAGGATCTCTTTATGAAGGGGTTCAATTCCTACTGAAAGGGGACAGGGTTCAGGGGACAGGGAATAGGGAGTAGGGGATAGGGGGGCTTTCTGTGGCAGCGGGAGGCTGACCCCTGATCCCTGTGTCCTGTACCCTTCCTCAACGGACGAAGCATTTTGAAGCAATAAAAATCTGATTAAGAACAATTATGGAGGTTTTACATTTATGGCAGGTGGAATGAATCTTGCAACCAAATACTTAAGAGAAGTAGACGAACGCTGGGTGTCGGAGTCCCAGGCGGCTCTGGTGACCGGTAACGCCTTTGAATATAAAGGCGACCAGACTTTTGTAGTCTATTCTATCCCTTACGCACCGCTGAATGATTACACCAGAAGCGGCATGAACCGTTACGGCAATCCGAACGATCTGAGCCGAAATATCCAGACTCTCAAAGTGACTCAGGATAAGGGTTTCAGCTTTGTGATTGACCGAGGAGACTATGTGCAGAGTGAGTTTGTCAGCAACCCGGGCAAGTGCCTGGCAAGAGAGCTGAGGGAAGTCATCGTCCCGAACTATGACCGGTACTGTTTCCGTACCATGGCATTTTCCGCTATTGATAACGGGCACAATGCCACGACCGAAGTGACGAAAGCAAATGCTCATGCAATGCTGCTCAACGGCATTGAGCATATGAGCGACAGAAATGTTCCTATCGATAACTGCTACGCCTTCTGCACCTATCACTACGGCAACCTGCTGATGCAGGACCCGTCCTTCATCCGTAACGGCAACTCTTCGCAGGAGATGCTGAAGACCGGGCGGATCGGCATGGTGGACGGTATTGAGATTGTGCTTGTGCCTCACAGCAAGCTGCCGGCAGGGTCGGCATTTCTGCTGGTGCATAAGGATGCTTGCGTAGCTCCGAGACAGCTTGAAGAGTACAAGACCCATGAGGATCCTCCCGGACTGTCCGGTACGCTTTGTGAAGGCCGAGTCCTGTATGATTGTTTCGTACTGGATGAGAAGGCAGACGGTATTTACTACCATGGAGGTCAGCCTGTGCTGAAGGATATTCCTTTCATTACGTCCGCAACCAATCCCGGTAAAACCAGCATCATCATGAACATGGAGAAGGAGAAGGACACTAACAAGTGGTATTACATCACGGCGGAAGATCATGCTTCTCTTCCGGAAGTCACTTACGGCACTGCCATTGATCCCACCAGCGGAGCATGGGCAGGTGCAGTGGAGATCACGGGTATGGAGATGGAAATCACGCCTCCTGAGGGACACACCCGCATCAAGGTTGTGGAAGTGCTCCGCAACATGAAACCGATCGGCGTTTCCGAGAGGAAGCTGAATATCGGTTAATCCTTATATTACCCTCCCCTCATGGGG
>CACYYN010000038.1 GCA_902778665.1 Oscillospiraceae bacterium | reverse complement strand
GACAAGCTGCATATCGGCCATGCATACTGCACCGTTGCCACAGACGTCATTGCACGCTACAAACGTCTCTGCGGCTATGATGTCATGTTCCTCACCGGTACAGACGAACACGGGCAGAAAATTGAAGAAAAAGCAAAAGCGGCAGGTGTGACGCCCCAGCAGTTTGTAGATAACATTGTCACCGGACCCAAGGGAATCCTGGACCTCTGGAAGCTGATGAACATCTCCAATGACCGTTTTATCCGCACCACGGATGATTATCATGTGGAGTCTGTGCAGAAAATCTTCCGCAAGATGTATGAGAAGGGCGATATTTACAAGGGTGCCTATAAAGGAATGTACTGCACTCCCTGTGAGAGCTTCTGGACGGAGAGCCAGCTGGTAGATGGCAAGTGCCCTGACTGCGGCCGTGAAGTGCACTATGCGGAGGAGGAAGCCTATTTCTTCCGCCTCTCCAAATATGCAAAGCCCGTGCAGGACCTTCTGGAAACCGGAACCTTCTTGGAGCCGGCATCCCGTGTCAACGAGATGATCAACAATTTCATCAAGCCGGGTCTGGAGGATCTCTGTGTTTCCAGAACCAGCTTCAAGTGGGGCATCCCCGTCGATTTCGACGAGGGCCACGTGGTTTATGTCTGGGTTGATGCTCTCACAAACTACATCACTGCTCTCGGCTATCTTAACGACAGATATGATGATTTCGAAAAATACTGGCCGGCGGATGTGCATGTTGTCGGCAAGGAGATCGTTCGCTTCCACTCCATTATCTGGCCCGCTATCCTGATGAGCCTCGGCCTTCCCCTTCCGAAGAAGGTCTACGGTCACGGCTGGCTGGTTATTGACGGCGGAAAAATGAGCAAAAGCAAAGGCAATGTGGTGGATCCGTATGTGCTCTCCGAGAAGTTCGGTGTGGATGCGCTCCGCTTCTTCCTCATGAGAACCTTCCCCTTCGGGTCTGACGGCAATTTCTCCAACGAGCTGCTGATCAACACCATCAATATGGATCTCGCCAATGACCTGGGCAACCTGGTTTCCCGCACAACGGCCATGGTGGAGAAATACTTTGGCGGAACGCTTCCTGCGGAAAGGGAAGCTGACTCCGTCGATGACGAGCTGCTTGCGCTCATCCGTTCCGTCAGAGATGCCTATGCCGCCCATATGGATGCTTTTCATCCCCATTTTGCACTGGAAGAAGTGTTTAAGCTGATCCAACGTGCCAACAAGTATATTGATGAGACCGCTCCCTGGGTTCTTGCCAAGGACGAGGCGAAGAAGGCAAGGCTGGCTTCCGTGATGTATAACCTTCTGGAGGCGCTGCGTGTTGCCCTTACGCTGCTCATGCCCTTTATTCCGGAGAGCTGTGAAAAGGCCTTTTCTCAGATCGGTGCCTCCGCTGATGACAGAGCCTGGGACAAGGCCGCCCAGTACGGCGTGCTTCCTGCCTGTGTCACGGTTCACAAGGGCGAAACTCTTTTCCCGCGCCTTGATGTGGAAAAAGCCATCGCCGAGCTGGAGGAGATGCACAAAGTGGCAAGTGCTCCTGCAGCGAAGCCCGTCCTGCCGGATGTTACCATCGACGAGTTCGCGAAATGCGATATGCGCGTCTGCAAGGTCCTCTCCTGCGAGGCCGTGAAGAAATCCGAGAAGCTGCTGAAGTTCTCCCTGGATGACGGCAGCGGAAAACCCCGCCAGATTCTTTCTGGCATCCATAAATTCTACGAGCCGGAACAGCTTGTCGGGAAGACTGTCGTAGCCATCCTCAATCTCCCTCCGCGTAAAATGATGGGGCAGGAATCCAACGGCATGCTGCTCTCTGCCGTGAAGGAAGTGAACGGGAAGGAAGAGCTTCACCTTATGATTCTTGACGATTCCGTCCCGGCAGGGGCACAGCTCTGCTGAGTAATTGTATATTAACTTTTAGAAAGTGCAGGATATTGAAACAAACATGACGAAAACAGATATTTTTTCAGGCTTTCTCGGCGCAGGCAAAACAACACTCATCCGCAAACTGATTGCGGAAGGCTACAAGGGTGAAAAGCTGGTTCTCATTGAAAATGAGTTCGGTGATATCGCCATTGACGGTTCCTTCCTCAAGGATGCCGGCATTGAAATTACCGAGATGAACTCCGGCTGCATCTGCTGCACGCTGGTGGGTGACTTCCGCAAGGCCCTCCAGCAGGTGGTAGAAGAATATGCGCCTGACCGTATTATCATCGAGCCCTCCGGCGTCGGCAAGCTGTCTGACGTGGCAAAAGCCGTGGAAGCTGTTGACGGCATCGAAATCGGCGCAAAGGTAACCGTGGTTGATGCGAACAAATGCAAAATGTATATGCGCAACTTCGGTGAGTTCTTCAACGATCAGGTGCAGAATGCTGACCTCATTGTCCTCAGCCGTACCTCCACAGCAGACGAAGCCAAAACAATCGCAGCTGTGGAAATGCTGCGCACTCTGAATCCCACCTGTGGGTTGATCACCACGCCCTGGGATTCCGTCTCCGGCGAGCAGATCCTTACTGCCATGAATGAAAACGGCCTGAAGCGCGCCATGGAGGAGCTTGCCCACGAGCATCACCACCATGACCATGATGACGATGATGGAGAATGCGATTGCGGCTGCCATCATCATCACGATGATGACGACGATGATGATGAGCATGAGCACCATCACCACCATCATGACGATGACGACGATGACGAGCATGAGCATCATCACCACCATCATGACGATGATGAGCATGAGCATCATCATCATGACGATGACGAGGATGAACACGAGCATCACCATCATCATGACCACGATCACGATCACCACCATCATCACCATGCCGACGAAATCTTTGACTCCTTCGGCATGGAGACGCCTCGCAAGTATACCGCCGATGAGCTCTCTGCCATTCTTGATGCTCTGCATGATGAAGAGAAATACGGCATTGTGCTCAGAGCCAAAGGCTTTGTTGACGGTAAAGACGGGCAGTGGATCTACTTTGACTATGTTCCCGAGGAGAAGAACATCCGCAGCGGAGAGCCTGCCGTAACCGGTCGGTTCTGCGTCATCGGATCCAGGCTTAACGAAAAGGCATTGAAGGAGCTGTTTAACATTGGCTGAGACAAGGGATTTTCCGGTTTATCTGTTCACCGGCTTTCTGGAATCCGGTAAAACCCGTTTCATTCAGGAGACACTGGAAGACAAGCGCTTCTGCAACGGCGAGAGAACGCTTCTTCTCGTCTGTGAAGAAGGGGAAGAGGAGTATGCACCCGAGCAGTTTGCCGATCCCACCGTGTTCATCCGTGTGGTGGAGGATAAGGACGAGCTGACCCAATCCAACCTTTCTTCCTGGGTAAAAGAGACAAAGGCAGACCGTGCTGTTGTGGAATATAACGGCATGTGGATGCTGGATGATCTCTACAATGCCATGCCGGACGACTGGGCTGTCTATCAGGAGTTTATGTTTGCCGACGCCGGCACATTCCTGACCTATAATGCCAACATGCGCCAGCTCACCTTTGACAAAATGAAGAGTGCCGAGCTCGTGGTCTTCAACCGTTTTACTCCGGATATGGACAAAATGGAGTTCCACAAGGTGGTTCGCGGTGCATCCCGTCGGGCAGATATCGCCTATGAGGATCCGAAGGGGAATGTGGTCTATGATGATATCGAAGATCCTCTTCCCTTTGATCTGAACGCACCCGTGGTGGAAATCGGTGATGAAGACTATGCCGTCTGGTACAGAGATATGTCCGAAGAGCCGCAGAAATATGAAAATAAGACCGTGCGCTTCAAAGGCCTGGCCCTCAAGCGTGAGAAAATCCCCAAAGGCTGCATCGTCATCGGCCGTCATGTTATGACCTGTTGCGCGGCGGATATCCAGTTTGCCGGGCTGGTGTGTCAGCTCAAAAATCCCTCTTCCGAGATAGTTGACGATACCTGGATCTTCCTGACCGCGAAAATCAATTTCAAGTTTCACAAGGCCTATATGCGGCGTGGTCCGGTGCTCACCTACATCAGCCACGAACCCTGTGAAGCACCCAATCCCGAGGTTGCCACATTCTACTGATTTTCACCTGAAGGAGTCACAATGCGTTACAGGTGCCTGATCTTTGACCATGACGACACTGCCGTCAACAGTACTGCCACCATCCATCATCCGGCATTCCTCGCCTTTCTGCGGAAATATTTTCCGGGCAGAACCTGCACCCTGGAAGATTACTTTCTGAAGAATTTTGAGCCGGGTTTTATTGAAATGTGCGTTGATGAATACGGCATGACAGACCGTGACCTGGAAACGGAAACCAACTTCTGGCTGGACTATGTGAAAAACCATGTCCCCGAAGCGTATCCCGGCATCCCCGAAATCATGCATCGGCAGAAGTCCGAGGGAGGCTATGTCTGTGTTGTCTCCCACTCCATGAAGGTCAATATCCTGCGGGATTACCGGGCAAACGGGATGCCGGAGCCTGATCTGATCTTTGGCTGGGAAGAGCCTCCGGAACACCGCAAGCCAAATGCATGGCCTGTTCGGAAAATCATGGCGGAGTTCTCTCTGCAGCCGGAGGAGATTCTGATGATCGATGATCTCAAACCCGGATATGATATGGCCCGGGAAGCAGGAGTCGATTTTGCTGCAGCCGGCTGGGCGAATGACATTGAGCCCATTGAGTCCTTTATGCGTTCCAATTGCAGGTATTACTTCAAAACGGTCCGTGAGCTGGCAGATTTTGTGCGCTAACCAAAAAAAGCAGGAGCAATCCTGCTTTTTTCATTTTTCTTTGAAAAATCTCTTGTACTCTTTCATAAAATGTGTTAACATAACATTATGTACGCAGATTGGAGGATCAGGCCATGAAAGCTAAAAAAATAATTTCAGTTTTTCTCATATTGATTTTCACAGGGTGCTTCTGGGTCACGGCCTTTGCGGCAGATCAGCCTCTGTTCCTTCCGGACAATGGGGGTACCTATGTCAACCCTCCCTCGGTAATCGGCGGTCAGGGGAATACCTATTATTCCGGTAATACCCAGTCTGTTTTCGGCAGCAGCGGCGATACACTGATCGGCGGCCCGCTTGACTCGGCGTCCACCGGCGGGTTCGTTCCTCCGGTTACACAGGCGGCCAGTATTGCCCCGGAGATCACCAAGCATCCCGGCAGTGAAGACAAGAAGACCGGTGAATCCACCTCCTTCATCGCCCGTGCCTATCCGTATGATAATGTCTACTGGATGGCCATTGACCCCAACGGCGAGCACGTTGCAGTTGACAGCATAGGCGATAAAATCACCGGTGTCACCTTCACAGGCACCCATTCCGAGCAGCTGTTCATCAACAATCTCACCGATGCCATCAACGGCTGGAAGTTCTATGCGGTGTTCTCCAACAACTTCGGCACCACCATCACAGGCGAGGCCGAGGTGCGTGTCCCGGCAGAGCCCACTCCCACCCCGATGCCCACTCCCACCCCCACGCCGGAGCCTACTCCCACGCCCACTCCTGCGCCTACGCCTACTGCGGTTCTTCCCACATCCGGTGGCAGCGGAACCGGCAGCTCCTCTTCCGGTTCGGGTTCTTCCGGCGGTTCCATGCTGGGCAGCGGTGCCGTCATGCCCACCTCCGGTCAGAGTTCCTCCGGCAATGCAGACGCCTCATCCACACCCTACACCTCCCTTACCGGCAGCAGCGGGTCCGGCATCACCAACACCTCTGCCAACCAGGGCCGCAGCTATACAGGGGCATATATCCTTGCAGCGGCAGCGGCAGCGGTTATCATCGGTGCAATCGCCGTGATGGCGCTTTACATGAGAGGCAAGATTTCTCTCGGCAAATTTGAGCAGATTCTCGGTGGAGAGCAGAGCTCTGACAACAATGGCGACGGAGACGAGTTCTATAATCCTGACGATTTTAAGGACACCTGATTTCCCTCAGCCCATTCCATAGTCTTCTTTGATAAAATACGCAATACAGCAAAAACCGGTGCTTCGGCACCGGTTTTTTGTTTGAAAAAATCAATTGTTCTTCAGCTGTTTTTAATGTCTGCCGCAATGGCGTCCGCCAATGCGTCCAGCGCCTCCAGCTGGTTTTCCTTCAGGGCAGACTTCAGCGAGATCGTGTCGTTGATAAATTCGGTGCCCTTCAGTCCGCTCAATGCTTCCCGCATCAGCTTTCCGCTGGTGGCAGCCCAGGAGCCGTTTTCGATCAGTGCAATCTTTCGGTTGCAGAGGTTGTGGTTGACAAGATCGTGGATCAGGTTTTCCATCGTCACGAAGATGCCTGCGTTGTATGTGGTGGAGGCCAGCACCAGGTGGCTGCAGCGGAATGCATCGGACACAATGTAGCTTGCCGGCGTCACGGAGGTGTCAAACATACGCACGCGCACGCCTCTCTCCACCAGCCTGCCGGCCAGAATGTTGGCAGCATTTTCCGTGTGGCCGTAGACAGATGCATAAGCCAGGCAAACACTCTTTTCCTCAGGCGTGTAACTGCTCCACAGGAGATATTTCTCCAGAAAGTCGCCGAAGTGTTCTCTCCACACCGGTCCGTGAAGCGGGCATACCGTGTTCAGCTCCAGCTTGGCAGCTTTTTTCAGCACAGCCTGAACCTGCGGTCCGTATTTGCCCACAATGTTGGTGTAATACCGTCTGGCCTCATCCAGCTCTTCGCCGAAAAAGTCTCCCTCATCGGCAAACAGGCGGCCGTTGAGAGCGCCGAATGTGCCGAAGGCATCTGCCGTGAACAGTAGCTTGTCTGTTACGTCATAGGTCATCATCACTTCCGGCCAGTGCACCATCGGTGCCATCACAAAGGTGAAGCTGTGTTTGCCGGAAGAGAAGGAGTCCCCCTCTTTCACAATCTGGACTCTGCCCGTCAGATCCATGTCAAAAAACTGGCCCAGCATGGTCTGGATCTTGCTGTTGCATATGATCATCACGTCCGGATAGCGGGTCAGCAGAGCCTCAATGGTATAGGCGTGGTCCGGCTCCATGTGGTGAATAACCAGATAGTCCAGCTTTCTGCCGTCCAGGGCATACTTCACATTCTCAAAGAATGTCTGATATACTGCTTTATCCACGGTGTCAAACAGCACCGTTTTCTCATCCTGCAGCAGATAGGAGTTATAGGATACCCCGTTCGGAACGCCGTAAACACCCTCAAAGCAGGCAAGCCTGCGGTCGTCCGCCCCTACCCAGGTCAGGTCCTTGGTTACTTTTCTTGTAAAATGCATGATGATAAACCTCCGCTATCGTAGTTGTTCTGTCTCTTATCTTAGTCCAAAAAAGCGGTTCTGACAAGTGTTATTTCTTCAGTCGGTTAATGTCGTCTTGTCAGATCTCCGGCATGCCGTGCAAAGCCAGCGCACTGTTTTTAAATCTGCTTTCCATGGTCACATCCGCCTCGGCCCAGGCCGGCGTCGGCCAGCTTTTTGCCGTCTCCAGATCGGGAAACTCGATCTCCAGATACGCCAGTCCCTTCAGTGCACCGGAAAATACATCAATCTCCTCCGTCAGTCCTGCAGGAAGCGCATGCAGATACCGTGTCTTGGTAATAACGGTTCCTGCAGCATGCCCGAGCAGAAATTCATAGGTCTCTCTGTCAATCTCATGCTCCGCTTCCGCAGCGGCGATTCCGCCATGCTCTGTGGGCCTTTTGATGGTGAGGATGTATCTTTCGCCTTCGTTGATCTTCCGTACCCGAACCACCGGGTTAAAAGAGATGTATGCCTGTTCTATGGACAGCGCGGGCAGCTCTTCCAGCCTGTAAGGTATCTTCTCCGGGGAGATCAGCCATTTTCTCTCAATTTCCATCCGAACCCGTCTTTAGAAAAAGGAATGGTTGGAGAAGGGGATGATATCGGGGTTGTCATCGCTGTCTTTGTCCGTTTCGGAAAAAGCGTCTTCCTCCTCGTCGATCCATACCATGGAGATGATCTCCTCACTGTCCGGGTCAATGCGTATTTCAGCGTCCCGCCCGTTAACAGATAAGCCGATTTCCTCCTCGGTTGCATACAGCAGTTCCAGTTTGTCCTTCTCCGGGTCAATGCCCACCTGGTCCAGAATCACAGGAAAAGCAATTGCAAAATAAACACTGTCTAATACGCCGCCCTCCATGTCATCGTCATCATAGCGATCAGGCAGGTCATCCTCGTCCTCATCATCCTCATCGTCGTCTTCGTCATATTCGGAGTAATCGGTCATAATATCGTCATATTCGTCCGAGTCAATCATCTCAAAAGCGATGCCGTCGTCCGTCTCCGCATAGTAGATGGTTCTCTCTTCTCCGTCAATGGTGATGTCAATGCAATCGTCATCAGCATATTCTATTACGGCAAGATCAAAATCTTCCTGCTTCTCATTCAGTATGTTCTTTGCCGCCAGCACAGAAAAGGGGCTGACGTCCTCCTCAAAACGGATTTCACGCTTGCCCTTGTAGGTTTTATTTTCTTCCATTTCGCTTCTCCTTTCAAATCGCATACAACAGCACTATAATATAGGTTCGCTCTTTCTGCAAGAAAAATTTTTCCGGGAGATAGACAAAACCCATCCAAAATGGTAGAATGCCTTTATCTTGAGATGGAGGTAACATCTATGAAAACAAATCCCTATGCAGGCACACAAACCGAGAAGAATCTGGAAGCCGCTTTTGCCGGTGAGTCCCAGGCCAGAAACAAATATACCTATTTTGCGTCCAAGGCCAAGAAGGAAGGCTACGAGCAGATTGCATCCCTTTTCCTGAAAACAGCTGAGAATGAAAAGGAACATGCCAAACTGTGGTTTAAAGAGCTCAACGGCATCGGTTCCACGGCGGAGAATCTTGCCGCTGCAGCTGACGGTGAGAACTTTGAGTGGACGGATATGTATGAGTCCTTTGCCAAAACGGCCGAAGAAGAGGGCTTCCCCGAGCTGGCAGCAAAGTTCCGCGGCGTGGCAGCCATTGAAAAGCACCATGAAG
Source organism: Oscillospiraceae bacterium (assembly GCA_902778665.1). GTDB lineage: Bacteria > Bacillota > Clostridia > Oscillospirales > Oscillospiraceae > Limivicinus. The sequence continues at coordinate 14,018 of CACYYN010000038.1, read as the reverse complement.
AGCGCTATCGTGCCCTGCTGAAGAATGTCGAGATGCAGCAGGTATTTGAAAAGAGTGAAGTCAAGGTGTGGGAGTGCCGTAACTGCGGGCACATTGTCGTCGGCACCCAGGCACCCGAGATCTGCCCGGTGTGTGCCCATCCCCAGGCTTATTTCGAGGTCAACGCGGAAAACTACTGAGGTTCTCTGCCATGAAGTTTTCCACACCGGAAGGAAAGCTCGAAACCCCGGAGCTCACTGCCGATTACGAAGCGGCCCAGCGTTTTGAGAAAACCCGTGTCGGTGCGCTCGGCGTCTTCTTCCCCAGCGGATTTGGCACAAAGTTTATCCCCTACAGGTACATCGATCGTGCTTTCATCCGTGTCCATGAGGTTGACGGCAAGCTCTGCTGCGGAAAAGCCACCTTCTATTATTACAGAATCGTTTTCGTGCACGACGGCAAAGAATTTGCCGATATCATGAGTGAAAACGAAAAACTCACAGATGCGGCCCTTGCCGCCATTGCGAAAAATGCTCCCTCTGTTCAGATCGGGTTCACGCCCCAAACTCCCTGAATCATTCCGGTCCGGCAGCTCCCGAAGCTCCTGATCCCTCAAAGCATGCAAAACGGCCCAATCTCCCGCAAAACCTGAGGCGGAGGAATCTGCTTTCATACAAAGTGAAAATGGTGATTATGGTGAAAATGGAGTGAAAATGGGAAAACTGATATTTTTAAGAACTTTTTAAACGGAAAACAGGCTGTTTTTACAGCCTGTTTTCCAATTTCACCAATTTCACCGAAATCACCGCAAGAGAGTGAATTTCGTTGTTCCCGGTACAGTTTATGCCAAATGGATGTTCCGCTTTTTTACATCAGCTTTTCCAGCTCGCCGATCAGCTCGCCGAACAGCTCCAGCGCCGAGTTCACGGGCTCGGGGCTGCTCATGTCAACGCCTGCAATCTTCAGCAGCGAAACGGGGTCCGTGCTGCTCCCGCCGGAAAGGAAGCGTTTGTAGTCTGCCACGGCCGGCTCACCCTCTGCCAGAATCCGATTGGCTATGGCCACGGCAGCGGAGAATCCCGTGGCGTACTGGAACACATAGTAATTGTAGAAGAAGTGGGGGATTCTTGCCCATTCCAGTGAAATCTCTTCGTCCGAGACCATGTCCTCCCCAAAGTAAAGCTTGTTCAGCGCGAGATATTTCTCGCACAGCAGCTCTGCCGTCAGTGTTTCGCCCTGTTCTGCCGCTTTGCCCATCTCCAGCTCAAACTCTGCAAACATGGTCTGGCGGTAGACCGTTCCTTTAAACTGATCGAGGAAGTGGTTGATCAGGTAAGCTCGTTCCTTTTTGTCCTCTGTTTTTCCCAGCAGGTGGCGCATCAGGAGCACCTCATTGCATGTGGAGGCGACCTCCGCCACGAAGATCACGTAGTCTGCCGTGCAGGTGGGCTGATATTTTGTGCTGTGGTAGCTGTGCAGTGCATGCCCCATCTCATGGGCCAGTGTGAACGTGCTGTCCAGCGTGTCCTTGTGGTTTAAAAGCACATAGGGGTGCGGATAACTGTTGCCTGAGGAGTATGCACCGCTCCGTTTGCCCTGGTTTTCATATACATCTATCCAACGGTTGGCAAAGCCCTCCTTCAGCAGATCGGTGTAATCCTCTCCCAACACGGCCAGGGCTTCCAGCACGGTGCTCTTTGCTTCCTCAAAGGGGATCTTCACTGCGGCGTCCTCCACCACCGGGGTGTATACGTCGTACATATGCAGCTCGTCCACGCCCAGCAGCTTCTTGCGCAGTGCCACATAACGGTACATTTTGTCCAGGTTCCCGTGCACGGCTTCAATCAGGTTGGTGTAGATCTCGGTTTTCACCTCGTTGGCATCCAGCGCAGCCTCCAGTGTGCTGTCATAGTGCCTTGCCGTGGCAAAGAACTTCAGTTGCTTAAACTGTGCGTCCAGCGTTGCGGCAATGGTGTTTTTCACCTCGCCGAGGCGTGTGTAATAGGTCTGAAAGGCATTTCTGCGAAGCGTGCGGTCGGCGCTTTCCAGCAGCGGCACAAACGTGCCCGCTGTGAGCGGGTGCATCTCACCCTCCCCGTCGCTCACCTCGGGGAAGCGCAGATCTGCATTTCGCAGCATGCTGCCGATGTTTTCCGGGCCTCTTGCCACCTCGCCTGCTGCTGCCAGCAGGCCTTCTTCCGCTGCCGAGAGCACATGTGCCTTCAGCCGTCTCACGGCTGTAATCGGCCTGCGGTATGTTTCCAGGGCCTTCTCTTCGGCGAAAAACCGTTCCATCGTTTCCTCTGAAATCGCGATGATCTCTGGCGTTGCAAAAGCGGATGCCCCTGAAATGGCCACATATACGCTCATGGCCTTCCCGCGCATGTCAAGATAGAAGCCGTTTGCCGTGTCCTGATCCAGCTTCTGGGATGCATACCCCATCAGCTTGGAAAGGCGCACCGTCAGCTCATCACTGAGGCGGTAATACTGCAGCAGCGTCTCTGCACTCTCGCCCAGGTGTCCGCAAAAGGCGGAAATCTTTGCCGGCATGGTCTGCAGTGCCTCATATTCGGCCTTCCATGCATCGTCAGAGGGGAATATATCTTCAAGCTTCCATGTGTTCTCTGCCGGAACCTCTGCCCGTACGGGTATTTTATGATCTGTCACGTGAATGCCTCCAAAAACAAATGATTACCTTCCCAGTATACCACCATTTACCCATATACACAATCGAGAATTGTGTTGACATCCGCTTTGAATCTGCTATCATGAAACAGTATTTTTTTCGTAAGGGAGAAAAGCGTTGAATCATCGCCGAAAACCGTTTCTGTTTGTGGTGCTTGCTCTGATGCTGATGGCGGCGGGAGCAGGGCTTGTCCTGTCCGCTCTTCGCCTGTCGCCCGATGTCGGCAGAGGAGAACAATCCCCCTCATCTGCCTCCCCTGCGCCGGCTGCGCCTGACCGAGGCGACGTTGAGCCTTCCCCGGAACCTGCTCTGATTCTCGGCTGGGACGGGACCTATACCCTCAATGCCGACAGTCGCCTTCTCCTTCTGCAAAAGCGCCTCCTCCCGGAGGAAGCCTGCCTCCAACCCGACTTTGCTGCCCTTTATGAAGAGGTCTGTTTTGACGCTTCAGATGCCTCCTTCTCAACTGACGGCTCCCACACCATCATTCCAGAGAAGTCAGGACTGCGTTTTGACACGGATGAAGCTCTTGCAATCTGGGAAGCCTCTGCGGAAGGGGAAGTTCGCATCCCGCTTCAGGCGGTTGAGCCGCAAATCCTCTCCGGCATGCTGGAGGCTCTTCTTTACCGCGATTTGCTGGGTGCCGTCACCACAAAATACAATAACTCCGGTATCAACCGGTGCATCAATGTGCGTCTGGCTTCCTCTAAGGTGGATGGGGTGGTGCTCTTCCCTGGGGAGGAATTCTCTTTCAACGCTGTTGTCGGTGCCAGAACGGAAGAAGCAGGCTTTCTGCCTGCTCCTGCCTATGCCGGTTATGATGATATCAAAGATGAAATCGGGGGAGGGGTCTGCCAGGTTTCCACCGGGGTCTATGCTGCGGCGCTGTTTTCCTTCCTCGACGTTACCTCTCATACCAGTCATCTCTATCCGCCCAACTATATCCAGCTGGGCACAGATGCCACCGTCACCATCCCGGAGGGCGGCGGCAGAAGCATCGACCTGAAGTTTGTCAACAGCAAAAGCTGCCCGGTTAAAATCGTCTCCTATTGTGAGGAGTCCGTGCGCGATAACGGGCGCCCTCTTCGCACCGTCACGGTGGAAATCTGGGGCACTCTGGAAGAAGATGACTATATGCCCGTGGAGTTTGACAATTCCTATATCGATATTTATGACTATGACCGTCTCATTGACCCTGCCTATCCCGATCGGGAGGGGTATAAAATCAAATTCACCCATGAAGAGACGGAATTTGAAGATGATTACGGCAGAGGCCTTCATACTCTTACCCACCGCAAGGTCTATGATTCCTCCGGCAATCTGGTGGAGGATAAAATCATCAACCCCACCTATTCCGCCGGCTACGCCCTGGATACTTATTATTACCGTGGCTGAGGCATACTCGTCTGCATAGCTGTCCTCAGCTTCTCATCAGCCCTGTGAAGATCTTTCCCACCGAAACATACCCGTTGAGCACTGCGTGAATGTCGGTTCCCTCCGGAGAGGCATCGGCAGATACCGGTATGCCGCTCTCTGCAATCGTCCATCGTCCGTCCGGATAATGCTTCTGGGGCATGTTGTCTGTGTACAGCTGCATTTCACCGGGGATTCTGTCAAAAAGAATTCCCTTCAGCTCCGTCCCGCTGCAGGCCGGAAAGTTGATATTCCAGAATGCGTTTCGTTCAATCGGCATCAGCAGAAGCTGCTTTGCCAGAGCTGCCATGTGCATCTCTGCCGCAGAGTGGTTTCTGCTGTTTTCACAGGAAAAGGCAATCGCAGGTATCCTGTTGAAAATTGCCTCAAAGCAGGCCCCGCAGGTTCCGGAATAGGCAATGTCAAACCCGGTGTTATATCCGTCATTGATGCCGGAGAAAACAAGGTCGGGCACTGCAGGCAGAATTCGCAGCGCCGTCTTCACGCAGTCGGCGGGCGTCCCGTCCAGTGACCACGCCGTCACACCCGAAACAGGGAAGTCCCTCCTCTCCCTGATCTCCATCTCACGGTGCAGTGTCAGCCTTTGTGACATGGCGCTGCACTGGCTGGCCGGGGCTACCACCCACACCTCGCCCAGCTCCCTTGCCGTCTCTGCCAGAAGGGCTATTCCCGGTGCGCCGATCCCGTCGTCATTGGTCACAAGTATTCTTCTCTTTCTTTGTGTTGCCATCTGCATCTTTCCTCTCTCTGGTATAGAGCTCATCATAAGGGATCCGGAAAACAAATTCAACTGTTTTTTCATTCTGGTGTCGGATTCAGACTGGAATTAGTAAAATCAGCTATTTCCGATAAATTTCAATATCAAAATTCGGCAGGCAGGAACACGATTTCGGTGAAAATACACAAAAACGCATTGACATTTCCTTGCCTCCATTGTAATATAATGTACTGTATACAGGCTCTGCTGCCTGACATAATTTGAAAAAACGGAGGAAACAAAATGAAGAAAATCTTTGCGGTGATTCTTGCGCTGACTATGGTCTTTGCTCTGACGGCTGTTGCTGCATCGGCACAGGATAATGTCTACAGCGTTGCCTATCTTGTAAACGGCAACCTGGGCGATAAATCCTTCTTCGATTCTGCGGAAGCCGGCCTTGAGGCACTTGCGGAAGCCGGTCGCATCGATTATATCACCATCGAAATGGGCGGCACGGATGAAGACCAGCCCACATGGCTCTCAACCCTCTATGATGTGTCCGAGTCTGAAGAGTACGATGTCATCATCTGCGGCACCTACCAGATGCCTGACTATCTGAAGGAAGTCGCAACTGCCTATCCCGATCAGAAGTACATTATCTTTGATGACAACACCTATGTCGGCGAAAACCAGAATGTCCTGAACCTGACCTACAAGCAGAATGACATGGGCTATCTTGTCGGCACCTTTGCCGCCTGCATGACCACCGATACCTCCCTTGACAAGATCAATCCCGAAGCTGTTGTCGGTTTTGTCGGCGGTGTGGATTCTCCCGTTATTAATGACTTCCTCACCGGCTTTATTGAGGGTGCCCTTGCTGTCAATGCCGACATCAAAGTGGATACCCGCTACACCAATGACTATGTTGACACTGCCATCGCCAAGGAGTACGGCCTCTCCATGATCAATGACAACAAGTGCGATATCGTCTGGGGTGTTGCGGGCAATGCAGGCAACGGTGCTGCCGAAGCCGCTCTGGAGACCGGCAAAGCCTGGTTCATCGGTGTTGACTCCGACCAGGAGCTGACCTTCAGCCCCGATCTCGCCGCTCTTACGCTCACTTCCGGCCTGAAGAACATCGGCAACTCCCTCATCTGGGTGTTTGATGAGCTGGATGCCGGCAATGTCTACTGGGGCACTGAAGTAACCCTCGGCCTTGCGGAAGGCGGTGTCGGCATTGTTACCGACAAGAATTTTGATAAGTATGCCTCTGCCGAAACCAAGGCTGCCGTTGCTGCAGCCCAGGAGGCTGTCCTCTCCGGTGCCATCGTGGTGGATACCGCTATCGGCGCCAATGCAATTGACGCTGTCGCCCTGCGCGATTCCGTCCGTCCGTAATTTTCCCTGCTTTTCGGAGAAACGCATTGCTACTTCTCAGGAGGGAGCTCCTCAGAGCTTCCTCCTGTTCCGTCATGGGGCGAGGGGGCACTGCAATTTCAGCAAGCGGCGCGAACGCGCCGTTGGCTGAAGCTGCAGAGCTTTTGTACTTGAGATAACAGGAGGCGAGAGCGTATGCCGGATGAGAAGACTTCCGGGCCGGGCGAATACGTCGTCCAAATGAAGCAGATCACAAAAATATACGCAAACGGCGCAGCGGCAAACCGTGGGGTCGATTTCAACCTGCGTCGTGGCGAGATTCATGCCCTCATGGGGGAAAACGGGGCGGGGAAAAGCACCCTAATGAAAATGCTTTTCGGTCTGGAGCAGCCCACCTCCGGAGAGATCTTTGTCAATGGCGAAAAGCTTGTTTTAAGCTCGCCCTCCGTGGCAATCGCCCACGGCATCGGCATGGTCCATCAGCATTTCATGCTGGTCCCAAGTCTCTCCGTGGCAGAAAACATGGTGCTGGGCATGGTGCCTCACAAGTCCGGTATTTTCATCGACAAGGCAAAAGCGGTTGAGCTCACCAGAGCCTATTCCGAAAAGTTCAACCTCCATGTGGATCCGGAGGCCAAAGTGATGGACATTCCGGTTGGCATGAAGCAGAAGGTGGAAATTCTCAAGGCCCTGGTGCGAGGGGCCAGAATTCTCATCATGGATGAGCCTACCGCCGTTCTCACCACGCAGGAGACAGCGGAGCTGTTCGTTGAGCTGAAAAATCTGAAAAAACAGGGCTATACCATTGTCTTCATTTCCCACAAGCTCAACGAAATCATGGAGATAACCGACCGCCTCACCATCATGCGCAAGGGGAAAAGCATGGGTGTCTATAATACAAAAGATGTCACCAAGGAAGAAATCTCCCGTCTCATGGTCGGCCGTGATGTGGTGCTCAGCCTTCAGAAGGACAAAGCTGTCCCGGGCGATACGGTTCTGCGGGTCCGCCATCTGGAATATATCAACGAGTGGAACAAAAAAATGCTCAACGACATCTCCTTTGATGTCCGCAGGGGTGAAATCCTCGGCATTGCCGGTGTGGAGGGCAACGGCCAGAAAGAGCTTGTCGACATGCTTTTCAACTTCAACACGCCCAATGCCGGCTCCGCATCTGTCAACGGGAAAAGCATTCTCGGCCTTCCGCAACAGAAAATCCGGGAGCTGGGCGTCGCTCTCGTCCCGGAGGACCGCATGCTTTACGGCATCGCCTCCGGCGCATCCATTGAAGAGAATGTCATTTCCGACCGATCCGGTGAAAAGCGCTTCAACAAAGGCCCGCTTTTCAATATGAAGGCCATTCACGCAGAGGCGGACAGACTCATTAAAGAATACACCGTTCTCTGCAAGTCCCGTTCTCAGCAGGTGGGCATGCTCTCCGGCGGCAATATCCAGAAAGTTGTTGTGGCGAGAGAGTTTTCCAATCATCCGATCCTGATTCTTGCTGACCAGCCCACCAGAGGCATCGATGTTGGTGCAACGGAGTTCATCCGCAAAAAGCTGGTGGAGCTTTCCCGTTCCGGCATTGCGGTTCTTCTCGTGTCGGCAGACCTGAATGAGGTCATGGAGCTGTCCGACAGCCTCATTGTCATGCACAACGGCTCCATCGCCGCCTATTTTGAAGACACCGCAGGCCTGACGGATGAGATCATGGGGGAATACATGCTCGGCTTGAAAAAACAGAGTGCCGAAGAGGTTAGGAGGGTATGTCATGACCAGGAAACGTGAAATACGCTTTATCATCATCCGCAGTCTTGTGGCAATCTGCATCGCACTCCTTGTGGCAACCCTTCTGATCTTCATCAGCGCCGGCGGCGACACGTTTCATGAAAAGCTGGAAGCAACCGGCGAAGCCCTCAGGCAGATGCTCATTGGGCCTCTCTTCCGCATGAGCAAGAAAAAGGGCACATCCTTTGAGCTGAAGCGTCTTGCAGATATTCTTGCCGCCATGATTCCAACAATTTTCACCGGTCTCTCCGTCTGCATCATGTTTTCCGCAAACCAGTTCAATCTGGGGGCGGAGGGCGGCATTATGCTGGGGGCGTTTGTTTCGGCAATGGTGGCAATCTATGTGCCCATGCCTGCCGGGCTCCACGCGGTTGTTGCCGTCCTCATCGGCGGCGCCGTTGTTGCAATTCTGATGCTTCTTCCGGCTCTGCTGAAAACAAAGCTGAGCGTCAGCGAAATGGTCTGCTCCCTCATGCTGAACTATATCATCATGTATGTCATCAAATTCCTGATGAATACCTATCTGGCGGATAAATCCAGAGGGCAGATCATGTCCTATCCCTTCCGGGAGACCTCTGCCATAGCGCCCATCGTCAACAATACCACCTTCAGCGGCGCAAAGCTCACCTGGGGCTTCGTGGTTGCCATCGTTGCCGTGATCCTCTGCGGCCTCTTTATGTATCGCTCCCGCTGGGGCTATGCCATCCGCATGATCGGCATCAATCAGGCTTTTGCGGGATACTCCGGCATGAAGGTGGGCAGCGTCATTGTCCTCTCTCAGGTTCTGGGCGGCTTTCTGGCCGGTGCCGGCGGCGGAGTCGAAATGCTCGGCCGCTATACAAGCTTTTCCTGGAGTGCTCTTCCCGGCTATGGGTGGACGGGCATTACCATCGCCATTCTGGCTTCCAACAATCCCTACATGGTCCCGCTGGCGGCATTCTTTATGGCCTATCTCTCCAAAGGCTGTGATCTGATGGCGACCTATGCCAAAGTGCCTGCCCAGCTCATCGATATCATACAGGGTGTTATTTTCCTGTTCTTCGCTGCGGAGCAGTTCCTTGCAAAATACAGGCAGAAGCTGGTCGTGAAGTCCGCCGAAGAGGAAATCGCCCGCCTAAATCTGAATAAGGAGGGGTGAGATCATGCTGAACTTTCTGAAAATGCTTGCCACGCCGGAGTTTTTCTATTCCATCATCCGCATTTCAGCGCCGATTCTCTTTGCAACCCTCGCTGCCGTTGTTGTGGAGAAGGCGGGCTTTGCCAACATCGGGTTGGAGGGCCTCATGATGTTTGCCGCCCTCTCCGGCTCGCTGGTGAGCTACTATGCGGGCAGCTGGTTCTGGGGCTTTCTGGCTGCTTTGGCGACCGGCGTTATCATGTCTCTCGTGATGGGCTTCTTCGCCTTCAAGCTGAAAACGGATATCATCCTCGTCGGTATCGCCGTGAATATGATGGGTTCCGGCGGCACCCTCTTCCTCTGCAAGGTCATCACCAACCTTACCGAGGGTAAAGCCATGGCCTCCACCACGGGGCTGATCACCAGGTCCCTCTGCATCCCCGACATCACAATTCCGCTCCTCAATCAGATTCCCTTCCTCGGCAGAGTCCTTTCCGGGCACAATCTGCTGACCTATCTGGCGTTCCTTTTCTGCCTGCTCACTTCCCTCATGCTCTATAAAACACCCCTCGGCCTGAACATCCGTGCCGTCGGTGAAAACCCGGATGCTGCGGCGTCCGTTGGTGTTTCCGTCATGAAAATCAGGTATACCGCAATGGCCTTTTCCGGCCTGATGAGCGGGTTTGGCGGTGCCTTCATGTCCATGGCTTATGCACAGGGCTGGTCATTGGATATGGTGTCCGGTCGTGGTTTCATCGCTCTTGCAGCTCAGGCTATGGGCGGCGGGGAATGCCTCGGCGGCATGCTCTCGGCCCTTGTGTTCGGCTTTGCACAGGCTCTCGGCATCAAGTTCTCTGCCATCGGGCTTGATTCCAACCTCGCCTCTCCCATTCCCTATGCCGTCACCATTCTCGGCCTTGTTATCTTCGCCCTTGTGCGCAGCAGCAGAATAAGAAAACAGCACTCGGCTGCCGCCCTTGCAAAAGGGAAGGCAAAGGCCGAGTCCTGAAAGGGGAGGGTACCATGAGCTTAACAGAAAAAATACCTCTCATTCTTGACGGCGATCCCGGTCATGATGACGCCATCGCCTGGGTGCTTGCCAAAGGCAGTGGCCGGTTTGATATTCTTGCAGTCACCACCGCTGCCGGAAACCAGACCATTGAAAAAACCACCTATAATGCCCTCCGGGTCTGCACACTCATCGGCCTTCATGTGCCGGTGGCGAAAGGCTGCCCAAGGCCGTTGCTTACCGACCCCATGAATGCCCCCTCTGTCCACGGGGAATCCGGGCTCGATGGGCCTGCCCTCCCGGAGCCTGCGTTTGCCGCGCAGTCAATCGGTGCCGTTGAGCTGATGGCTCGCGTCATCCGCTCCTCCAGTGAGAAGGTTGCCATTGTCTCCACCGGGCCCATGACCAACACGGCTGCTTTTCTGATGGCCCATCCCGAGCTGAAGTCCCGCATCCGGTGCATCAGCCTGATGGGCGGCGGTCTCCTTTATGGCAACTGGACGCCCGCAGCCGAGTTTAATATCCTCGTTGATCCGGAGGCAGCAAAAATCGTTTTTGACTCCGGCGTTCCCATCCTCATGTCCGGGCTGGACGTTACGGAAAAGGCCCTTGTCAAGCCGGCGGATTTTGAGAGAATCCGTTCGCTCCATAATCCCGTGAGTGATATTGTCTGGCAGTGGCTGGAGTTTTTCTACCGCTTCCACAAAACCCTCGGTTATGAGGGCGCCCCCATGCACGATCCCTGTGCCGTCATGGCCCTCATTCATCCGGAAGTCTTCACCATGCGCGACTATTATGTGCAGATTGAAACCTGCGGCGATTACTGCAAGGGTGCCACTGTGCCTGACTGGTACGGCGTTACCGGCCATGCCCCCAATGCCTGCTGCCTGATGGATGTGAACCGTGAGGCGTTTATAGACTGTCTGATTGATGCCGTTTCGGCGTTTAAGGAGGCGGGCATATGAAGCACATTCCTGTATGGATCGACTGCGATACCGGTGTCGATGATGCCGTCGCTCTGATGCTTGCCCATGCTCTCCCTCAGCTTGATCTCTGCGGCATCTCCGTTGTCTGCGGCAATACCACGCTGGAAAATGCTTTCCGCAATACGCACCGCATCAACGGCCTCATGGGCACAGACTATCCGGTCTATCGCGGGGCGGAAAAGCCTCTTTTGAAAGAGCTCCGGATTTCCAACGCCTTCCACGGCGAAAACGGTCTGGGCAATGTGGAGCTTCCCCTTCCGGAAAATGCCGTTGACCATGCCGAAAAGGCGTGGGACGCACTCTTCGCCTGTGCCTCCTCCCACCCGGGCGAGCTGCGCCTTGTCGCAACAGGTCCGCTTACAAACATTGCCACCGCCTTTACCAAATATCCGGCCCTTCCCGGCCTTCTCCACTCCCTTACCCTTATGGGCGGTTCGGCCGGGGCAGGGAATATCACCCCCGCGGCGGAGTTTAATTTCTATACCGATCCGCAGGCGGCTGCCATGGTTTTCCGCAGCGGCGTCCCCATCGTGATGTGCGGGCTGGATGTCACCCTGCAGGCCTTCCTCACCCCTGTAGATCTGGACGAGCTGGCTTCCTCCGGCACAAGGGCCGGGGTCTTCACCAAAGCCTGCCTTCAGCCTGCGCTGGAAAGCTCAAAGCTTTATAATTTAACCGGGGTCTGCATGCACGATTCCTGCCCCATTATGTATCTTGCTCATCCTGAGCTCTTTGAAGGGGAGGAGGCCGGTGTTGTCATCGAAACCCGGGGCACTGTCACGAACGGCAAATCTGTTACCGACCTTTACAGCGACAAGCAGTTTCCCTTCAAAAACGCCCTCGTCCTTCTCAGGGTCGACCGCGACCGGTTCATCAGCATCCTAAAGAAAAGCATTCTTTCCATCTGATTTCTCCGCCGGAACATCGAAAATGCATAAAAACAGAAGCAGCTCGTTTTTCGAGCTGCTTCTCATTTTGTAAGCACAGTATTGTTCTGTCAGCCTTCCGCAAACACTTCCGGCGTGGTCACATCGGGCACATCAATCTGCAGGTAGTTGTTCACAATGTCCATAACCGTGTCATCCTTCAGCGTGATGGAAATTTCAATCCGGCGGTTCATAGCCTTGCCCTCCTTCGTGTCGTTGGAGGCAATCGGCCGGCTTTCGCCGTAGCCGGCTGCGCAGAAGTAGTCGGAATAAGGTGTCAGCATTGTCTCATTGAGCATGTAGTTCAGCACCGAGTTTGCACGCTGGGTGGATAGCGTTCGGTTCATCTCGTCAGATCCATCCGAATCCGTGTGGCCTGAAATAATAATGCTGTCGATATACTTCGCGTTTTCAGGTTCAGACAGAAATCTGGTGAACACCACCACCAGCTGGTTCAGCACGTTCAGGGCCTCCGGCTTCAGGTCGGCCTTGTTGGTGTCGAAGAATACTGCGTCGTTGAGGATAATGCTGCCGTTTTCTCCGATGGATGCTCTGGAGGAGTTTCCGCTCACAGAGTCAATGCTTGCCTTGATCTGGTCCAGCACCTCTCTCCGTACGCCGACAATCATCTCCATCTGTCCGTGCATCTTCTCCAGCTCCACCTGAGCATCTGCCACATACTGTGCCTGTGAGTTGATGGTTGCCTGCTGCTGCGCAAGCACAAACTGTGTGTTCTCCAGCTCAGCGTTTTTCTCATCCAGCCTGATCTGCACCGTGGCCAGAATCGCTTCCTTCTCGTTCAGCTCATTTTCCTTCTCGTTGAGCTGATCCTGCGTGTCCTGCAGCTCGGCGTTCGCTTCGTCCACCTCTGTCTGGGCAATGGTCAGCCTTGAAAGCGTGTCCGAAAGTCGTTCCTCCGTGTTGCGCAAATTGTTCCCCGTTTGTATGTTGGACAGGTATGCCAGCAGCATCAGAAAGAACAGTATCAGCGCAAACGAAGACATCATGTCCGCGTAGGATGGCCAGAAGTTCTGCTCGGTGTCGGTTTTCCCGCTGGCAGCCTCTGTGCTCACCTTCGAGCGTCTCCTCATGAGCGGTCACTCCTCTCAATCCGCGTGGTCAGTCCTCGCACGGCGCTCCCGAAATCACGGATAGACACATCCAGTCGCTCCACCGTACCCTGTAAAGCGTAATGAAACTCGGAAAAGTCATGCACGCCGTCATTAAAGCTTGTAACCGTCTTGTTAAATCCCACCAGGCAAGACCGCAGGTTTGCCGTTGTCTCGTTCAGGCTTCTCTGCATGCTGTCAGATGCCGCGTTGATTCCGTCAATCACCTGGTTCAGTGCCTCAATGTCGTCTTCTGCTGCAAGTGTCGGCAGTGTCGGCGCAACCGACTGGTCAAGCCACAGCTCCATGCGCGATTCCATCAGTTCTCTTGCTGCAGCGGGGGAGAAGATGGCCCGCAGAATCGTCAGGATAATCGAGCAGCCTACACCCACAAGAGAAGTATAGAAGGCAACACCCATGCCGCTCAAAGCAGACATCAGCCCGCTGCCCACGCTGTTGAGAATCGTCAGCCACTCGTCGGCGCTGCTCTCCGAAATCAGCTTGGAAAGCGAACCCACCGAAAGGCTTAGCCCGAGGAAGGTGCCGAAAAGTCCCAGCGTCACAAACAGGGAAACCGCATTCCCGAGGAATCTCTCGCACAGCAGTGCTCCCCCCAGCTTGGTGCCCACAGCCTCTTCAATAATAGCCGGTGTGTTAGTCTCCTTGCCGTAGCGCTTATAGGATTCCGCAAACTGATTCACGGTATATCTCAGAAACCGGTTGTCCTGGTTCACTGTGCCGCTGATCTGATAGGTCAGATGCTTGTACCGGGCATACACACCGAACAGAATAAACAGTGAAAGCCCGAAAAGAACCACGATAATGGCGATAACCACAATACCGGCTAACGGCATATTGCTTAAACTTGCCATAAGAAACACCTTCTTAGCTTAAATTTTACAGAGTCAGTATA
>CACYYN010000037.1 GCA_902778665.1 Oscillospiraceae bacterium | reverse complement strand
GGTATCATCCACGATAGAGATGCGAGGTGAGAAATCGATAAGAAGCGTTTCAGGCGATTCAACCCCTGCTGAGAACGGAATGAGCGTAACGTCACCGCCGGAAAGAGTCCAGTGCTTGCAGAAGCTGTAATAAGTGACAATCCATTCGTCATACTGATCGGCATTTGGGACTTCATCACCATAGGAAGAGAGCCACTCATGGGCTTTCTCGAGTTCGCCATCGGCGAGAAGCTGATAGAACTCAGCGGTATAGTTGCCGGCAGCACGGGCACGTTACTGTCTTTATAATCGCCGAGAGCTTCAAATTCCAGAGCTGTTGCCTCGCACACTGGGACATAGGCGGCATCGGCAGATGGGGACTCTTCATAATTGAACTGTACCCCGTCACGTGTGAAGCACTGCTTGAGCTGGAAGACACGCTCGCTGCCGAGGGTAGTGAGAACAGACCCGGGCATGGAAACAAGAGACTCAACAGACGGATCTGAACTGGAGAAGACATAGATGCCACGGGTTTTATTCTCTTCACAGAAGGAGAGCATTTCACAGGCACGGCGATAGAGACATTCGCTCACCATATCAGGAGAATCTTTATAATCACCGAGAGCGAGAAATGCATCACGAGCGGCAAGGTAAGCTTTTTCATCCAACAGCGTAACAGCTTTGTTGTAGCGGTCAAGAATCTGCTGCTCTTCGTAGGCCGTGAAGGCGGCATCGATTTCTTTCACTTTAGCGGGAGACTCTTCATAGTCCCCAAGCGGGACGAGGATCTCTTTGGCTTTGCCGTAAAGGAGCAGACTGATGTTTTCGTCTGCAGAAACATCATTGCGTGAAATACCGGCAAGGGCAAGGGTCGTGCTGTCTGCCTTTTCCGCCCCTTTCATAATTGCAAGCGCTTTGGCATACTGGACTCCTTTTTCCGCCATAATCTGAGAGTCAAGATAATTGCCGAGAGCAGCAAAGGTAACCTGTGCTTCGTCATATTTTCCGGAGGAAAGATACTCTTGCGCATTGGCATAGGCTTCACGTCGGGCTATATAGGGAGGGATAGTAGCGATAATCAGTACAGCCGCAAGCAAAATGGGGAGGACTGTCATCGCCACCTTGAGAAAGATGCGTCCTTTTTCCTTTTTCTCTCGATGTTCTTCTTCATCAAGCTGCTTTTCTTTGGCCGTTACCTTTTTGGCATCTGACTTCAGTGCACCGTAATTGACCATCTGAAAAGCGTCTTTATTGCGACGGCAATTATAGCAGCGATCACTGTCTGCTTTATTGATTGCCCCGCAGGTGCAGAACCAGAGATCTTTTTCGATCAGCGGGAGGTAAGCACAGTCATTGCCGTAACGTGCAGTGAAAAGGTGGGCAGAATCTTCATCTCCCAGCGCATCTTCAAGCTCTCGGGCTCGTCCGATAGGTTCGAAGGGTTTTTCATTTTTCCAGCTGCTGTAGTCACCAAACGTTACTTCAGAAATGAAAGCTGTAAAAGAGCGAACACCGTTATCCGGCATAGGAATCAGTCGTTTGCTTCCAAACGTCTGATCGTGAACTGCTTTCAGAGAATTATAGCGGTAGATAACCTCCTGCGGATACGGCTCACCCCAGATGCCGTAAGGCTGAATATAAACCGTTGCGGCGATGACAGATCTTTCATCAACATTGCGAAGCTGCAGTGTTACAGAAAGTCTTTCTGTAAAACGATCCATAACCAGAGATCCGCCGTAA
This sequence comes from Oscillospiraceae bacterium, assembly GCA_902778665.1. Taxonomy (GTDB): domain Bacteria; phylum Bacillota; class Clostridia; order Oscillospirales; family Oscillospiraceae; genus Limivicinus. The sequence continues at coordinate 28,284 of CACYYN010000037.1, read as the reverse complement.
AGAAGAACAGGTGATCCTTCTGCATACAAAGCCGAAGGCAATGTGAACAGTTCTATTTTAGTATTATTCTTATTGCTGCCGGCAGAGGCGGTATTTTTACTTTTATTATCCATGAAAACCGGACCTCCAATCCCTGATGATTTCAGGAAATAGTTCCACAATATCTTAGTTGACATAATAACACGTTTTTCCCAATATTGCAACCATGATATTTTAACGGATCGGGAAAAATGATGATTGGCAATGGCCCGGAAGTATGGTAAGATGTTCTATATTTATTATCGGAAATCACATTAACCGGTTTATCGGGAGTTTGTATAAACAAGATGAAGCAAAGTATAAAACAACAGATTACGTTTTCCGGTGCCGTTAAAGAGGCCGTAATGTGTCTTTTAATCATCGGTGTATTGCTGACTATGGATCGGTGTCTGGAAAACATGTATGTGTATTTTCTGTATGACACAGGAAAATGGTATCTGGATATTTTCATGTCGCTTTATCTGCATGCTCACAGGTGGTTTGTATGGATCATTCCGGCCGGATTTGTTTGCTGGATTGTCTGGAAGTTATGGAAAAAGGAAACGATCTCTATCGGTGTGCTGGGGCAGATCGCAGCAGCCTACGGGTTATATCTCATCACTTCCCTGCTGGCAGAAAAGAAATTCCCGGAGCGGTGGGTAAACATGACGCTCTATCCCATGGTGATGATCCTTTTTGTGACGATGGCGTGCAGCACAATTCGTGGCGCGAAAAGATTTTTCCGTGTGGGTACAGACGTGTACATTGTGCTGATGGCTTTGAATGCACTGTTCACAGTTTTCCCCCAGATGTATCATCTCTTCACTGACTGGGAACCGGACTACTTTCTGTCTGCCGATAATCTGACAGGATTTCCTATGATGTTCGGAGCCATGTTGGCTCTGATGGACGAGAAATTCAACAGGAAAAAAGCACGATGCCGGATATATATGGGGCTGTTTTTCCTGAATCAGGTGCTGATTCACTGCATCAGTGCATTGATAGCAGCGATGATACTGGGCATTTATTTGCTTCTGCCGATGGTCCGGAAGGTGATGGACAAGATTTCACTTGCGGGATACACGGGGATCGCTACAGGGATCGGTGCGGTGCTTTGCTCTACGGCATGGGTGTATTTTCGCAATTCAAAGGTGTATGCGCTGCTGGACCCCGTGCTGAATGTATTAAAGTCATTATACATTCGATTTATCATATGGAGAGGCGTGCTGAAGCAGGTTTTGAAGAAGCCGATTTTCGGCTACGGACTGGGACTTCAGGCCGAATTCTTCAAAAGGCCGAGAACGAGCTTATATTACAATGCTCACAACGGCTTTCTGCAGACGCTGTATGAAGGCGGGCTGGTGACGATGGCAGGTGTCATGTGGGTGCTTTTCAGTACCTCACGGAAGCTGAAGGCATGTGAAGACAGATCCCTTGGAAGCCTTTTTGCAGTGATTCTGTTTGCAGATCTGATTATGATGCTGGGGGCCATTACCAGCTGGTTCACATGGTATCCGGTGTTTGTGATTGCACAGGTGGGAGTGTTAACATGCAGACTGACCGAGGAATGAAACACAGAATAACGGAAAGCCGAAGAATAACCTTCTCTGTAATACTGATACTTGTGCTGGTCGCGTTGACAGTGCTGTATATACCGATGCTGTGGATTGCCCGGTATGATGTGCCGGCGGCGGATGACTTCAGCTTCAGCTGTGAGACACACCGGGCGATTGAAGAAGGGCGAGGACTGCCCGGCGCAATTGCCGGGGCGGTTGAAAAGGCCGGAATGGTGTATGACACATGGCAGGGTACCTTCAGTGCTATATTTATGATGGCGTTCCAGCCGGGAATATGGGGCCTGAGGACTTATGCGCTGACCACGTGGTTGATGCTGGGAGCATTGACGGGAGGAGTATTCTTTTTCTGCATCAGGATGCTGTATGGCATATTTGGAGTGAGGAAGAGTGTCGCCGGAATTGTGGCTGCAGTGATCTGTGCCGGCTGCTCACAGTTCATCCCCTCTCCGAACCAGAGTTTTTACTGGTATAACGGAGCGGTGTACTACACATTCACCTTCGCAGTAATGCTGGTGATGATGGCTGTGGTGAGCGGATATATCCTGCACGGCGGATGGTGGCGAGTGTGGCTTGCTGCGGTGCTGTGCATTGTGATTGGCGGAAGCAACTATGTGACGGCACTTTTCAGCTGTGTATGCGGCGGGATGCTGCTGGTGTGGCTGGCCATCCGGAGAGACAAAAAAGGGGCAGTGCTGGCTGTGCCGTATCTGCTGCTCATTGCGGCTTTTATCATCAGTGTGGCAGCACCGGGCAATGCAGTGAGGCAGGGGATGCACGCAGAGCATCCGGGTGCTTTTGAGGCTATACTGATGTCGTTTGCAAGTGCTGCGAGAAATGCGGTGAAATGGGCTGATTTGCGTTATGCAGCGATGATGCTATTTCTGGTACCGGTCCTCTGGGCAGGCGTTGAAGAAAGCTCCTTCCGGTTTCGGATGCCCGGGGTTGTGACGGGATTGAGCTTCTGTCTGTTTGCCTCTATGTTCACACCACATTTGTATGCCATGGGGAGCGACGGGCCGGAAAGACTGAAGAATATTCTTTATTTCTCTTTTCTGATATTCAGTGTGCTGAATCTTTTCTGGTGGATTGGATGGATGAGAAACAAAACACCTCGCGCCGAAGCGCGAGGCGGAATAGGGCTTGCAGGTTTTGTCGGTTTTTCAGGTGCTGCGGCTGTAAGCCTGGCTGTGGCTGTGCTTCTGACGCACGCCACACTTGCCAGTGTGGCAGCTCTGAGCGAATTGCGAAGCGGTGAGGCAGCACAGTATTTTGCGGAGGCGCTGGAAAGGCAGAAGGTGCTGGAGGATGACAGTGTGAAGGGATGCGAGTTTTCACCCTTCAGTGTGCAGCCGTATATCCTGTACTTCACGGATATGACGGATGATCCGGAATACTACGAGAATGAGGACACTGCAACCTTTTACGGTAAGGACAGCATTGTGGTGAAGACCTCACCCACCGTCACAGAGTGACGGTCCCCCCTCCCCGTTAGGGGAGGGTTATATAAGGTGTTATTTTGATAAATCAGCAGGATTCGATGAGATAACGGGAGTAGCGTTTGGCCATAACATGCCAGTTATAAAGGCTCTCTCCCATCACAGCTCCGCAGGATTCGCGATAAAGGGCCCAGACATACCAGTACCAGGACAGGATTGCCGTGTAGGCCAGGTAATGAAACCGGAGGGTTTCGTTATACGCTGAGCCGCAGTATTCCTGAATGAACCACTCAGCCTCAGGAATCTCCCACATGGAATCCATGATATAGGTGCCGATATCACAGCCGGGGTCGGCATTACCGGCATATTCCCAGTCAATGAGAATGGTGTCTGCGTCAGTCAGCATCCAGTTGGGAGCATAAGTATCGCAGTGGCAGAAGCGGGGTTCCACACCGTCTCCAACAGTATGGAGATAACACTTTTCAATGGAAGATTTAAGCGCATTGAAGTCGGGGTCTATGATGCCTTCTTTCCCGGCACGAAGAAGAGATTCTATTTTGCAGGCTTCCTCCCATGGGTTGAAGCTCCAATCAACCGTGAGGCCGCTCTCATGCAGTTTACGGAGGACAGCAAGCACACGCAGAGAATCCTCCCGGCTTTGATAGGACGGGGTGCGAATACCCGGAACGAAGGTGCTGAGCTTCCAGCCCTCTTCGGCGTTCATGGCAAGATAAGTCGGATCCACACCGATGGCTCTCGCAAGCTCGAGAGCCTTTTTTTCATGCGGGCGGGAGATTATAGCCTCTGTCCCCTCGCCCGGATGCCGATAGACATACTGCTTATCCGCAACAGTAAGGGCGAAGGAAGTATTAGTGAGCCCCTCCTTGATGGGCCTGAAGTTTGTGATTTCACTCTCGGCACAGCCAAGGGTCAACGCGATGTTGCGAATGATACGGCTGTGGGTGTTGTTAACATAATACTGGTCAAACTGACGGAGCTCCTCCAGGGAATCGAATTCGAAGATCACGTTTTCGGGATAGACCTTCATTTCCATCGGGGGGAGCTTTTTCACATGGTCAGCAAGAACCTGTTCCCAGAGAGTCTGATCATAATTGCCCACAAGGTGATCGTCTTCCAGAATCTGCATGATAGCTGAGGAAAACGCCTTGTCCCAATATGCGTGGCCGAGCATGATATAGCCGTCTTCCCCACTCTTTCTGACACGGGATACATTCCCTTTGCTGTCAGGGATGATATACCACTCGTTGGTCTTTTCCGGCACATACACGGTGGAATAATACGCCTGGTAAACATACTCATCAAAGGGATTCTGCTCAAAATAGTCATCGGAGGAACAGATGTAGCTGTTGCGGATGAAATCACGGGCAAGGTAGAGAGTGTGGGTGTTATTTTTGATGTTATATTCGGGATTAATAACAATGTGAATGCCTTTATACTTATCTTCCAGGTAGAAAAAGGCTTCTTTCTTATAGCCCAGCACCAGGACAATCTCACGAATGCCGGCTTCCTGCAGCTGCTCAATCTGCCGCTCAATGAGGACTTCATTTTTGACGATAAGAAGCCCCTTCGGCTTTTCCAGGGAGAGCGGAACAAAGCGGGAGGACAGGCCGGCGGCCATAATGACCGCATTATCCACCTTATAGGGCAGCAGAGCTTCCAGCCCAAGGGGCGTGATGCCGTCTTTTTCAACCCACCCTTCGGCAGAGAATTCCTTCAGGGTTTTAGAGATGAAGCCGAGGGAGAGCTCTGAGAGAGCGCTCAGTTTACGGCAGCTGAGAATGCCGTGTTTTTTGATGGTGTAAAGAAGAGTAAAATCGTTTCTGGTCATGGGGATGCCTCCGGGAAAGGGTTTATACAATGTCAAGCTCAGAGCGGTCGCGAAGCATGTAGGAGCGAAGCGGGGTGAGGCTGGCAAGCCAATAGAGCAGGCCGCCGCAAACTGCTGTGTATCCGCTGCCTGTGAGGACGAAAAAGATGGGGCTCTTGATGGCAGCAGTAAGCGGATTGTAGACAAAGAGAATGTTGGTAATAAAAGCAATAAACAGGCAGCCGAGGCCGACGAGATTGAAGCCGTTGGTAAAATCATAGGCACGGTGGCCGTCGATATTGTAGAGAGACTTCAGGCTGATTTTTCTCTTCTTCACAATCAGATAGTCGACAACCGTCATACCGATGATAGGCCCCTGAATCTGGGCTGCCATGGAGATGAAACTGCCGAAGTTATCCATGACCCATCCCCAAACCGTGAGAATGCTGACATAGATCATGGCAAGGAAAACAAGCAGCTTATAGCTCACTTTGGGCAGGCCGGACTTGACGATCATGCAGTTTACATAAGACCCCGTCCCCTGTGTGCCGATATTGGCAAAAGCAACCATTAGCAGGCTGAGGAGTGAAAAACCGGGGCCCGCAAGGGTAGCCAGCATGACAGTCGGGTCACTCTCATAATATCCGGCACGGACGAACATGGCAATCGCCATGACTCCTCCGGCGGCGACGAAAAACGGAGCCACCACACCGTAAGCAAGAGAGGTTGCCCAATAGCCGCTTTTCTCGCTCTTTGCGAGGCGGGGCATGACAAGAGCCTGGGTAGACCAGGAAAAGGCGAAAGCAACGTTGCCTTCGGCGCTGAGCATAAAGCGGCCGAGAGCAGAGTCATAGAGGCTGGTATCCGGCTGAACCTTCAGCATATCACTGACGGGAACTGCAGTAAAGCAGATGATGACGACGATGGCACCCACAATGAGAAGGGCCGTCACCAGGAAGCGGTTGACCCATTTGATGACGTCAGGCCCGCCGAGAGCAATAAATGTGCCGAGAATAACGCACAAAACACCTAACGCAGGCTTCCAGAAGGTCGGGTTGAGCGTCACACCAAAACCAGCAAATAAATTGATCATGGAAGAGGCAAAAAGCTGTGAATCCACCGCATACCAGCCGAAGTTTGCCATGCTGATCACCGTGGCAAAAATGGCAACGCCCTTAATGCCCAGAACAGACCGGAGCCAGACCCACAGGTCAATGCCGTAACGGACCGCAAAGAACACCGGGATGCATTCTATTAAAATCCAGACAATGTTAAAGCAGAAGATGTTAATGAGCATCTGCCGGAAGGACAGATACTGTGCCACGTAGGCACCCTGGGTATAGCACCAGGTAGCAATGGAAAAGCCGCTGGTTGCAAGAAAAAGATCCCAGAAAGAATACTGCCTGTCATGTGCAAGCATGGGGACAGTACCGGTAACCGTCTCCTGCCGGATGTAGGCATCATGATTCATTTTCGCCATCAGATGATCACCCCTGTCATGCACAGGACAATCAGCAGAATGCTGACGCCGATAGCAGCAGCTATGCCGATAACATCCTTCTTATCTGCCTTTTCCGGAAAAACATAATCCGGAGATGCCATTTCTTTTAACCGCTTATCGGTTTCTTCATAAATCAGTTCTTCAATTGATTTTTCCATAAATTCCTCCGAGACACCTCATCCACCGCAGCAAGCTGCGGTCCCCCTTCCTCCCCTCCGGGGACTAGGCCTTCGGCCGTCGCCAGTCGAGGGGAAGGTTATATAAGGTGATTAATTTGAATACGCTGCGGCGAGAAAGAGCTTGTAAACATGAAAGTAGCGTTCATAGTTTGCTATAATAGCAGGTACTATGAACGCTGTCAAGTTTTATTGTTCAGTTATTATATGTTTTTATCGGTTTTTGAACAGTCAGCGAGAGAGATGGGAAATGATCAAGGTTGGCGGGATTTTTCGATCAGGCGATTGATCAGATAATCCGCTCCGACGGAGGCAGCCTTGCCGATATTAAAGAGAGACTGTGAGCGAAGGGCTGCTATGCTGTCAGGTGAAAAAGCCTGTTCATGCAGGAGGCGATGGACAGCAGGAGCAATCTGATCGATCTGGCCAGGTTCAAGAGCGATGCCGATCTGGTTCCGAATAGAGATATCAAAAGGTGTGACATCAATGTCACGGTAATCGGGATTCATCACCTTCATCGGTGTGTTGATAAAGAGGCAGGGTTTGAGGGTGGTAAACGAATATTCATAAGCCGTGCCGGACCAGTCCGTCACCAGAACGTCAGCATTAAAGACGGTTTCGTTGGAAGAGAAGTCCGTCTGCAGGGTGAAGTTTGGAGATGAGGCATACTTTGCCTGCATTGCCTGCAGCTTCTCCGGGTAATGGCGGACGTACTGGGGATGGGGGCGGACAATCACCCGGTACTGCATGGGCAAAAGAGCCGTGAGAAGCCCGTCAATACAGGAATCCATAATGTTGTCCTCCTGCCAGGAGGGTGCAATGAGAATAACAGGCGGATCATTTTTGACCGGAGGCTGCTTTTCATAGGCACGGATCATATTGTCTATCATGGCATAGCCGTAAGGGACAAGGTTTTTCTCTTTGAGCCCGTACACCTTTTCCTGCGCACGGAGCTCTTCCACAACATTGGCATTGGCACAGAAAACCGTGTCGAATGCATCCAGAGCCCCTTTTCGCAGCATCAGGTTGACACTGTTCATGCCATGGTCCATATAAACATACTCCACGTCATCCCGCACCATGGAACGCTTGATGTAATACTTCTGAAGATCGGGCGTGGTCATAACCACAATATCGGCATCCATACGCATCATGAGGACCATGAGCTTTTCCTCAATATAGTAGGTATGGAAGGTGTCGGAAGTGAGAGAAAAGATTTCGTCATCCGGGTCGGAGGAGATGTAATGGATAATCACATCCGTTCGACGCTGGATGGTCTCAATAACATCACGAAAGTATTTGTAAAAGCCGTTTTTCTCGGAATAAAAGACGATCTGCTTGTTTTCAAAGGCGAGGAAGCGTTTATAATCCGCCTTTTCCCGTTTCACCAGTTCAGGCGGGCGCTTATGTTTTGTAACGGCAGAAAGCTTTTCCACCTTTTCCAGCTCTTCCCTGCTCTGTGCAAGAGCCTCATAATCGATATACTTTTTGGGATTGATGCAGAAATTGAGAATGTACATCTGCACGGTCGCTAGAAGGTTGCTGCAGATCCAGTAGAAGGCCACACCCTTGGAGACAAAGAAACCGAGATAGAGAGACAGCGCGACAGAGAAAATGAGCGTACCCCACTGATTGATGCGGCTCTGCTCTGACTGCAGCACATTGGAGCGGTTCTGTGCCAGGCACATGATGAGGGCAGAGAGGGCTGCAAGAATCGGCATATAGAGAGGCGATCTCTCCTCCGAGCCGGGGATTGCCCGCACCACACCCATGAGAATGATAAGCTGGAGAATCGTCGGGATCAGGTCCAGCATGGGGTGATAATGCTCCCGTTTGTAGAGCTGATACTGCTCCTCGGAAATTTTATCTTTATTCCCAAAATATTTGGCCTTGATGCGGTTCATCTCCGGATACATCCGGACCATTTTGATGGAATTGCGCTGTACCATCACAGAAACCGGAAGCATAATGATTTTTGTGATCAAGGTAAACACAACAATGGCCCACCAGAAATTCCCGGTAAGGCCATTGCACCAATTCAGAATTACGCTGAAAAATCTGCCTAAATACTCCATAAATCAGTTGAGTTCCTCATAGTCAGTAAAAATAATGCCGAAAAAGCTGTCTGCATGTTCCTTTTCCAGGAATTTGATACGCAGATCCCCTTCAAACACGGCAGGCTCGGAAGAGACCTTGCTGATCTTCATCAGGTTGAAGCCGATGCTGTGATAGTCTTCTTCGGAATAAAAGAGCTCTTCGTTGTTATAAATCTCAAAAAGGTTTTCACCGGGGCATCTGCTTCGGCTGATGCCGAGCATCCCCTTCTGGGGTGTGTCAAAACGGATCTGCCACTCCGTGTCCGAAATCCGGGTAAAAGCTTCGGAAGGATAGTAGCGAAAGCTTTCGTAAGGGGCAATGCCGGAGGGATCCATCGGCTTGGGAAGTGACGTGCTGTAGAAATAATCTGAAGGAGAAGCAGAAGAATCCTTCATGGCGGAAAGAATGATATCCCTTTTGCGTACAAACTCTTTCTCTACACACGTCCGGATGATATCTTCCACCGTGGAAGCGTAAACCGCCTGGCCGTATCCGTTGGGATGAATACCGTCGGAAGAGAGGGTTTCATAGGAATAGCCGCTGTTTTCAAATGCGGCTATGGTGTCGGCCGTTTCGATGCCGTAATAAGCCGCAACTGACTGGATCGCCTGCATCTTTTCCGTATATTCTCTCTGAGAGCTCTCCAGCACAGAGATGACACAGGGCAGATTATTTTTGGAAAGCACCTCACGGATCAGAGCTTCATAGTCGGCAGAAAAGCCCTCCGGCAGATCATTCTGCCCGTAGCAGACTATCACCAGATCATAAGCAATTCCGTCATCCAGCAGTTTCTCGGTGACATAGCCGCTGTAGGCCATATTGCCGCCGAGAGAGATATTCTTGATGGTGCAGGAAACCTGATAATTCTCCTCAATCCAGGCGGCCACATCACTCGTCCATGGCAGGGCACCGATGGAATCCCCCACAATGAGGAGAGAAATATCTCTCCCGGAGGCAAGCTTCTGATAAGCATTCAGCTGTCCGGCAGAAAACACCCCGTCCAGCTCCGTCAGAAAGCCTTGCTGAAGACGCCGGATTTCCGGCATGACCTCTTCGTGAGGGGCAGAGAGGGCAACATTCTGCAGCAGCTCAATATCGGCATTCTGGCGTTTTTCATGACGCAGAAAAACGAATCCGGCCGCAGCTGCAGCTGCGGCGAGGATCATGAGAAGAAGCAGGGCGAAAATCCAGTATTTCGTTTTACCGGCTCTGTTCATTTTTCCTTACTGAACGTCAGTTTTATCTGCATCCTGTTCTTCATCCTTCAGGTGAATTTCGCGCTTTGCCGTTTCACCTTTATTCTTTTTAAAGAAGGCTGCGATTTTATGACGGAAGACGGTTGCCAATGCGCCGAGCGCAACAACCACCGCTGCAATTGCCTGGGCTGTATAGGTAACAGCGGAAGGGTCAATATAGTCTGCATACGCACTCACCGTGCAGATGACCGCGAAACAGATTAAATGGAAAAGAAAAGAAATCATTTTACCAGACATTTTTTATACCTGCCTTGAAACTATTTCTGCGTTATTTTACACATCTCTTTTTCTCCTGTCAAGGCATTGCATCCCTAGTACAGAGAGAATAATAAAGAAGGGACTGAAAAGATAGGTGTAGCGTGCCCTTGCTTCAAACAGAAGGCCGTAAACAACAAATCCGAGCAGTGTCAGCATAATAACCGAGACTTCCGTCTTTCGTTCTGTAAGGCAGGAAAATGCCGACAAAAACAGCACTGCAAGCCAGACCGCATGCTCAAAATTGAGGAAGAGATGATAATGCTCTCCATCCTCGTAATAAAAGCTCCGAATCAATGATGCAAGCTTCTCGTTGCTGCTCTCAGGAATAACCCGAAAGAAATTGCCTTCCTGTGCCCAGGCAAACGTACCGTCATTAAAATTTGTAAGGAGTTTTCTCTTAAACTGCTGAAGAAGGCCGCTTACACCCATTTTTTTCACTCGCTGCTTTGCAAGGTCAAGATCTGCCTGTGTCCTCTCCTTTGCGGTCAGGACAGCTTCCGAATAATTCACATCCTCAGCTGCCCAGATTCCCATCGAATCTTCATTCAACCCCATAGCGAGAAAGTGGGCCGGACCGAAGGTTTTTTCCGGGTTGACCCAGTATCCGAAGTCTCTGACTGCGAAAGAGACCGTGAAAGAAGACAACATGATACCTATCGCAACCAGAAGAATATGCGCACCGAATGGCAACAGCTTTCTCTGCCTGCAGGCTGAGAAAAACTCCATTATCACCAGCGCGATCAGCACGATAAAAACCGTAGGCTTGATCTGATACCCGAACCAGGCGAGAAAGCCGATTGCTGCCCATTTTGCTATCATCCAGCCCCGTTTTTGCACCGTTTTAAGATAAAGCGCCAAAATTGCCGTCGGGAAGAAGAGTCCGGATGCATCCGAATAGGGAATAGAAACCCACGGAGACAGCCCGACCAGCAGGAGAAAAACCGTATAGCCTGCGAAAGCGAGATTTCTGCTTTCGGTCATGCGGTGCAAAACATAATAGGTAAGAAGCCCGGTCAGGAAATTGAGAAAGCTCTGCCCGATCAGCAGCAGATCATACGCATGATACTCAGCCAGGCCAAGCTTCAGGCCAAGGCGAAGAATTCTGGAGAATATGTATGTCAGGAGAATGTTGTTGGGGTATACAGAGAATGTATAGGCGTCAATTACTTCTCCCCTGGCTGCCTGCCAGGCGGACATGATAATACCCTGTACATCCCATCCGGTGTGAAAGCTGTAGTACTTCATCAGCCAGATCTGAAAAACCATGAAGACCACACCGACTATAACAGGCCCCCGGTCAGACCGAAGCTTTTTCATGCAAACCGTGAACAGAAAATAAATGCACAGAACCAATGCCAGACCGGCAAACAGCAGAGCAAAAAGATTGGCAAAATCCCGTTTGCAGGCATATACATCTCCGGAGAAAAAGAAGATGAGCGCAAGAATCAGCGCAGAACAGATTCCCCATGCAATGTATACGGCAGAAACTGCCGCTGATTGACGCTGATCCCGTATCATGTATGTTCCTTCTTTCCTGTTTTCCAAATCAGTCTCTGTCCAGGCGCTCTTTTGAAACGGCGTTGGCAGAGTAGATGATATCCCAGTCATTGCCGGTAAGGGTCCAGTTGGCCAGATCGGCAGCGTCTCCCCGGATGCTGTATTCCCGGAGGGCAACCTCACCCTCTCCCCAGGACCGCTGGGCAGTATAATAATAAATTCTCTCCCGGTCGTCGCCCTCCTCGTAGGTGGTGAGGGCAGGCGGATAAGCCGAGCTGTCAGCACCCAGCTGCTCCAGAACCGTTGCAAACAGGTCATCATGGCATACGGGAGCATCGGACACAGCCATCGGTTTGGAGCTGTCAGCACCGACGGGCTTAAACAACATCACACAGCAGGGTGGGCTGTGAAGAACAAAGTCTTCCGCCTCATTCTGGTTGCCGTGGTCTGCTGTGACGATGATGGCCGTGTTGTCATAGAGTCCGGTTTCCTTTAAATAGCGGAGATATTGGCTGAGAATTTTGAAGTCTCCGCGGGCGGCATCCGTCTGAGAGGCAGACGGATCATACTCCGCTTCCGCATTCATATAACAGCCCGGATGCGGACCGAAGAGGTGGTAGAGGCGGAAGGCGGAAGTGTAATTCTCATCAATCGTCACCTGCTCCTTCAGAAGCCTCTCATAAAACTCAAAGTCATTGTTGGTGAGGGTGAAATATCCCTCCGGAAAGGTCTTCATCACACTGCGGTTGATGGGATCAGGCGTATAATAGAAAAGCGGTTTCAGCAGATACGGCATATTACGGTAGCCGCCGAGATGAACCATCGCCTTGAAAAGATTGGGCACAGAAAGGACATCCAGTGCTTCACTGTTGTAGGACGTGACGTTATCCACCATGGGATAGGCATCCCGATCGATATAATTGAGAGATGTGTAAAGGCGGATATCCGTGCCGTTGCCGTCCATATCCGGGAGGAAGGTTCCGTTTTCATATGCCTGTCGGATAAACTCCTCGGAAGGAAGATCAAAATAACACTTTTCCCCTGTCAGCAGGAAGGGAAGGGAGGGATAAGTCCTGCTGTATTTGGACGTCATATTCCGATAATTGGTGAAGCCGGTGAATTCTGCAAAGATGTCAGGATCGGCAGCAAGGGAGCCCTCTACATATTCCCGGTCACAGTTATCCAGAATAAAGTACAACACGTTCTTTTTGGGGGAGAGGACAAATTCTCCCTCTGTCGTGAGATAGCGGTCTTTATCCAGATCTTCTTCCGTCAGTGCAAGCCTGACCGACACAAGGCCAACCGCCTGAATGACGATCAGCGCTGCAGACACCAGCATCAGCGTCTCCTTCAGCTTTTCCTGCCCGGCGCGGCGGTTTATCAACGCACAAAGCGCCAGAAAAAACACCGTGATCAGCAGCCAGGTGAAGAGATTCACCCCAACGGTCTTCGTGTCAAAGGGGACGTTCTCCCCCATCATCTCAATCATCTGCCCGTTGAGAAAGAGCATCTGAACGTAGAAGCAGATACCGCCGAGAACCGAGACCGCAGAAATCCAAAGCACAGCTTTACCAGGAAGCAGTGCCTCCAGCGCCGCAACGCACAATGCTATGATGCAGGAAGCTGCCAGCATAATCCACCACACATGACGGGGCGGGAAGTTGAATTCGGCAATATTTCGGTAATAAATCTCAACAGAGGAGAAAAACAGAGCTGTCAGCCAGAGGAAGAGGTTGGCAGCTGTAGCTGTCAGAAATTTGGAACCGTATTTTTTCATGCAAAACCTCTCATGCACAAAGTCTTATCATTCTATACCTCAGAGTCTTCTTTGTCAAAAGAATCCTCCCATTTACGCAGTTTCTGCTCGATCAAGAGCCCCGCCCTTTCAAGCGCAGAAAGGTAATGCTTTTCCAGAATGTTTTTTCTGATCATTTCCGCTGCCATACAGGCAAGGAATACCGCTGCAGCAACTGCAATGGAATACGGGATAAAAAGCAGCCCGTTCGCAGCTGCTTCTCCGCGAGTTCCGATCAGCAGGGTCCAGATCGCAGGTCTTAAATACAGACTGTCGTGAATCAGGTAGATGCCAAACGTCGCTGCGGAAACGGAATTGATAATTCTCGTCGGTTTCATGCTGCATTTCAGAAAACCTATAAACAAAAGAACAGACACAAAGGTAATCAGCAGCAGGAATCTCTGTTCACCTTCCTCTCCCGTGCTGAACTGATATTCCGCACTGTAGTGTAGCAGGTTCAGCCGGATAATTCTCGTCCGGTCTACGAGAAACAGGACCAGAAACTCAGCCAGAAACGCCAATAAGATACACTTGCCACCTATCAGCGATATTTTGTCCTTCACCCCATAAAGCCGGATATATCCGGAGATACTGTACAGATAGAAAAACCACAGCAGATGACTGGCTTCAAAGGCTTTGCCGAATATCATCGGGACGACACCCCAACAGGCAGTCATCAGCATCAGCAGCCTGAGATATTGCCTTCTGCTCAGGGAAGTGAGAAATCTGTTCAGGAACGGTGAGAAAAGGACCATTGCGAAATAGGTGCTGGCAAACCACCAGCTCTGGAAAATCAGAGGGAAGAAGCATTTCACAAAATCAGAAACGAGGAACTGGTTTTCCCCCGTGTAACGGTGCATAAGGGCAAGATAAACACCATAGCAAATGATTGACCATGTAAAAACCTGAAGCCAGAGCTTCAGCAATCTCGCCGCTTTCAGGCCGTGGGATTGGATCAGAAAATAGCCGGAGATCAAAATAAAAATACTGACACCCAGCTTTCCGCCCAGAAGGAGAAACTGAATCCATATTCTATTATAAAACGGCACATCAGTACAGCCTGACAATCCGCCGTGCAGTGCAAAATGATGCCCGATGATAATCAGCATGGCAAGAATCCGCAGCAGCTCAACATTTGATTGCCGTGCAGGTTTTTCCATTTCTGTTCTCCCTCCTCTCATGCCTGTTTCAAACATTTTACCGTATTGGTTCAAGAAAAACAAGACGGCATTTGCATGTCTCTTTGTTTCCTCTTTCTTCTCTGCTTTGAAGAGGGTGCCGGTGAAGGCACCCCCCTTTAGTTCATGCGGCGGGCAGGTGATCATCATCGCTCGCTCTGCCCTTTGTCACAGAAAAGCCGTTGTAGGTTTTGCCGTCCCTCTTCACATTCTTCCCCGTTCTGATGCGGATGCCCTCCGCATAGAGCGTGTTTGCCAGCTTGTCCAGAAGTTTTTTCGGTTGTCCGGTGCCGAAAATCAACTCTCCGTAAGTCTCCCGCATCTCCTCATAACTGATATTCACGGTCTCCCCTTCTTTTGCAAGATCTCGAATTGCCTCTGCCAGTGCATTTTCCTCTTCCTCTCCTTTTTCTTTCAGGTTCAGGAGCTCAAACGGTGTTTTGTGATATCGCGCAGCTTCTTCCAGCACACTGCGGTCCACTTCGCTGAAGCCCGCCCATCTGATGCCGCCGCCGTTTGTAATCGCATACAGGATGGATTTGCCCTCCCGGGCGTAGTTGCTCTTGGTATGCACGGCGATGCGCATGTCCTTTTTCCCCGGTTCGTCACAGCGGATAATGCGGATGGCAGATCGGGAGGCGTTGATCAGGTCAACAGACCCCGTAGCTGCATTGTTGGCATTCTCTCCCTGGGCACGTTTGTTGACGTGAGAGATCAGGATCATGCCGCATTCCGCTTCCTTCGCGATGTTCGCCAGCCGCTGCAATACAGGTCTCAGGGCATTGACGCGGTTGATATCCACCTTGTCACCGAGGAAGGCGTGCCATGGGTCAATAATCACAAGGCAGGGCTTTGCTTCCATCACCATGGTTCGGAAATCCTCGATTCCCTCATTGAAGTTCAGGCCCTCACTGTCCATACAGTCAAGGATACGGATTCTGGAGAGATTTGCACCGGATTCCACAAGTCTCTTTTTCAGCAGCTCTCCCCTGTCCTCTGCGCTGATCATCAGAATGTTGCCCTTCGGCGGAACCTTATTCACGGTGTCTCCCGGCAGGAGTCCACCCCGGCTGATGGTTGCGGCAACCCCGCAGCAGAACATGGTTTTGCTTGCTCCGCCCTCTGCCATGAGCACGCTGTAGTCCCCAATGGGAATATAGGGATACCAGACGAAGCGGGTGTTATCCTCGCCGAATTCCTCCGCACTTCTGGCAAGGAACCGGGGCGGACTGTTCTGCGGCAGCCAGACCGGTGTGCTGTCAATCAGAGGCCCGAGAGCACGGATTGTCTCATCTTGTCCGAGATGATTGCACAGGTCGGTAATGTCTCCCTTTTCCGGCAGCGCCGGCCAGATACGTTTCAGATCCAGCACCCTGACATGATCGGCGTAAGGAAATATTTTTTCTGCCAGCATAGCGGCATATTTTTCCCCTGCCGGATCGTGATCCGGTATAATATAGACCTCCTTCCCCGCAAAAGGAGGTCCGTATTCATCCCGCCAGCGGCTGTCGGCACCGTCCGGAAGAGAGACCGCCACGAAGCCGAGCTGCTTCATGGTTTTCACGTCCTTTTCTCCTTCCACCACAAAGATATCCCGGTCCTTGACCATCGAATTTCCGTTGTACAGCGGGGGCACAATTCCGTTTCTGCCGCTCTTCCAGGAGGCGCCGTTGAAATGCTGCCAGTAGAAGCTTTTCCCTTCCGCGTACTGTATCCGCACCTTCTTCAGAAGAGGGGTTCCGTCCGGTGTGTGATAGACATACTCATCCGTCACCGTTCCTTTCTCATGACGGGGCTTTCCGCTGCCACGCATTCCGGTTTCCTCCTGCCCGGGAAACAAATCCTTCATGGTAAGCCCCATTGCGGAAAGAATATCTTCTGTTTGGCAGCCTGCATGACAGTGAAGAAGAATTTTGCCGTCTCTCCCCTGTGTAACGGAGAGGCTGTTTTTTCTGTCATCGTGGGCGGGGCATTTTGCGGAATACTGCTTCCCGCTCCCGGTGACGTTTTCAAGGTTATCAAGTATTTTGCTGATAGGCATCGATAAGCATACCTCCTCTTATTTTGAATTTTGATAACATTGTTTTGGGCTTCGGAGAGTTCGCTGTCCGGGCGCTTTTCCGATTCTCCCTATTCAGTTTTCAAGGTGCACTTTTCTTTTTTGTTTTTCCCCCTTGCGCAAGCGAATTATAACATATATGATATGTTGAAACGGCCAAACGCAAGAAAATCCATACATGAATATTTTTGGAGGCAAAAATGGCAAGAAATTCTTACGGTGCAACACCGTATAAGTATTCTGTTGCAGAGAAGATTGAAGAGCTCAGAACAGAACGGAAAATCAGCTACACGAAGCTGGCAAAGCTCCTCGGCGTCACAAGGCAAACGGCATCCAACTACTGCACCGGAAAAACAAAAACGATCCCGTCCGATATACTGGACGAGATCTGCGAAATCTTCCATGTGTCCCGGGCTCTCCTGCTCTCAGAGAGCACCGTCCGCACGGAAGACTATATTGAGCGTGTGATCTGCGAAGCCACTCACCTCTCCGAAGAGGCGGTGTGGAACCTGATCACGAGCGAAGCCCGCTTTCCCCTGAACTATATGCTGGAAAAAGCACCCCCCGAATTCTGGAGAGTGCTGAATGCGTACTTTTCTCTTGCCATCAAGCGGGATCCTTCCTACCTGGAAATTGACCCCATCTCTTTTGACATCAAAAAGGTGTACGGCGAACTCGATCTGCTGGAAGATGCGGATGAAGAAAAATTCCGTATCGACAACCATCTGCTGGTCGAGAACGCCCTCTTCACCATGATCACCGACATGTTGAAGAAGCTGAAGGGCAGCTACTGGGGCTGGAAGCATTCCAAGCAGGATGAGGACAGCCACGCCTTCACGGACTGATCGCCGGGTGTGTAATCTTCCGTTGTGCATAGATGGGCACACTTCACACACCGCACACACCGACAGAGAACATGGTTATAAAGTGTGTGAAATCTTATCCTTCCGTCTTTCGGGTGTGTGAGGTGTGTTCTCCCTACGCCCAGCAAAAACAACACACCACGAAAAAAACAGGGGTGCTGTCACCAGCACCCCCGCAATTTTGAGTTTTGCTTTTGTCTTTGCTTTACCGATTACGGATTTGTCATTTCGCCCATTTCGTTCTGAGCTTCTTTGTAAAGGACTTCAGTGGTAACATTATTTGCCGGCATAATGAATTCATAATACCATACCGGGCTATCCCAAATGAGATTACCCATTGTGAAGTTAATCCCGTTAATGTTGACTTGATCCAGAGAATAGCCTTCACTGATCAAAGACGGAATCTCAATTCTGACTGTGCTTCCTTCCGCTACCTTGCACTGACCCATCGTATCTATTGCCAATGAACCATCAACATAAACTTCGTATGTAGGAGCAGACGCTAATTCAGCGGTAAGATTGATCAGGTGAGATGCATCAAACACTCCGCCGTGAGAAATTGTATACTCTGTCTTTTCTTTCTCAGTCGTCCAGATCTCAAAGGTCAGAGGATCTTTTGCAGCATCAATATCTGTTTCATCAATCTGATACCAGAAGAAACCGTCTCCGGTCGGGAGAAGCTCTCTCCAAGTTCCATCCTTTCTGGAAACAATTGCCTTTTCAAGCCGCCTGTTGTCACGGAGTTCGAAGTACAGGATAACCGCATTGCCGGCAACCGCCTTAGAGCCATCCGGAACATGGACACTGTTGATCCACATCTGAACAGGCATCTGACCAACGGAATCCGAGAGATACTTCAATCCAGAAGTGCTTGCAGATGTCTTCTGTGTCCAAGTCGTTTCTCCAGTAGCTTTGTCCATGTTGACGGCTTTAATTGTTACTGTATCATAGCCGACAGAAGAAGGACTGTTCTGGTAGAACTGTTCGTAGTAGACAATAACCTGAGAATCATTCTGGGGCATCTTAAACTTTGCATAGATAATGGAGGATGCCGTTTCTGTTATAATATCTGATACCGCAAGCTGACGAGCTCCGCCATATACGCTGGCATCTGCATAATAGATATAATACTGCCAGATTGTGGTGCCTTCATAATCTCTTCTTACGCGATAATTTGTGTTCGGCGTAATCTTCATCCAGAGTTCTGTACCGGGAGAAGCTGTACCAACAGGCTTACCGGTTGTGCGCGGGTCGCCATCATAGATTTCTACTGCACCATACTCTGTCTGGCTGCCGGTAACAATGTATTTTCTGTTTGCATAGAAGGTGGTATCGCTATTGTAAACACTGGAACTACCGTATGCAGGAGCATCAAACCGTGCTTCCACATTGACACCTGCTGCAGGCATTTTGAACTTATACCCGCGATCAATCCAGTTGTTCATCACCGCACCAGTAATGGCAATTGTGGTATGGTTTGCAGTTTCTTCCGGATTATACTCATAGTCAAAGAGCTCCGGTGTAGCAGTACCTGCACTGTAGTTAACATTCCATCTTGCTCCGGATGTGGTATACGGTACAATTTCAACCGTATCGCCGGGGTATGCATATTCTGCCATTTTTCTTACCGTTCCGGTTATTCCGTCTGTAACCGTAAAGCTGATCAGGCCTGGATTTCCATTGCCGGTGAGATTGACTGAGAGCAGATAATACGGTATTCTCTCAACAAATTCGACAATAACTGTCACTCTGTTCTTCGAGGGAGTCGATGCCACTTTGAAAGTATAAGTATACTCAGCATTCTTTTTTGCCTGCATCTTGGGCGGAGTAGAGGGATCAACATCCCCGTCAAATACAGGCTCGCTTGTTATAAACCACCCGTCTGCCGGAATTACAACAGCTGTAACCGTATCTCCCGGATTAGCTTCAGTAACCTGCTGACCGTTGATGAAGAATCTCACCTCGCCGCGCCTATTCATAGAGCCGCTGTAATCCAAAGAATCCGGTGTATTGTAATACAGCTTCACCATCTTGGAGATGTCAAACGTCACCTTAACTCTTACATGCTGGTTTGGCATAGTGAAGTAATACTTATTGGTATTCTTGTCTTTTTCTGCAGTAAGAATAGGTGTAGAAGAAGTGGACGTAGCATCATAAACTTCTACTGATTTAACTTCGTACCTATCATCCGGGTAAGCTTCAATTACAACTCTGTCACCATAGAACGCTGTGTCAGCAGCACTGCCGGCAACCATGGTGTCGAAGGACCCATGGGGAGAGTTGAGTTTACGGATCTGCTTGCCGGCAGCATAGTCAACTGTGATCTGGACATTGCTGTTTGGCATTGTGAAGGCGTAATCATTAACTGCGACCTGTGCATTGCTGTCAGTGCGGACGACCTTCACGCCGGTAACGGCATAACCGCTGTAGGCATTCGGACGGATGATAACCGTGGAGCCAGCCTGTGCACGGGTGACGTTGGCCTGTGTACCGACGATAACGAACGGATCACCAAACTTCTTGCTGTCAGGAACAGAGAAGCCAATGGCATAACCGGTTGCCTGCGTGATGGACGGAGCACCGTCAGTACCGGCTGCCGTGGAGGAATTGCCTGCAACTGCATTGTTGTAGGAAGTGTAGACCGGGATATAAACGGTCTGCCCAATATTTAGTTTCTCAACATTTGCAATTTTAGGATTGATTGCTTTTACAGCTGCTTTGTACTCTGAGTAATTGGTATTATACTGAGCGCAGATGGAAGAGATGTTATCGTCTCTCTTGACAGAGTAGGCAATAACAGCAATGGTGCCGCCGGCAGTGCCGGTCTTTGCAGGAACCCAGACGTACTGGCCGACCTTCAGGCTGTCAGCGCTGGCAAGATTATTCAGTCTGAGAACGACGGTAGCATAGTCGTAGTAGTTCACACCCAGGGCTTTGCAGATGCTGGTGAGCGTCTCACCCTTCTTTACTTCATGGTAAACCAGATAGTAAGCAGGGGTATAGCCGTTATAGGTGGAAGCACTGGACGTAGAAGTAGTCGTCGTGGTCGCAGCAGTACCCGTAGTGGTGCCGCCTGCAGTGGTGACCACTGCAGTTGTAGCCGTAGCTGCGTTGGAATTCAGTGCTTTGGAGGCCAGAGAAGCTGCTGCCTGGTTGGAGGTCGGGAGCAAAATCGTCTGCCCCGGCTGCAGCTGGCTCAGCTGTGCTTCATTGGTAAAGCCATTGAGGGCCATAATGACATACTTTACCGTGCCATAATTCATTCCCATTTTCCCTACAAGTGTGTAGAGATTATCGCCGTTTTTGATGGTATACGCAACGTAATCATCAGCGGCGCTCGCCGACTCCGCAAAGCCCGTAAACAGTGCAAACACCATGCACAGGCAGAGCAGGAGACTGATCAGACGATTTGTTTTCATAAGATATATCCTCCTGTATATTTTCGTCTCGCGGGAAAACAACCTTCTTTACGCGTGACCAATATATCGATATGTATAATACAGCAATTGCAACCAAATTGCAACAACAATTTTCAAATTCTTTCAGAAAAATTTCAAGTCTGTTGCTTTTGATTGTCAATTGCTCATATCTCACGGCCAATATACCATAGATTTTGCGAAAAGAAAAGAAAATATTTCATTAATAAATCATGAATGATTCCACCCGATTCCTCCCGCCAATCTTTATACCATACTCTGCTGAACGGATTCTGAAAGCCGTGGCGGTGCAGGGCCGGCAGGAAGAAATCTTTCTCTTGATTTTAAGTCTCTGATTCAGTACAATAATATAATACAACCCTATTTCAGGAGCCGATATGAAACGAAACACTACCATTGATGTAATAAAGGGCACGGTTATGTTCAACGTTGTGATCTGCCATGCCCGGTGGAGCGAGGCCCAGCGGCTGCAACTGCTCTTCCCCTTCTGGGTGCAGATGACGATCCCGACACTGATGATCATCTCCGGATATCTTTCCGCAAAATCTTTCACCAAAGCCGGGACGCATACGATATCCGATGCCCTCAACCCTACACACATCATGGAAATCATCCTGATGTATCTGGCCGGCGGCTGGGGCCCGGGCACCTATTATATTCCGTTTATGTTCCAGTTCGTGTTTTATGTTCCCTTTATTTATCTGCTGATCGCACGAAAAGGTGCAAAGGGCCTGGCTCTCTGCTGGGCGGGCACGCTGCTCTACGAGTTTTTGCAGAAAGCTTACGGCATGAATGTGGAATGCTACACCTTTATCGTGCTGCGCTATACCTTCCATATCGCATTCGGTTGTTATCTGGCACTCCATTCCATCGACACTCTTCCGAAGATGCTCCGCATCGGCATGTGTGCTTTCGGATTTGTCAGTATTGCGGTGCTCTGCTATACCGCCTATGAACCGATGGTATTTCAGCCGTACTGGAAGAACACCGCCCTCTTTCCCGCCATGTTCATCGTTCCGATTGCCGGATGGCTGATTGAAAAGGCTCATCTCTCCTGCAAGCCGTTGGAGCTGTTCGGAAAAGCTTCCTTTAATATTTATCTGACGCAGAAGTTTTTCTATTACGGGATCGATAATCTGTTTGACGGTCACTTCGTCAGCAATATTTGGGTTCAGTGCCTGATCAACATCGTGATCTGCTTCGCCGTCGGTCTGATTTTCTATTGGATTGAAACGCCGCTTACCCGGAAGCTGCTGGGGCTTTTGAAGCAGAAAAAGCCAGCCGCTGCATGAGAAAGGAATTGCCTGTTATGGCCAATGAGAAAAAAGTGGATTACCGCTTCAAGCTGCTCTATGCGATCAGCATGGTGCTGGTAGTGAAAGAGCATGCCAACGGTGAAGCGCTCTCCTTTCTGCAGCACTGGTTTCCGACTGACGGGATGCTGATGGGAATGTTCACCTTTGCTTCCGGCTATTTCTATCATGCAAAGGCGGAAGCAAACGTTGGGGGGTATATTCTCAAAAAATTTAGGCATCTGATGATCCCGATTTTTCTGTATAATCTGGCCTACGGCATCTTCATCCAGATCACCAGGCTCAAGGGCTTCACCATCGGAGGGGATTTCACCCTTTGGAATCTGCTTGTAAGCCCCCTCTACGACGGACATGCGTTCCTTTATAATCTCGGCGGATGGTATATGGTGTCCCTCTTCTATCTGGAGGTCTGCCATGTTCTTCTCCGTAAGCTGATTTCCATCACCCGCATCAAAATCCACGAGGGCGTATTCTTTGCAGCAGGCTGTGCGCTTGGCGTTCTAGGAGCCTATCTTGCCGGGCACGGTTGGAGCGGCCACCATGCTGGGTTAAAACTGGTAATTGTCCGTGTGCTGTACTTTGTGCCGTACTTTGAGGCCGGTATTTTCTATAAAAGAGTGTTTGAAAAATATGACCGACGGATTCCGTCTTTTCCGTATTTCCTGGTCATATTTGCAGTAAAATATATGATCTCCCTGCGTTACGGAAAAATGCCCAGATTTTTCCCCTCCTGGTGTGAAGAGTTTTACTACGGCATTTTTACCCCGACTTTGTCCGGTCTTCTGGGCGTTGCTTTCTGGTTCCGTGTGTGCACCATCCTTGAACCCGTTCTGGGAAGGAGTAAAGCTGTCAACCTGATAGCTGACAATACATATTCCATCACCATCAATCACTTTTTCGGCTTTATGACCCTGAAGACGATCTTCGGCCTTTTGAGTCATGTGATTCCGTCTGTGATCTATTATTTTGACTGGGATAAATTCAAATCAGACATCTGGTGGTTTTACTGGCCGAAGGAGCTGCCTTCCACTACCCTGCTGTATGTTGCAGCAGGTGTGCTGGTTCCGATTCTGATTCAGCAAGGGCTCAACTTTGTGAATAAGAAAATCCCATCCATGATTCCTGCGCTGCGCAAAGAATAAGACTGGAGGAACAATTATTGGACTTTCGCGTTATCATACTGCTGATTCTGGAAGGACTGTTTGCCCTTTTCCTCCTCCGTCGTGCCGGAGTGCTTCGCACCGGAAAAGCGGTTGTGATTTGCACACTGCTGATTGCGGGTGCATTCCTGATCCGTGCACATTTCTTCTATTACAAGACCTGGGATTATAAAGACTTTCTTTCCAAGTGGGTGGATTTCTACCGAACCAACGGTGGCTTTCATGGATTGCGATATTCTGTGGGAAATTATAATATCCCCTATCTCTATTTCATGGCGCTGTTTTCCTACTCCGATATCCCGGATCTCTATCTGATCAAGCTTCTGAGCACATTCTTTGATGTGCTCCTCGCCTATGCAGCTCTGCTGCTTGTTCGCAAGGCCGGTAAAAGCCTTCTGCAGGCTGCTGTCTGCTTTTTCCTCGTTCTGCTCCTGCCGACGGTAATGCTCAACAGTGCAGTATGGGGGCAGTGCGACAGCATCTTCGTCTCCCTTGCGTTGCTGGGTCTGGCATACGGGCTGCCGGATGCCTCCACCGGGAAAGAGGGAAATCCGATTCTTTCTATGGTCTTTATTGCCCTCTCCTTCGGCTTTAAACTGCAGGCCGTGTTTATCATGCCGGTCTGGCTTCTGCTCTGGATCTGGAGAAAGTATAAATGGTATATTTTCAGTGTCTTCCCCCTCACCTACTTTCTGCTGATTCTCCCTGCCGTACTGTTTGGCAGGCCCATCAAAGATGCCATTCTGCTGTATGCCGATCAGGCAAACACCGTGGGTGACGCACTCAATTACACGGCCCCCTCCCTCACCGCACTGATGAGAAATGTCCAGAACACGGAAAGCGTCTCTGCCGTGCTGATTGTGTGTGCCTTCCTTGCCATGGCTGCAGTGCTGGTGATCGGAATCACAAATATGAAAAAAATGACACCATCAGTTTTTCTGGCGTTGACCGCCCTGATGGTGCTGGTGATTCCTTATTTGCTGCCGCATATGCATGACCGCTATTTTTATCTCGCTGACATTATGACCGCTGTGCTCTTTCTGACACGGCCTGTCACCCTGCCTGTTTTTGCCTGCATGGAATTCGGCTCTTTTCTTTGTTACTACGGCTATATTTTTGAGCGATACTTCCACCTTGCCGGCAATATCTATCTGACAAACGGGACCGGAGCGATTGCAGTGCTCTGCGCTATTATTCTCTGCTCCGTGTTCCTTCTTCAGGATCTGCTGAAGACCCGGGGGTGAGCTTCCGCACAACCTTTGCCGGGTTCCCTGCGGCAACACACAGGGGCGGCACATCCTTTGTGACTACGCTGCCCGCTCCGATGACGCAGCCATCCCCCAGGGTTACCCCTTTGAGAATCAGGGAATTGCAGCCGATGAAACAGTCTCTGCCGATTACGACAGGGGCTGTTTTCACTTCATCCCAGTTATTGGTGTTTCGTGCTTCAACGTCAATGGGGTGCAGGTCTGTGTCCAGGATCTTGCAGTTGGCACCGATCAGGGTGTTGTCACCGATGCAGATGCCGTTCCAGGCATAGATGGTGGACCCTGAGATGCCCACATTCTTTCCTATTTTGATTTTTGCGCCCCGCTTGGCGATGATAATCGTCCTCTGATAGAGTCCGATCAGATTGGACCAGAAATTGCTTCGAATCAGGCAGTCATCCCCGATCTCGATTTCCGAGCCGGGGAACCGGAAGATACACGGCCAGCCGATCATTCTGACCCGGCGGCCGATCTTCACACCGTTCAGCTTGAAAAACGGCCGTTCCAGATAGGTGTTGAATTTAAACATCTGCAGCCCTCCGTCAGGAAAGGATGTATTTCGCCGCCTCTATCGCCACACACTCGATCATGGAGAGGCGGGAATAGCCGTTCAGCCGATAATCTCTGTACCGGTCCAGACAGCGTTTTTTGCATTTTGCAAAAGACTTCGCGTTGCTGGCTCCGCCGGTGACAAAGTTTGCGATCGTCTTGTTGACGATCGTAATTTTTTTCCTTGCCCGTCTCGCCCGGAGGAAGAACTCAAAATCGTCATGGATTCCCTCATTCCGGTAAAGGCCGAGATCATCATAGGTCTCGCAGGTGACAAACATGGTGGGGTGATTCCAGTGTCGGGAGGTGGGAAACCGGTCCATTCTGGAGTGTTTGACCAGAATGCTTCCGTTTTCCCTGACGAGATTGATATCCGCATAAAAGAGGTCATAATGCTCCCTCTCATAAGCCTGCGCTGCCGTTTCCACCGCATCCGGCTCATACCAGTCACCGGAATTGATGAGACCGATCAGTTCACCGGAGGCTTTCCGGATGCCTTTATTCATAGCGTCATAAATTCCCTTATCCGGTTCACTGAAAATCTGATAGGATATGCCTCTTGCGGCAAACCGTTCTTCATACTCCCGGGCAACAGCAACCGTGTTGTCTTTTGAAGCCCCGTCTATGATCAGATACTCAATCTCCGGCCAGGTCTGGGCAAGGACGGATTCTATGGTTTTGCGGATTACCGCTTCACTGTTATAACAGATTGTAATTACACTGACGAGCATGTGTTTATCCTTCCGTCAGCCGGATGGATTCCTCCAGGGAAAACTTCCGGTATTCTTCTTTATAGGTGCTCATTGCCATGTCATAGGCAAGGCTGCCGAAGGCCTTGTTGACAATGCCCGTCGCATGGCTGAGCAACCGGAGAGGCGGCGTGCAGCCTTTCACCAGCAGGATTTTCTTCCCATGCGCTTCGGCGATCATCTGCACCAGCCGGGAGGTATTGCTGTACTGGGCGTTCTGGGGAAAGAAAAAGCCCTCTTCCTCATTTTGAATCATCAGACGCACGAACTCCACCAGATTGCCGATGTACAGCATAGAACGGCAATTCTCTACCGCCGGAAAGACCGGCAGCTTCTGTGCCATTCTGGAGAGTGTCGGGTAGTTGCCCCGGCTCCCCTTGCCGTAGATCATGGGCGGGCGCAGAATACAGACTTTAAAATGCGCATCGGCAAGCGGCAGTATGCCCTTTTCAGCCTGCAGCTTGCTGTCCCCGTAAAAATCAGCAGGATTCGGCTGTGTGTCCCGGGTGATCAGCCGCTGTTTCCCGACGGGAGCAGAGTCTCCGTAGACGATGGCAGAGCTCATAAAGATAAACTGCCGGACGCCTTCCGCTTTTGCCTTCTCCGCAAGTGCCACAGTGAGATCGCGGTTCACGGCATAATAGCGCTGCTTTGTCTCTTCCGAGACATGGCCGGTATCCGCATGGGCGATGCCCGCCACATCAAAAACACAGTCATAGCCGGAAAAGTCGAGCTCTTTCCAGGCGTCATTGCGGACGGATGCCCCATCCACCGTATAGTCTTCCCCAAACTGCTCCATATAAGTGCGGAAGGAATTGCCGATATAGCTGTTGACGCCCGTAACCAGAATGCGTTTCTTCATTTCGCCGTTTTCGCCTTCCGGTACAGCAGGAAGGCAGGATAGGTCGGGTTCTTATAGAGGGACAGCCGCATTCTTCGCATGAAGGAGTCCCCTTCCGCCGAGCGGATTCTCTCGATATGCTTTCGCACGGTCGGGTTGAAGAGAAGCTCCTTATACTGCCGATACACTTCCTTCGTAGGGAGTGTATTCTGTTCATTAAAGAAGTAGTGCTCTTCCGCCTCATTAAACCATGCGAACACCGCAAGGTCATTCGCTTCGCTGTACTCCCGGTCATCCGGGTGGTATTTTTCCAGATATCTCTCCTGCTCCTCCAGAATCAGAGGCAGCATGTGCACTGCCACATCGGAATACTTGTGGCAGAAGGAGTCATACCGGATTTCATAGTGATAGATATGATGGCTGTCGAAGGCAACCTTCCTGCAGTGCTCAAAGAGATGGAGGCAGTAAACCGCATCCTCATCCAGGAAGAGATGCTCCGGCATCCGCACTGTATACTCGCGGATAACGTCCGCCCGCATGATTTTCGCCCAGGTAGACTCGATATGGAAGCCGATGTCACAGTATTCATAGGTCTGGCCGGAGAGCAGGCACTGATCAATGGTGCGCTTGTCAAACACGACCTGGGAGGCAGGATCCTCCACCGGTTCCTTGTCCGGCCGGTAGATCGCGAAAATGATCGTGTCACAGTCGGGCGAGGCATTGATGCGGTTTACGGCGATTTCAAAAGCGTCCGGCTCGTAGAAGTCATCCGTGTCACAGATCATCACATACTTCCCGTTCATTCTCTCCAGGCCGTAGTTGACCGCGGAGGAATGCCCTCCGTTCGGCTTATGATAAACCGTGATTCTGGCATCCTGCCGGGCGTATTCTTCACAGATCTCGCCGCTTCTGTCCGTTGAACCGTCATCAACGAGAATCAGTTCAAAATCACTGTAGGTCTGGCCGAGAATCGCCCCCACACTTGTCTCGAGATATGCCTCTGCATTATATACGGGGATCACAACACTGAGAAGGTCGTTATTCATGTGTGTTTCTCCTCTCTGATTGGTTTTTTTATTCCGGGGATGTCGTTTTCCTTACTGCTGTATGGATGTGCCGATATACCAGCCACCTGTGCAGCGGAAGATGCTGCCGGAGAGCATGTAGGATTCATCCGACATCAGATAGACCAGAGCACCGATATAGTCGCTGCGTTCATTCATTCTTCCGAAGGGAATCACCTTGCTGGCCTCACGGCGAAGCTCGGCTTCCGTCTGGCCCTGGGAAACGCGCAGCCTGACTTCTCCTTCCGTCGGGGTCCAGCCCAGAGTCAGATAATTGCAGCGGATATGATTTTCTCCGTAGTTTTTGGAAATATGATCCATCAGTGTCAACAGCACGCCCTTGGAGCAGGCATAAGCTGCACGG
>CACYYN010000036.1 GCA_902778665.1 Oscillospiraceae bacterium | reverse complement strand
CTTATATTTGTCCAGCATAGAGAAAAGCTTTTCAAGCTTCTCATATTCATAATGGCGTCTTGCGGAACCGAAGATAATGTTCCAGTAAAGATCCACTTCCCCGTTGCTACTATACGCCCTGAAATCCGGCACGAAGGAATAATCCTTTGCTCCGTTCCATATAATATTGTCTGCGCGACGTTTCTGAAGGTCTGTATGATTCTCATTCATAATCCGGACCCCCTCAAATGTATGATAAAAATCAGTCTATTTTACCATTCGGACTGATAATAATCAATAAAAAGAACCTCTACTTTAATGGCGCAGAAGGAGGGATTCGAACCCTCGAACAGCTTTTGACTGTTACACGATTTCCAATCGTGCGCGCTCGACCAACTACGCGACTTCTGCACGTCTGCTCAAGTGAACTGTGTTTATTAACTTTAGCCTGTGTATTATAAATGCAGCGGACGAAAAAGTCAAGCCCAAATATCAGAATAATCTGCAAAACTGAAAATGCCCGCCGAAGCGGGCATTTTTTCAAAGGACATTTTGCAGAATTGTCTGAATAGATTCCGGGTTCTGAATGATCATGCGGATGGCAGTGATCATATCTGTCACAGCATATTCATGATCGACCACTTCAAAAATTCTTTTAAAGTCAGCTCCCGTCAGAAGCCCGACACCCATACACACTGCTCCGAGGATAACAAACACGACGACGATAATCATCACAAAGCTCCAGCCTTTTCTCATGCCTTCTTACCCTCCCTGTAGCATACTTTGCTGCCGATCTGAATCGCCAGATTGATTGCACCTGCAATTCCTCCTCCGATAAACCAGATAAAAATCCAGAAGAAGAATATTGTAAGAGCAGTAAGCAGCAGTGCCGCACCGAGAACCACAATAATGTCAGCAAATACTGCAAAGCTGTTAAACGCCAACATGGCGATACGGAATGCCGCAATCCCCGATGCCGCAGCCAGGCCGAGGAAAATCAATGTCGGCACCAGCAAAACCAGAACTGCAATTGTTGTAAGCGGAACGGCAACAAGCAGATAGAGAATCATAATCGGGACAACCAGCCGACCTGAGGATCTGTTCTCTTCTTCGCTGTCATCTTTCCACGGGAGCGCTTTTTCTACGGCCTGCGTCTCGGGTTCAAAAAGCGTGGTCTGTTCCGGTGAAGGTTGGACCGGCTCTTCATTTTCATCCTTTTCCCGGAAAGCAGCCATATATTCGTCAATTTCTGTTGCGTCTACACGGGGCTCTTCCGGAATCGGGCCCAGATCCAGCATATAATTGTATGGTTCCTGCGGTTCCTCTCCTGCCTCTGTCACAGCAGCAGATTCATCTGCGTCTGAAGCTGCTTCCTCACTGCCGGCAGCCGCAGGTTCCTCAGAACGCTCGGTATTCTCAGCCTGCTGAACAGGCTCAGAATAGATTTCCGACTCTGCCATAAAGGCTGTTACCTCATCGGGAAGATCAATTTCAAAATCGGTTAGATCTTCAAAAACCGGCTCTGCAGATGTATGTTCATCTTTTTCCGCTACAGGCACAGGATCACTCTCAGGGAGTGGGGTCTCGTCCGGCATGATTTCTTCCGTCAGATTGTCCGCTTCAATTGAGCTATCCTCTTCGAAAAGAGCTTCCGCAGTATCCGCTTCATCTGTTTCATCATCAAAAACCGAACTCTGCTCATCCGAAATATCAGGCATAATACCTCTTTGGATTGCCTCTTCCCGGATGTCCTGAATGACACGGAAGAATTCCGGATCTTCATCCTGAGAAACATCTGCATCGTTCTCGCCGATCTGGCTTGTAACGGCGAGCTTACGCTCTTTGGCATTATATGCTCTTGCAACCATAACGGCCTGCTTCGTAGGGGAACCGAGATATTGCAGAACTGCAGTCTCATCTGCCCCATCAAACATCCGCTCATACATGGCAAGGGCTCTCAGCCTGTCCTCTTCATACATGAAGGTAAGCAGCTTGCCCAACTCCGTTAAAAACTTACGTTTATTTATTTCAATCACCTCACAGATCTGATCTGCGCAATTATAGACATTATATAGATTTTTACTGCAAAGGTCAAGCACGATTGACAAACTACCGATTCGATAATATAATATGCAGGCACTTTGTGTATAAAAATGTGGGGATACAGATCCCGACGAAAGGAAATATAAAATTATGGCGAAAGAAAAAAAGGTTGAGCAAATCACAGATATGGAAACTGATTTCGCTCAGTGGTATACCGATATCTGCAGGAAAGCAGAGCTCGTCGAGTATGCATCTGTTAAGGGCTTTACCATCCTTCGCCCCTATGGTTATGCCATCTGGGAGAACATGCAGCAAATTATGGATGCAGAATTCAAAAAGACCGGACATGTCAATGTGGCGATGCCCGTTCTGATT
The DNA here is from genome assembly GCA_902778665.1 of Oscillospiraceae bacterium. Taxonomy (GTDB): domain Bacteria; phylum Bacillota; class Clostridia; order Oscillospirales; family Oscillospiraceae; genus Limivicinus. The sequence continues at coordinate 76,385 of CACYYN010000036.1, read as the reverse complement.
CCGGAGAGCCTCCTCAAAAAAGAAGGAGAACTGGTAAACGGTTTCGCTCCGGAAGTAGCATGGGTTACCATGGGCGGCAGCGAACAGCTTGAGGAAAGGCTTGCTTTCCGCCCGACTTCGGAAACCATGTTCTGCGATCACTGGTCACAGGTTCTCCATTCCTACAGGGAGCTTCCTATGCTTTATAATCAGTGGTGCTCCGTCATCCGCTGGGAGAAAACGACGAGACCTTTCCTCCGTTCCCGTGAATTCTGGTGGCAGGAAGGTCACACCATCCATGAAACCGCCGAGGAAGCAAAAGCTGAAACTGAGCAGCAGCTCAATTGCTATGCCGACTTCTTTGAAAAAGTGCTGGCCATTCCTGTAGTCCGCGGCAGAAAAACCGAGAAGGAAAAATTTGCCGGTGCAGAAGCAACCTACACGGTAGAGTGCCTGATGAAGGACCACAAAGCTCTTCAGGGTGCCACATCTCATTACTTCGGGGATAAATTCTCCCGTGCATATGACGTCACCTTTACGGGACGTGACAACACCCTCCAGTATCCTTTCCAGACTTCCTGGGGCTCTACTACACGCATGATCGGTGCGGTTATTATGGCCCATGGGGACAATAACGGACTGGTACTCCCGCCCAAAATCGCCCCGATCCAGGTGATCATCGTTCCGGTTGCTTCCCATAAACCCGGTGTCACAGAGAAAGCAGAAGAACTTCTTCAGAAAGTATCTTCTCTGGGTGTCCGCGCTAAAGCTGATTTCTCTGACAACAGCCTGGGATGGAAATGTGCACAGTATGAAATGAAAGGTGTTCCTCTTCGCCTCGAGATCGGTCCGCGTGATATTGAGAACAATTCCTGCGTGGCAGTCCGGCGCGACAACGGTGAGAAGATTACCGTTTCCCTCGACGAATTGGATACCTGCATCCCCGAGCTGCTGGATGCCGTCCAGCAGGGGCTCTATGACTCTGCAAAAGTGAATCTGGAAGAGCATATCTTCCCTGCACAGAGCATAGAAGAGGCAAAACAGCTTCAGGAAGAGCATGGCGGATTCATCAAAACGATGTGGTGCGGTGACCAGGAATGCGAACTGGCGATGAAAGAAAAAGCCGGTATGTCCTCCCGCTGCATCCCGTTTGCGCAGGAGCATCTCGGTGATGTATGCGCCTGCTGCGGAAAACCTGCAAAAACAATGATCTATTGGGGCGTTGCATACTGATTTTTCCGATCAGATGCGCTGTACACAGACGGCCGTGAAACCGGCTGTCTGTGTTTTATTATTCCTTTTCCATTTTTCTGAGGACAATGGACGATTTCCATGTTATAATACTTTTAATACATTCGGAGGGTTGCTGCTTATGGAACAGAACGCAATGCCGGAATTTGAAAACAACAAGAAAAGAATAGAAGCCCTTGTCGCTTCTCTCAATGCTGCTTCTGAGGCCTATTACGGCGGCAAAGAGGAGATCATGTCAAACTACGAGTGGGACATGCAATATGACGAGCTTGCTGCCCTTGAGGCAGAAACAGGCTATATTCTTCCGGATAGTCCGACGCAGAATGTGAGTTTTTCAGAAGAGGGTGATGTCTCCGGCGGGCAAAAGGAGGAGCATGAATTTCCGGCGCTCTCCCTTGCCAAGACAAAAAAGGTCGAAGAACTTCAGAAGTGGGCTGACGGACGCCCCATCTGGCTCAGCTGGAAGCTGGATGGTCTGACACTTGTACTCACCTATGACGACGGGATGCTGACAAAAATTCTGACCCGAGGCAATGGGATTGTCGGGACTAATATCACGTATATGAAAGATGCCATCGCCGGGTTCCCACTGACGCTCTCCTACCGGGGTCACCTTGTAGTCCGCGGAGAAGCGACTATCTCTTACACCGATTTTGAGAGAATTAACGACTCTCTTGAAGATGATGAAGAGAAATACGCAAACCCGCGAAATCTTGCCTCCGGCACGCTGTCCCTCGATGCGAAACACATTGACAAGGTAAAAAGCCGTGGGCTGACTTTTAATGCTTTCACCCTCGTATCAACAGAAGAGAGCATTCTGTCATGGGGAGAGCGTATGGACTGGTTGGAGAAGAATGGTTTTACAACCGTTGATCGGGAGTTGACGGATGCTGACCGTCTGCCGGAGGCGATCAGCCGCTGGACGGAAAAGGTTGAGAGCAGGGTGATGGACATTCCTGTCGACGGGCTGGTCATCACATACGACGATATCGTGTATGCGTCATCCGGCAGTGTAACAGGGCATCACGCCACACGCGGAGGTCTGGCTTTCAAATGGCAGGACACTTCCGCTGTATCTGTTCTCGATCATATTGAATGGTCCTGTGCAGCTTCCGTAATTACTCCCGTCGCAGTGTTTGACCCGGTACAGTTGGAAGGAACTACAGTCTCCCGTGCTTCACTCTGCAACCTCAGTGAGCTGGAAAGACTCGGAATCGGGGAAAACCGCAGGACTACCCTTGAGGTAATTAAAGCAAACAAGATTATCCCGAAAGTGATCAACGTCACAAGTAAGGAAGGCACTTATACAATTCCTACCAGTTGTCCGGTGTGCGGAGCTCCGACCTCCATCACAGTAAGTAGCAGCGGAACAAAAACTCTGCGGTGTACAAATCATGCCTGCCCGGCAAAAAATCTCAAAAAATTTGAACGTTTTGTCAGTAGAGCTGCTTTGGACATAGACGGGATCTCTTCGGAAACACTGAAAGATTTCATCAATGAACATTTCATTTCCGAATTTGCAGATATCTTCCACCTCTCTGCTTTTGCCGACCGCATCCGCGAAATGGACGGATATGGGATTAAATCCTGCGAGAATATGCTTTCCGCAATAGAAAAAAGCAGGGACGCAGATCCGGCCAGGGTGATACTCGCCATGAGTATCCCACTGATCGGAGCAGATGCAGCACAGCGGATTATCCGGGCTCTCGGCTGGCAGGGATTCCTGCAGCGGCTTGATGAGGGGCAGGGGTTTGACGACATCGACGGGATAGGTGCAGAGCGCTCCAATTCCATTCTTTCCTGGTATGCCGATGAAAAAAACAGAGAAATTTTTGCCCATGTTCTAGCGGAACTGCGGATTGAGAATGTCCCTCCGGCAGCACAACCGGAAGGAACGTGCCGTAATCTCACCTTCGTTATCACGGGAGATGTGCATATCTTCCGTAACCGGGACGCTTTCAAAGCTTATGTGGAACAGCAGGGAGGAAAGGTTGCGGGAAGCGTCTCCGGAAAGACCTCCTTCCTGATCAACAACGATTCAACATCGTCGTCATCCAAGAACCGGAAGGCTCATGAGCTGAATATTCCGATTCTGACAGAAGATGAGTTTGTCTCCCGCTTTGGCGGGCAGCAGGCGTAATCACGATTTTCCGGAGATTGCACCATGGCAAAACAGTACGGTGAAAAATTGAAGATTCTTTTTCTGCGAGATTACCTTCTGAAGTATTCCGATGAAAACCATACCGTTACCGTGCAGGATATGCTTAATTATCTCTCCGGCAGAGATCTTCCCGCAGAGAGGAAAAGCATCTATCGGGATCTGAAGACCCTGGGAAAAGCGGATGCAGAAAAAGGCCAGGAATATGACAACACTTCTCCTGATCATTATGGGATGGATATTGTTCATAAAAGAGGAAATTATTACGTCAGGAGCCGAGCCTTTACACTGCAGGAAGTTAAACTGCTTGTGGATATGGTCCAGAGTTCAAACTTCATTACCCGGACGAAAACCCGGCAGTTGATAGAAAAGATTACTTCCCTGGCCAGCGTTTACGAAGCCCAGACCCTGAACAGAACCGTCTATGTCCGCAACCGGGTAAAGGCCATGAATGAAAGCGTTTACAACAATGTGGACAAAATATCCGAAGCAATCAACAATGACGGTGTCATTTCGTTTCAATACTTTACTTATAATCTTCAGAAAAAGAAAGAGTTGCGCCATAACGGAAAAATCCATATTGTGAGCCCTTTTGCACTGATCTGGGTAGATCAGAACTATTATCTTCTGGGGTATAACCATGAATACCGGGAACTCCGGCCGTTCCGTGTTGACAGAATGACCAGGATTTCCCTTCAGGACGGCCCCCGGCTCGGTAAAGAGGATTTTGAAAAAATTGACATAGCGATGTTCACCACAAAGGTATTTCACATGTACACCGGCGAAGTCAAACTTGTCCGGATGCGGTTTATGAAATTTCTTGCCGACGCTGTGATAGACCGCTTCGGAGAGGAAGTAATGCTGATTCCCGACGGGGAAGATGCGTTTACAGTTACGACCGAAGTCGCTGTCAGCCCTCAGTTTTACGGGTGGCTCAGCGGTTTTGGGAGCAGCGCCGAGATTCTTGCCCCGCAAGATGTGCGGGAAGAAATGGCAAAACATACCCGCAGTATTCTCAACCTCTACAGCTAAAGATGAAAGCAGGCACTTTTTTTGTGTCTGCTTTCATCTTTTGAGATACGCTCGTCAGTATACGTGTTATCTTTATTCAATATCGGACTTCCCAAAGGATCAGACCTCCGGCGGGAGCGAGGAATCCGGCATTTTCCCGCTTTCCTGCCGAGAGGATTCCCGGAATCTCCTCCGGAGAACGAACCCCTTCTCCTATTTCAAGGAGTGTGCCGGTTAGAATCCGTGCCATATTATATAAAAAGCCGTTTCCCGTATAATAGATTTGAAGCTCCTCTTCCTTCTCGTCCAGAAGGATTTCATCAATCCGCCGGACGGGAGATTTTTTCATTTTCTTTGCATTGGTAAATGCGGAAAAATCATGCTCCCCCTGAAGATAACCGGCAGCCTTTCGCATTGCTGAAATATCCAGAATCACAGGCAAAGGATAAACATAGTTTCTCTCAAAAACGTTCGGCTGCTCCGATGTCCATACACGATACAAATAGGTTTTTGCCCTGCAGTTCAGGCGTGCATGAAAACGGGGAGAAGCTTCCTCCAGGGAAAGTGCACCGATATCCTTCGGCAGGTACTGCCGCAGTGCCGCAAGAAGCTCTTCACACCCGAGTTCGGCTTCGGCACGAAAAGAACAGACCTGTGCTCTGGCATGAACACCGGCATCGGTTCTCCCGGAAGCTGAAACCTCAACCGGTTGATCCAGCAGACGTGACAACACCGTCTCCACCTTCTGCTGAATGGTGTTGTCTGTACTTGCAAGGCGCTGCCATCCGTTATATTTTGTTCCGTCATAAGACAGTGTCAGTTTATAATTTTTCATGCCGGGTTCTCCCTTCACTGATAATATTATACACCGTTCTCTGCACCGTGCACAAGCAAAAGAAGATCAGGGATAGACTTTTTCTCAATTTGTGATATAGTATCCTGGTATTTCAGAAAACAGGAATTATTTATGAGCAAAAAAAATAGAACAACCGACATTTATATCAGCCAGAAAACCGCAATAGAAAAATACGGCGTTACCAAAAAAATCATTGAACAGTATTTTCCAAAACCGATGGTAAAATATAATGGTCGCTATCGCTACAGCAGGTTATGGAAGCAGCAGGACGTGGAATCTGCTGTTTCTCAGCCTGCCGTGAAGCAGCTGATAGAAGAGGCTGCCGCCTCGAGAAGAAGGGATCGGGATCTGACGGAGGCAAGGAATCTGCTCCTCTCCTATACCCCCGACGCCCTGGTTGAAAAAGCAAAACTGCTTAAGCGGGTGTTTGTGCTTCACGTGGGCCCTACAAACAGCGGAAAGACCCATGACGCTCTGGAGGCTCTGAAATCAGCCGGGAACGGAACCTATCTCGGACCTCTTCGGCTTTTGGCTCTGGAAATGTTCGATCGGATCAACGCTGACGGGATCCCCTGCAGCCTTCTGACCGGGGAAGAATCGATCTCCACCCCCGACGCACAGATTGTTTCCTCCACAATTGAGCTGTGCTCTTATCGAAAGCATTTCCGCGTGGCTGTTATCGATGAAGCCCAGCTGATAACCGATGATGAGAGAGGCGCTTCCTGGCTGAAGGCAATTTGCTGTGTGGATGCAGATGAAGTGCATATATGCCTCGCGCCGGAAGCACTCGGTATTGTGGAAAACCTTGTCTCACAATTCGGTGATCCATACTCCATCGTACGGCACAAAAGACTTGTTCCGCTGGAATATAAAGGTCGGTGCAGCAGTTTTGAAGAACTTCAGCCCCACGATGCCGTAATCTGCTTCTCCCGAAAAAACGTTCTTTCCGTTGCGGCACATCTGGAGCGGTACGGCTTTCACGCCAGCGTAATCTACGGCGCACTGCCCCCGATTGCCCGGCGCAATGAAGTAGAAAAATATACTTCCGGAGAGACTAATATCATCGTTGCAACCGATGCCATCGGAATGGGAATCTCTCTCCCGATCAGGCGAATTATTTTTGCCGAGACACAAAAGTTTGACGGCAGACAGCAGCGTCCACTGACAAGCGGAGAAGTCAGGCAGATTGCAGGCAGAGCGGGTCGGTACGGAATGTTCGACCTGGGTGAAGTGCTGACCATGGACGAAACCTCCGTTATTGAAGACGGACTCCAGAATCCCGCGACAAGGGTAAGAACTCCCTGCATTGAATTCCCGCGTGAAGTACTGCAGACGAAATATCCCATTGATGTTCTGCTGAAAGCATGGCAAAGTCTGCCCGGAAACCGCAGTTTTAAGCGGGAGGATATGTCCTCTGCGCTGTCTCTCTACGGGATGCTCCGAGAGAGCTTTGGGACCGGAGACAAAGAGCTGATTTTTGACCTTATCACCTGCCCGATTGATTCCGATAATCGCGAGCTTGCTCTTTACTGGCTCAGTTGCGCAAGAAGTATTCTCCGTGGAAGGAAAATACCAAATCCCGGTTTCGACATTGACACCCTGCTGGGCTGCGAACAGCAATACAAGGCATGGGACATCAATCATCAGCTGAAGATGCGCATTGGCATACAGGATGACAGCTTTGGCCAGCGGGAGGAAATCTGCCGCAGAATCAACGAACTGATGGCAGCAGACAAGAAAGAATATATCCGCAAATGCAGGCAGTGCGGCCGGGAGCTTCCTCCGGGCTATACATTCAATCTCTGTGAAGCATGCTACTCGGATAAATCCTATATCGGAACATACCGCTTCAGACGGTAAATTGTCTGAAAAATCATCTGTCTGATGCAGCGTTTTCAGTATATAAAAAACTCCGGAGTCGGATGACTTCGGAGTTTTGTCTGCAATTGTGCGAATCAGCGCTTGCTGAACTGAGGAGCGCGACGAGCTGCCTTGAGACCGTATTTTTTACGCTCTTTCATTCTCGGGTCGCGGGTCAGGAAGCCTGCAGCCTTCAGGGGAGCGCGGAAGTTCTCATCCAGGAGGAGGAGAGCTCTTGCAATGCCGTGACGGATAGCGCCGGCCTGGCCGGAAACGCCGCCGCCTGCAACCTTTGCTTCAACATCAACCTTGCTCAGGGTACCGGTGGTAACCAGGGGCTGACGAACGATGAGCTTAAGGGTTTCAAGGCCGAAGTAATCGTCAATGTCTCTGCCATTGATGGTGATCACGCCGGAACCGTTGGGAATGAGGTGAACGCGGGCTACAGAAGATTTTCTGCGGCCGGTGCCATACATATAGGGCTTCTTTGTCTTATAAGTTGCCATGAATTCTACCTCCTATCAGCGATCCCAGACTTCGGGCTTCTGGGCAGCATGGTCATGCTCGGGGCCTGCAAAAATTCTCAGGCGCTTAAGCTGCCACTGTGCAATGGTGTTCTTCTGGAGCATGCCGCGCACTGCAAGACGCATTGCGAGTTCAGGCTTTTTCTCCATCAGAGTTTTGTATCTGGTTTCTTTGAGCCCGCCGGGATAGCCAGAGTGGGTGCGATAGAACTTCTGTTCAAGCTTTTTGCCGGTCAGGACTGCATCCTTCGCATTGATGATAATGACAAAATCTCCACAATCTACATGGGGTGTGTAGTCTGTTTTGAGTTTGCCGCGAAGCAGGTCTGCCGCAAGTGCTGCCGTTTTGCCCATGGGCTTGCCGGCTGCATCAAGGACGTACCATTTGCGTTCAACGGTTTCCTTGGTAACCATTGTCGTGTTCTGGTTAGACATGTTTTTGCCTCCGTATAGTAACTATGTTTTGACAATTCCGGCGCGTGAGGCTAAAATAGTAAATCACATACTCCCGCTCACGCGCCTGTACTTTATACCACAGGAAAAACAATAAGTCAACAGGATTTTAATTTTTTAATAATGTATCTCTTAAAATCTCCTGTTTTCTTGCAAATCCTTGTGAATTCTCTTTTCGATTTTTATTTTTGAGGTTGGAATATGAATAACGCTCTGAATGAATTTTCCGGCACTGTACGTCGTGCAGTTGATGATTACCATATGATTTCCGAAGGGGACAGAATTGCAGTCGGTATTTCCGGCGGAAAGGACAGCATGCTTCTGCTGGCAGTAATGAATCATCTCCGCACCTATTATCCCATTCCCTTCTCTCTGGAGGCGATTACAATAGAGCTGGGATTTGAAGGTATGGATTTTACTCCCGTGCAGCAGTTCTGCGATGAGCTGGGAATACCCTATACCTGTCTGAAAACAGATATTAAAGAAATCGTCTTCGACGTACGCAAAGAGGACAACCCCTGCTCTCTCTGCTCCAAGATGAGACGCGGGGCTATTAACGATGCCATTACGCAGCGGGGCATTCACAAGCTCGCTCTGGGGCATCATTTTGACGATGCCGTAGAAACCTTTATGATGAGCCTGCTTTTCGAGGGAAGAATCAGCTGCTTCCGACCTGTCACTTTTCTTGACCGGTCGGGCGTGACGCAGATCCGCCCTCTGGTGTATGCGGGGGAAAAGAAAATTGCAAATCTCGCTGCCGAGCTGCAGCTTCCCATTGTGGAAAACCCATGCCCGGAAGACAAAACCAGTAAGCGCTACGAAATCAAGAAGCTGCTGGCACAAATGAGCCAGGATTACCCTGACCTGAAAAGCAAAATCTTCGGTGCCATGCAGCGTATGCCCCTGCCCGGCTGGGGAATTACCGGATGATATCCTGAATTCTGAACATAAGAATTGCGGCACACTCCAGGCTGATGGAGTGTGCCGCAATTTTCAATTCCAATAGTTTTACTGTCGCTCCTGCAGGAAGGCCGTAACCTCTTCCGCCATCGGTATGGAGGGTGCCGCACCCGGGCGCGTAACGGCAATAGCTGATGCCGCCGCAGCACGCCGCAATGCTTCCGAAAGGTCAAGATGAGCATCCAGCCCGGCAATGAAGTAACCTGTAAAGGTGTCGCCCGCTCCGGTAGTGTCTACTGCCTGGACCGGGAAAATGCCCTGTCGGATCACCCTGTCACCGCTGGCGCAGATCGAGCCTTCCTTCCCAAGCGTGAGCACCACACCTGTTTTCGGGCTTTTCTCACGCAGCTTTGCGAGAATGGCATCCGGATCTGTCTCTCCTGTGAGGCAGCCGCCTTCGATTTCATTGACCAGAAGCCATGTGACTTTAGACAGGTCAATCTCAAGAAGGGAATCGTCAAAGGGAGAAGCATTGAGCACAACCGGGAAACCTTTCCGGAAGGCCGCATCGATGACATACGGCACCTCTGAGATTTCATTTTGCAAAATGACATATTGCGGTTCCTGCTGCCGATCCAGAACGCTGTCGATATAGGATCTGGTCACGGCGAAATTAGATCCCCGGAAGAGAATGATGCTATTCTCTCCGCTCTCGGAAACCTGGATAATAGCGTGCCCCTGAGGGATATCCGGCAACCCGATCATGGAGAGATCCACGTTATTGCTACGCAGAAAGTCCAACAGCATATCGCCACCCTTGCCTGCCATCCCAGCATGCATGGTTTTTGCTCCTGCTCTGGCAGCTGCCACAGACTGATTTAAGCCCTTTCCGCCGCAGTATATATGATAGGCTCCCGACTGCAGTGTCTCCCCCGGCTGCACAAAATGCGGCATGGAATACACATGGTCGACATTCATCGACCCGAAGTTGATAACGCCCATACAGCAGCTCCTTACAGCAAAACCTTGACAACCACTTTTCTGATAGGCTCGGGAGTTTCGACGGCAATGCCGGGTGCATGCGCATCCTGAGGGAAAAGGACGGCAAACTTACCGTTGCCAATCTTCACATTGGTAACGGGGCCATGATAGAACCAGATGTCTCCATCCGGATTTGCACTGACTTCTTCTGTCATCTCAGAGAGGGGGGCAACCCCGATATATTCCTCTCCTTTCAGAAGATACTGAATGTCAATATACTTTCTGTGGGCTTCCGGCCGGTCATTCACTGGTTTGCTGTCATAGCTCTGAAGCATGAAGAAAAGCGATTTTCCGTCTACTTCGTATTTTCCGTCTTCCATGGCGGAAAAGTCTGTCGTACGGAGGAGTTGCAGCCCCTTGGCCAGGCGTTCACTGATGGGTGCGTAGGTTTCAAAATTATCCAGTTTGTCGTAAATCATGCGATTTGTTCTCCTTCCATATAAATAGCTTTACGATTCAGATTTTCATCACAGATAATAAAATCTGCCAGTTTTCCGGGTGCAATAGATCCGAGTTTGTCCCCGCATCCGACCTCTCCTGCCGGAATAATGGTGGATGCGTTAATCGCGGTTTCTATGGGGATGCCAAACGCGACAGCATTGCACATACACTGATAGAGCGTTGCGGTAGAGCCGGCAAGGGCACCGTCCGGCATACGGGCTTCTCCGTTTTTCAATGTGAGCATTTGCCCGCCGAACGGATACTGCCCGTCCGGCATACCTGTACACCGGAGAGCATCAGAAATCAGGCAGATTCTGCCCGGGAAAAGCTTGAAAGCCATTCGGACAGCACTGGGATGGATGTGCAGGCCATCACAGATGAGTTCTGCCACAACCCCGTCTTTCTCGGAGCCGGCTCCAATCACGCCGGGCTTCCGATGGTGAATACCGGGCATTGCATTATACAGGTGGGTAAGGTGGGTTGCACCGGCATCCAGCACGGCTTTTGCCTCCTCATAGGTCGCATCTGTATGAGCAATTGACACCGTGCAAAGGTCCTTCGCTTTTTTTGTGAACTCCACCGCGCCGGGAAGCTCCGGTGCAAGATCAACCAAGCGGACAAGCCCGCCACAGCCGTCATATAGGGCCTTGAAGGCTTCAAAATCCGGGTTTCTCAGGTATTCCGCATTCTGTGCACCCTTTTTCTTTTCAGAAAAGAAGGGGCCTTCCATATTAATCCCAACAATTCGAGAGCATCCTGCGGGCTGTTCCCGCTTCAACCTGGCACCGGCAGCAAAAGCGTCAGCCAGGGTATCATAAGGCAGGGTCATAGAAGCCGGGGCAAAGGAAGTGACCCCGTTTTCTGCCAGAAACCGCCCGATTTTAACGAGCCCGTCATAGTCTCCGTCTGAAAAATCCTCTCCGGAATTGCCATGGTTATGGATATCGATCAGGCCGGGAATAACACAGCCCCCTTTCAGATCAGTCCCCTCTCCAGGGTCTATTTCCGGCAGGATTTCACCGAAACAACCGTTTTCAACCGTAAAGGAACCGGAGATAAAGCCCTGATCTTCCAGAAATATTTTTGCGTTTTTATAGAGCACAGCAAGCACCTCCATGCTGTTTTTCTATATAGTACCATGCCTTTCAAAGTTTTTCAAGAAAAGGAAAAACGTTTTCATCGACAGCCTGAAAACCTTGTGATATAATCTCTACAAACAGATTTTTTATTGTATGTTGTTACAGGGAGGAAACTCCGGTTATGAATCACGTAGTTGTTTTCGGTGGCGGAACCGGGCTTTCATGCCTGCTTTCCGGATTAAAGCTTTTCCCGGTAGATGTGACCACTGTTATTACCGTGAGTGATAACGGCAGCAGCACCGGGGTGCTGAAAAAAGAACTCGATATTCCGGCCGTGGGAGATATCGGCAAAGTGCTGATCTCCATGGCCAATGTGGATGAGGATTTTATCCGGCTGCTGCGCTATCGCTTTTCGAAAGACGGCAGCCTGAAGAATCATCCTGTGAGAAATATCATGCTGGCTGCTCTGATTGATCTGAAAGGGAATCTGACAGAGGCGACCCGCTATATGTGCCGATTGCTAAACATCAAGGGCACTGTACTGCCTTTGACCGAGGATGTTGTGGAGCTTGTCGGAGAGGGGAAAAACCATAAGAAGGCCTTTTACGGAGAGGAAGAAGTCAGCCAGAACATCCGCAACATTGCGAAGCTCAGCTACGACCACGACGTGCATGCCAGTGAAGAAATTATCGCCAAGATTCTCGACAGCGATCTGATTCTCTTCAGTTCCGGAAGCCTCTATACCAGTATTCTACCTCATCTGATTGTCCCGGAACTGGTGGATGCCATCAACCGCTCCAAAGCCCCGATTATGTACGTAAGCAATCTTGTCACACAGCCCGGAGAAACCGACCATTACAGTGTCAGCGATCATCTGCGGGTTCTCAACAGCTATCTTGGAAAGAGAAACGTGGATATTGTGCTTGCAAACAACGCGCAGATTGACAACTCTATCCGGGAACGGTATTTAGAGACGGAAAAAAAGACCGTTGTGGAACTTGACCGTGAAAAGGTGGAGGCTATGGGCACACGGATTATCGAGGATGACATTTTCTGCATTGATGACGACAGGATCCGGCATGACGCACTGAAAACAGCGTTTCTGGTCTTTTCCTACCTGATGGAAAACAGCAATCAGCGCCTCACCCCGCATTTTACCGATGACAAAAAGCCCCCTGTCGCACTCTGATGCGGCAGACTGGACAAAGCATTAAAGGAGATCCCCATGGAACAGGCAGCTTTTCATTTTGCAACCGACGGTATTCCCGTATTTTGTGAGCTTTACGGCTCGGGTCACATTAACAGAACATACCTGGTGGAAACAGATACTGGCGCTCGCTATATTCTGCAACGGCTCAGCTCCGTCGCTTTTCACGATATTCCCGGGCTGATGTCAAACATTATCCGTGTAACGAAACACATAGCGGCGAAAAGTGTCAGAGAGAACAGCACCCTGCACTTTATTCCTGCGGATAACGGAGAATACTATTATATTGACGAGAACGGCGCCTACTGGAGATGCTACCGCTTTGTGGAAGCCATCTGCATCCAGCTCCCGGAAACACCGGATGATTTTTATCAGAGCGCTGTCGCTTTTGGCACCTTCCAGAGCCAGCTTTCGGACTTCCCGGTTGAAACCCTCACGGAAACTATCCCGAATTTCCATCACACACCGGACCGATACCGTATTTTCCGGGAAAAAATCAAGGAAGATCACGTCGGACGTGCTGCCACTGTACAGCAGGAAATCGACTTCTATCTCTCCAGAGAGGAAGACGGCAGTGTTCTGCAGCGTATGCGCGAGAATGGACAGCTGCCGGTTCGCGTCACCCATAACGACACGAAGCTGAACAATGTTCTTCTGGATGAAAAAACGAGGAAAGCCGTGTGTGTGATTGACCTGGACACCGTAATGCCGGGGCTTTCCGCCTATGACTTTGGGGATTCCATCCGGTTTGGGGCCTCTACCGCCGTGGAGGATGAACGCGACCTGGAGAAGGTTAGCATGGATCTGAATCTCTTCCGGATTTATACCGAAGGTTTTGTCTCCTCCTGCCCGAGTCTGACGGAAGAGGAACGTCTTGCACTCCCTCTCGGGGCGAAAATCATGACGTTGGAGTGCGGAATGCGTTTTCTCACTGACTATCTGGATGGAGATCACTACTTCAAAACGGCATATGCGGAGCATAATCTCGTCCGCGCAAGAACACAGATGAAGCTGGTGGCTGACATGGAAGAGAATTGGCAGGAAATGGAGAAAATCGTACGTTCATAACGGCCACTCCCCCATCTGCCCTTTATGTAAAAATTGCCGGAAAAGCACCAGGAACGGTACTTTTCCGAGGCATTTATTCTGTTCTGATTATCCCTTTGTTTTTCGATCAGGGATAACAAAAATGAATAGGAGAGAACTGATCAACAACAGGAACGGGTAAAAAAGGTTCGGGATTATTTCAAAAGCCGAAACATGGATGCCAAGCTCCTCACAGGCCGAAATCGCAACAAGCATCTGCGCACCGTAAGGAATGATACCCTGGAACACACAGGAGAAGGTATCCAGCAAAGAGGCTGTTTTTCTTCTGGAAATGCCGTAGTTTCCGGCCATTTCGGCAGCAATCGGATTTGCCATAACAATAGCCACGGTATTGTTCGCCGTTGCGATGTCCATAATTCCTACCAGGAGCCCCATCCCCAGCTGTCCGCCCTTTTTTCCACGGAAAGTCCGGTAGATCCAGCCGAGAAGTGCATCGAAGCCACCGTTCTCCCGAATCAGCGCACAGATTGCCGAAACAAGGATAGCTACCATCGTGGTTTCAAACATTCCGGCAGCCCCGGAGCCCATACTGCTCAGAAGTGCTGTCGGAGCAATGGCTCCTGTTGCCAGCATGATCAGCGAACCGGACAGGATGCCAATCAGCAGGACAACAAACACATTGATGCCCGCGATTCCTCCGACTAATACAAGCAGGTAGGGGATGGTCTGGACGAGGTTGTATTTCTTTATTTCCACACTGCCGATTCCGCTGCTAAGAGACAGAACAAGAATCAGCACCAGGGTCAGGAGAGCAGCAGGAAGTGCAATACAGAAGTTCTCGCGGAACTTATCCTTCATTGCACAGCCCTGCCCGTTGCAGGCAGCAATGGTGGTATCGGAGATGAAGGAAAGATTGTCACCGAACATAGCACCACCCATAACGGATCCGACGCAAAGTGCTGCCGGAAAACCGGATGCTCTGGCCACTTCAGCCGCGATGGGCGTAATGAGAGTAATGGTGCCGACGGAGGTGCCCATCGCCAGAGACACAAAGCAGCTGACAACAAACAGAACAGCAACTGCATATCGAGCCGGAATCAGGGAGAGGGTAAAATAAGCCACGCTCTCGGCACTGCTGCGGCCGACAACGCCGACGAAAATACCCGCCTCCATAAAAATCAGGATCATCGTGACGATGTTCTTATCACCGATTCCCTTTCCCATCAGGCTTAACTTTTCATCAAAAGACAGCCTGGGATTCTGAAGGCACGCCACCATCAGAGCAATCAGAAAGATCACAACAATCGGAATACTGTAAAATCCCATGGGAATCTTCAGGATATACTCAAAGAGGATCCCGAGACCGAGATATAAAATCAGGAAAACGCCTATCGGAAGAAGCGCTGAGACTTTGCCTTTTTTCATTATCTTCTGTTCATCCTTTCGCATTACCGGAGAATTATTAGACAGTCAGTATAGCAACAGAGCAGGAGAGCAGGTTATCCCTTCTCTCCTGTCGCTTCTCCGATATTGTTCCCGATTATATAGCAGAGGGGCATTCTTGTCAATGAACTTGAACACAGGATTTTCTCTTTATCCTCTCCATCCAGGGATTGCTGAGATCCGTATCTTCACGAGTTATTGTTCTCTTCCGATTGTAATTGTTGTATCACCGTTGCCGAGCAGTTCTGCCATCTCCTGTGCGGATTTATCACTGATATGGCCGAGCCTGGTATAAGCCCATGCGTTTGACCCGTAGAAAATGACGACCTGGTTGCCGGAATACAGAACGATATCTCCTGCCTGCGTCGTCGTCTGGCTGTCATTTCTGGGAAGACTCTGCCCGATTGGGCCGACCTGTTCAAATCCGCCATACATCGACATATGAATCGTCAAAGGCTCATCCCGGCACAAGGCCTTCAGCGCTTCCACGGACTCATTCTCTTCCCAATTTACGGCAACATCCGTATCCCCGATTTTCAGCCGGAGCATTGTTTCCGTTTCCCCGCTTTCTACTTTTTTGTTTGTCAGCTGCGTATTCAAATATCCGGACATAACTTCTCCTTCCGGCTGCTGCGCCGTATCTGTATTGTTTAAACCGGATGATGCAGGCTGCAATTCACTCCGGCTGCCGCCTCTGGCATCGGCGGCACTGCAGCCTGTAAGAAGGCAGAAGACAACAAACAACGGCAACACAGTATTCAAGAAAATATTTTTCATTCTGCCAACTCCTTATGCTCTTCCCAGCTGATAGCTCAGGTAATCCAGTCTGTCTATGCAGGCCTGTGAATCATGCAGCCGGTCCAGCTGTTTCTTCCGGCATTTTGCGATCAGCTTTTCTGTGTTTTTCCGATCTCCTTTTCGGATGCTGAATACGATCATTTCGATTTCCGCTTCCCCACATCCTGCTGCGAGGAGCAGCTCTGTGATTTCTTTTTCGGCATTCATGGACGCACTCCGGTTCCGTTCAGACTTTCATGGAAAAATATCATCTGGCTGTTACAGCAGACATACTCTCTGACAACATTCTCATTCAGACCGGCCTTATATCCGGTTGCCAAGTCAATTTCTCCTTAAAACTGTATCATTCTATTTTGTCTATATTATATTCTTGCACCTTCCTATATTCAAATACTTGTTTACTATATAATCCTATGCTATTATTGAATAGGTAGAATTAAGTAGGAGGCTTTCCATGGATATTCGTACGATGCAATACTATCTTGCTGTGGTCAGGGAAGGAACAATCTCAGCAGCAGCACAGACACTTCATGTTGCTCAGCCATCACTGTCACGGCAGATGAAGGAGCTGGAGGAAGAACTTGGTGCAGCACTTTTTATGCGTGGAAACCGGAAGATTACACTCACCGAGGAAGGAATGGTTCTCCGGAAGAGGGCGGAAGAAATGGTGCGCCTGATGCAGATGACGGAGGATGAGATCAGCCAGGTAAAAAACCATGTTTCCGGCTCTGTTCGAATCGGAGCCGGGGAGTCCTGGTCTTTTCACTATCTGTCTCGTACAGCAGCGAATCTTTCAGAAGAGCATCCGGATATCCGTTTCCACATAACAAGCGGAGATACACAGGATCTGATGGATCAACTGAACAATGGATTGATTGACTTTGCCGTTATTTTTACGGAGGTGGATCATATGCTTTATCAGTCTATTAAGCTCCCTGCGGAGGACAGCTTCGGCCTGCTGATGCCAAAGGACTGCCCTCTGGCAGAAAAAGAAGCGATTCGTTTTTCCGACCTGCAGGGACTCCCGATCATCGTATCAAGAGCAGCCGAACCGTATTTTGCAGGTTCGGAAGAATTGTCCTCGTTAAATGTCATTGCTACCTACAACCTGGTATATAATGCATCTCTTCTCGTAGAAGATGGATTGGGTTACGCCATCTGCTTTGATAAACTGATCAACACAACGGGAGACAGCCCTCTATGTATGAGACCAATTATCCCTCAAATAAAAGCTGCCGGATATCTGATCTGGAAAAAATATCAGGTTTTCTCTCCGGCTGTGCAGATGTTTATTGATCGTATCCGTGACACAATCGGCCTGCAATCAAAAGATGATTAACCTCACCACTAGAAGGAATGATCGATTCCTCCCATTTGTTTATGTTCTGACCTTCCAACTTGCGGCCTCGCGGCGCTCGCCGATGAAGGTTTTGTAGAGTCCTTCCTCCGTCATTAAGGATTCGAGGGTCCCCTGCTGGACGATCTTTCCGTGGTCAATCACCAGGATCTGGTCCGCGTGCTCCACAGTCTTAAGACGGTGGGCAATCATAATGACGGTTTTTTCCGTCGTCAGGGCATGGATGGCCCGCATCAGCTCGTTTTCATTCTCCGGGTCCACGTTGGCCGTGGCTTCGTCCAGAAAGATCACCGGTGCGTCCTTCATCATGGCTCGGGCAATGGAGATGCGCTGTTTTTCCCCGCCGGAGAGCGAAGCGACGCCCTCGCCGATGACCGTGTCGTAGCCCTCGGGCAAGGCCAAAATAAAGTCGTGGCAGCAGGCTTTTTTTGCCGCCGCGATCACAGCGTCAAGGCTTGCCTCCGGCTGCCCGAAGCGGATGTTGTTGGCAATGGTGTCGTGGAAGAGATAGACGTTCTGGAACACAAAGGAAAAGTTTGCCATCAGGGAATCCATATCGTAGTCCTTCACATTCCGCCCACCCAGGGAGACGCTGCCCGCGTCCACATCCCAGAAGCGGGCCAGGAGATTGACCAGCGTGGTCTTGCCGCCGCCAGAGGGGCCAACGATGGCCGTGGTGGTCTTTTCGGGGATCTGGAGCGAGACGCCGTCAATGACCTTTCTTTTGATCGTCTTGCCGGTAATGTCCATCTGCGGGGTATCCAAGATCTCCTGGGCCCTGTTGACGCTGACCTCCACTACGCGCAGCAGGGCGGAGTAGTTCCCCGCTGTCTCAAGACTGGCATAGACGATGAAGGCGGAGATCACCATGACCACAGCTGTCAGCGCGTCCATGCTGCCCGCACAGTAGAAGGCGCAGGAGAAGCCCACCATGGCGACGCCCGTAAGCTTGGCAAGAAAGCTCTGGGCCGTCATACGGGGGATCAGGGTCATCTCCATGTCGGTGTTGATTTTCACATTTTCGGCAATTGCGTCATTGAGTTCCCGGCTCTTGGCCCCGGTCAGGTGATAAGCTTTGACCTCGGCCATGCCCTGCAGATACTCCAGCACCTTCTCGACCAGCTTTTCGTCTGCCTCGATTTTGCGCGGGGCAAGGCCTCCCGCCGCCCGCTGCAGGAAACGGTTAGCCAGGAGAAAAAGGGCAAAGCCGCCCAGCAACACCAGTGCGATGCGCCAGTCGAAAAACAGCAGCATCACGATGATCAGCGAGGTGGTCAGGAGACCCTCGCACACCAGCATCACCACGCGGGTCGCCACGTTCTCCAGATTCTCCATGACGTTGGTGGTGACAGAGGTGATCTGACCCAGTGAGTTTTCGTTGAAGTAGCCCATGGGGAGATAGCGCATGTGCTCGGCAATCTCCACCCGCTTTTTTGCGCAGGTGTCGTAGCCAGCCTCGGTCTGGAGCATGGTGCTTCTTGCCTTGATAAGGCCGGAGCCCAGGATGCTCAGCAGCATGATGCCCAGAGAGAGTAAAATGTCCTTCATTTCGACATTGCCCCGCAGCAGAGCCCGCACCATACAGGCGATGGCAGGGATCTTCAGAGCTTCAAAGATAGCCTGCAGCACGCCCAAAAGAATGGAGGCGCGGAATTTGCGGCGGTTTTCCTCGCCGCAGAAGGCGAAAAAGCGCTGTATGATCTTAACCATTGTCCTTCACCTCCATATGCGCGTTCCACATCTTCTTATAGAGACCGTGATGATTCAGCAGCTCTTCGTGGGTCCCCGCGTCGTCGATCTGCCCGTCCCTGATGACATAGATCTTGTCCGCATCCATGACGGTGGAGAGACGATGGGCGATGACAATGAGGGTCTTGCCTTCAGTGAGCTTTGAGACAGAACGCTGGATCACCGCCTCGTTCTCCGGGTCGGTGTAGGCAGTGGCCTCGTCCAGAATGACGATGGGCGCGGCCTTCAGCATAGCTCGGGCGATGGAAATACGCTGCCGCTCGCCGCCGGACAGGTGCCCGCCGGAGGAACCCACCAGGGTGTCATAGCCCTTTTCCAGACCCAGGATGAAGTTGTGACAGCCCGACTGCCGGGCAGCCTCCTCTACCTCCGCGTCTGTGGCGGAGGGTCTGCCGATGCGGATATTCTCCCGCACGGTCATGTTGAAGAGGTAGTTGTCCTGAGAAACAAAGGCAATCTTGTCGGCGTATGCCTCCTGGGAGATCCGACGGATATCCGTCCCGCCAAGGCTGATGCTGCCGCTCGTCACGTCCCAAAGAGAGGCGATAAGCCTTGCGATAGTGCTCTTGCCACTGCCGCTGGGGCCGACGAGGGCGACAAAACTGTTCTCCGGGATCACCATGGAAATCCCGTGCAGTACCTCTTTCTCCTGATAGGCAAAGCGCACATCTTTTAGCTCCAGATCGTTTCCGGCCGGCGCAGCGCTCTCTGCCGGGCGATTCATCTCCGGCGCGTCCAGAATGGCACGCACCTCGCCGAAAATGGTGCCCATGGTACGGAAATCGTCCGAATAGCTCATCATGGTGATGATGGGTGTGATCACACCCACCGAGAGGATGATGACGGTCACAAAGTCCCGGGCGCTCAGTGAACCATTTTTCACCAGCAAACCGCCGATGGGCAGCACAGAAACCATAGTGGCCGGCATGATGACCATGGCAAAGGTAAAAGGGATGATGCTGGCGCGCATCCAGTCGATAAAGCTGTGGGCCGCCTCATAGGCGTCGTGCACGAAGCGCTCGTAGCTGGATTTGGTCTTGCCAAAGACCTTGATGACCTGGATGCCGCCGATGTACTCCACCGCAGTGTCGTTGAGAGCCTTGGTGGCAATAACCGTGTGCTGATAAAACTTTGCACTGCCCGCCATCATGAACACATAGCAGAACATTCCCAGCGGCACCGTGGCCAGAGAGGCCAGGCCCATACGCCAGTCCACGACGAAGATATAGATCAGGATGATAACGGGGATCAGCAGATTGGCCGTAAACTCCGGCACGATGTGGGCCAGAGTTGTCTCAATGGAGTCGATGCGCTCGATGAGGGTGTTCTTCAGCGCGCCGGAGCTCTGCTCCAGAACAGTGCCCAGGGGCATTCGTGTCAGCTTCTCCATGCATTTTTTGCGGATCTCACCCAGCACGGCAAAAGTTGCCCTGTGGCTCGTGGCGGTGGACAGGGCATGAAACAGTACCCTCCCCAGCCAGAGCGCCGCCATGATCAGGCAACGGCTCAGATAGAAGGAAAAGTCCTTCACCCCGTCCATCAGCCCCTGCACGACGCCGATCACCACAAAGTACGGCGCCAGGGAAAAAGCAACGCCGATGATCGCCAGGACCACACTCAGAACATACTGCCCTCCGTGATCGCCCGTTTGCCCCAGTACCCAGGCCATGGGCGACCGGGTCTTTTTTGTTTCTTGCATAAGCAAACCTCCCGTGTTTTTGTTAGCTAACGAAGACCTTCCCTCGTTAACCAACCCTAAAAATGGCCATCGCCTATCCCCCAGGAGGGGATAGGCGGTGTTTGATAAAGAATCGTTCCGGCTAAAAGCCCATCAGCTTTTTCCAGCCGGGGAGAAAGAAGGCTTCCACCGTATCCAAGCAGCGGATCGCGTCTTCCAAAGGATAGCTGTGAACAACCGGTTCAAAAAGCGCGGTGGAATAGGCCGAGAGCAGAAGATGCAGCTCCGCCGGTTTGATGTCCCAGACCGGGTAGCCCAATTCCCGCAGCAGGGGGAAATACGAAAGGAACTGGCTCTGCCCGGTCTCCGTCAGATCGTGCAGGAAGTTTTCGTACCTCGTCCCCCGGGATTTTGCCACCAGGAGGATATAGTCCTCCATATGGGGATAGACGACCTCGCGCATCATGTCGATCCAGGAATCCCGCCACTGGGGCTCCCGACTGCCCTCGACGGCCTTCACATACCGCTCCACATGATCCCGGAGCCAGGTGTTCAGCCGATCGACGGCGGGTTCAACAAGCTGGTCGAACAGGTCCTCTTTGTCCCGGCAATGACGGTAGAGCCCCGCCGCCGTCATACCGCAGCGCACTCCGATAGAGCGCATGGAGGCTTTCTCAAATCCATATTCGAGAAACTCCGTCCGCGCCGCGGCAATCAGTTTGATATGATTGGTGCTTTTATCCCGTGGCATATTATTGCTCCATTCCGGTGCTTAGCCTTGTCTAACCGTATGTTAACAG
The DNA here is from genome assembly GCA_902778665.1 of Oscillospiraceae bacterium. GTDB lineage: Bacteria > Bacillota > Clostridia > Oscillospirales > Oscillospiraceae > Limivicinus. Next base: position 54,753 of record CACYYN010000036.1, on the reverse strand, counting down.
AATTTGCGTTCCCTGTCAAGGGAAGATTCCTCATTCTCCGCGAAACAGTCGTAGGGAGCAGTCTCGTCAAAGGGGCGGCCTTTTTTCAGTGTCGAGATCGTATCGATGTGCCTAAAGGCGCTTAGGCCTTTACGAATTCTTCCTTTCCTTCAGAAAGCCGGTAACTGCCTTTCATCGCAGAAACCCCAAGCCCTGTCATATACTCTTGCTGCGCTCCCAGCCGTCCCCCGGAGGAGGCGATCCCCATACAATAACCTCCGAGGATGCACAAAAGCATGGCGGGGATGATCCACAGCATTCGCTTTGTGATCTTTGCACGATCCTGGGAAGTCATGCTTTTTCCTCCTTTTCTTTCTTCGATTGCCGGTGTGCGGCTTCCACCTCTTGGATGAATCGATCTGTGTTCTCTCCCACCAGTCCACCGTGGCCCATATCCTCAAAGATTTTGCAGGTGAAGGGATAGCCCTTGGCTTTCAGCTCCTCCAGGTTGGACGATAGCCTTTTGTCCACCGTCCCCTTGATCCCGTACCAGACGTGCATATCCGTGCGAGCGAAGACACTGTAATCCGTTTTCTTTCCGATCAGGCACTTGTCCTGATTCTTCCAGCTCTGCCAGCTGGCTTTGGTGTAGAGGATCCTGTCAGCCTCCTCTATGCTGCGGCCTGTGATCTTTGCTAGAAAGCGCTTGCGCAGCTTTCCCGCCCGACCCAAGACGACAAAGAAGGTCCCGGTAAAGAAGAACAGATAGAGCTCTTTCAGGGCTTCGCTCTTGATATCCGGATAGTCCCGCAGGGACATGCCGTCGGCAATGGTCGTGGTGATCTGCAGGCGGTTATCCTCAAGCACCTGCATCAGCGTACGACAGCCGTAAGATAGACCATATAGGATATCCACCTTGCCACCGTAGTGCTGCAGGATATAGTCTTCCAAGCCCCTGGCCTCCCAGGCCACGGAGCGAAACTCCGTCTCCGGCTCGGAGGGGTTGAAGCCGTACTATCTTCCTTCCATCACATGCGCTGCCTCGGGGTAGTAATGCTGTAAGAAGAGGAATTTCAAAAGCAGGAAGTTGTCGATGAGAGCCATGTCACAGATCTTATAGAATGATGTTGCAATACGACAGAAAAGGCTCATGTTTCCTCATTCACCCTCCCTGTCACTCACATACTTCTTCCAGCAAAACAGCAGCGCAGCAAACATGACGATCGCGCCAAGACTCATATTGGATGTTCCGATCCCGTTGATCAGCGCCGTGTTGCCGAGTCGGCGCACGGCGTTGAACACCGCCTTTCCAATCAGCAGATTGAACACGCAGTACCATTTGGGAAACGGCGTGCAACCTTTTGCAAAGGCGATGAACTGCACAGCGCTTGCTCCGATAAAGAACACGCCGAACACGGCAGCTGCCGGGAGCAGGAAGTACAGAAGATATTTCAGTGCGATGGCACGGCCAATCTCCTGGCCCGCCGCCTCCGCAACCACTTTATAGATCCACATGAACGCACCACAGGGCAGGTGCACCGCCCCGCCTCCGACGGCAAGATAAACATACATCGTGAGCTTATAAAAGCTGCCACCGCGGGGCATCTTTTCCCGGATCATCGGATAGATCGTCATGAGACCGGGGAATTCCAGGCAGATCCCCACAAAGCCGATCAGACCGCCCAGAATCGGCCGCCAGGCGGGCATGGCCAGTGCGATGGCGAAATAGCCTTCCATCAGGTTGGCCCCGTCCGGGAACTTTGCCGCACCGATCAAACAATCTCCGATCAGCGTCAGCATTGCTCCGAATAGTCCGATCTTTAAATTCCTTTCCGCTTTTTCTCTGTTCATATTCCCGCCTCCTGTGATGCCATAAGGTTCCGGCTGCTCAGGTTTTAATGAACCTACAGATTTCTGATAGCTATGTCTAACCGCCGCTAAGTGTGAATGCCCACCGCACAGATGTCCTTATTCGGGTCACTGTACAATGGGCAAACAAGACTCGTTAGGCAACGCTAACTATTATAACAGATGGGCCACTGCTTTGCAAGGGAATGAAACGTGCTTTTTCAGTTTGTCCTATAAGCTGAATACCAAAGAGGTTCAGAAGGGAATGTGCCAGATGGAAATGGAATCCCGTTTCATTATGAATCTTCGAAACCCCGCCTTGAATTCAACTGCACCAAGTGATAAGATATTATTTACAGGGAGGTGGTCGTTACGGCCAGAAATGAAGAAGATCTGCACCGGTATCTTCAGACCGTAGAGGATATAGAAGAGAAAGAAACCGAGTGGGTGATCCCATCCTGGATTGCAAAGGGAGGAATCACACTGCTGGTCGGAGACGGAGGCGTGGGGAAAACAAACCTGTGGTGTTATCTGATCTCGAGAATCAGCGGAGGGTTGCCCACCATGCTGGATGATCCGGATTTTGAAAGAGAAAGCCCTCCCGGATTGGCTGCCGCCATTGATTATCAAAACAAGACCATCACAGAGAAGGGTCCGAACCGTACCTGCCTCTTCTTTTCCAAGGAGGACTCCACCGCTAAGCGCCTCAAAGAGGCACTGGAGATGTATGACGCAGATGCCAGCGAGATTCACACGATTGACATTGAACATTTGAACGGATTCAACTATGCTTCACAGAATCTGGAGGCTTTTATTGAAGAACTGCGCCCCGCTATCTGCGTATTTGATCCGCTGCAGGCATTCTATCCCCACGGAGCATCCATGTCATCCCGCCAGCAGAGCAGAGAGGCACTGGACCACCTGATCAGGCTGGGGCAGATGTATAACACGGCATTTCTGCTGGTGTGCCACACCAACAAGCGCAAAACGGATGACTGGCGGGAGCGCATCTCAGGCACGGCCGATCTGGCAGACATTGCGAGAAGCGTGATATTCACATCCTACACGGAGCTGGAGCCACAGCACAGGGTACGATATATCAGCAATGAGAAAAATTCGTATGCTCCGCTGCAGGAGACAGTGCTATACACCGTCGGTAAAGGCGGGAGGATAGAATACAAAGGCTTTTCCGAAAAGCGCTTTGCGGATTACGTGTATGACATGCCATATCAAAAGGCAGCCGGCAAGCCGAAGAACCAGACAGACCTGTGCAAGGAGACAATCACAACTCTATTACAGGAAACCGGGCAGATGGCCTTGAAAGAACTGGATGAGACACTTGCCGAGGCAGGATTCACCCCGAAGGTGATGCGGACGGCGAAGGCTGAAATGGAAAACGACGGAAAGATCATCCGTGAGCGGACAACAGCAGAAGACCCGGTAACCGGAAAGAAGAGCGCAAAATGGCTTGTGCGGCCAGTGACGGAGGCGCAGGAGTAACCTGCCCTACCTGCCCAAGGTGCCCAACATGCCCTGCATGCCCATATATATGATTTTGGGCAGGCAGGGCATGTACTATGTCTGAGAAAAAAGACCGGGGCGGAAAAAAGAAACTCAGAGCTCCCTATCATAAGGGAAGGCTCTGAGTTTTGCTTTTGAATGATTCTTGGAAACCGCGTTTACCCTTTGACGCCGCCGGAGGTGAGGCCGGAAACAAGATGCTTTTCAATGCACATGAAGAGGATAACCACGGGGATGGTTGCCAGCAGAGAGGCTGCAAACAGATACTGCCACTCGATCATATTGAAGGAAGAGAACTGGGTAATGCCGACGGTGATCGGACGATTAGAGGCCGTGGAGATCAGCACGGTGGAGATGGTGTATTCATTCCAGGCATTGATGAAAATAAAGATCAGAGTCGTCACAATGCCGGGAGCAGCCATAGGCAGAAGCACCCGCAGAAGGGACTGCATGGTGTTGCAGCCGTCAATTTTAGCCGCCTGCTCCATCTCGGGTGAGATGGAGACGAATGTGCCACGCAGAAGCCAGATAGCAAAGGCCTGGTTGAAAGCTGCATTGATGAACATCAAGCCGAGGATAGAGTCATTCAGTTTCAGGGTGCTCATGAGTTGGGCAATGCCGATTAAAAGCACCACAGGAGAGAACATCTGGCTCATGATGACAAAACCAAGGAAGGCCTTCTTCCCTTTAAAGTTCATACGGGCCATGGCGTAAGCCGCCGGAATGCCGCAGAGCATGGCGATCAGGGTTGCACCGCCGGCAATCATGCCGGAGTTCAGGAGATAGCGCAGGACACCCCTGTTGACAATGTCTTGCAGGTTGCTCCAGATCCACTTGGTGGGGAGGAGATGCAGAAAGTACATATCATTGGTTTCGGCGTTGGATCGGAAAGCGGAAACCAACATCACATAATAGGGATAGAGCGTGACGACACAGACCACGAGCACAAAGGCATACAGAAGACCACGCATCAGGGTTTCGCTGATGCTGCCGTGGCGAAGCTGGATGGCTGCGAGAATCATGATGAAGAGCGGCACCACAGTAAGCCAGATGGCCGCAGTGCTATGAAATGTCAGCCCTTTGAGTGCTCCGGAGGGATCCTCCCCTGCCGAGTCACCGAAAAGAAATGCACCGATTTTCCGGTAAAAGGCCTCAGCACCATCTGTCACGGTTCCGGCATTATAAAGGGAAAGCTTTCTGGAAAAGAGCACCGTGTTGTTCATCACAAACACCGGCACGAGAATCAGAGCTGCCAAGGCAAAAAAGCCGGCTGCGGAACGGAGCATGGATGAACAGGCATCAAGTCTGCGTGGCAGATCTTCCATGGTGCCTAAAGACCCGGCGACAGCACAAGCAAGGGACAAAAGCGTGCAGGACAGGAGAACAACCAGAATCAGAGATGAGGACAGCCCGGCGCCGAGGAAGGACCAGCCGTTTCTGGTGAACTCCTGGCTGATGTTGAAGGTTACGAGAGAGGTCGTCTCGCCCTTGGAGTTGGTGCGCTCGGTTACACTCTCGCTGACGGAAACATCAAAGCCTTTTTCACGGTACTCGTCTGCTACGGCATTTACCTCATCCAGCACGGAGAGGTACTTTTCATCTCCTACAACGGTATTGGAGGATTTTTTGGTATAGACCCCTGCGCGAAAGACATAGGCAGGGAGAGAAAGGAGAATTGCAACCAGAAGGACAGCCGTAACCATCAGGAGCAGTGCTGTCCGGTTCTGTTTTTTCAACACTTCAGGGCTCATTCTTCCTCCTCCTTTCGCATCACCGTTACCATATAGATACCGGCGCAGATGCAGAGGATTACAAACCCAATGACAGAAAGTGCCGTGGCAGGACCCTTCTTTCGGTCATAGAAATTGAGCATATAGAGATATGTTATGAGCGTATCTGTCTTATTGGCAGGCGCTCCTTTTGTCATAGTATAGATGATGGGGAAGGAATTAAAGACATAGATGATATTGAGGACGGTGCTCACCGTCAGGGACGGTTTGACCAGAGGAACGGTGATCTTCCAGGTTTTGTCCCAGAAGCCCGCTCCGTCAACCGTGGCCGCTTCATACAGAGAGGCATCGATCGACTGCAGCCCGGAGAGGACGCAGAATGTGACAAACGGGATGGTAACAAAGATACCAACCCAACACTCCCAGATGAATTCAATGGTATAGGAAGAGCGCCAGTTGATGGCCTGCTTGATGATGCCAAGATTCAACAGGACGTTATTCAGATTGCCGTATTCAAACTTGATGATATAGTTCCAGACTGATGCCTGGATGACAAGAGACGTCGCCCACGGGAAAACCACAATGGCACGGGCAATCTTTCTGCCGTGAAACTTCTGATTCAGAACCATGGCAAGAGCAAAGCCGATGACTGTGGAAAGGCCGACAACGGAGAGCACCCACCAGAAGGTGTTGACCATGACGGTTTTAAACGCAGGAAGGCCGATTGCATCTTTGAAATTCTTAAAGCCGATAAATCCGCCGACGATACCGGATTTGGAGATTTCACTAAAGGACAGCTTGAACACAATAGCAATCGGGAAAACAACAAAAATAGCCATCAGCACAATGCTGGGCAAAAGCCAGAGGTATGGCATCCATCTGCGTTTGCTGTTGAGGGTATTCATTCGGATCCCTCCTTCTGAAAGAAATAGAAGAGTAATGAAAACGGGCCCGGCCGTTTGACCGGGCCCTGAAAAGCCTGTCAGATCCGCTCTTTGCGGATTCTGTTTGGATCAGCCGACGAGAGCTGCCTGGAGAGCATCGAGCTCAGCCTGGACGGATGCACCGGTAAGAGCATTCTGCTCAGCAGCGATGACGCCCTGCTTGACCTGATCCCACTCTGCCTTGGCAGTCGGGTAGAACTGGCAGCCGCCGAGAACGTCAAGCCATGCACCAAAGGAAGGATCTGCTTCAACAAGTGCGCCGACAGCGGAGTTGACTGCGGGGAGGAAGCCTTCCATGGAGACCCAGCCTACGTAGTTCTCAGGATTGTAGAAGAACTCAGCGAATTTGCCGATGGCTTCGTCACGCTTTGCCTGATCGGGAGCGGACTCATCTTTGAAGGCCATGACACGGTCCATAACACCGACGGAGGAAGAGCTCTTGCCTTCATTTGCAGGGATATTTGCCGTTGCGAGGTTGATGCTGCCGCCCTTGTCAGCAACATAGGTGGGGAGCTGGTTGGGGGCGATGACCATAGCGAGCTTGCCGGCAGCGAACATATCCTGCAGGTCGTAACGAGTCTGGGTTGCGGGGCTGGGGTTGGTGTAACCCTTGTTGATGAGGCCGATTGCATACTCAATAGCCTCTACGTTCTCCGGGGAGTTGACAGCCCAGTTGCCATCAGCATCGACGAATCCGCCGCCGTTGCCCCAAGTGTAATAAGCAAATGCAGCCTGGCCTTCATCAGTGGTCATATCAATACCCCAGGGGTAAACTTCACCATCGTAGAAGTCAATGATGGCCTGAGAAGCATCTTCGAGTTCTGCCCAGGTGGTTGGAACTTCAATGCCGACTTCCTCAAACATGTCTACATTGTAGAACAGAGCACGTGCGGAAGCGAGGTCAGGAACTGCCCAGACTGTTCCGTCGATGACAGACTGGTCGATGAAGGAGGGGAAGAAGTCATTGTAGAGCTCTTCCGGGCACCACTGGGAGACAGGCTCCAGCAGGCCTTCATTGGCGTAGTTTGCAAAAACGTCGATATTCAGAATGTCCGGTGCCTGGCCGGCAGCGATACGGGTGTCGACCACAGTGTAGACATCGTTCCAGGAAACGACTTCAAGGTTGAGCTTGATGCCCGGGTTCTCGGCTTCAAACTTATCGACAAAGTTTGTGCCATTCATCCCTTTGCCAAGGAACCATTCCTGTGTGTTGGGGCCGTACTGGCAGATGATAACATCAAGGGTGATATCATCGTCTGCGAATGCTGCTGCGCCGAGGGAAAGAACCATGCACAGCGCAAGTGCGATTGCCAGAATCTTCTTCATTGTTTTTACTCCTTTTTATTTTATTGCTCCCGTTGCCGGGTATATCTATAGTTTAGTCTTTCTGCACAAAAAAGTCAATCTCATTTTTGCTTAAGCAAAAGCAGGATATCCGGTTTGCCCGAATATCCTGCTTTTTCTCGTTATAAATATTTTTATGCGTACTGCGAGACCAGAATCTGGATCTGCTTTGCACACTCGCGGCAGATTGCCTTGTCTTCTTCCGTGATATCGTAGAGAGGGGCACGCACGCCGCCGATGTCGGGGGCGCCCATGATGCGGAGCGTTTCCTTGATCATGCCGTACATATTGCCCGTTCCGGAGCAGAGCTTGTAGATAACGTGGCAGCACTCATCCTGAATGGTCCGTGCCTTTTCAATTTCGCCCTTTCTGGTGAGGCGGTAGATGGCAAGATAGAGCTCCGGCATGACGGCATAGGTTCCGCCGATGCCGCCGATTGCCCCTGCGCAGAGACCGGAGAGGAGCTGCTCATCCGGGCCGTTGAAGACGATGGCGCCTTCATCACGCCACATCTCGATATCCTGCACCGGCATGGAGGAGTTCTTGACCCCGATGACATTGGGGTTTTTCAGCATCTCACGCAGCAGTGCACTGCTGAGGGCAACCCCGGCAAGCTGCGGGATATTGTAGATGACAAAGTCGGTATGGGGAGCAGCGGAAGAAATGTCATTCCAGTACTTTGCAATGGCATGAGGCGGAAGCTTGAAGTAGATGGGAGGGATGGCAGCGATAGCGTCAACTCCCAGGCTCTCCGCGTGAGCAGCCAGCTCCATGCTGTCTTCCGTGTTGTTGCAGGCCACATGGGCTATCACAACAATTCTGCCCTTTGCCACTGCCATGACGTTTTCAAGAACAAGCTTACGCTCTTCCACAGAATGATAAATACACTCACCGGAGGAGCCGCCGACGTAAAGGCCGGTAACGCCTTTGCCGATCAGATATTCGGTGAAGGAACGGACGCGCTCGGGAGAGATAGAGCCGTCTTCCGCATAGCAGGCATAGAATGCCGGGAAAATGCCCTGATATTTTGTAGTGTCTTTCATGTTTTGCCTTTCTTTTTATCCCTTGACTGCACCCATGGTGATGCCCTTGGTGAAGTACTTCTGGAAAATAATGAACACAATGATAATCGGCACCGATGCAAACGCAGCACCAGCCATGATGAGGCCGTAGTCGGTGGAGTTTTCTGCCTGCATCTTGGCAATACCGAGAGAAATGGTCAGATTCTTGGTGCTGGAGAGCATGATCAACTGCATGAAGTAATCATTCCAGGACTGGATGAAAGTAAAGATGGCCAGTGCGCCGACACCCGGCTTAATCATGTGCCAGACAACGGTGGTAAACGTCTTCAGTTCACCTGCTCCGTCAATTCTGGCGGCTTCCAGAATCTCTCCGGGGATACTCTCGGCAAACTGCTTGATCAGGAAAACGCCGAAGGGCCAGCCGACAATGGGGAAGATGACCGCAGAGAGCGTGTTATAGAGCTTCAGGGCGCTCATCTCACGGATCAGTGGGATCAGGATAACCTGTTTGGGCAGTGCCATGGCACAGACGATCAGGGTGAAGATGAGATTTCTGCCCACGAAACGCTTTTTCGCCAGAGAATAGCCCGCAAGTGCAGAAGTGATGCAGGTGAGAAGCATGGCAGCCACCGCCATCCAGACGGTGTTGATCATCCAGCGGATTGCTGCAGGAACTGTTGCACCGGAGATGCCCACGATGGGATTGCCGTCTGCCGACCAGTACTGGCTGAAGGGAATGTTGATTTCAAAGAGCGGCGCCTTGAGCTTACCCATCAGCTTGGTCCAGTTGTCCATGGTCCATTCATAGGGCCACCAGACCGGTGTGGTGGAGTTGACTTCCTTCACGGTCTTGAATGCGCCGGTGATAATCCAGTAAAGCGGGAAGGTAAAGAGAATGGCAATGATGAGAATGACAATCAGCTCAATTGCCTTGGAAGCTTTCGATTTCTGTCCTAACATGTCTGCCCCTCCTTAACTGTCGCTCTGGCCCAGTTTGAACTGGATGGCCGAAAGGACTGCGATGATTATCATCAGGATAACGCCCATGGCATTGCCGTAGCCGTAGCGGTAAAGTTTGAATGCGTTATAGTAGATGTAGTACATGATGGTATCCGTCGAGTGGTTCGGCCCGCCGGATGTGAGCAGCTGAATCAGGGCGAAGCACTGGAAGGAGTTGATCATGGTGATAATCAGAATATAAAGTGTGGTGGGCATGATCTGGGGCCACTTGATCTTCCAGAAGACCTCGCGACGGTTCGCCCCGTCCACTTCTGCAGCCTCCACAAGGCTCTGATCCACATTGCCGAGAGCAGAGACATACAGCACGATGGGCTGGCCGACGGAGGTGGTGAGCAGGATGAGAATAATGCAGGCAAGAGCATATTTGGAATCACCCAGCCAGTTGATATTCTTCTCTATGATCCCCATGCTCTTGAAAAGGTAATTGAAGATGCCGAGGCGGTTATTAAACATCCACTTCCACACAACGGTGACAGCCACGGAGCCCGTAACCACCGGCAGATAGAACACCACACGGAAGAGGCTTGTCAGCCAGGGCTTCATATCATAGATGCAGTTGGCAACCCAGAGGGAGAAAATCATAACCACCGGGACCGAAACCAGCACGATAATGAAGGTGTTTTTCAGTGCTCCGATGAAAATGGGGTCATGGAAGAGCTCCACATAGTTACCGAAGCCGATAAACACGTCCTGGGTGTTTTTGCCCATGTTGGAATCGAAGAAGCTGGTGATAATGCACATCACCATCGGATAGACCACAAAGGTCAGAAAGAAAAACAGGCTGGGCAGAAGGAAGAGATAACCTGCAGTCGTCTCTCTGCGTACCAGCGCCCGGCTCATGCCGGATCTGCTATTGTTCATAACCATGTCCCTTTCTTAGAAAAGAGTCAGTAGAGTATTTTCAACCAATAAAATACCCTCCCTGCGCGTTTGCACAGGGAGGGTGCGCACCCTTGTTACAAGGTTCAGCTTTTCAGGTATTTGCGATTAAGCCTTATGCTGCAGCTGCTGCATTGGCATTGGCGCAGAAGGTTGCAACTTCCGTTGCCACATCGCCGCCGTCACCGATGCGCTGGAGCATATTCCACCACTCGGTACGAGCGGTTGCCCAGCCTGCCGTAACCTGGTAGTAGTCGCCCAGGTAAGGCATGAGGACGTTGTAAGCATTCATGGTCTCGTTGTCAGCCCAGATGCCGGAGATGTCATTGCCGCCGGCTACATCGCGCACTGCGAAGTAGTTTGCTGCTCTGACAGCTGCCTCGGTGCCGTCACCGTCGCAGAAGTACTTGATGAACTCTTTTGCTGCTTCGATCTTGTCAGCATTGCCGTTGTCGAAGATGCCGAAGCCCCAGATGCCGCCGCAGAGAGCTGCTTTGCCATCTTCTGCAGGGAAGCTCATGAAGACGATCTCTTCATCATCATAGGTGCGGTTGCCGGTGGTCTCGCCGGGGAGCTGCTGTGCAATGTTCCAGCAGAAGGCCATCTTCAGCAAACCCTGACGGAAAGCGGTGATCTCTTCGCCGCCGTTCTCAGCTGCGTTGAAGTAAACACCTTCGAGGCTCTGGAGGAGCTCAAGAGCTTTGATGTTCTCAGGGGAATCTGCGGTGTAGGCGGTGTGCTCAGCATTGGTGAAGGTGCCGCCATAGAGGTTGTTGACGATGGCACGGGTGCCCTGGTCGCCGCCCTGGCCGGAGCAGTAGATATCAGCTACCGGCTCGCCGTAGTACTCATAGAGAGCATTGACAGCATTGATGAAGCCTTCGGTGGTCCAGGTGTGAGACTCTACGTCTACATACTGGTCAGCGCCGGCTGCCTTGAAAGCATCGTAGTTGATAGCCATGCAGTGAGCCGTCATAACAACAGGATACTCATAGCATGCACCGTCAGCGGTGAAGCAGGCGGAAACACAGGAGGGATTGACCTGAGCGAGGTCTTCCTCATCCCAGAGGTCAGCCAGGTCTACCATGTAGCCTTTGGCACCCCAGTTTGCAACCAGACGCTCGGGGCCTTCCATGACGAGGTCAGGAGCAGCGCCGCCTTCGAGAGCGGTGTTGACCTGGTCGTCGCCGTTGGTGTAGTCAAGATACTCAACAGTGACTTTGATGCCGGTGGCGGCTTCAAAATCTGCCATCAGGGCTTCAACTGCTTCCGCATTGCCCCATTTGCCGATCGGATACGTCCAGAGGGTGATCTCTGTTGCGGGTTCTGCACATGCGATAACGCCGAGAGATGCTACCATGCAAAGTGCGAGAACAATTGCCAGGAATTTCTTCATTTTGTGTACCTCCGATAAAAATTTTGGTTTCTTTTTATTCATACAGCCTGGTAACTGTTGAATCCAACAAATCTGAGTCTATTGTACCGAATAATCACATTCTTGTCAACACCTTTTTTGAAAAAGATTTTCATTTTTAAATCTTTTTGAAAATTTATTACAGGTGTTTGTCCGTGAGCGCTTCCGCTATCGCCAGACGCGCCCGGCGACAGTCATCCAGATTGCGCAGACAAACCTCGGAGAAAAGCACATCCAGCAGATACATCTGAGATATTCTCGCCGCAACGGAGCCCAGCTGCAGAGGGCTTTCATTGGAGCCGCATTGGAGCACCACATCGGCAAGCTTTGCACCCGGGGCATTGGGAAAGCGTGTGATTAGAATAATGCCGGCACCCCGCTCCCGGGCAATGGAAAGGGTATGCATCATGTCGGTAGTAGCGCCGGAATAGGAAAAATAGAGGATGGCATCCTTCTCCGTCATGGTGGAGGCGGTGATGGCCTGGGTGTGGTTGTCCGTCACGGCAAAGTATTTGCTCTTGGTGGTGGTGAAAAGATGCGCTGCCTCCTGAGCCAGGATCATAGATCCCCCCTGCCCCATGCAAAACACCTTGTCTGCCCGCTCGATCAGATCTGCGGCGTGTTTGATGGTCTTCTCATCGATGAGCTCCAGAGTCTGCGTCATGGCGTCCACATCGGCGGTATAGATCTTCCGAATGATTTCGGAAAAGCTGTCACGATCTGTCACCTCGCCGGAGAGAGGGCTCATATCGCTGGCGGAGGCCATGGCAGAGCGTGCCAATTCCATACGGAACTCGTTATATCCACGGTACTGCAGCCTTCGCACAAAGCGGGAAACCGTAGCTTCTGCAACAGCCGCATCACCGGCAAGCTCCGTGATAGATAGATTCTGCACCTCCGCCCGGTGAGCAATGACATAGTCGGCAACCTTCTTTTCTGCCGCTGTCAGATTGTAATATTCTTTGGTAATTCTCTGGGTGAAGCCGGTTTCTGTCAAATCATCTGGCATATGCTGGCTCCTTTCCGGTTTTATCGGGTCAGTTCACCGAGCATGCAGTCTACATTGATGAGCATGCGCGGCAGATGGAAAGGCCCTTTAAAGGTAGATCCCTTGGTGCTGGGCATGGTGGGCAGGCCATCGCGCCGGAGATAGCCGTACCACTCGCCATATTCCGGATCGGAGAAGTGAGCCTTGCAGTAATCCAGAGTTTTGTAGAACCAGTCGAGGTATTCCTCCTTGCCGGTGTCCCGGAAGAGCATCAGGGAGGAGATCAGAATCTCGTCATGGGGCCACCAGAGCTTCATATCATGCTCATATGCCTCGGGCGGCTTACCCAGGCAGTCAACAAAGTACAGCAGCCCGCCGTATTCCTTATCCCAACCGGCGTGGATTGCCCAGTCAAAAATCTGCTCGGCCTTCGCAACAAGCTCCTTATCGCCGGTGCGCTTTGCATGCTCCAGCAGGAACCAGACGCCCTCGATATCATGGCCGGGATTGACAATGCGGCCGTCGGTAAACTCCGTGCGGGCTTCGCCATTGGGGCCAACATTTTCCAGAATGCACTTGAGTTCGGGGTGATAGCTGTAGCGGAAGATTTCATCCACACACTGCTGTGCCCGCTGCTCGTAAAGGGCCTTTCCTTCCGGATCGGTACGCATCATGACGCTTGTGACATTCAGATATATCATCGGCAGACCAAAGGAACGGCCGGAGCGCGTCTCCGGAATGGTCTTGGGGCCGAGGCCGGTGGGATCCCGTAATACTCCGCATTGGCCATCGCATAAAAGGCCTCGGAATAGTAATAGCGGCGCTGGCGAAGAGGCTTTCCGTCTGCAGTGACGGTGAAATACATTCTGCCCTCCGCATCCGGGTTGATGCAGTATTTTTCCATAAAGTCCAGACAGGATTTTGACGCCTCCAGCCATTCATCCCGCTTGCCGTAAACGGCGCAGAGATAAGCAAAAATCCAGCCGCATCTTCCCTGCATCCACACGCTTTTGTCGGTGGAATAGATCTCGCCTTTCCGGTCGAGACAGGTGTAGACGCCGCCGTGCTCTTTGTCCATGCCGTGCTGCAGCCAGAAATGGATGCAGGTGTCCAGCTCCTTGCGAATCCACGCACGGGTGGCAAGCAGTTTTTCTTTCTGTTTCTGTTCCATAAGATATACCTCCGGTAAACCTGATCTTGTTGCGGATCATAAGATGAAATTATTATAGCATGGAGGTTTTTTCATGTCGAGACGGAAACGAAAAAATTTTTCTTCTTTTTTTGCTGTTGAAAAACTCTTTCATAAATGGTAGTATAGCCTCATCGGCTGAAAACTGCTGCCCCCTATCATTACTATCTATCTGGAGGAATTGAAACATGAAGCTTTCGGTTTACGGCATTCACGCAGAGATCAGACACTCCCCTGTTCTGGACCCGGATTTTTACCCGATGCACCTCTTTAATGAGGCCTTCCTGAAGACGGCAACAAAGCCCATCGGCATTGCGGTGGAACGTGCCGGTGGTGAGATGGCCGTTTGCCGCACGTTCATTCACGGCACGGCAGAGCTGGCAGAGGCGGACCGCTATTTCATTCGCCGCCTGGTCAAGACGCTGCTTTGGATGAAGGGCGGATATAAAGTATATTGTGACAACGAAGAGATGTTTCACTACCTGCATGACACCGCCTTCTGCGACGGCGGAGAGCAGGATTTTGACTATCACTATTTCACGAATATTTTTGAGAAACCCTTCGAAGTGCTCTTTGCGGAGACGCTCCCCGAAGCGAAGGACAGCCCCAAGCCCATGGGCGGACATCTGGAGGGCTGCCGCATCGGCTTTGACGCAGGCGGCAGCGACCGGAAGGTTTCCGCTGTGATCGATGGGGAAACCGTCTATTCCGAAGAGGTGGTCTGGTTCCCAAAGACCAATCCCGACCCGGATTATCACTATGAAGGTATTGTCTCCGCTTTGAAGTCTGCCGCAGAGCACATGCCCAGAGTGGATGCCGTGGGCGTCTCCTCTGCAGGCGTCTACATCAAGGACCGCACCATGTCGGCGTCTCTCTTCCTGGCCGTGCCGAAAGATCTTTATGACGCGAAAGTGAAAGACATCTACATTCGTGCCATCACGGACACCTTCGGGAAAAATATTCCATTCTGCGTAGTCAACGACGGAGATGTGACCGCTCTCGCCGGTGCCATGAGCCTGGAGGACAACAACGTGCTCGGTATTGCCATGGGCACTTCCGAAGCCGGCGGCTATGTGGATGCCAACGGATGCATCACAGGATGGCTCAACGAGCTGGCCTTTGTGCCGGTGGATGCCAACCCTGCCGCCATGCAGGACGAGTGGAGCCTTGATATCGGCTGTGGCGTGAAGTACTTCTCCCAGGACGGCGTGATTAAGCTCGCCCCCCGTGCCGGCATCATGCTGGACTCCTCCCTCTCCCCGGCTGAGAAGCTGAAGGTGGTGCAGGGTCTGATGGAAGATGGGGACGAGCGTGCAGCAAAAGTCTATGAGAGCCTTGGCTGCTATCTGGCCCACACGCTCGCTCTCTATTATGACCTCTATGCTTTTAAACACGTGTTGCTGCTGGGGCGCGTTATGTCCGGCAAAGGCGGTGATCTGCTGCTGGAAACCTGTAAGACGGTATTGGCGGAGGACTATCCCGTTCTGAATGAGAAAATCCATCTCGCTCTGCCGGATGAGAAGTTCCGCCGTGTGGGACAAAGTGCTGCGGCGGCATCTCTGCCCGAAGCATAAACCCGCGACAAAGAAACGGAGAATCAATAAAAAATGAGTATGAAAAAACACATTGTCTGCTTTGGCGATTCCAACACCCACGGCTACTGCGCTGATCCCAAAGACACCGAAACACACGCCGACCGCTTTTCCGAAAACGAGCGCTGGACCTGTTTGCTGCAGAAAGCCCTCGGGGATGAATACTACGTGATTGAAGAAGGTCTCTCCGGCCGCACCACCGTTTTTGACGACGCCCTTCACGAAAAAATGTCCGGCCTGGACAGCATCTATTCCTGCCTTATGAGCCACGAGCCGGTGGATCTGCTGATCATTATGCTTGGGACCAATGACTGTAAGGAACGCTTCGGCGCAAACCCGGCAGCCATAGCAGTAGGACTGCAGCGGCTGATACTCAAAGCACAGACCGTGCCCGCCTGGTCCTGCGGTAAACCCAATATCCTTGTCATCTGCCCGCCCTGGATGAAGGAAGGCTTCCACGATGAAGTGATGGGGCTTTGCTGCATAGAGAAGTCCAGCAGGTTGGCCCAGTACTTTGCACCCATAGCAAAGGCGAGCAAATGCGCCTTCCTGGATGCTGAGGGTATTGCGGAGTTCAATACGGTTGACTTTACTCACCTGAGCCGCAAAGGCCATGCGCAGCTGGCAGAAAAGCTTGCCGAGCTGGTGCCGACTCTTCTCCCATGAAAAACATCTTCAGTCCGGAGGGCAAGCTCTGGCGCATTCTCAACACCGTGACGGACATTTTCGGTCTCAGCGTGATCTGGTTATTCTGCTGTCTGCCGATCGTAACCATCGGACCTGCCACCACGGCACTGTATGACTCTGTAGTACGCTGTATCCGATACCAGTACGCGGGACCATACAAGCGTTTTTTCCGAACCCTTCGGGCAGATCTGGGCACATCAATTCTTTCCACAGTGCTGTGGCTGTTTGTGCTCGGTTTCGGGTTCTGGTCTCTCGCCCTGCTGCGTGCAATGGGAGAACAGAACTCCCGCACAGCTCTCATGGCATCAGCGGCATACTATGTTATTATGGTAATGCCCTGTGGTGCCGCCTGCTGGTGCTTTCCTGTGCTCTCACGCTTTATATACAAGTGGAAGGATCTCAACCTCACTGCTCTGAAGCTCTCCGTCGGCTATCTGCCCCGGTCTGTTGTACTGGTGCTGCTGACGGGTCAGGTTGCCGTGCTGTGCGTCAACTACATTTTTCCTGTTTTCTTTGCCCCTGCCTGCCTGATGCTGCTGTGGAGCCTTTTCATTGAGCCGGTTTTCACCAAGCTGGGCGGCGGACTGACAAAGGAAAGCGATGAGCCCGACCCGGAGGAGCCGGAAGAAGAGGAACAATAAAAAGAAACACAGTGTACCAAAAACGGAAGCGGTTCAAAATGGAACCGCTTCCGCTCTGTTTATGGTATTGCGTTTTTTAAGGTTTTACTTGTCCAGGCCGAGCTCTTTAAGAGCTTCCTTGCGGCTGACATTCCAGCGGCCTTTTTCATCAATGCCGAGGAACTTGACCTTAGTGGTGTCGCCAAGCTTGAGCACATCTTCAACCTTCTCGGTGCGTTTGAACTCCAGGTCCTTGATGTGGCACATAGCGTCCTTACCCGGTTTGATCTCGATGAATGCGCCGAGGTTGGAGATAATACGGACAACTTTGCCTTCGTAGATCTTGCCGGCTTCCGGTTCAAAAACGATGTCTTCAATGGTCTGGCGGGCAACGCGGCAGGCTTCAATATCCTTGGAGGCAATATAAATGGTGCCGTCATCGTCGATGTCGATCTTGCAGCCGGTGTCAGCAGTGATCTTCTGGATGACTTTGCCGCCGGAGCCGATGACTTCGCGGATCTTGTCCGGGTTGATAGACATCTGGATCATCTTCGGGGCGGTCTTAGCCAGCTCATGCCGCGGCTCCGGAATTGCCTTGAGGAGGATTTCGTCGAGGATCTGCAGGCGGGCTTCTCTGGTGATGGCGAAGGCTTCTTTCACGATCTCATGCTTCAGACCGTCATTCTTCAGATCCATCTGGATGGCAGTGATACCCTTGGTTGTACCGGCTACTTTGAAGTCCATTTCGCCGTGGAAGTCTTCAATGCCCTGGATGTCGATGAAGGTGGTGAAATCATCCCCGTCCTGAATCAGGCCGCAGGAGATGCCGGCGACGGGCGCCTTGATGGGCACGCCCGCATCCATCAGAGCCAGTGTCGTGCCACAGATGGAGCCCTGAGAGGTGGAGCCGTTAGAGGAGAGAACTTCGGAAACTACACGAATGGTGTAGGGGAAGTCTTCCACATCGGGGATAACGCATTCAAGAGCCTTCTCTACCAGAGCACCGTGGCCGTATTCACGCCTGCCAGTACTCCGGCTGGCACGTGCCTCGCCGGTGGAGTAGGAGGGCATATTGTAGTGATGCATAAAGCGCTTCTCTTCCTCTTCCCAGATGGTATCCAGCTTCTGGGACTCAGAGAGCGTGGCGAGGGTTGCAACGGAGAGAACCTGGGTCTGGCCGCGGGTAAACAGGCCGGAGCCGTGCACCTGGGGCAGAACGCCGACTTCCGCTGCAAGCGGACGGATCTCATTCATGGCACGGCCGTCAACACGCTTGCCCTTCAGCAGCCACTTTTTCACGACCTTCTTCTGGAACTTGTAGATGATCTCGTCCATGTACTGCATCATATCCGGATGGTCTGCTTCATACTTCTCCTGCATGGCAGTGATCCACTCGTTGACGCGGGCTTCGCGGACATTCTTATCGTCGGTATCCAGGCAGTATTCCATGCCTTCGAATTCGTTCTCCACCAGCTTCTCGAAGAGCTCATCGTCGAATGCTGCGTGGTCATATTCAAACTTCGGCTTGCCGATCTCTTCCACCATCTTGTCGATCAGATCAAGAACGGGCTGCAGGTGCTCATGCGCCTGAACGATGCCTTCATACATTACCTCATCGGGCACCTGGTCGGCTTCAGACTCGATCATAACGATCTTCTTGTGGGTGGCTGCCACAGTGGTGGTCATCCGGTTGGTCTTGCGCTGTTCTGCGGTGGGGTTGAAGAGATACTTCTCACCGTCCCAGCCCAGCACGATGCCGGCGATAGGGCCGTTAAAGGGGACATCAGAAATGGAGACAGCTGCGGAGGCGCCGATCATGGCGGTGATCTCCGGGGAGCAGTCGCGGTCAACGGAGAGGACCTCACAGGCGATAACCACGTCGTTGCGCAGGTCGCTGGGGAAAAGGGGGCGCATGGGGCGGTCAATCAGGCGGGAAGCCAGCACTGCGGGGAGACTGGGCTTGCCCTCACGGCGCTGGAAGCTGCCGGGAATTCTGCCCACAGCGTAGAGCTTCTCGTTGAAGTCAACGGAGAGGGGGAAATAGTCGATACCATCTTTCGGACGGGCGGAAGCAGTACAGGTAACCAGCACCACGGTCTCGCCGTAGGTGACGAGCACTGCCGCGTTGCAAAGCTCTGCCAGCTTGCCGACCTCCATCTTGAGAGGACGACCTTCATAAGTCATTTCAAATTTACGGTAGTTGGGGAATTCTCTGTGTTTGATAATCATATCTTTTACTCCTTACACTGCGGGCGGTTCAGCTAACCGCACCCGTTTTCAATAAATTGCGGGGGATAAGAGAGGTGTAAAGAAAAAAGGCCGGGGCAATATTCAATTGTCCCCGGACCTTACAAACCTTCATACCCCTCAGAATCCGGGTTTTATGCCCGGATGCCGGAACATCTTACTTACGGATGCCCAGCTTTGCAATGATTGCACGATAGCGCTCGATGTCTTTCTTTGCCACATAATCCAGCAGGCGGCGGCGCTTACCAACCATCTTGTACATACCGAGACGGCTGTGATCGTCATTCGGATGCTGCTTGAGATGCTCGGTGAGTTCACGGATACGCTCCGTCAGAATAGCGATCTGGACTTCCGGAGAACCGGTGTCACCTTCGTGGACGGCATTGGCAGTCATGACTTCTGCTTTTTTTTCTTTGGTAATCATTGTTTTTCCCTTTCTTTAACATTATACTTTCTCCGGCGGCCGGGCAGCAGGCGGAAAGGAACCCTCACTTGAGGCACTGCCCCGCTTCTCAGCACGCGGACTTTTGTATATTAACAGACACCTTCCAGGATGTCAATCATTATTTTCCCTTATAAAAATAATTATTGACAGTAGTGGGCAAAATCTTTATAATTTAAGACACTAGGCTTTTACAGTGTTATCTGTTTAATGCGTAAAAGCAAAAAAGAAAAAAGGAGAATACCCATGAAAAAGTTTGCAGCAATTCTTCTCGCGCTTGCAATGGTCTTCTCTCTGTGCGCCATCAGCGCATCTGCAGAGGGCGAGTACCACATCGGTATCATCACCGGTTCTGTCTCCCAGAGTGAAGATGACAGACGCGGCGCCGAGGCATTCCAGGCTATGTACGGCGAGGACATGGTAAAGCTTGCTATTTACCCTGACAACTTCACCGAAGAGCTGGAAACCACCATTCAGACTATCGTCAACATGTCTGACGATCCTCTTATGAAAGCTATCATCGTCAACCAGGCTGTCCCCGGCACGACGGAAGCTTTCCGCCAGATCAAAGAGCGTCGTCCTGACATCATCTGCATTGCAGGTGAGTCTCACGAAGACCTCCCCGAGATTGGCTCCGCTGCTGACCTCGTTTGCAACAATGACTTTGTTGCCCGCGGCTACCTCATCATCCGCACCGCTCACGAGCTCGGATGCGACACCTTCGTTCACATCTCCTTCCCGCGTCACATGTCCTATGAGACCATGTCCCGCCGTGTTGCCGTTATGAAGGCAGCATGCGAGGAGTTCGGCATGAACTTCGTCCTCGAGACCGCTCCTGACCCCACCACCGACGTCGGTGTTGCCGGTGCTCAGGCATACATCCTCGAGAAGGTTCCTGAGTGGGTTGAGAAGTACGGCACGAACGCTGCTTACTTCTGCACCAACGATGCTCACACCGAGCCTCTGCTCAAGCAGCTGCTCGAGTACGGCGGATACTTTGTAGAAGCTGACCTCCCGTCCCCGACCATGGGCTATCCCGGTGCTCTCGGCATTGACCTGACCGAAGAAGCCGGCGACTATGCAAAGATCCTTGCAAAGGTCGAGTCTGCTATCGTTGAAAAGGGCGGCGCAGGCAAGTTCGGCACCTGGGCTTACTCCTACGGCTACACCGTTTCTGCAGGCCTTGCACAGCACGCAAAGAACGTCATTGACGGCGTGAGCGAGATTGACGACATCGATGATATCTCCGAAGCATATGCAGTCTTCTCCCCCGGCGCAGAGTGGAACGGCTCCAACTACGTCGATGCAGAGGGCGTCAAGGCTGACAACGAAGTCCTTATTTATCAGGACACCTACATTATGGGTGACCCGGGCTGGTACATGGGCTCCACCGAAGTGGAAGTTCCTGAGAAGTACTTCAGCACATTCTGATTATTAACTTCTGACGCAAGAAAAAAGGGGAGGGATTCCTATTCCTCCCCCATTGTTTGTTTTACAGGTAGGGAACAATTATGGCTAACGCGAATACTCCGCTTCTGGAGATGCGAAATATTAAAAAGGATTTCTTTGGGAACCAGGTCCTTACTGACATCAACCTCACCCTGAAGGAGGGCGAAGTTCTCGGCCTCTGCGGAGAAAACGGCGCGGGCAAGAGCACGCTCATGAAAATTCTGTTCGGGATGGATGTTATCAGGGAAACCGGCGGCTATGAGGGGGACATTCTGATCAACGGCGAGAAGGTGACCTTCTCTACCCCGTTTGATGCCCTTGCGGCCGGTATCGGCATGGTCCATCAGGAATTCTCTCTGATTCCCGGTTTTACCGCCGCGGAAAACATCGTGCTCAACCGCGAGCCGGTGAAAAAGAATGTCGTTTCCGAGGTTTTTGGAAAACGGCTCAATACGCTTGACTATAATGAGATCACAGGCCGGGCAGAGAAAGCCATTGAGAAAATGGGTTTTTCCATCGACCAGGCCATGGTCATTAACGATATGCCCGTTGGGCATAAGCAGTTTACAGAAATCGCCCGTGAGCTGAGCAAGGATAATCTCAAGCTCCTGATTCTTGACGAGCCCACTGCCGTCCTGACGGAAAAAGAGGCGGAAGCTCTTCTGGAGTCAATCAAGAGCATGTCTGCCAAGGGCATTGCCGTCATCTTCATCACCCACCGCCTGCATGAAATTCTCACTGTTTGTGATAAGGTTGTCGTTATGCGGGACGGTTACGTAGTAAGCGACAAAGCAGCAAAAGACACCAACGTCACGGAGATCACCCGCTACATGGTGGGCAGAAGTGTTTCATCTGCTTCTGAAACTCCGAAAACACGCTCAGAGGCAAAGGATGAGAAAATCATCATGTCCATCCGGAAACTGTGGGTGGATATGCCAGGCGAGATCGTACGCAATGTCAACCTGGATGTGCGGGAAGGTGAAATTCTCGGCATCGGCGGCCTTGCCGGCCAAGGGAAGCTTGGAATCCCGAACGGAATCATGGGCCTTTATGAGGCGGGCGGTTCCGTCACCTTCAAGGGACAGGAGATTCCTCTGAATTCTCCCCGGAAGTGCCTGGACGCAGATCTGGCCTTCGTCTCGGAAGACCGTCGCGGCGTCGGTCTTCTTCTTGACGAGACACTGGAATGGAACATTGCCTTTCCTGCCATGCAGGTGCAGAGCAAATTTCTCAAACCCTATCTGGGCGGTCTTATCAAGTGGAGAGACGAAAAGGCTATTCACGCCATCACACAGAAATATATTGATGAGCTTGCAATCAAGTGCACTGGCTCCAAACAGAAAGCCAGAGAGCTCTCCGGCGGAAACCAGCAGAAGGTCTGCCTGGCAAAGGCATTTGCTCTGGAACCGAAGTTCCTCTTTGTCTCGGAGCCTACTCGCGGCATAGACGTTGGTGCGAAGCAGCTGGTGCTGGATGCTCTGAAGCAGTTCAACCGGGAGAGCGGCGTCACCGTTGTGATGATCTCCTCCGAGCTGGAAGAGCTTCGGTCTATCTGCGACAGGATTGCCATCGTCTCCGGTGGCAGAATTGCAGGCATTCTCCCTGCTTCCGATCCATCAGAAGACTTTGGTATGCTGATGGTCAGCTCCGTAAAGTGAGGTGAAGAAGTTGAACGATAATACATTACAGCCCAAAACCTTTGGGGAAAGGCTTCGGGAAGGCATCGCCTCCTTCGGACTGCCAAGGCTGATTATTGCAGCCTTTCTGCTTCTGCTGTTTATAGCGGCACCTTTTGTCGGTGCAAACTTTCTGACCCAGATCTCCAACGTTCTCAACCGTTTTAGCTGGAATGCCGTTCTGGTTCTGGCTATGGTACCGATGATCCACTCCGGCTGTGGGCTGAACTTCGGTCTCCCGCTGGGAATTATCTCCGGGCTGCTGGGAGGAACCATCTCTATTGAGCTCGGTTTCACCGGCCCCATGAGTTTTGTGATGGCCATCGTCATTGCAACGCCTTTCGCCGTTGTCCTCGGCGCAGCCTACGGTTGGCTGTTGAATAAAATCAAAGGCGGAGAAATGATGATCGCCACTTATGTGGGCTTCTCCTCTGTCTCCTTCATGTGCATGATGTGGTTGCTTCTCCCGTATCACAGCCCCACAATGGTCTGGGGTTTTGCCGGCAAGGGCCTCCGCACTACCATTTCTCTGGAAGGGTTTTATGACAAGGTTCTGGCAAATTTCCTGACGATCAACATCGGCAACCTTTCCATTCCCACCGGTACGCTGCTCTTCTTCGCCATTCTTGCCTTTGCCATGTGGGCTTTTCTCCACACCAAGACGGGCACGGCAATGACTGCGGTAGGCTCTAATCCCACCTTCGCCAAAGCCGCCGGCGTCAATGTGGACAAGATGCGGCTGCTTTCCGTCATCCTTTCCACCTGGCTTGCCGCTATCGGTATTCTGGTTTACGAACAGGGCTTCGGTTTTATCCAGCTGTACATGGCTCCGTTCTACATGGCACTGCCTGCCGTCTCCGCAATTCTGATCGGAGGCGCATCCGTGAACAAGGCAAGCATTGCCAACGTTATTATCGGCACTTTCCTCTTCCAGGGCATCGTGACCATGACGCCAACCGTCATGAACTCCATGATCCATATGGATATGAGCGAAGTAATCCGTGTAATTGCTTCTCAGGGCATGATTCTCTATGCTCTGACCAGAAAAACGGAAGGAGGGAAAAGATGAACAGCAAGCCTTCTGTCGGAAAGAAAGTTCTTTCCTTCCTGGGGGACAATCTGGTTCCCATCATGTTCATTATCATCTGCGCGATCTGCATTCCGGTTTCCGGCTTCTCCGCCAGTTACCTGATCAACGAAATCGTTACCCGAATGGGGCGCAACATCTTCCTTATTTTGTGCCTTCTGATTCCGATTATGTCCGGTATGGGACTGAACTTCGGGATGACACTCGGAGCTATGGCCGGAGAAATTGCCCTGATTCTGGTATCTGACTGGCAGATCTGGGGCATCCCCGGTGTTGTGCTTGCAATGATTGTCTCTATTCCCATTGCACTGCTGCTCGGATTCTTCTGCGGGAAGCTGCTGAACATGTCCAAGGGACGCGAGATGATTACAAGCTATATCATCAGCTTCTTCTTCAACGGTCTCTATCAGCTTCTGGTGCTCTACATGATGGGACCCATCATCCCGATCAAGCATTCCTCCATCAAACTGCCGAGAGGCTACGGTATCCGCAACACCGTTTCTCTGCTGAATATGCGCCACTGCCTGGATGACGCACTGGCTGTCACCGTGGGCGGCGTTAAAATTCCGATGCTCACCTTTATTCTGATTGGCCTGCTGTGCCTGTTCACGGTATGGTTCCGGAAGACAAAGCTCGGCCAGGATATGCGTGCAGTCGGCCAGGATATGGATGTGGCGCGTGATGCCGGCATCGATGTGGAAAAGACACGTATTATCTCCATCGTCATGTCAACCGTTCTTGCCGGATTCGGTATGATTATCTATCTGCAAAACATGGGAAATATCGCAACCTACTCGTCACACTCCCAGATCGGTATGTTCTGTATTGCTGCACTTCTGGTTGGCGGTGCTTCCGTAGACAAGGCCTCCATCGGTAATGTTTTCCTCGGTGTTATACTCTTCCACACCATGTTCATCGTTGCTCCTTCTGCCGGCGCCAAGATTACAGGAGACTCCATGATCGGTGAGTACTTCCGTGTGTTTGTCTCCTATGCGATTATCACGGTAGCACTGGTTATGTATGAAACGAAAAAACGGAAGATGAAGAGTCGTCTCGGTCTGCAGCTTCAGGCAGACCAGGCAGCTGAAGAGGCTGCTGCCGCAGGAAAGGCAGGTGTGCAGGAATGAAAAAAGCTTCCGCTCGCAGCATCATTTTCAAAGCTGCCGCACTTCTGATTCTCATTGTGATTGCAGTTGTGATGTTTATCATCGGCAGAGGTCACACCGTCTATATTGACAACAAAACGCTTGATTATGAAGGTGAAACCTACAAAGCCTTCAATCGGGTCAATGTATATGTGAACGGAGAGCGTATCGGCAAACTTGCCTCCCGTGAACGCGGTAAATCCACCAATATCGGGCAGAGCTTTACCATGACGATTGAAGTCACACGGGAGAAGGGAAACGATCCCGAAACATACGAAAATCTCGAATTCAAGCTACCTTACAACTGGGACGGAATCGTTATCAATGTGCCGGGTTATCTCAATAATCTTCCGCAGGAAGCGTGGATGACGGAGTTTGTATCACAGACTACAGAAGCCCCGGCAGAGGAAGAGGTCAATACGGACGAGCTTGATGAATTCGCCCTTGGAGACTTCTGATACCGGCAAAAACAACTATCACAGCTTATGAAAAGCTCAGCCTGCAAAGGCCGAGCTTTTTCTTTGTTTCTGTCGGGGTATTACAACAAACCCGTATGCAAAAAGCTGCGCCGTAAAGCGCAGCCTTTTTGTTTTTTATTAAATCATTACCTGTAATTTCTGTTTTACTTGCTGACCGATGCCGTCTTGAGATACATCATCTGGGAAGCATTGATGTATACACCCTGGACATAGGGATGCATGAGGGACGTTCCATTCTTGTAATAGAGGTTAAGGAACACATAGTTGTCGCCCACCAGTTCATCTGCTGCCTTGATATATTCAATAGCCTCAGAAGGATCTGTGCAGAGCTGAACCTTCTCCACCAATGCATCATATTCCGGGTTGCTCCAGAAAGCCACGTTGTTGGCATCATCTGTCTTCGCAAGGGGAAGGAAGGTCATCGGGTGCAGATAGTCAGCAGACCAGCCCATAGCGCACAGCTGGTAATTTCCGGCCAGAACGTCCGCATAGAAAACTGCCCAATCTGCGTTGTCGATCTTCACAGAGATGTTGAGGTTGGTTTCCAGCATATTGGCAAGAGCCTGGGCTACAAGAGCAACCGTATCGCTGGAATAGTAATAGAGGGTAACTTCAGGGAAGCCTTCTCCGTTGGGATAGCCTGCTTCTGCAAGTGCTTCCTGTGCAGCTTCCACATCAGCTTCGTCAGAGAGGCCAAAGTCGCTGCGGTCGTCGGTATAGTCCACACCGTCTACCACATAGCCCGGGGCAATGAAGCTGTAGGCAGGATCTGCATCCGTCTGGAGAACATCGTTGATGAGCGTATAGCGGTCGATAGCAAGGTTGAATGCCTTACGAACCAGCACATTGTCGAACGGGGCAACAGAGCAGTTGAAATCCCAGTAGGTTGTGCCGTAGGATGGTGTCATGATAAAGCCGTCATCGTTTGCCTTCAGGCGGGCATAGTCGGATGCAGGGACAACATTCATACCGTCAATCTCGCCGGCTTCATAAGCCATCAATGCTGTGGCGTTATCCGTGATGTAGCGGAAGGTGACCTTATCCAGCTGAACCTTATCTGCATCATAGTAGTAGGGGTTCTTGGAGAGGGTTATGCTCTCACCAAGCTTCATATCCGTCACATAGAAAGGACCGTTGGAAATATAAGTTGCCGGAGAAGACGTCCACTGGTCGCCATTGGCTTCAATTGTGGCCTCCTGAACCGGATCAAAGGTCCACATGGTAAGGATATCTGCGAAGAAGGAAGTGGGGTTGTAGAGGGTGATTTCCAAAGTTCTGTCATCCAGAGCCTTAATGCCGACAGTGTCAAAATCATCCGTTTCACCAGCATAGTATTCTGCGGCGCCTGCAATGTAGGT
Organism: Oscillospiraceae bacterium; assembly: GCA_902778665.1. GTDB lineage: Bacteria > Bacillota > Clostridia > Oscillospirales > Oscillospiraceae > Limivicinus. Next base: position 28,093 of record CACYYN010000036.1, on the reverse strand, counting down.
TGCAACGAGATCAACGTACTGAGCACCGGTTGCCGGCGTGAGAATACGCTTGATGGCGTAGACATAGTCTGCCGCCGTATGGTCACTGCCGTCAGACCACTTCAGGCCGTCACGCAGGGTGAAGGTGTAAACAAGGCCGTCGTCACTGACGGTGTAGCTCTCCGCTTCACCGCAGATCAGGCTTCCGGTCTCGGTGTCGTAGGTCATCAGGCCTTCAAAGGCATTGGCAAGAATGTCTGACGCAAAGCTGTTGTTGGTGATGCCGGGGTCGATTCCGTCCGGCTGGCTGTACAGGGAATAGGTAATCTCCTGTGCACCGTCTGCACTGGCGCTGACAGCAGCAAGAGAGAATACCATTGCCAGAGCAAGAATCAGGCAAAGGGTCTTCTTCATAGGGGTTCCTCCTTAAAAATAATTTTGGGGATGCGCTTTTATGGGCACGGCAGTTTCCTGCCGGACTCATCTCAGTTATGGATTCTGTGACATGCCACAAAATGGCCAGATGATGCCTCTTTCAATTCCGGTGCTTCTTCTCTGCAGCAGGATGAAGCATAGGGGCAGCGGGTATGAAAACGGCATCCAGACGGCGGAGCAATGGGACTGGGCAGGTCTCCCTCCAGCCCGCTTTTTTCTTTCTCCTGCGCAAGTCTCGGATTTGGAACCGGAATAGATGACAGCAGGCCGGCCGTATAGGGATGGAGCGGATGGCGGTATATTTCGTCTGCTTCACATTTCTCCACCAGTTGCCCGAGATACATAACTCCTACATCATCAGACACATAGCGGACCATTGAAAGATCATGAGCAATAAACAGATAAGTCAGCCCCAGCTCCTCCTGGAAGTTCCGCAGCATATTGACCACCTGTGCCTGAATAGAGACATCCAGCGCAGAAATAGGCTCGTCACAAATCACCAGCTCCGGCTTCAGAATCAGGGCTCGGGCAATGCCTACTCTCTGTCTTTGTCCGCCGGAAAATTCATGGGCATATCGGCCTGCATGATCCCGGTTCAAACCGACACGGGCAAGCATGTCGCTTACCATTTCATTTTCTTCTTTTCTGGAAGAGCAGATTTTATGCGCTTTCAGAGGCTCCGCCACAATATCATGCACGGTCATTCTCGCATTCAAAGAGGCATAGGGATCCTGAAAAATCATCTGCATCTTCTTCCGATAAGGCAGAAGCTGTTTCTGATTCAGAAGAGAGATATCGTCCCCATCCAGCAGGATTTTTCCTGCAGTCGGTTCATAAATGCGGATTATTGTGCGGGCACAGGAACTTTTCCCGCAGCCGCTTTCACCTACAAGACCCAAAGTTTTTCCGCGGGAAACAGAAAAACTCACATCATCCACCGCATGAACCACTTTATGCCCTGCAACAGGAAAGTGTTTCGTCAGCCCTTTCACCTGAAGAACTGCAGTTTCTTCCTTCATTCTTTTGCTCCTTTCCTGCCCTTCAACGGGTTACCCGAAGACGGTGCATCCCCTGCCAGAAGCCAACAGCGGCTCTTATGCCCTTCTCCCGCAGAAAAGACTGGCGGGAGCTGATGGAGGCATATTCTGCAGGCATAGGGGCAGCGCGGAGCAAAAGGACATCCTTCCGGTGGATGGACCATATCGGGTGGCGAGCCGATAATCGGCTGCAGCTTTTTGCTCTTATCCTGGTTGATATCCGGAATAGAAGCAATCAGGCCCATGGTATAAGGATGCAGCGGATTTTCAAAGACATCATAAATATTTGCTTCTTCCATAATCAGCCCACCGTACATCACCAGCACGCGGCTGCAGAGCTCTGCCACAACACCGAGATCATGGGTAATAAACATGATGCTCATGCCCATTTCTTTCTGTATGCTGCGCATCAGCTTGAGAATCTGATCCTGAATAGAGACGTCCAGTGCGGTTGTCGGCTCATCTGCAATCAGCAGGTCCGGTTTGCAGGCAAGTGCCATTGCTATCATGACACGCTGACGCATCCCGCCGGAAAACTCATGGGGAAAGCTTTTAAGCCTTGTCTCCGGTTCCGGAATTCGAACCATCCGGAACAGATCAATTACCCGTTCCTCTCGTTGTGCCTTGGAAAGAGATTTGTCATGAGACCAGAGCATCTCTCCCACCTGCTCTCCCACCGGGATCAGCGGATTGAGGCTTGTCATTGGGTCCTGGAAAATCATGGCAACTTCTTTGCCGCGGATGCTGCGCATTTCCTTCGGAGAAAGACCCACAAGCTCTCTCCCGTTCAGCTTCACGCTACCGCCTATGATTTTTCCTGTCCCTACAAGAAGCTGCATTACGGAGAGGCTCGTTACCGATTTTCCGCTTCCGCTTTCTCCCACAATGCCAACAGATTCCCCTTTATTGACGAAAAAGGAGACTCCGCGCACTGCCTTTACTTCACCAGATGAGGTCAGAAAGGATGTCTGCAGATCCTTCACTTCAAGGATATGTTCCATGGCTTCCTCCCTCATTTCTTCAGTTTGGGATCAAGTGCATCCCTCAGCCCGTCCCCTACGAAGTTGAACGCAAACATGATGATGCAAATCACAAGTGCCGGCAAAAACAACTGATAGGGGTTTGTGCGCAGTGTTTCGGTTGCGTCATTGCACATCGTTCCAAGCGATGCCATTGGAGGGGCAATGCCAATACCGATAAAGCTCATAAAAGCTTCCATAAATATTGCGCTCGGGATCAGCATGGTGACAGTCACCAATATCGGTCCCATGGCGTTCGGAATCAGGTGATTGAGCAATATTGTTTTTGTGGAAGAACCAATGGTCCTCGCTGCCAGCACGAACTCCTGATTTTTCAGGGAGAGCATCTCTCCACGCACCACGCGTGCCATATCCACCCAGTAGACGCTGGATAGTGCAATGATAATCGAAAGCAGCCCGTCATCCAGGCACATCTTGATCAGAATAACATAAAGCGTCAGCGGGATGGTGGAGATAATATCCACAATCCGCATCATAATTGTATCCGTCCGTCCACCGAGATATCCGGAGATTCCTCCGTAAGCAATCCCGATAACCATGTTCACCAGTGCTGCAATAAAAGCCACCATCAGGGAAATCCGCGTCCCATACATCAGGCGTGTCAGAATATCCCGCCCGAGCTGGTCTGTACCGAGTCGATACGTATTGTTCCATTTTTTTAAACCGGTTTCAATCCTGTTTCCATCCGCATCCAGCACGGTATTCGGAAGCCGGGAATAGTCAAGATAGACCAGTGTGTCATCATCCCAGGTAAAGGACGTCTGCTTGTTGGTATTATCGTCTTTTTTCTTTTTGAGTTGCCGGATCAGATTGCCGTCCTCATCCACCTCAATCAACTTCAGCCCCTGGGTAATGTAGAGATAACTTCCTTCTTCCGGCCCGGGATAAACTGTCAGCAGAGGCGGAATACTTGCCAGTTTATTGTTCTGCTCCGAATAGGAATAAGGCGTGAAAGCCGGTCCTGCAAGACAGAAAACAAGCAGAATGACCACCAGAATAAAGCCAAGCAGTGCTGTCGGCTTGTGCCGGAAACGGAACCACACATCTCCGAGAAACGATCTGGATTTCCGGTAAATCCGTTCTGCTTCTTCTGTGCTGCCGGAGACCCGTTCCCATTTATTCTCTTCTGTCATGAGATTGTCTCCCTTCCCTACTCGTATTTGATGCGCGGATCAATCAGGCAATAAAAGATGTCCACAATAAAAATCATCGCAATCAGGACCGTGGCATAAAAGATCGTCATACCCATGATGGTGGTATAGTCGCGCTGCGTCACGCTGTTGACAAAATATCCCCCGAGCCCGGGAATTGCAAATATTTTTTCAATCACAAAGGATCCGGTCAGCAGGTTGGCTATTGTTGGCCCCAGGACCGTAATAACAGGGATCAGCGCATTTCGAAGAGCATGCTTCCAGATAATCCGCACTTCGCTGATACCTTTTGCCCGGGCAGTGCGGATATAATCCTGCCCCATAACCTCCAGAAGAGAAGAGCGCATCAGCCTTGCCAGAAAACTGATGGAATAGCCTCCCATGGCAATCATAGGCAGAATATAGCCTTTCCAGGAATCCACGCCGTAAACCGGCGTCCAGCCAAGCTTAAAGGAAAAAATATACAGGAGCCCTGTGGCGATCACAAAGCTTGGTATCGTCACACCAAGCGTTGCGAGAAACATAAGCAGCATGTCCTGCCATTTACCGTTCCGCAGCGCAGCAACGATCCCCATGGGAATGCTCATCAAAAGCACAAATACCAGCGTTATCAGCCCGAGTGTGCCGGAATACGGCATTCCACCCTCGATAAAATCATTTACTGTTTTTCCTGTATACTTGTAACTGGGGCCGAAATCAAAGTGAAGCACCCCGATCATATAATCCACGAACTGCTTCCAGAGCGGATCGTCCAGATTGTATTTTGCATTCAGTGCATCCAGCACCGCCTGAGAAACCTGCTTCTGGGAGGTAAACGGACTGCCGGGAACAACATGCATCAGACAGAATGTGAGAAGGGCAATCATAAAGAGGGTTAAAATCATGATCAGCACCCTCTTGACCAGATATCTTGCCATATTTCTTTTCTCCTTTCTGTCCCATCGGCATGCCGAAAAAAATAAATGCACTCTCATGCAGATTCTCTGCCTTGCATTGGCTATATTATAAATCAAAGCGTATATTTATTCAAGAAGATAGTTGACAAAAGTAGACCAAATTTATAGTTTATCAGGCTGCAAAACCTCGACAATCTGCACAAATATATAAAAAATCTCCCCGTGAAGCCACGGGGAGAACAGGATTTGCTGTTTTAGAATCAGCCGATGGTGCAGTACATGAAGTACTTGTATCCAAGCGGGTTTGCAAAGAATCCGTCTACGTCTTTGCTGATCATGTAGGTGTCCGTGTAGAAGTACAGCGGGCAAATGCATCCGGTAGACATGAGGAGATCTTCAGCACGATGCATAAGCTCATAACGGATTTCATTGTCAGTGCAGCCCTTGATGGTCTTGATCAGCACATCATAGGTATCTGCCCAAGTACCATTTTCAACCTTGACATCAACGCCGAGGTCAGTCAGATCGAGACTGTATGCAGCCACATCAGCATGAGCACCTTTACCGAACTGGACATCGTTATTTCCGGATGCGGTAGTCCACATATCCAGGAAGCAGATCGGATCGTTGTAGTCTGCCAGCCAGCCATTACGTGCGATAGAATAGTCGCCGTTCTTACGGGTATTCAGGAAGGTTGCCCACTCCTGGTTCTCCAGATTCATTGTGATGCCAATGCCTGCCAGAGCACTCTGCAGGTACTCACCGATTGCCTTGTGGCCTTCAGAAGTGTTGTACAGGTAAGTCATGGACGGGAAGTCAGTGAAGGTGAAGGTTGACTCATCAAAGGTATAGTACTTCTTCAGCACTTCGATAGCCTGATCAAAGTTGGACTCAACAGCGTCAACAGAAACATCGTAGTAACCGTCAAACTCTTCGCTGGAGCCAGCAGTCTGATAGAACTGAGAGCCGTCCGGATTGGTCATACCCATAGCAACGAAGGAAGAAGCGGGAACCTGACCAGCCTGGCCAATTTCTTCAACAATGTAATTGCGGTCAAACAGGAGGCTGATAGCATTGCGGATCTCAGCGCGGGCATTCTCTGCCTCGACCCCGGTCAGTCCGGAGCTTGCAGGCAGGATGTCTTCATTGACATTCCAGCATACATAATAGGTACCAATCTGTCCGGCAACGATGTATTCATCGGGATACTCTGCCTTCAGAGCAGCCATCTCGTTGGTCGGAACGTCATCAATCAGCTGCCATGTGCCATTCTTGAAGTTTGCAACCATGTTGTTTGCATCATCAGAGAGATAGAACTCAATTTTATCCATGAGGATGGAGTCAGCATCAACAAAATTGGGGTTCTTCTCAAGTGTAATCACGCTGTTATGATTCCAGCCGGTCATGATATAAGCACCATTGGAAACATAAGTGGCAGGATCTGTTGCCCAACCTTCGTTAGCAACCACATCCTCACGCACGGGGAAGTAGGTGGGGAAGGCAAGCAGTTCGTTCCAGTAGGATACTGCATTAGCAAGGGTAACTTCCAGGGTCTTGTCATCAATTGCTTTGACATTCAGCGCTGCGCCTTCGGGAGGCTCCTCTGCCCAGATGTCAGCGTAACCGTCAACGACTTCGAACATGTAGCCGTAGTCGGCACCAAGCTCAACAGATGCTGCACGCTGCCATGCAAATGCAAAGTCAGCAGCGGTTACAGGCTTTCCGTCGGACCATTTGAGGCCATCACGAAGAGTATAGGTGTAGGTCACGGTACCGTCTTCATTCACGACGCCTTCAACAAGCTCTTCAGCTGCGTCGGGAACGATAACAAGTGCGCCGTTTTCATCCTGTGCCCACTTTGCCAGACCAGAAAACAGGTGGCTGACAAGTGTAGCGCCATCAACGGCAGAGTTGAGTGCAGGATCCAGGGTATCGGGCTCGGATGCGAGGCAGACTGCAATAGAACTGCCATCAGCAAATACAGAAGGAGCAGCGAGCGCGAAGACCATGGTCATTGCGAGGACCAGTGCGAGAATCTTCTTCATTTTGGTTTCCCTTTCAAATTTTATATTTTCAAACTGAACCTCCATCCGGAGATTCAGATTTGAATCAAATATTATATCAGTTCAGTTCATTGATTTTATGGCATGCGGCAAAGTGGCCCGGAGAAATCTCTTTAAACTCGGGCATTGATGCAGCACAGGCTTCCGATGCGTGTGGACAACGTGTACGGAAGGGGCAGCCGGACGGAGCATTCAAAGGGCTGGGGATATCACCTGACAATACAATACGCTTATTTGCCCGTGCAATTCTCGGATCAGGCTGAGGAACCGCTGACATCAATGATTTTGTGTACGGATGCATCGGATGATCGTAGATCTCGCTCGCATCAGCCAGCTCTACCATTTTCCCAAGATACATGACAGCAATACGGTCACTGATATGTCTGACGACCAAAATATCATGGGCAATAAACAGATATGTAAGGCCTAACTGTTCCTGCAATTCATCAAACATGTTAATGACTTGCGCCTGAATCGATACGTCCAGTGCCGAAACCGGCTCATCACAGACAATAAACGAAGGATTCAATGCAAGTGCCCGTGCAATTCCGATACGCTGGCGCTGACCTCCGGAAAATTCATGGGCATAACGGGAAGCATGCTCACTATTAAGCCCCACTTTGTCCATTAGTTCAAGTATACGCTGGCGTCTTTCTTCTCTGCTGGAATACAGCTTGTGAATATCTAAAGGCTCACCAATGATATCGGAAACAGTCATACGCGGGTTCAGAGAAGAATAAGGGTCTTGAAAGACCATCGTAGCCTTTTTCCGAAATTCATGGATTTCCGCTTTTGTTGAGACAGGTTTTCCTTCAAACAGGATTTCCCCTGCAGTAGGTTTATACAGGTGAAGAAGTGTCCTTCCTACTGTGGTTTTCCCGCAACCGGATTCTCCAACGAGTCCAAGTGTCTCTCCCTTCCGGATCGCAAAAGAAACATCATCTACTGCTTTAAGGGGTTTAGATGAGAACATTCCCACATTAATATTAAAATATTGCTTCAAGTGGCGAACTTCCACCAGGTTTTCATTCATATTAGGCACCTGTCTCACCGCCTTTCCCGGCAGGTTCCAGCAGAATGCTGCCGTCTTCTACTCCATTCTTTACGTTCATCCAGCATGCTGCTGCATGATCGGAGTTAATCAGCATACGCTGGCAACGTTCACGAAGGCAAATCTTCATCGCGTTGTCGCAACGCGGGGCGAAAGGACAGCCGGCTGGCATGTTTAGCAGATCAATCGGTGTGCCGGCGATAGGCTGCAGCTTCGTTCCCGCTGTATCTGCTGTGGGAATGGAACGCATCAGCCCTTTTGTATACTCATGCTTGGGATTATAGAATATTTCCTCTGCAGTCCCCTGTTCACATATAGACCCTGCATACATGACGATCACTTCATCACACAGCTGTGCCACGACACCCAAGTCATGGGTGATCATAATGATAGCCATCCCAAGCTCTTCCTGTAGCGATTTCATCAGATCCAAAATCTGAGCCTGAATCGTCACATCCAGTGCCGTAGTAGGTTCGTCTGCAATCAGAATATCCGGCTCACAGGCTAAGGCCATCGCAATCATTACGCGCTGCCTCATACCGCCGGAAAACTCATGTGGATATTGCTTCATACGCCGCTCCGGCTCGTTCACATTGACAAGGCGAAGCATTTCGACCGCACGATCCCATGCCTGCTTTTTATTACGGTTGGTATGGAGCGTAATTGCCTCTATAAGCTGCCTCCCAATGGTATATGTGGGATTCAAAGATGTCATTGGATCCTGGAAAATGATGGAGACTTTGTTGCCGCGCACGGTCTTCATAACTTTTTCACCGGCCCCGACGAGTTCCTGTCCGTTCAGTTTGATGGATCCACTGACAATCTTGCCCGTATTAGCAAGAATTTGCATGATAGAATACGCTGTAACCGATTTCCCTGAGCCACTCTCCCCGACGATCCCAAGAACCTTCCCGTGATCCAGGTTAAAGGATATGCCATTGACAGCCCGCACCTCTCCTGCAGGAGTGAAAAAAGAGGTATGCAGATCATTAACTTCCAGTAATGCCATATTTCCTCTCCTTTCTCAGTTTCTCAACTTGGGATCAAATGCATCACGAAGGCCATCACCAAACAAATTCAGAGACAGCACAATCAGAGAAATGACCACAGCGGGAATGACCATACGGAAAGGATAGGAAGACAGACCGTTGAGCGCATCTGACGCCAAAGACCCCAGCGAAGGCATAGGGGCATTAACGCCGAGCCCAAGGAAAGACAGATAACTCTCTGTAAAGATTGCATTCGGGATCTGAAGTGCTGTGGAAATAATAACAACGCTGATACAGTTGGGCAGCAGATGTTTACGAATAACCCAGCTTCCCTTCGCGCCTGCTGCACGAGCGGCAAGCACATACTCCTGCTCACGCAGCGAGAGGATCTGCCCACGAATCAGCCGGGACATGGAAACCCAATAGAGAACTCCGAAAACGATAAACAAACTGATAATGTTGCTGCCGATTTTTTCCAAAGCTGTTCCAGCCAGAGCAGGGCCAAGTGTCATTTTTAGCACGCTTGCCAGCAAAATTACAAGTAACATGTCTGGCAGAGAATATATGATATCTACGATACGCATGATAATCAGATCCACTTTGCCACCGCAATAGCCCGCAATAGATCCCACTGTCATTCCAATGATAAGCACAATAATACTTGCAAAAAAACCAACTGCAAGAGAAATACGGGTGCCGTATACTACACGGATGAAGTAATCACGGCCGGCAGAATCAGTCCCAAACACATGAGGGAAAACCTTCTCCCCTGCCTCAATTTTTTTCAGTTCTGTTCTCCCGTAAGAAAAAGGCTGCAGATTATTGTAAGAGGGATCCACCGGTCTGCCCGGCCTAACCCCTAGCATACTATCATAGGAATATGGCCAGAACATGGGGATGATGATAGATGCAAGCGTAATAAGGACAATAATAATAAAACTGATTGTTGCAACCCGGTTTTTCAGCAGGCGCTTTACTCCATCCTTAAAAAATGTGGACGAAGGGCGCATCTGCACCATATATTCTTTTTCTTTATCGGATGCAGGCAGAAACGCATCTACATCCACATGCATAGTGAACTTCTTATCCATCTATGCCTCCTTACTCCAGGTTAATCCGCGGGTCGATAATCTTATACATGATATCGCTGATAAGATTCATAACTACAATCAGCACAGCAAGCACAATTGTCGTTCCCATTACCATGGGATAGTCTCTGTTTGTGATGCTGCTCACGAACGCCCGGCCAATACCGGGGACCGCAAATATTTGTTCCACTACCAGAGATCCTGTTACGATGTAGGCAAGCATCGGCCCGAAATAGGTAATGACCGGAATCAGAGAATTTTTCAGTGCATGTCCGAAAATGATCTTCACACCGGATACACCTTTTGCCTTCGCCGTACGGATATAATCCTGGCCAAGTACATCCAGCATAGACGACCGTGTGAGTCGTGTAATATATGCCATGGGATAAAGGGCTAGTGTAATAATCGGAAGAATCAATCCTTTTGATGTGGAGCCGTTGGCAGGAAGGATAGCCCAGTGTATGGCAAACAAAGCCAGCAGCAGAGAACCCATAATAAAGGAAGGCATGGATACAAAAGCCGTAGTAATAACCATGATAATCTTATCAATGATCTTGTTGCGTCGAAGAGCTGCTACTGCACCCAGCACTATGCCGACAATTCCAGCCATGCAGGCTGCCACGACACCCAACTTTACGGATGTCTTCATTCCATCGCGGATAATGTCGATCACCATACGCCCGCGCTGCTTGAGTGAAGGGCCAAAGTCAAATCTGGTGACAACATCTTTCAGGTATGTGAAATACTGTTCCAGCAACGGCTTATCCAGACCATATTTTGCCTCCAGTGCAGCCTGAGCCGCCGGAGATACAGCCTTTTCACTCATGAAGGGGCCGCCGGGAACTGCATGCATTACGAAAAAGGTTACTGTGATAACAACCCAAACAGTAAGAATTGCCAATCCGATGCGTTTTAAAATGTATTTAAGAGTCTTTGGACTCATGCCTAATACCGCCTGTCTTTTCTGGCAAAAGAAAACCCTTCTCCGAAAAGTCTCCTTTGCCGATTTAAATTATCGTGTTTCTATATTATAATTCAACCAATGGCAGTTTGCAAACAGCTTTTATTTCCAGTGCCTTTTTTTGTACGGATTAGCCAGAATCCATACAAGATCTCGGCAATATTTATGCAAACAGCTATACAAATCCGTTTATTATTTACTAAAATGCCATATTTGTACAGTAAACTATCATATATCAGCCGCTGAGGAACTTTTCTTCAGCGGCTGCAAATATTACTTATCTGTTCTTCATCACATTTTTCATTCTCTGACCATGATCGAGAATGCTTTTGCGGAGACGGAGGTTTTTCGGTGTTACTTCCAGCAGCTCATCATCTGCCAGAAATTCCAGGCACTGCTCCAGGCTCATCTGTCTCGGCGGAACCAGACGGAGCGCTTCGTCCGAACCGGAGGCTCGGGTGTTGGTGAGGTGCTTTGTCCGGCAGACATTGACCTGAATATCATCCTGCTTCGGGCACTCACCGACGATCATACCGCCGTATACCTGGGTTCCCGGAGTGATAAACATGACACCGCGGTCCTGTGCATTCCAGATTCCGTATGCCACAGCTTCTCCGGTCTCATGGGCAATCAGCGAACCCGTGTGACGCCGCATCAGATCCCCCTTATAGGGCTGATAGTTTTCAAAAACGGAGGCCAGGATGCCCTCGCCCTTGGTATCCGTCAGAAACTCATTGCGATATCCGAACAAGCCTCTGGACGGAACCAGAAATTCCATCTTCATACGGTTGCCGACCGGCGTCATTTCCAGGAATTCGCCTTTCCGGCTGCCAAGCTTTTCCATTACAGCACCCATGGAATCCTGGGGTACGTCCACCACAACACGTTCAATCGGCTCACACTTTTTGCCGTCTATCTCCCGGTAAAGTACACGAGGGGGCGATACCTGAAACTCGTAACCCTCTCTGCGCATGGTCTCAATCAGAATAGAGAGGCTCATCTCTCCTCTGCCGGCAACGTTAAAGCTGTCTGTGCTGCCTTCCACATCTGTCACGCGGAGAGATACATCCTTGAGGGTTTCACGGTACAGACGGTCGCTGATCTGCCGTGACGTCACGAATTTTCCTTCTCTGCCGGCAAACGGACTGTCATTAACAGAAAAGGTCATTTCCAGCGTAGGAGCTCCGATTTTCACAAAGGGCAACGGCTCTGCAAAGCCTCTGGCGCAGATCGTATCGCCAATGGTCACATTGCCGATACCGGACATCGCAATAATATTCCCCGCACCTGCCTCAGTCACCGGCACACGATTCAGCCCGTCGAACTGATAGAGGGAAACCGCTTTTGCCTTTGCTGTCGGTGCATCTGCATCGTGATAATTGCAAACCTCGATTTCCTGGTTCTGCCGGATCACACCGCGCTCGATTCTTCCGATCGCTATGCGACCGACATACTCGTTGTAGTCAACACTGCTCACCAGCATCTGGAAGGGTGCATCCTCATTCATCTCCGGTGCCGGGATATACTCCAGAATGGTCTCAAAGAGCGGCTTCAGATCCGTCCCCGGAACGTCGGGAGAATAGCTTGCCGTGCCCTGACGCCCGGAGCAGAACAGCATCGGAGAATCCAGCTGCTCATCCGTGGCATTGAGATCCATCAGCAGTTCCAGAATTTCATCAATCACCTCATGGATTCTCTGGTCGGGCCTGTCAATTTTATTGACAACCACAATCACCCTGTGGCCAAGCTCGAGTGCCCGGCTGAGGACGAATCTGGTCTGGGGCATCGGGCCTTCCGCAGCATCCACCAGCAGAATGACGCCGTTGACCATTTTCAGGATACGTTCCACTTCTCCGCCGAAGTCCGCGTGGCCCGGGGTATCCACGATGTTGATTTTTGTGTCGCCATACCATACAGCTGTATTTTTAGCCATAATGGTGATGCCGCGCTCGCGTTCGAGATCATTGGAGTCCATTACGCGGTCCACAATCTCCTGATTTTCTCTGTAGACGCCAGACTGCTTCAGCAGTTCATCCACGAGAGTCGTTTTGCCGTGGTCGACATGGGCGATAATCGCTACATTTCTCAGCTTATCCATAAATTCAGCTCTCTTTTCTTCAACATTTCACAACAAAAACGCATTTTAGCACTTGAAGAGATAAAACGCAACTATTATAATAGGAATGTTTTAAAAAAAGGAGCACAAAATGAGTTATAATTTCTTTGCCTACATCTCCCGGATGCGATATATCGGACGATGGAGCCTGATGCGCAACGCTCTGCCGGAAAATATTCAGGAACACAGCCACATGGTTGCCGTGATTGCACATGCTCTGGGCATTATCCGCAGGGACGTTTTCGGGGAGGACTGCAACCCGGAAGAGTGTGCAGCTGTTGCCCTGTATCATGACTGTTCAGAGATCCTGACCGGAGATCTGCCTACCCCAATCAAATACCACAGCGCGGAAATCCGTGATGCCTATAAACAGGTGGAAAAGCTTGCAAGCAACCGCCTGCTGGAGACGCTGCCCGAAGAAATCCGTTCTTCTTTCGCACCGTTTTTAGGCGGTGAGGCAGAAGAGAGACTGCACGACCTTATAAAAGCAGCTGATAAGCTAAGCGCCTACCTCAAATGCATTGAGGAGCGGCGTGCCGGGAATGATGAATTTCTGTCTGCCGAAAAACAAACGCGGAAACTTCTGGACGAAAGCCCTCTCCCTGAGGTAAAATACTTCCTGGATCATTTTGTTCCGGCATTTGAGCTCACCCTTGATGAGTTGGGAACCATAGACACCCTTGAGGAAAGCCGATCACAACATTCGGACATTTCTGCCGATGCCTGTCCATAAAAGGAGGAATCTCTATGAAGAAAAAGAGACACAGCGCCAAAAGAATAATTGGCGGAATACTGTTCACTGCAGCTTTCATTGTTTTTGCCTTTATCAGCTGCAAGGTTGCCGTTCACAGCAGCGACCTGGAAAACTGCGAAGACACCTACCTCTACAGAGTCTACGGCTACGACCGTAATCGGTATCTGCGGAATCAGGGTCGTGAAGATGAAATTGAAACAGACTATGCTGTTTCCGATGAAACAGGAACCGTTACTGAAATCCCGGCCGCAGCACCAGCTGCGGCCGTTGTCCCTGAAAGCACGCCTGCTGCTACCCCGGAGCCGACGCCCGAACCCACTCCGGAACCCACCCCTGAACCGCCCAGGCAGGCTGCCGTCAATGCAGCCGCCCTCGGCCTTCCCGAACCGCCGGATATCAACATCAACGACTGGCAGTATGTGCTTGTCAACGGTGATCATCCCATGGACCCGGTTGACTACGCTCCGTCCAATCTCGTGTATCTCAACATGGTTGGCGACGACACCGAAATCCGCACCGGATATGACGGAAACCGGCAGGTCGTTGACGCGATGATCGCCCAGCCTCTGATTGACATGACCCAGGCATGCAAGGCTGCCGGACTGCCAGTTTATCTCTCCTCCGGCTACCGCAGCTATTCCGAGCAGGCGGCAAACTTCCAGCGGGTCTGTGCCAACAACGGGGTGTCAGACGGCAAAAACGCAGAAGGCCACTATATCACCATGCCGGCCGGCTGCAGCGAGCATCAGACCGCACTTTGCTGTGACATTACAGATTATTACCGTGAGTTCAAAAACGATTCCATCGCGGAAACCGCAACGGTGCAGTGGCTGGCAGAGCACTGCGCGGAATACGGCTTTATTCTCCGCTTCCCAACCGACAAGCGGGAAATCACGCATGTAATGGGAGAATCCTGGCATTTCCGTTACGTCGGCGTGGAAGCCGCAAAGTACATGACAGAGAATAACCTCTGCCTGGAAGAGTTTGTTGCACTGTATAATACCTGAATTGTAAATACTGCTGATTCCTATTAAAAATCCTCCGGCAGGACCGGAGGATTTTTGATGTTTCAGGCTATACCCTATTCTATTCTTCAGAAATCGAAGGTGTGAGGAAGAAGCTCGGATAGTTTGTAGCTCACATATCTCCCGCCGGCTTTGGCGCAGAGCACCTCCATGTCGGGAGAGAATTCTGCCAGGAACTGCCGGCAGGCACCGCAGGGAGTACACCAGTTCTGGCTGTCGGCATAGATGGCAATCCTGCGAAACTTTCTGTGCCCCTCACTGACTGCTTTGCAGCAGGCGGTGCGCTCTGCACAGATCGTGCTTCCCAGGGCGGCGTTTTCCACATTACAGCCGGTGTAGATCGTCCCGTCGTCACATTCCAACGCTGCACCTACCGCAAAGTGGGAATAAGGAATATAGGCATTGAGGGATGCTTCCTTTGCTGCTGACATCAGCTCTCTGTCTGTCATTGTCTCTTGTCCTCCTCTTTAAATTGTATCGTCCAGTTCGGGAAGTTATAAAGCGGATTACCCATATTGGCATCAATTCCGCGAATAGCCTGTCTGTGCGAGATAATCTGCTGTTTCTCGAAACCGATCACAACGAAATGGGCCACATTGGCCAGCACATATTCGGCAAACGCCCGGTAATTGTTTTTTCGGCTGGAGTCGCCGGAGGCCAGATAGTTGTAGAGATAGGTTTCAAATCCGTTCCCCATGGAATGGGAATAGTTGATACAGGAGCCTTTATTCCGCTCTGACCTTTCCTGCAGCATCTGGGTGATATCGAAGTTATTGCGCAGTTTCACCTCGCCATAATACATGTCGTATTCGATCTCCACAAAATCTTCGTCTTCCTTCTGCTCTTTGGTGAGGTCTTCATAGTCTGTCAGGGCATTATAGTAGTCTGTCCAAGTGAGCTCACGAACATTTACCTTAATGCCGATTTTCAGCATATCATCTACAAAACGGTTGACAACCCCTGCCTTGGCAGAGCTGTCACTGCAGAGAATAAAGTTCACGATCAGGTCTTCGTCATTCCCGTTCATGATCTCCATAAAACCGTCTTCATCGTAGTCGCGGATACCGTTATTTTCCAGAATAACCTTGCATCGGTCCAGATTATAGGCCAGAGCGGTGTTCAGATCAGACGGAAATTCTGCACAGGTGGGATACATCGGGATGGCAGATGCGACGGCATTGCCGTTCAGCAGCTCCTCCAGATATGCCCTGTCAAAGGCATACTGCATGGCATAACGGAAACCGCTCATTGCTCCGATTCTCGTCTCCTGATTGAAACAGACAAAATGCATGTTTGTCGTGGCGTAGGTGTGAATTTCGTTGGTGCTGGCATATCCGAGGTTGGTATAGCTGGAGGGGTCATTGATAACGACATCGATATAAGAATCTTCAAATGCGTTGATCACTTCCTCTGCCTGCGTATATTCCGTGAGATATACCGTATCCACCGGCAACGTCCTGTAGGATTTGTAGCCTTCATAGGCCTTCAGGCAGTTCAGCGTCTGAGTTGCCTCGGTGACCACATTCCCCTCTTCGTCCAGTTCCTCCGGCGTCTCATCAAACACATAATCATAAGGCCCGCTTCCGAGAGGAAATTTATCATCGTAAGAGCCATATTTGATCACCGGAATATTCAGCAGTTTGATAAACTGGGTATCTCCCACGCCGAGGGTAATATACAGCTTGTCGTCTCCATCCTGTGCAGCTCCCTGATAGGTGGAAAATCTGCCAAGGAATCGGTCCGAGCTGACAGCGCGATCGATGGAATAACGCACATCTCTGGCGGTGACGGGGGATCCGTCATGAAAGGTATGCGTGTTGTCTATGGTGATCGTCCAGATGGTGGCGTTTTCATTATATTCCCACTCTGAGGCAATACAGGGAATCACATTGAAATCGTTGTCCACTTCCACAACATTTTCATAGACCAGTGAGCAGACCAGCTGGTTGAAGTGGTTTGTGGCGATAAGGGGATTAAAACTGTATCTTCTGTTGATATTCAGGGAAAAAACGTTGTCTGCCGCCTCACCCATCGTGAGGTCCTTCCCCTCTGTTGACTCCGGGATTACCCCTGCAGCCAGATTGGTCCCCGGCAGGGTGCAGCCAGATGTCAGCACCAGGGCGAGGATCAGAATGCCGGTTATAACCGGTTTTCCTTTATGTATCATCTTCATCTCAGCACAATTCCCGCTACCATGCTGCCACGCTTCAGGTGGTGACGCTTCGTGTACCGCGCCGACCAGTATTTTTCGTGGCTGCACACGGTGCATTCTTCTGAAATATCAATATGCTCCGGTCTCAGGCCGAGCTGTACCAGTCTTCTGGCATTTGCGCCACGGAGATCCACCAGATACTTTCCATCTTTCCTTACGGTCCAGAGACCCTCCGTGTCTCCGCCGAGAAATGCCGAAAGCGCATCGGGTACATCCCGGTCCGTTTCAAAACAGCATTTTCCGATCGACGGACCGATTGCGGCATAGATTTCTTCTGCTCCGGCGCCAAGCTCTTCCATAGCATTTATCATTGCCCCCAGAATATCCGCTGCAGAGCTTCTCCAGCCGCAATGCACGGCACCTGCCGCCTTTCCGTGCTTTTCACAAAGAAGCACCGGAACACAGTCAGCCGTAAAACAGAAAATAGGAAGATTTTTTTCCGCCGTCACAATTCCGTCAGCTTCATATGGTGTTTTCTCCAAGCACTTGTGCCTGTCTGCTGCCGTCACAATACGCACAGCATTACCGTGGACCTGATTCGTCACGCAGCATTCATTCATCCCGGCTCCGAAAACAACACACCATCGCCTGTAGTTCTCCCGTACGGCATTCGGATCATCACCGTGGGCAGAGCCAACATTGAAGCTTTCAAATCCTCCTTTGCTGACCCCTCCGAGCCGTGTGGAAAAAGCATGCTCTGCAGGAAGCACAGAGGAAACCACAATATGCACACCGCTTTCGCTTATTCTATCCTGGAACAATAGGTGTTACCTCTCATTTTTACTCTTTTACTTAGGGATGCGCCTGCCTACTCGTTTCTGCCGCAGCATTCCTTATACTTCAGGCGCCTGCTGCCGTCCGCTTTCATTTTTCCGCAGGGACAAGGGTCATTTCTCCCGGGTTTCGGCACCTTTTTCACCGGTTTTTTCTTCTCCGGCTCACCGCCGGCATTGGTAGCAACATTTTTCGCCACAGCCTTTCGTTCTACCGTCTGTTCGCCCCGGATCCGAACTGTATACAATCGGCGCACTGTCTCCTCGCGGATACCTGCAACCATAGCCTCAAACATGTCATAGCCTTCCTGCTTGTAGGCATCGATAGGTTTGACAGAGCCGTATCCCCGCAGGCCGATACCGCGGCGCAGATCATCCATTGCATCGATGTGATCCATCCAGTACTCATCTACCACGCGCAGCATAATCACGCGCTCCAGTTCCCGCATCAGCGGCGTTCCGTCCGGGCGAATACCGAATGCGGTCTCTCTGGCTTTGTAAGCCTTCTCTGCAATGTCTTCCATCACTTCGGTCAGCTTTTCAGCAGAAACCGGCCCGTTAAACGCGGAGATCTTCAAAGCGCCGGCAGGCAGGAACAGCTTGGTGAACGGAGCGAGCGCTTCATCGAGCTGCTGCTGGGTCTCCGCCGCCTCTCCGTGCAGGCCGTCCGTCACGGTGGAGGAGACAAACTCATGGATCATCCCCATAATCTGCTGCTGAAGATCTTCCCCGTCAAGCACTTTGCGGCGTTCCCCGTAAATAATGCCGCGCTGCTTGTTCATAACGTCGTCGTATTCCAGAACAGTCTTTCTGGTCTGGAAGTTGCGGGATTCCACGGTCTTTTGGGCCTGTTCAATCGCATTTGAGAGCATTTTGTGGTCAAGCGGGGTATCGTCATCCACCTTCAGTGCTTCCATCATACCCATAATCCGCTCCGAACCGAACAGACGCATTATATCGTCTGTCATGGCGAGGTAAAAACGGCTTTCACCGGGATCTCCCTGACGGCCGGAACGGCCGCGGAGCTGATTGTCGATACGACGTGACTCATGCCGCTCGGTACCGAGGATAAACAGGCCACCTGCCTGACGGACCTTTTCCGCCTCCGCATCCGTCTCCTGTTTGTGGGCGGCAAGACGCTCGGCAAACAATTTCCTTGCGTTGAGGATATCCTCATTATCTGTCTCGGCAAATCCGGTAGCTTCTGCAATCACCTCATCGGCAAAGCCCGCTTTGCGCAGGTCTGTTTTTGCCATAAACTCCGGATTGCCTCCCAGAACAATATCGGTGCCGCGTCCTGCCATGTTGGTCGCGATAGTTACCGCTCCGAGACGGCCTGCCTGAGCAACGATTTCCGCTTCCTTTTCATGGTACTTTGCATTCAGCACCGTGTGCGGAACGCCGCGTCTCTTCAACAGGGAGGAAATGTATTCACTCTTCTCAATGGAGACGGTGCCCACCAGCACCGGCTGTCCCTTTTCATGGCAGGTAACAATCTGCTCAATAATGGCATGGTTCTTGCCCGTGTCATTTTTATACACCACGTCCGGGTCATCCAGACGAATCACCGGCTTATTGGTGGGAATTTCGATAATATCCAAACCGTAAATTGCCTGGAATTCCTCTGCCTCTGTGGCAGCAGTGCCCGTCATACCGGAGAGCTTGTTATAAAGGCGGAAGTAATTCTGGAAGGTGATGGTGGCAAGGGTCTTGTTCTCTTTCTGAACATCCACATGCTCCTTCGCCTCGATGGCCTGGTGAAGGCCTTCCGAATACCGTCTGCCCAGCATCAGACGACCGGTAAATTCATCCACGATGATGATCTCACCGTCTTTCACGATATAATCGATATCGCGTTTCATGATACCGTGAGCCTTCAGCGCCTGATTGATATGGTGGCTGAGGGTAGCGTTTTCGATATCCGCCAGATTCTCCAGCCCGAAGGCCTTCTCCGCTTTTGCGATGCCGCGGGCGGTCAGTGTGGCGGTTTTCGCTTTTTCATCCACCACATAGTCGGCATCCAGATCTTCCTGTTCTTCTTCCTTCTCGTCTACGGTAGCATAGACAACCTTCTTCAGCCCGTTGACAAACTGGTCCGCCAGCCGGTAAAGATCTGTGCTCTCGTCACCCTGCCCGGAAATAATAAGAGGTGTACGCGCTTCATCAATCAGGATCGAGTCCACCTCGTCGACGATGGCAAAGCTGTGACCGCGCTGCACCATATTTTCTTTATACAGCGCCATATTATCACGAAGATAATCAAAGCCCATCTCGTTATTTGTGCCGTAGGTGATGTCGCAGAGATAGGCATCCTTGCGCTGGGCAGAATCGAGATCATGCACGATCAGGCCGACCGAGAGCCCAAGAAAACGATGGACCTTTCCCATCCATTCACTGTCGCGCCTGGCCAGATAGTCATTTACGGTTACGATGTGTACGCCCTCTCCTGCCAGCGCGTTGAGATAGGCAGGCAGAACTGCCACCAGCGTTTTGCCTTCACCGGTCTTCATTTCTGCGATACGGCCCTGATGCAGCACAATACCGCCGATCACCTGCACATAGAACGGCTTCATACCCAGCACACGCCAGGCAGCCTCTCTTGCAGTGGCAAAAGCCTCTGGGAGAAGATCATCCAGCGTCTCCCCTGCTGCAAGGCGATCTTTGAATTCTCCGGTTTTGGCACGGAGCTGTTCATCTGTCAATGCAGCATACTCCTCTTCCAGCGCCATGACGGATTTGGCAATCGGATGGAGCTTTTTCAGTTCACGATCTGTATAACTTCCGAATATTTTATCAAGAAATCCCATAATACTGTTTCGTCCTTAATATAGAGATAAATATACAGTTTATATTATAGCACAATGCCTGAAACAATGGAATGTCCACTTTGTAAAGTTTTTATGATTCGCTTCTTGAGCTTTGACGGATCCTATGGTAAACTGGTATCTGGTTTTGATTACTGAAACGGAGGCTTCCCGGTTATGCGCAAACTTGGATTTGACAGCAACAAATATAACACGCTGCAGTCACAGAGCATTAAGGACAGGATTTCCAGATTCGGCGGAAAGCTGTATCTGGAATTCGGCGGTAAACTGTTTGATGACTATCACGCATCACGCGTATTTCCGGGTTTTGAGCCGGACAGCAAGGTGAAAATGCTGCTGGAGATGAAAGATGAGCTGGAGATCGTCATTGCTATCTCCGCCGATGACATTGAGCGTTCCAAGCGCCGCGGCGACCTGGGCATCACCTATGATGAGGATACGCTCCGCCTGATTGACTCCTTCCGTGGGATCGGCCTGTACGTTGGCAGCGTGGTGATCACCCACTATCGCGGGCAGAAGGCTGCAGACAAGTTTCTGAAGCGTCTGGAGACATTAGGTATCAAAGCCTATAAACATTTCATCATTCCGGAATATCCATCCAACGTCCCCCTGATTATCTCAGAGGATGGCTTCGGACGTAATGATTATATTGAGACTTCCCGGCCGCTGGTGGTTGTCACAGCCCCGGGGCCAGGCAGCGGAAAAATGGCTACCTGCCTCTCCCAGCTCTACCATGAGCACAAGCGAGGCATCAATGCGGGCTATGCCAAGTTTGAAACCTTCCCGGTGTGGAATCTCCCGCTCAAGCATCCGGTCAATCTCGCCTATGAAGCTGCTACGGCAGATCTGAACGATGTGAACATGATCGATCCCTTCCATCTGGAAGCCTACGGAAAGACTACCGTTAACTACAACCGGGATGTCGAGATCTTCCCGGTTCTGGAGGCAATGTTCCGGGAGATCTACGGTGAGAGCCCTTATAAAAGCCCGACGGATATGGGTGTCAACCAGATCGGATTCTGCATTCTGGATGAGGATGTGTGCTGTGAAGCTTCCCGGCAGGAAATTATTCGTCGCTACTATGCCTCCGCCTGCAGTGTGCTGCAGGGTCTTTCCGACCCGGCGGAGCTCCGGAAGATTGATCTCATCATGAATTCCGCCGGAATCTCCGTTTCAGAACGGAAAGTTGTTGACGCCGCCCTCTCCCGTGCCGAGGAAACCGGTGGGCCGGCAGTTGCCATTGAGCTGAATGACGGCCGCGTGATCACCGGTAAAACCACGGAACTTCTTGGTGCCGCGTCTGCCTGCCTGATCAATTCCATGAAAGCCATTTCCGGCATCCGCAAAAAGACCAAACTGATTCCGAAGAACATCATAGAGCCCATTCAGCATCTGAAGGTTGAGCACCTGGGCAACCGCAATCCCCTTCTTCATACGGATGAGCTGCTGATAGCCCTTTCCGTCTGTGCCGTGACAAATCCGCTGGTCGCAGAGGCAATTGACGCACTGGGTGAGCTCCGTGGCTGTGAGGCACACTCATCGGTTATCCTCTCCCATCAGGATCAGGACCTCTTCAAGAGAATCGGTGTAAACATCACCTTTGAGCCTCGGTATCAGACGGAAAAACTGTTCCACTCCTGATTATGCAGAACAAGGACATAGAAATATTCCTCGAGATCGTACAGTCGAGGAATATTACAAAAGCGGCCGAGCATCTGTTTCTCTCCCAGTCTGTCATCAGCACAAGGCTGAAAAAGCTGGAGGAGGAGCTGGGCTATGAACTGTTTACCCGTTCCAAAGGCGTCAGGGAAATGGAGCTGACGAGGCAGGGCAGAGAGTTTGTCAGCATCGCAGTTCGCTGGAAGAACCTTTTCGAAGAGGCAGATCTTCTGCGGGAGCGTTCTCAGTATATGCTCCGGCTCGCCGCTCCGGAGAGCGTCTATTATGACTTTCTGGAGCCAATTATCGTCACCATGATGAAGCAGGTTCCCGAGCTGAAGCTCTCCCTCCAGATTAATGACTCCTCCGGAATTTATGACATGATGGAGACCAACCTGATTGATTTCGGTTTTGCCTCCTATGAGTCATCCCGACCCAATATCATTCACCGGCATATTTGCGACCAGTCGTTCCGCGTTGTCAGCTACACTTCTTTCACAGAGGACGGAGGTACTATTTCCCCGCTGATTCTGGATCCCGGCAGAGAGGTACAGCTTTCCGGCGGCAATTTTTCCAGCCTGACACTCTGGCGTGAAAAATGGTTCTCCGGCAGGAGCTCCTGCCGGATTGAAATCAATTCCCCCCATATGATGGCAAATCTGCTGAAGGAGGAAGGCTCCTGGGCCCTTCTCTCCTCCGTCTCTGCCCAGCGCATGGCAGAGCTTTATGGGATACGAATCTATTCTCTCTCTGATCCCCCGGAAAAGCGAAAAATCTATCTGCTCCGGCACGAAGGTGCCGCCGCGATGCAGACGGAAGCCGCCTCTATTTTTTCAAGAATGCTCAGCCAATCAATTCCATAATCGTTTTTCCAACGCCTGCGTCATTGTTGTCGCAGGCGGTTATCATATCCGCCGCCTCAAAGAGGCTTTTATCGCTGTTGCGCATGGCAATACCTGTGCCGGCTTTCTGCAGCATATCCAGATCATTGGTGCTGTCCCCGAAAGCAGCTGCCTGCTCCGCAGTGAAGCCGAGATGCAGGCAGAGCCGTTCCAGAGCAGGGCCTTTGCTGGCGTCGGCAGCATTGATTTCAATGTTGGTAGGCATGGAGGAGGTTGCTTTTACCCCCGGATACTCCACCGGAAGTGTCGCAAGCTGGCGGAGCCTTTTCTCATTGTCCCGGAAGAAATACTGCACTTTCTGAACCGTTCCTCCGTCTTCCCGTATCAGGGAAGGCAGGTCATCGACCGGACGGCGTATTTCTTTCATATACTTCACATAGTGCTTGTCTGCCACATAGTCTTCCAGTCGATCATACATCGGCCTCGACATCAGCCCTTCATCCCGCAGATAGCAGTCATACAGGCATCCCAGGTCGTCCCCGTGTCGGAAAAGGGCGAGGGCAAGTTCGTTCGTCAGATCTGCTGCGTAGAGCACTTTATCCTCTTTCGCGTCATATACCTTTGCACCGTTGACAAGAATAAAATAGCGGATAAACGGCAATGCCCGGATTTCCTCCGGAAGGCCGGCATACAGCCGACCCGTTGCGGGCACAATCTCTATTCCCTTCTTTGCAGCCTGTTCAATTGCCCGGATGTTTTCCTCCGGAATTCTCTTCTCCCTGTCCAGAAATGTTCCGTCCAGATCAAATGCGATCAGCCGGATCGCCGGTCTGCTCTGGTTTTCCATAGCTTTCCTCCCTTCTTTTTCTGTCCTTATTATCCGGCAAACCATCAGGTTTTGCAACCGGTATGTTAATTTTTCACAAAACAGTTCCATCCGTTGCTAATAATTTTTGTTTTATTGCCGAAAACAGGCTAAATTATCTGAAATATTGATAATTTTTTCTATTTCCCTATTTTACTTTTCCTGCAGCTTGCGCTATATTCTTTGTATCCCAAAATACATTCTAACAAAGTGAGGTTTGACTTATGAAAAAGTTTCTTTCTCTTCTTTTAGCTCTTTGCCTTACTCTGGCGCTGGCAGCAGGTGCTTTTGCAGATGCCGCTCCCAAAGACGGCGGATCCAAGCTCACCTTCTCCACCGGCGGTGAAGCAGGCACATACTTCGGCTTCGGCGGCGTTCTCGCTCAGAAGGTCAGCGAAGTAACCAGCACGAATGTCACGGCAATCACCTCCGGCGGTTCCGCTGCAAACATTGACGCACTGGATATGGGCGATGCACAGCTTGGCTTCTCCCAGTCTGACGTTCTCTCTTATGCCTACACCGGCGTTCGTTCCTTTGAAGATCTCGGTGCCATCACCAACTTCTCCATTGTAGCTCCCCTTTACATGGAGCAGGTCCAGATCGTCACCATGAACCCTGACATCAAATCTGTTGCTGACCTGGCAGGCAAGTCCGTTTCCATCGGTGCTGCCGGCTCCGGCGTTTACTTCAACGCCATTGATGTTCTCGGTGCTTACGGTCTGACGGAAGCCGACATTAAACCCACCTACCAGTCCTTCGGCGACAGTGCTGAGGCTCTGCAGGATGGTCAGATTGATGCGGCATTCATCGTTGCAGGTGCTCCGACCACCGCTGTCACTTCTCTTGCCACTACCAAGAATGTTTATCTCGTCAGCCTGGATGATGAGCATATCGATGCTCTGATTGCAGAGTCTCCCTTCTATGCAAAGGCTGTAATCCCCGCTGCAACTTACAACATGCCGGAAGATGCCACCACTGTTGCTGTCAGCGCAGTTGTCATTGCTTCCAACGATGTGGCAGATGTGGATGTTTATAACTTCCTGTGCGGTGTGTTTGAGAATCTCGGCGATCTCGCCCAGATCCACGACAAGGCCAACGAGCTGAGCCTGGAGTTTGCCTCCTCCTTCAGCGGTGTGCCGTATCACAGCGGTGCCGTTCAGTACTTTGCCGATAAGGGCATCACGGTGGAAGGCTGATAAACTTTCGTACTGCTTTGCAAACCATGTTTTTAGCCCGCATCCTGCCCGGATGCGGGCAGCATGGTTTTCAGCCCTGTTAAAATTCTGCAAAAAAGGAGCCTGTTACTGTGGCAAAGACATCGAAAACCCCTGAAACCGCACCGGCAAGCGCAGAAGAGTTGATGAAAAAATATGACCGGGAATCCAACACCCGAATCTGGGAAGGCGTTCCGGCAAAAATCATCCGTTATCTCTGTGCGGCATTCTCGGTATATTGCATCTGGGTAACCCTGTTCAGCACCATGATGCCGGAAGAAAAGCTGAATCTCTACCTCGGACTGGTGCTGGTTCTCGGCTACCTCAATTATCCCATCAGTAAAAAACATGTTCGACCCAATTACATTCCCTGGTATGATATCATTCTGCTTGTAATCGGTGCTCTTCCGTTTTTCTACTGCGCTTTTAATGCCCACTCCATCATTAAACTTGCCGCCCGTGTGACACGTGACCCGAAGATGGTTATCATGGCAGTAGCCGCCATACTCTGCTATATGGAACTCTGCAGGCGCTGTGTCGGAATCCCCATTCTCTGTGTGGTGGGTGTGCTGCTGATCTATGCGTTTACAAACGTTCGTTTCGGTAAGGTCATCTATGATCTTTTCTATACCACAACCGGCATCATGAGCACTCCGATTAACGTCTGTGCCAAGTATATCGTCGTGTTTATTATCTTCGGTGCCTTTCTGGAACGAACCGGAATATCCGCCTTTTTCATCAATCTGGCAAACTCCATCGCGGGCGCCTCTTCGGGCGGGCCGGCTAAGGTTGCTGTTATCTCCTCTGCTCTGTGCGGCATGGTATCCGGGTCTTCTGTAGGCAACACGGTAACCACCGGTTCTGTCACTATCCCGATGATGAAAAAGACAGGCTATAAGCCGGAATTTGCAGGCGCTGTGGAAGCCGCTGCCTCCACAGGCGGCCAGATCATGCCGCCGATTATGGGCGCAGCCGCATTTCTTATGGCAGAATATATGGGTATTCCTTACGGTCAGGTTGCCTTGAAGGCAATTCTCCCCGCAGTACTCTATTTTGCCGGGATCTACATTGCCGTCCATCTGGAAGCCAAAAAGCTTGGCCTCCGGGGCATCCCCAGAGAAGAACTGCCGAAACTGGGCACGCTGCTCCCTAAGATCTACCTCCTGCTTCCTTTGATCATCCTTGTTTATCTGGTTGCCACCAACAAGCGCACCATGCAGTTCTCCGCTGCCGTCGCTATCGGAGTGACTATTCTGGTGGGGCTCTTCAACAATCTGGTCAGCAAGATTACAAAAAGTCAGGATACAACCGACAACCTGACGCTGGCGCGCTTCTTTGATGCTCTGGAAGCCGGTGCCAAGAGCACCATCACGGTATCCGTCGCCTGTGCGATGGCAGGGCTGGTGGCTGGGTGCGTCACCTCTACCGGGCTTGCATCCAAGCTCATCACTGCAGTTGTCACTATCTCCGGCGGGCGGGTTATGGTAGCTCTGGTGCTGACCATGCTTTGCTGCATTGTCCTCGGCATGGGTGTTCCCACGACGGCAAACTACTGCATCATGGCCTCTACCTGTGCCCCGATTCTCATTACTATCGGTGTCCCGCAGGTGGCTGCCCATTTCTTTGTCTTCTACTTCGGCATCGTGGCAGATATCACTCCACCGGTCGCCCTTGCAGCCTATGCAGGATCTGCCATCGCCAAGGCACCTCCGATGAAGACAGCTTTCAATGCTTCCAAGCTGGCAATTGCAGCCTTCATCGTGCCTTATATCTTCGCCTTGAATCCCGCCATGCTGCTTATTGACACCACAACCATCCAGGTTATTCTGGTGGTCATTACGTCAATTATTGGCATTTTCGGTGTAGCTGCCGGTCTCAACGGCTATCTCTTCAGACCGCTCAACTGGCTGTTTCGTATTGCACTCATTGCTGCCGGTCTCCTGATGATGGACCCGACCACCGTAACCGATATTATCGGTTTCGCTGTGATGGCAGCAGTTGTCGCTGCGCAGTACTTCCTGGCAAAGAGAGCAAACACTTCTGCCTGAGCTTTTGTTCTATTATCATCAAACTTTTTCACCCCGCCGGAGATCTCCGGCGGGGTGTTAATTTTGCCCAGAGACATAACACCAGTGGTAGCCTCCCGCGGTAGACTGCCGCCCGCTGCAGGCCTTGTGGATGCCGGCAAAACCAGTATCCTTCTCCGCTGAGCGCTGGGAGGGATAGACAACTCCGGTTTCCACACACCGCACCGGTTTGGCCCGGCTGTCCGAAACAACAAACGCCCGATTCGCCGGATCTGACAGATAGGTGCGCATCTGCAGGCTGATCTCCTCCCTGCGCTTCGGATGCGTATTGTAATAGCTTTTATGCGAAGCCTGCGTCCGCTCCGCCAGATCGAAATTCATCACACATACCTCCCGTCTGCCTGCGGAAGTACGTTCCCGATAGGTAGGATCCCGCCAAAGTCTCTCCGACTTTTCGCTCATACGCTTTCTGAGATTTGGATCTTTTTCATAGGCTTTCAGCACGCCTTTACCGACTCTCCTCCGGTAATCCGGATCGGAAGCAAAGGCGGCTTTCACTGTCTGCCTGATCTTCTCCTTAATCTCCGGGTGATCGTCATACAGCCTGTACTTTGCTTCACTGGAAAGTTTTTTGGTAAACTCGCTCATGTGGGCACCCTTTCCAAGGCCGCCAAGGAAGCGGTTGTATCCCTTTGCCGGATCTGTGCTGTCATACCAGTCGATGAACCACTTCTCCAGCTTTTCCGCCCCCTCCTTCGTCAGGTTCTCGCAGAGAATCTCATGCTGAAAATTCTTCCAGCCGTAGTGCAAAATCGCCTCCCGGATCGGGAGACCCCTTCTGTAGCCTCTGCCCTTCCGCCATCTTTTTTCTACAGAAGTACCCGTGCAGCCGATATATATCTTCCCCTCCGGGTCGGTGAGCTTGTAGACTGTGTAATGATTTTCCATTTTATCCTCCATTCGCCATGCGGTAAATCCAATACTGTTGCGGGGTCCAACCCTCGTCAAAACGGCACTTCCATGTCAGCAGGCAAACGCAAGGCGTTTACCTGATATGACATTCGTGCCGTTTTTCCTCTCCACTCAAGCAA
>CACYYN010000035.1 GCA_902778665.1 Oscillospiraceae bacterium | reverse complement strand
TAGCTTTCTCCTTCCGATTATCTTTCTGCTCTGTATTGCAGTAGCTGTTTTGTGGAACTTTGGTACAAACTATTTCCTCGGGGAGATCAGCTACATCACCAAGGCAGTGGCTGCCGTGCTTCAGCTGGGAGTGACACTTGATTATTCCATTTTCCTCTGGCACAGCTACAGAGAGCAGAAACGGCTGACGGAAGACAGGGATGAAGCAATGGCAAACGCAGTGACCCTCACTTTCTCTTCCATCATCGGATCGAGTCTTACGACGATTGCCGGATTTGTCTCCATATGTTTCATGAGCTTTACGCTCGGACGTGATCTGGGTGTGGTAATGAGCAAAGGTGTGATTATGGGCCTTTTGGGAACATTGGTTTTGCTGCCATGCGTGATCCGGCTGCTGGATAAAGCGATTGAAAAAACAAGCCATAAACCGCTTCTTCCTGACGTCGGTGGAATCGGACGCTTCGTCGCAAAACATTATCGGCTTCTATGCATCATTCTGGTTTTGCTCTGTGTGCCGGCCTTCTACGGATATAACCATGTGGATGTGTACTACGATATGAGCCGCGTGATGCCTCAGGATCTGCCATCAGTGATTGCAAACAAAAAACTGGAAGAAAACTTTGATACTGCAACTACACATCTTTTACTGGTCGATGCCGATGTTTCACAAAAAGACGTCTCTGATATGGCAAAGGAAATGGAGCAGATTGACGGCGTAAAAAGTGTGGTTGGCATTGACAGCCTGCTTGGAGCGGGAATCCCTGAGAGTATCCTCCCCAATGAAGTTCTCTCTTCCGTGAAGGGCGAGCGCTATCAGCTGATGCTGATCAACAGTTCCTACATCATTTCCTCAGACGAGGTGAACGCTCAGATTGATGAGCTGAATGCAGTGCTGAAAAAATATGATCAGGGTGGGATGCTCATCGGTGAAGCACCTTGCACAAAGGACCTGATTGCCTGCACCGACCGCGACTTCAAGGTCGTCACTGCGATTTCCATGGCTGCAATCTTCGTTATCATCATGATAGTGGAAAAATCCTTTACTCTGCCGATACTGCTTGTGGCAGTGATTGAACTGGCTATTGCGGCTAATCTGTGTATCCCGTATTACACACATCAGACGCTTGCTTTCGTCGGGCCGATTCTGATTTCTACAATTCAGCTTGGAGCAACAGTGGACTATGCTATCCTGATGACAACACGATATAAACAGAACCGTCTTTCCGGTAAAGACTGTAAAACAGCTGTACAGGACGCCGTATCATCTGCAGCACAGAGTGTGCTGGTCAGCGGCCTTGGGTTCTTTGCAGCGACCTATGGCGTCGGGCTTTATTCCAATATTGATATTATATCCGGTATGTGCAGGCTGATAGCCCGTGGAGCGTTGTGCTCAGTGGTTGTGGTTCTGTTCCTGCTGCCGGCAATGCTCCTCCTTCTGGATAAACTGATCGTGCATACTACTTTTGATATGAAAGCTGCCCGCTGAAGCGGAGAAAGGAATAATCATGAAGAAAAAACTGATTGCTGTGATGCTGGTCCTTGCCATGACGCTTGCGCTGGGCGGGATGGAAGCATCTGCCGAAACGGCAAAACATGAGCGTGTATATGTTGTTGCAGCACCGGACGGAGCTGTCCTTAGTCTGACAGATACCATCCATTTGGAAAACAGAGATTCACTTGACGAAATCACAGACAGCACGATGCTTTCCGGTGTGCAAAATGTGAACGGAGAACAGAGTTTCACTCTGAATGACGGTGTTCTCACCTGGGAAGCGATGGGCGAAGATATTACCTATCAGGGGACATCCGATAAAATGCCGGAGGTTCTTCCGGTTGTACGCTTTATGCTGGATGGAGAGGAGGTATCCGCATCAGAGCTTGCCGAAACGGAGGGTGATGTATCGGTTGAAGTCACTTATTCTGCGTCGGGTGAACATCCGGCTCTTGCAGTCACAGCAGTAATTCTCCCGGAAAAAGGCATATCCGGCATTACGACCGAAAATGCGACTGTAATGGAAGAAGCGGGATATCGGGCACTGGTTGGATGGGCAGTTTCCGGTGTGGATGATGAGGTGAATCTGCCAAAATCCTTCCGGGCAGAGTTTCATGCCGACCACCCGGAGTTTTCCTGGATGATGACCTTTGTTTCCGGAGACCCTGTCAACTATATCTGCAGAGAGGCAGATAAAAGGGTAGATCTTGATCTGCAAACTGAATTGGCGGAAGCGCAGACCGTCCTGCAGGCGATGCGCAATGGCGAGACTATCCCGGAAACTGTCGGAAAAACAAAGGACATTGTTCCGAAAATGAATGAACTGAATGATGGCCTTGTGCAGCTCAGTGATGGGGCACAGCAATTGACGGAAGGAGCAGAGGCTCTTTCTGCAGGAATTGACGCTCTGAATAGCGGTGCGAAGCAGCTGGATGGCGGAATGCAGACACTGCATAACGGAGCAGAGGAGCTTGACCGAGGGCTGCATGACGCAGCAGACGGAGCAGCTCAGCTTTGTGCAGGCCTTGACACATTGAAAGCAAATAATGAGTCGCTTAATGCCGGCGCGAGGATGATTTTTTCTGCTATTCTGGATAGCGCGAACGGCCAGCTCGCAGCATCCGGGCTTGCTGATGCAGGATTTACACTTCCGGAGCTGACAGCAGACAATTACAGCACAGTTCTTTCACAACTGCTGGAGCAGCTGGATCCTGATAAGGTGAAGGCGGAAGCTGCTGCGAAAGCAGAAGCTGTTGTTCGGCCTCAGGTAGAGGCACAGAGAGTGCAGATTCAGTCAGCGGTGGAAGAACAGATCAGAAATACGGTGCTGGAAGCCGTTCTGCAGGCCTCGCAGACAGGCCTGACGGTTGAGCAGTTTAAAGCAGCCTTACAGGCCGGTCAGGTTTCTGCTGAACAGAATGCAATGATTCAGACAGCCTTGCAGGAACAAATGGCATCTGATGAGATGAAAGCGAAGACGGAACAGGCTGTGCAGGCTCAAATCGATAGCCTGGTGGCCGAGAACGTGGAAAAAGCACTTGCTTCTGATGCAAATGCGGTTGCTCAGCTCGCATCAGCCGAGTCCGCCTATGAAAGCCTGAATGGACTGAAGAATCAGCTGGATCAGGTCAGCGCTTTCACATCCGGCATTGCCGATTATACTGCAGGGGTTGAACAGATAGCAGCAGGTGCCGGTACGCTGACAGAAGGAACAGCATCTCTCGCGGAAGGAGCAGATCAGCTTCTCAGCGGTGCCCTGCAGCTGAAAGACGGCACAGCAACTCTTAGTGACGGTTCTGAAGAGCTTCTCAGCGGGAGCAATGATCTGAAGGCAGGAACTGCAGAGTTATCTGACGGCGTGGCACAACTGAAAGAGAACATTCAGAATGCCGAGAAGAGTGCAGCGGAAAAGCTTCTGCCGTATGTTGAGGATGATCTGGGAAGGGCGTTGGATCTCTTTGAAGATATACGCGACAGATCAGCAGACTGCGGTTATGATCTCCGCTCGGCCGGAATGGATGCAGACACTGTCTATATCATCCGTACAGATCTGAAATAAAGAAAAAATTGGAAAACACAGAAAAGCGAAGCCAACGACAGTCCGCTTTTCTGTGTTTTCTGTTTTGAAACCGGTTGCACTTTATGGCTTTTTTTAGTATACTGGCAAAACATGATACAGAATAAAGGAGAAATCAAATGCTGAAACGCTGGGGAGACCGGAAAGACGGTACCTATCTGAAGAAGATTGATTCCATGCATACCATCATGCCTCTGATGTATCCGAACCGCTGTGATAATGAGGCATTTCTGACCGAACGGATAGACCTGACCAATATCAATGCTTTCCTGGAACGGAAAAATGCCGGTAA
The DNA here is from genome assembly GCA_902778665.1 of Oscillospiraceae bacterium. Taxonomy (GTDB): domain Bacteria; phylum Bacillota; class Clostridia; order Oscillospirales; family Oscillospiraceae; genus Limivicinus. The sequence continues at coordinate 22,756 of CACYYN010000035.1, read as the reverse complement.
CACGGAATATGCGTATAATCTCTTTCAGATAATGGTGACGGCGCTTCTGAAGGTAATAACGCTTCGCCCGAAAATGAACCGCTTTATTGCAAACAAAACGATTTATCAGCGCAATGAGGTTTCTGCAGCGTTTACTGTGAAAAAAGAATTTTCTGATGACGGCGGAGAAGCTCTGGCTTTTATCCACGCGAAAGACAGTGACAATATCAACACCATTCATGATGAGATTTTCCGTCAGGTGTCTTTCTGCCGCAGCGAAGAGAAGGATCCTTCCACAGCGGCAATGGACGTGATCCAGAAGACGCCCCGTATGCTGATTCAGCTGGTGGGTGGGTTTGCCCGCTTCCTGGACAGGCATGGTTGGATGCCGCAGTCTGTCATTGCAACGGATCCTTATTATGCATCTGCCGTGCTGACAAATCTCGGTTCTATCCAGCTGCACACAGGATATCATCATCTCACAAACTGGGGTACCACTTCCGTTTTCTGTGTAATCGGAGAAAGAAAAAAGCGGCCGTTTTATGATGACGAAGGAAATGTCAGCATGCGAGACAGCATTGATCTCGGCCTGACCATTGACGAGCGGATAGCAGACGGTTATTACTATTCCAAAACCGTTCGCCTGCTCCGGAAACTGCTGGAAAACCCTGAACTTTTAGAGCAGCCGTTGAACGAGAAGGTTGATTTCTGAAAGATGGAAAGTGCATGTTCCCCGGACAAAAAAGAAAATTTTGGTAGTTTCTTCTTGACTTTTCAAACTTTTTTGATAAAATAACCAATTGCAGCGTGTGGCTAACAGCGTAAATCCAACTGTGGCCTGCGCTTCAATCTTTTGATTCATAACGTTTGCCACAGCGTATACCGGCTGATTGGCAGACGTTTTTTTATTTTAGAAATAAGGAGTAATCAATATGGAAACCAGAGATAACGCATTTCTGGAAAATGAACCGATAGGAAAACTGATGTCAAAATATGCAGTCCCCCTGTATCATCTCGCTGCTGGTGGCAGCACTATATAACATCGTCGATCAGATTTTTATAGCAAACGCCTCTTATCTCGGCTCTTACGGCAATGCTGCAAACACGGTTGTCTATCCACTTACGGTTATTGCACTTGCCGTTGCCGTTATGATCGGGGACGGAGCATGCGCCTTTGTCTCAATCAGCCTTGGGGCAGGGAGAAGGGAAAATGCCCATAAATCCATTGGCAGCGCCATTCTCCTTTGCGTGATTTCAAGCCTGGTGCTGACAGCAGTATATTTCGTTTTTGCAGACGCCATACTTACTGCATTCGGCGGAAGAGTAAACAAAGAGACGTTTCGTCAGGCGAAGAGTTATTTCTTCTGGATCACTGTCGGGATCCCGTTTTATATGTTTGGTCAGGCGATGAATCCTGTGATCCGATCTGACGGCAGCCCTAAATTTGCCATGATCTCAACTCTTGCCGGTGCTGTGATGAATATTATCCTTGACCCTATATTTATCTTCGCTTTTAAATGGGGCATGATGGGTGCAGCAGTGGCAACAATCCTCGGACAGATTCTTACGGCAGCACTGGCGGTATGGTATCTCTTTCACATGAAGGCCGTAAAGCTTGAAAAGAGCAGCTTTGGCCTGCATCTGCGCCTGGCAAAGCAGTATCTTGCCCTCGGCATGACAAGCTTCCTCTCCCAGATTTCGCTGGTTGCGTCGATGATGGCTATCAATAACATGATTCAGAAGTACGGAGCACAGGATGCTGTCTTCACTCTGCCGCAGTACGCCCAGATTCCGATGGCAGTGGTTGGCATTGTGATGAAGTTCTTCCAGATTGTCATCTCCATTGCTGTCGGGCTCGCTGCCGGATGTATCCCAGTGGTTGGCTACAATGTGGGAGCAGGGAGATATGACAGGGTGAAGGCTCTCTTCACCAGACTTCTGATCTGTGAAGCTGCAGTAGGTGCTGTGGCACTGGTGATTGTGGAGTTCTTTCCGCAGCAGCTTATCGGGATTTTCGGCGCTGCCAATGAAAGCGAAGCCTACACAACCTTTGCAATCAAGGCCTTCCGTACCTATCTCTGTATGATGCCGCTTGCCATGGTCAATAAGGGTACGTTCATTTTCCTGCAATCTGTCGGCAAGGCATTCGCCTCGACAATGATTTCGCTGATCCGCGAAGTGGTTTTCGGAGTCGGTTTTGCCCTTCTGCTGCCGCTGCGCTTCGGGCTCGACGGTGTGCTCTACTCCATGCCGGTTTCCGATGTTCTAACGTTTATTGTTGCCGTGGCTGTTATCCGTGCGACCTACCGCCAGTTTTCCAATCCGCTGGAAAAGCTTCCGGCGAAAAACCTCAATTCCTCTGAGTGTACTATTTCAATATGAATTCAGTAAAATTGCTGATTATAATTAATAATTCAAAACTTTTCATGTGAAATTCTAAGGAAAACATGTTATAATAAAGCTACAACAGACAGGAGGTGCAACAGAAAATGAGTTCACTGGAACTACTAAAAAACAAAGTCAGAAAGCTTTATCATACGCACCCGGAAGTGCATGTAAACGTGTCTATCAACAGCCCGAGAGTTCGTCTGACGAATGAACCTGCTGTGATCCGAGGGGTCTATCCCCACGTTTTCACAATCGAGATGGAAACACAGGGAAGGCAGACTCTCCAGTACACGGATCTCCTGATGGGGAATGTAGAAATCGTGGAACTCAATTCAAGGGCTGTCTCACAATAGCTTGACCAGTGAAAAGTTGCCGGACTCTCTATGTAAGAAAATCCGGCAACTTTTTACGTTTGATTGAGCCAAACTGAGTTTTGGTAACCTCTTTTTATCCCTCGTCCCAGAATAATTCATCCAGCGTCCTGTCTAATGCCTTGCATATTGCAATGCAGAGATTGATGGTGGGGTTATAGTCGCCCTTTTCAATGGCGTTAATGGTCTGCCGGGAAACATTGCACAGCTTTGCCAGTTCCTCCTGAGAAAGGTCCTTTGCTGCCCGGGCAGATTTCAGACGGAGATTTTTCATTCCGCTTCTCTCTTTTCCACGAGATACTTAATGAGAAGCTCCGATCCCAGAATAAGCAGCATCAGAAGCACCATCAGATTGAGAAGGGGAGCGGTTGTAAGGCCGCCGTGCGTCAGTGCTCCGATTACCGGGATGGCATTCAGAATACCCGTTGCAAGAAAGATGATAGCATAGCGTTTTCGGTTGTTGTTGAGCCCCCAGTAGGCATCATGCCAGATGCAGTATCCGGATAATACAATGACACCAATCAGGATACCGGCGAAATGAAAGAGATAGGGCTCAAACGGAAACCGGATATCGCCTATTCCAAGCACCATCATGATAAATTCATAGATGCATATGGCATAGAATGCATACTGATATCCTCTCCCTCGGATCTCTTTCTGCCGTTCGTCATACTCCGATTTCGCTCTGTGGTTTCTGTTGGCATAGATGCAGAGCACCACTGCCACGATCAATCCGACCATAATTCCTATTGCAATACTTGCAGATTTCATTTCAGTTCCTCCGCTGTTTTTGATTTCAACAAGAGTGTAGCATAAGAACGATAAAATGTCAAGTATAATTTACAAAAAGTAAGGCGTTAAGAAAAATAAATTGAGAAGAAGGAAGCCTGTTTATTTGAGCATTGAATCAACAGCCGTGTTTCTTGACTGAAATTGTTGAGATTTGCACGGCTATCTAGTATACTATAAAAAAAGAGAAAAAACCGGAGAGACCGGGACTAATGATTTGAGGAGCAGAATATGCCCGATACGAGATTTTCTTGGAGAGCACTTTTGGAGCATCTCCGTAAATTTGGTGCGATTTATCTGATTGGAATTGCAGTTTGCCTGTTTGGGACGAATCTTCTGTGGACGATGACTGCACCTACCATTCCGCCCGAACAGTCGGTAATCGTCTATCTTGCTGCCGGTTATTCCAATCCGGAACCGCTGAACGGAATTGCCGATGAAATGCTGAAAGAGACGCAAAAGATAGACAGCACACTGAAAAAAGTGGAGTTTCAGAGCCTGCAGTATATAGAATCTGAAATGGACTACTCAGGCCCGATGACGCTCCTTGCAAAGCTGTCGATAGGGGAGGGTGATGCCTTTCTTGCCAGTCGGCAGGTGATGGATCAGCTTGTGCTGGGAGGTGCTCTTTTGCCCCTGGATGAAATCGTTGAGAACGGATGGATGAAACGGTTTGCGCTGGAACCCTATTTTGTGACAGTGAAAGATGAGGAGAGCGGGAAAGAAAGCAATTATCTGGCAGGGCTGAAGATCGACACGCTTGATGCTCTTTCGGAAATGGATGCATTCCGGAATGAAGATGCATTCCTTGCCATCCCAGCAAATGGAACCAATCAGGATACAACGCTGCATGCTCTTGAAATTATGGTGGATGCACTGCAGCGATGGCAGCCGGATATACAGCAGAGCGTAGCGTGAGTACAGTGACAGGAGGCTATAACGATGTATTCCCAACAAGACTATTTGGATATTAACCGGAAAATACGAAAAAAGGAGGCCATTCTGGGGGCTGTTCTTCTTGTGATCCTCGCAGGATATATTGCTGCTCTGATTATGCGAGTCAGATGGCTCGCCATGCTCTGCGGTCCGCTGCTGTTTGTGGCAGGCTGTTTTGGTATTATATTTGCACTTTGGCCTGATCTCCGCTACCGCAGCTTCCTGCGGGATCTGGACTCCAGGCTGACACAGAAGATATCCGGCACTGTCCTCTCAGTGTCGAAAGAAGCGGAACTTCAGGACGGGGCAATGGTTTTCCCGGTGCATATCCGGCTGGATAAGGATCAGGATGACCATATTGTTTACCTGAATGCTTCAAAAGCTGAGGGGTTCCCTCCTGCAGGAACAAAAGTGATTCTGCAATGCGGCGGCAGGCATATCCGAAATATACAGATATAAACGTCGGGCATCTCCGGATTGAAACCCGGAGATGTCCGTTGTCAGATGCTGTCAGATGAATGATTATATTATTCCATGGAAGAGATCATAGCCTTTACAATTGCAGCACACCGATGAGCGGACGTTTCGCAGAACTCCGCGAAGGATACTTCGCTGCTTTCATCTGCCTTGTCCGAAATTGCCCGCAGAATAACAAAGGGCGTTTCGTTCAGATAGCAAACCTGGGCGATGGCAGCCCCCTCCATTTCACAACAGAGACCTCCGAAAGCCTGAATAATGGCTTCCTTTTGCCGGCGGGAAGAGATAAACTGGTCGCCGGAGCAGATACGACCTTCGAAAACATGGATCTCCGGAGAGACCAGGTGCACAGCTTCCGATGCCATTCTGCAAAGCGACGAATCTGCAGGGAATGCGACTCTCCCGGTCGGCGGAATCTCTCCTCTGGCAACACCGATTTCACTTACGTTGAAGTCATGCTGCACTGCTTCTGTGGAAACCACAATGTCGCCAATGTCAATATCCGCATTCAGTGACCCGGCAACACCGGTGTTGATGATGGCTGCGGGCTGAAACCGGCTGATCAGAATCTGTGTGCAGATGCCTGCATTTACTTTCCCGATGCCGCATTTTACAATGACAACAGGGGTGTCACCCAGTTCGCCGGTGAAGAACTCCATACCGGCCACAGTCTCTGCAAGTCTGGCAGAGGCTGATCCTTTTAACAGGGAGACTTCCTCATCCATTGCACCGATGATCCCAATAGGCTTTTTAATCTGATTTTCGTTCATGTCGGTTTTCTCCCTGTCTATTTAGCCGATAATCTCTAATTCGTGGGGATAGCGATTGAGGATTTTAACGCCGTCTTCCGTGACCAACACCAGGTCTTCAATCCTTACGCCGGTGTCTCCGGTGAGATATATTCCCGGCTCGATCGAGAAGATCATTCCCGGCTGTACCGGCCAGTCAAACCCGGAGGAAACATCGCCGTATTCATGTTCCTTCAGCCCAATAAAGTGACCAAGGCGATGGTTGAATTGTGGCCCGTAGCCTTCTTTCGTGATCAGGTCTCGGGCAGCGGCGTCAATATCGCAAAGTCTGACTCCCGGCCTGATCAAAGCTTCTGCAGCCTCGTTTGCCCTGCGAACAATATGATAGATTTCCTTGCAGTGTTCTGAAACTTCTTTGAAGTAGAAGGTTCTCGTCATATCCGAGCAGTATCCGTCTTTGATGCAGCCTACATCAAACAGCACACAGTCTCCCGGCTTCACCACAGTGTCATCCGGCTCGTGGTGCGGATCTGCAGCATTCGCACCGAAGGCCACCAGCGGGGAGAAGGAAAATCCTTCCGCACCGAGACTACGATAGATTTCCAGCATCTTGCCGGCTGCTTCCGCTTCTGTCACTCCGTCATGAATCAGGGTTTTGAACTGCGCCATTGCAGCATCATTGATTTCCGATGCGGCAATCATCTTTTTCTGCTCTTCTGCGTCTTTGATTCCACGGGTATAGTCCACTGCAGGAGAGCCATTGATAAAGGCTGCCGCGGCCTTCTTTTCCATCAACGGCAACAGATGCCGAGCAGTCAGGTCCTTGTCTACTGCAAGGGGACTGCTGTGGTCCAGATACTTTGCAACGATGTCTTCCACCGGGTCGGTATCGGAGTACCATACTTTTTCAATGCCCACATCCTGTGGTACAAAGAAAAGCCTGTTCAGAAACAGAATATGATTTCCGTCAGATCGAAGCAGCAAGCCGAAGAATCGCTCAAAAGGCTGCACGTATATATCTGTCAGATAAAGAATCGACATCGGGTCTGTAATCAGCATCTGCCGGGCATCCAGCCTGTCCAATGCTTTCAAAATTCTGTTTGCTCTTTCAACATGCATTATTTGTATTCTCCCTTTGTACGAAGTTCATTTGTGCCTGTTATTTTACACGAACTGCTATCCTGTTGCAAGCACTATTACTGTTTCAGGCGTTTTTACAAAGTGTTTATATTTGAACCGTTGATGGTATGCAGGAAATGTGTTATTGTATTGCACAATTGTTATCAAAGCATCATAGGAAGGAACAATTCGCTTGCAATGTTGAAAATCTTTCGGTTTATGAAAAAGCGGGATCTTGGCTATGCCCTGCTATGCCTGATCCTTGTGGCGGGTCAGGTTTGGTTTGACCTGACCATGCCGGATTATATGAGCGATATCACGAAGCTGATCATCACACCCGGCAGCCCTATGACGGAAATTTGGATTGCCGGTGCGAAAATGCTATCCTGCGCTTTGGGCAGCGCTGCTCTTGCTGTGATTGTGGGATATTTTGCTTCCCGTCTGGCGTCCAACTTCAGTTATACCGTTCGTGAGAAGGTGTTCTACCATGTTACGGATTTTGGCGCAAGAGAGATGAAAAAGTTTTCTACCGCCAGTCTGATCACGCGTACCACCAATGACATCACGCAAATTCAGATGCTTGTTGCCATGGGACTTCAGGTGATGATTCGGGCTCCGATCATGGCAGTGTGGGCAGTGCTGAAAATTGTGGGAAAGAGCTGGGAACTGTCTCTCCTGACAGCAGGTGCGGTTCTTCTGATCATGATTGTTATTCTGGTCCTGATGAAGCTGGTATTGCCTAAATTCCGGATCATTCAGACACAGATTGACGAAGTAAACCGGGTCACGCGGGAAAACCTGAACGGTCTCCGGATTGTCCGTGCCTTTAACGCCGAAAAATATCAGGAAGATAAATTCGAAGCAGCCAACCGGAACCTGATGAAGACACAGCTCTATACATCACGGAAAATGGCGATTCTGATGCCCTTCATTTCTATGATTATGAGTGGGCTGTCACTTGGCATCTACTGGCTCGGAGCATCTCTTGTCAATCAGGTGGCCATTACCGGCTCTGCTGCTGTTGCAGAGCGTGTCAATGTTTTCAGCGAGGTTGTGGTTTTCTCTTCCTATGCTATCTATGTGGTTATGTCCTTCATGATGCTGGTTGTGATCTTTATGATGTGGCCTCGTGCTCAGGTTTCCGCTGCCCGTATCGAAGAGGTTCTTGCCACTGTGCCGCAGGTTCGGGAGGGACAGGGTGCAGAAGGAACAGAAAAAGGGAGCATCGAATTCCGCCACGTTTCGTTCCGCTATGCCGATGCCTCAGAAGATTGTCTGCAGGATATTTCTTTTTCGGCAAACCCCGGAGAGACAGTAGCTATCGTCGGGCCGACAGGAAGTTCAAAAACAAGCCTCGTTTCACTGGCTGCTCGCTTGTATGATGCTACGGAAGGTGAAATACTGCTGGACGGGCAGGATATCCGAAGCTATACCTTTGACCAGCTTTATGAAAAAATAGGGTATATATCTCAGAAAGCTGTTCTGTTTTCCGGTACGGTAGAGGAGAACCTGTCATTTGGAGAATCCGGACAGAAAATCAGCGAGGAAGTCCAGAAAGAAGCTCTGGATATTGCGCAAGCAACGGAATTTGTAGACAATATGCCGGATAAGCTTCAGGCTAATATTGCCCAGGGGGGCACGAATCTGTCAGGCGGCCAGAAGCAGCGGCTCACCATCGCCCGCGCCATAGCCCGCAAGCCTGAGATCCTCATTTTCGACGATTCCTTCTCTGCTCTGGATTATCGTACCGATGCCGTGCTTCGCAAGCGGCTCGCAACTGATTTGAAAGGCACGACCTGTCTGATTGTTGCCCAGCGCATCGGCACGGTGAAAAATGCCGACCGCATCATAGTCCTTGATGAGGGCAGAATGGCGGGCATCGGCACCCATGAAGAGCTGATGAAAAACTGCCCTGTCTATCAGGAGATCGCCCTTTCCCAGCTTTCCCAGACAGAATTGGAGGTGAGCTGATATGCCGGAAAGAAGAAACGGTTCCCGTAGGGGCCCGGGGCGGGTGGTGGAAAAGCCCCATAATCTGAAAAAAGCCATGTCAGATCTTCTGCGTTACTGCAGGAATGACATGGGCGTTATCATCATAGCGTTGATCCTTTCTATGTCAGGCGCTGTGCTGAATATTCTCGGTCCCAGACAGATCAGTCACATTACTGACCAGATAGCCGGAGGTCTCAGCACAGGTATTAATATGCCGGCTATTGCCCGTGTCGGGTTCATTCTGATCGGCCTTTATGGCTGCAGTTCGCTGTTCACATTCCTGCAACACTATCTGATGGCAGGCTTTAATCAGCGCCTCTCCAAACGAATGCGGGGAGACATTGTGGGGAAAATCAACCGTCTGAAGCTGAGCTATTTTAATTTCCACGAGCATGGTGATGTTCTGTCCCGTGTTACCAATGATGTGGATACCATCAGTTCCTCCCTTTCTAATTCACTTGCTACACTGGTTTCTTCAGCTGCGCAGTTCGTTGGTTGCCTTGTTATGATGGTCATCACCAACTGGATTATGGCAGGCACCTCTGTCTTCTCCACTTTTCTTGCATTTCTTCTGATGATGACTATTGTGGGCAGATCTCAGAAATATTTCGTGGCAAGGCAGAAGAACCTTGGCAATCTCAATGGTTATATCGAAGAGATGTATACCGGCCACGACATCATCCGAACCTCCAATGCCGACCGGAAAGTCAAAGAGGAATTTGACCGCCTGAACAACGCCGTGCGTGACTCCAATTTCAAGTCGCAGTTTCTTGGCGGGCTCATGCATCCACTGATGGGATTCATCGGTAATTTCGGGTATGTAGCGGTCTGTGTGGTCGGGGCGGCTCTTGCCATGAACGGCACAATAACCTTCGGTGTGATCACCGCCTTCATGATCTACGTCCGGCAGTTCCAGAGCCCGGTGCAGCAGATCGGTCAGGCTATGACAAATATCCAGTCCGCAGCGGCTGCCGCGGAGCGTGTTTTTGAATTTCTCGGGGAAGAGGAACTGGAGGATGAGAGCGGAAAAGAGCAGAAAATCCATTCGGTCCGTGGTGAGGTTGAATTTCGCCACGTGAAGTTTGCCTATCCCGACAAACCGGAAGAAACCATCATCCATGATTTCTCTGCTCATATTATGCCCGGGCAGAAGGTTGCCATATGCGGCCCCACGGGAGCAGGGAAAACAACTTTGGTTAATCTGCTCATGCGTTTCTATGAAACAACCGGAGGAGATATTCTGATTGACGGTGTCAATATCCGGGATATGAAGCGCAGTGAGGTGCATAACCAATTTGGAATGGTTCTGCAGGACACCTGGCTCTTTGAAGGATCCGTTCGGGAAAACCTTATCTATAATACCCCAAAAGTATCAGAGGAACAGATGAAAGCAGCCTGTAAAGCCTGCGGTATTCATTCTTTTATCAAAGCGCTGCCCCAGGGATATGACACGGTTCTCAGTGATAATACGGCCATTTCTGCAGGCCAGAAGCAGCTTATGACAATTGCCCGTGCCATGATTCAAAATAGTCCTATGTTGATTCTTGATGAAGCCACATCTTCTGTGGATACCCGTACTGAGGTGATCACCCAGCGGGCTATGGATCAGCTGACTGAGCATCGCACCAGCTTTGTCATTGCGCATCGGCTTTCTACAATCCGCAATGCAGATATCATTCTTGTCCTGCGAGATGGAGATATCGTCGAGCAGGGGAATCATGACGAACTCCTCGCCCGTGGCGGCTTCTATGCAGAGCTTTATAACAGCCAATTTGAAAGCGTGGCCTGAAAAGAAAATCCGCTGAACATTTTACTGTTCAGCAGATTTTTTTGTGTAATACCTCAGTTATTCTCGCTGGAGGTGGTCGTCTCGGTCGTGGTTACGCCGTTTTCTGTGGTTGTGGTGGTGGTCGTCGTTTCACCGTTTACCGTAGTGGAGACGGTGGAGGTGGAAGTGCTGGAAGTGGTGCATGCAGCCAGAGCAAAAATCATCACGCACACAAGCAGAAGTACAAACAGTTTTTTCATGATTAATTCCTCTCAATAATGAAAAATTTGCCAAAACGAACTCATTTAAGCCTTTATCAAATTGGCCTGCATATTATAGACTTTGGTTCAATAGAATTCAACAGGATATTTTGAACGATTTAAAAACGGTATCACTCCTATTTTAAAAGCATATTATATCAGCTCGGCAACTACTTTGATTGTAAGCAGAATGAGAACGGCGAGGATTGCGGGACGGACAATTTTTGAGCCGTCCTTTATGGCGAGGCCGGAGCCGATATAGTGACCGGCTATAGAAAAAATCGCCCCGATCAGCCCAAGCACCAGAAAGACTTTACCGTGCATCAGTGACGTAAAAAGAGCTCCGATATTGCTGGAAAGGTTCACCAGTTTCGTGTTTCCCGATGCGGTACGAAGATCAAGTTTGGCAAGTTTGCAGTAGATCAGAATCAGAAACGTGCCGGTTCCTGGGCCGTAAAAGCCGTCATATGCACCCACAATCAGTGAGGCAGCAAGAACAATTGCCATCTGACTTCCGGCGGCAATGTCTCCCCGCTTCTCCGGCAGAGATCGCTGCCGCATTACTACAAAAGCCACAATCGGTAGAACAAGCAGCAGCATATACTTCAGATATCGCTCATCCACAGCGAGCTGGAGACGGGTGCCAAAGTGAGAGCCGAGTATCGCAAGGAGAATAGCAGGTAGAGCCAGTTTCCAATCCACATACCCGTTTCGTATAAAGCGGGCTGTAGAAACAGAAGTCCCGATCGCAGAAGAGAGCTTGTTTGTTCCCAGAGCAAGATGAGCTGGAAGCCCTGCCAGAAGATATGCCGGCACAGAAATAATACCGCCTCCGCCTGCTATCCCGTCCACAAATGACGCTAAAAACACGCCTATTGCCACAAGTAGGACCATCTGCGGGGTAAGAGCTATGGGAAAGAGAAAAGTAGACATCTTTTTTACTATCCTTTTCCAATTTTTTTCGTATCTTACCACAGTTCAGAAAAAAGAAAAATATAAATTCACGTTGAAGAGAAAAAAAGTTTGTGGTATAACTTACTAGAAATTCAGTATGATCATTCTGCGGAGGGCACTATAATGAAAAAATATACAGATATGACGGCAGAAGAGCTTCAGTCCGAGCTGAAGGTTGTTGAAGCGAAATACGAAGAGCTGAAGGGAAAGGGCCTTTCTCTCAATATGGCACGGGGCAAGCCTGGCAAAGAGCAGCTTGACCTGACAAGTGAGATGATGGATATCCTCACCTCTGACAGTGACTATATGTGTGACGGGATCGATGCCCGCAATTACGGGAATCTGGATGGGCTTCCTTCCTGCAAGAAACTGTTTGCCGAGATTCTCGGCGTAAAGCCGGAGAATGTTTTTGTCGGCGGTAATGCTTCTCTGCAGTTGATGTATGACACCATTTCCAAAGCCTACACCCACGGTATGAAGAACAGCAGCAAGCCTTGGGCAAAGCTTGACACCGTAAAGTGGCTCTGCCCGGCCCCGGGGTACGACAGGCATTTTAAAGTTTCCGAGACGTTCGGAATGGAGATGATTACCGTTCCCATGACGCCTGCAGGCCCGGATATGGATCTGGTGGAAGAACTGATCCGTGATCCGGCTGTAAAGGGCATGTGGTGCGTGCCCAAATATTCCAATCCTGATGGGATCGTTTACAGTGATGAAACCATCCGTCGTATTGCTTCCATGAAGCCCGCTGCGGAAGATTTTCTTCTTATGTGGGATAATGCCTATTGTGTGCACGAATTTTTCTGTGATTTTGTTCCTTTTGCAGATATCCTGGGAGAATGTGCAAAATACGGAAATGAAGACATGGTTTTTGAGTTTGCTTCCACTTCCAAAATAACCTATCCTGGGGCAGGCGTCTCTGTTTTTGTCTGCAGTGAAGGGAATATGGCATATATGATGAAGCTTCTCAATGCACAGATTATCTCTTATGATAAAGTGAACCAGCTTCGCCATGTCCGCTATCTGAAGGACAAGGCAGGTGTGCTTGCTCTGATGAAACGTCATGCGGCGATTCTGGCACCGAAATTCCAGTGCGTTCTGGACAATCTCGACCGGGAGATCGCACCGTTGGGCTTCGCGTCCTGGCAGCACCCCATGGGAGGCTATTTTATCAGCGTTAACACTCTCCCCGGTACGGCGAAAGCTGCTTGGCAGCTCTGTAAGGATGCCGGACTCACAATGACAAATGCCGGTGCGACATTCCCTTACGGCAAGGATCCGCAGGACAGCAACATGCGTGTTGCTCCCTCACTTCCGCCCATCGAGCAACTGCAGCAGGCTATGGAGGTCTACTGCACCAGCCTGAAGCTGGCAGCCCTCCGTAAACTTCTCGCATAAAATACTTACGGGGACGGCATTTTTAATCAGCCGTCCCCATATTGATCTGTCAGCTCGTCAGGCATTTATCAAAAGACCTTTCCACAATCCGAATTTCCGGAGGAAACGATCATGTATCCAGAATCGCAGCGCAACGCACCAAAATCTCTTGCCATGCTTACCGTCTCTATGGTGGTCTTTGGTTCCATAGGGATTTTTCGCCGCATGATCCCTCTCCCTTCTGCACTCATCGCCTTCTTTCGTGGAGCAATCGGTTCTCTCTTTCTCCTTGCATTCCTTCGGCTGCGAGGAAAAAAGACTTTTCATAATACTCCTGCAAAGACTGTTATGCTGCTTGCGCTTTCCGGCGCAGTGATTGCCTTTAACTGGATTCTGCTTTTTGAAGCCTATAACTATACGTCGGTTTCGGTTGCAACACTCTGCTACTACATGGAGCCGGTGATAGTTATTCTCCTGTCTGCTGTTCTGTTCCGGGAGAAGCTGACGATGCGTAAAGGCATCTGTGCGCTTCTTGCTTTTGCCGGGATGATTCTGATATCCGGTGTTGCAGAAGGTGGGCTTCCGCAGGCGGGGGAATTGAAAGGCATTCTGTTCGGCCTCGGTGCGGCGGTGCTCTACTCTTCTGTTGTTTTGATGAATCGGTTCCTTCGAGGTGTTGACGCTTTTGAAAAAACCGTCATTCAGCTTGGCGCTGCCGCAATTGTTATGGTTCCTTATCTCCTCCTGACAGGGGAATTTGCAGGTAATAAATGGACATTCAGCACTGCAATGCTGCTTCTATTTGTTGGTGTTGTTCATACCGGAATCTGCTATGCGCTGTATTTTGGGTCAATGGATTCCCTGCGGATGCAGACGGTTGCAATCTTCAGCTATCTGGACCCAATCACGGCTCTTTTTCTTTCTGCGCTGATCCTTCATGAGAAACTGACGTTGTTTGGGTTGATCGGGGCCGTTCTGATTCTGGGTTCGGCTATTATGAGTGAAGTGGAGTAAAATCACGATGCGGTATCACCATGTTTCATACGAAAAACTGGCGGCTTTCTGCATTAAAGTGTTTGAGGGCTACGGTTTCTCTTCAGACCAGAGCAGAAAAATCACGGATGTCCTGCTGGACGCGGATCTCTGCGGACGGCTGCGACAGAATATACGTTCATGGTGAAAAATCAAATGAATCTCGGATCAGGGGGATGCGAGAAGGGATTTTGCTGAATGAAAAAACTTATGATGAGATGAAGATGATCGGGCTCTATACAGGTGCATTTGATATTCTGCCGGAATATCTTGATTAAAAAGAAAAAAGACAGGGGTGATCCTCTGCCTTTTTTCTTTATCCAACAATTTCTACGATATCTCCTGCCTGGGCGCAGCCAGCTTCCAGCACAACGGCAAAAATGCCTTCTCTCGGCATCACACAGTCTCCTGCCTGACGGCGTATGGCACAGTCGGCATGGCATTCCTTTCCAATCTGTGTGACCTCGCAGAGTGCACATCCGATCCTCAATTTTGTGCCTACCGGGAGCTCATATAACCGTATTCCTTCACAGAGAATGTTTTCCGCAAACGCACCCGGATAAAGTTGTACAGAAACTTTTTCCTGTAACTTTGCTACACTCTCGCATCCCAGCAGACTTACCTGACGGTGCCAGTTCCCGGCATGAGCATCACCCACGATACCATGTCCCGGGCGCAGCATGATTCTGTCTACAGGGTGTTTCTGCTCTCCCTTCTTCTCACTGATGCAGACAGCACGAATCACAGCTCTCTTTTCGTTCATGTTCATCCCTCCTTATCATCTAAATAGCTTGACAAATAATATGACAAGAGTATAAAATAAAAATCCTATTAAGTCAATAGGTTTATTGAAAAATGAGTTTAGCGCTTATAAAGGGGAAAAGTATGAAGCGTGCTATGATAGCTATGAGCGGAGGAGTAGACAGCTCGGTAGCTGCTCTGCTGATGAAAGAGGCCGGATATGATTGTGTCGGCGTGACCATGCGGCTTTACCGTGATCCGGGCTACCGAAAATCGAGCTGCAAGAGTTGCTGTTCCGATGAGGATGAAGAAGATGCGGCGTTTGTCTGCACCCAGCTTGGTATTCCGCATGAATCAAAGTGTTTTTCCAGGCTTTTTGAACAGAGCGTCATTCAGAAGTTTGTGCGTGAGTATGAATCCGGCCACACACCAAACCCCTGTGTTGACTGCAACCGTTTTATGAAATTTGATGCTCTCTTATCGTCAGCGCTGAAGGAAGGATATGAGGTCCTTGCAACCGGTCACTATGCCCGAATCACACAGAATGAAAAGACGGGACGGTACCAGCTTCGCAAAGCACTGGACGAGAGCAAAGACCAGAGTTATGTTCTCTATATGCTGACGCAGACTCAACTTGCCCATTTGAGATTTCCGCTTGGGAGCCTAAAGAAAACAGAAACCAGGAGCATAGCGGAAGAAAACGGCCTAGTCAATGCTGAAAAGCATGATAGTCAGGATATATGCTTTATTCCGGAGGGGGATTACGGAGCTTTTCTGGAGCGCTGGACAGGGAAAAAATACCCACCGGGAGAAATGGTTGATATGGAGGGCAATGTTATTGGGCATCACAACGGTCTAATCCGATACACCGTCGGGCAACGCCGTGGTCTGCATCTTCCGATGAAGGAGCGGGTCTATGTTGTCAGCAAAGATCCGGCAGGAAACACCATGACAGTTGGGCCGGAAAAAGCTCTTTTCAGCCGGGAATTGCTGGCTGCAGATTTTAACTGGCTCTCTGTTCCTGAGCCTGGTGAGCAGATACGTGTTACAGCGCGTACGCGTTATCATCAGTCAGAATGCTCTGCCGTGGTTTATCCATTGTCAGATTCCCGTGTCCGAGTTGTGTTTGATGATCCTCAACGGGCTGTCACACCGGGGCAGGCAGTTGTTTTGTATGACGGAGACCTCGTCCTTGGTGGTGGCACCATTTTATAAATTGGTAGTAAGGGAATTCACCTGTCACATCAGGCGGTTGGAGGAGCCTTACAGGAGCTTTTTCAAAGAGTTCTGCTCCTGCTGTGGGCGGGCAGACGGCATCCTGACGCTGACAGATGTAAATGGTAAGGAAAGTGTCGGTGAAGGGGAAGATCCCATCAAGCTGCACTATGCCTATTCAGCCAGCGACCAGCTGACCGGAGATTACACCATTCCGGCAAACACTTTCAAATTCGCCAAATAACTGAAAAAACTCCTGACAGCGCTGAGTTTTCAGCGCCTGTCAGGAGTTTCCCGTTCTTTCCCTCCCAGTTTCCCTCTTCCCCTTGTGGGAAAGAGGGAAACTGGGAATTTAATTCACTAAAGTGCCGGCAGAAGACGGGATCATGTTATCCAGAAGACCGATGCAGATATCATTGACGTTAGTGCCTGTAGGTCCGGTTACAATTAAACCTCCGGTTGCCAGCAGCGCGTGATAAGCATCGTTTTCCTGCAGAACGCTATGCAGGCTGATTCCGTTTTTACACAGTTCATCATAACTGTCACCGTCCACATATCCGCCGGCGGCATCTGTAGGACCGTCTGTCCCGTCAGATCCTACGCTGATGACGGCAGCATTCTGCATACCGTGTATCCCCTCGCATGCGGCCAATGCCAGTTCCTGATTGCGCCCTCCCTTGCCCTTGCCGGTCAGGTGAACAACAGTTTCGCCGCCTGCAAGAAAGGCAGTCTTTTTCCCGTCATTGCGGTGGCTGCGCAAAATGGCAGCCAGAAAGCGACCGGCTTCACGTGCCTCGCAGTTAAGCTGATCTGTGAGAAAAATCGTCTCATAGCCCATGCTTCTGCATGCTTCGCCGGCGGCTCTGCACAGTTCCCGCACACTTCCTACTACCTGTGCGTTGACGTTGTCAAGATTCTTCGGTGTCTCTACGCGCAGGAGAGCGACTGCATCCTCGCTCAGTCTCAGCCTGTATTTTTCAGTAATTTTCTGTGCATCATCACATGTGGCACTGTCCGGGCTCACCGGCCCGGATGCAATCATATCCAGTGGGTCTCCCAGAATATCAGAGAGAATAATTGCCTCTACCTTTGCCGGTGCACAGTGTGCAGCAAACTTTCCTCCCTTTACAGCGGAAAGCCGCTTGCGTATTGTGTTGATTTCCACAATCTCTGCCCCGCAGGCGAGAAGTTGACTTGTAATGTCTTGCAACTCTTCCAGCGGTATCAGAGGCTTTTCAAACAGTGCGCTTCCTCCGCCGGAAAGTAGAAACAGTACTGTGTCATCTTCACGTAGATTCTCTGTCAGCTTTAAAACCGCATCGGCAGCAGCTACACTGTTTTTATCCGGTACAGGGTGTCCGGCTTCAAAACAGCGCAATCCGGTGATCGGTTCCTCAAAATGGCCGTATTTGCTGATTACTACGCCGTCTGTAATCGGCGCAGAGAGAACCGATGTGGCCGCCTCTGCCATTTTTGGCGCGGCTTTGCCTGCAGCAACCAGGAATACTCTTCCGGGAAACTGCTTTCCCAGCAGTGCCTTCCTCACGGCACCTTCCGGCATAACCGCATTGATAGCAGTATAAATAGCTTTTTCTGCATCGGATCTCAATGTCTGATTCATTGCAGCTCTTCTCCTTCTGTTCGGCTTATGTAGCTTGGTGAGAGCTCGTTATTATTCGGTGTCTTTTCCGGCTGGATATTCATAGGTTCTGCGGGCAATTCCCAGTTCTTCATTTGTCGGGATCACCAGCACCTTGACATGAGAATCTTCAGCGGAAATCTCCGTTTCATTCCGCTCATTTCTATCCTCGTTCAGCTTAACTCCGAGCAACCCAAGCTTCTCACAGACGCGTTTGCGGACAAAAGCCGAGTGCTCACCGATTCCTGCCGTGAAAATCAGATAGTCAAGTCGCCCAAGATCCATC
The DNA here is from genome assembly GCA_902778665.1 of Oscillospiraceae bacterium. GTDB lineage: Bacteria > Bacillota > Clostridia > Oscillospirales > Oscillospiraceae > Limivicinus. Next base: position 4,684 of record CACYYN010000035.1, on the reverse strand, counting down.
GCAAAGGCACCGATATAATGCACAATACCCGTCACAAACACATTTACGGCCAGCTGAGCACGGCGGTTGCCGTATTCTGCAGCTTCTATCACATAACGCAGATCATTAGACACACCGGAGATCCCCAAAAGGCCACCTTTATTCTGCATACCCTGCAAGATTTCTTCATCGGAAAGTCCTTCATCCCGGAGAAAATAACTCATGCTGGTGTCCATGTCACCGACTCGGTTCGCATGAATCAAGCCGGATTCAAGACTCATGCCAAAGCTTGTGTCAACACTTTTGCCGTTTTCTATGGCACATACAGAGCAGCTGCCACCCAAATGACAGGAGATGGCCTTATAATCTTTGCCACACTTGTTCAGAACATCCGCTATATAGCTGTGGGAGGCTCCGTGATAACCTAATCTCTGTATGCCGTATTTTTCATACCATTCGTAGGGAACGCCATAGATCTTCCGCTCCAGCGGAATGTTCTGATGAAATGCTGTCTCAAAACAACCGATGAATTTAGCCTCAGGCAGAAAACTTCGCATAACGGCAATGGCATCCAGATATGCCCTGTTATGCAGGGGAGCAAGGCTCAGCCAATCCTCCATGCCCTGCAGGACCTCATTGTTCAGCTCATGAATGCCATAGTGCCCTTTCGAGAGGGTAGCCTTATAGCCAACACGTTCAATCTCAGTGATAGCAGAAATAACCCCCAGTTCTTCTCCTGTCAGATAATTCAGGAACATACGTATCCCACTCTCATAGTCGGGAATATGCACCTTTTCTAAAGCAATCTTTTTTCCTGTAGCGATCTGCTCATATCGAAATATTGCATCATGGTCAGAACCAACCCGTTCCACACCACACTGCGCGAGGACGCAAGCTCCAGGCATATCGTAGAGCTTGAATTTCAGAGAAGTGCTCCCTACATTGCAGACGAGAATTATCATTATTACCTCCCGAATGGATGTTTTTAAGAAAGCAGGGCACATCAGCAGTGTTCTATACTTGAAATAGAAGCAGACATTGTCAAAAGCCGGTAGATTCTTGCCGAAAACGGAAAGACTGCTTTATTCAAAGGTCAATTTCCGATGTGAAAAGTGCATTCTATAATAAATCTAATGGAATAGTATGAAAAAAGCAAGAGAAAATGAAAGGCGAACTATAAAAATGAAGATAATATAACAGGATTAAAGATTCAACGTTGCCAAGATGAATTATATGCGTTATACTTGCGACAATATCACTCTTCATGCAGGGGCTGTTATGCCCGATTTGCTTATTTTAATCAGGAAAGGTGGAGTGCTGATGAAAGCTCGCAGTTTTTTTAAATGGCTTAGCATCGTATTGGCGGGGGTAATTTTGCTGATCTCCATCGGATTCCTTCTCCTTCCGAAAGAGCCAAGGGAGACCATGGAGTTCGATGATCCCTATCGAACAGAAAGGACGCTCGCACAGTCCGATCATTATATGGCATCTACCGGAACACCCTGGGCCACAGAAACCGCTCTGCGTATTATGGGAGAGGGCGGAAATGCCTATGATGCGGCCATGGCTGCTATGCTGAGCCTGAATGTAACGTTCAACCAGGCGGCAAGTTTTCCAAGCGTTGCGCCTATTCTGATGTATAATGCATCTACCGGAGAAGTGAACAGCTACATCGGAGCGGGAAAAGCTCCGGAAAAAGCCACCGTAGAGTATTTTCTGAAGCATAATATGAAAAATGTGCCGAAGTATAAGCTTGTCGGGCAGCTGTTACCCGCATCTGTGGATGTGCTGGTTTCGGTAATGAAAGAGTACGGAACTATGTCCTTCGCAGACCTTGCAGAGGATGCCATCCGACTGGCAAGAGACGGCTTTCCAATCCATGGACAGATCCTGGCTGATATGGATCTGAGCTTTGTGGAGCGTCTTGGCCTAACGTTTCTGATGCCTTATAACTCACAGGTCTATTTTCATGGGTCCTGGTGGAACCCACTGCATCAGAATGAACGTCTCGTCCTGACTGATCTGGCGAACACACTGCAGGAGCTCTGCAATGCTGAGCAGGCTGTCCTTGACTCCGGCGGGACGAGGGAGGAGGGCCTTGACGCGGTCAGAGCATATTTCTATGAGGGCCCGATTGCTGAGACAATAGCGGACTACCACACCCAAAAAGGGGGGCTCATCACCTATGAAGATCTGGCATCCTATGAAGGCGGCTGGGAGTCACCTCTTTACGGAAGCTATAACGAGTATACCGTTTACTCCAACCAGACATGGAATCAGGGGGCAGTTGTCCCTATGGTTCTCCAGATGCTGGAGGGAATTGATCTCAAAGAAATGGGACACAATTCTCCCGAATACATCCATACTGTTCTCCAGGCAATTGAGCTTGCCATGGCAGATCGTGAAGCCTATTTCGGGGATCCCGCCTTTGTCGATGTGCCGACAGACGGACTTCTCTCAAAAGAGTATGCCGCTGTTCGGAGAAAGATGATGACCCCCGGAAAAGCCTTTGGACAGATGCCCCCTGCCGGAGACCCATGGAATTATGCTGCCGCCGGAGTTGCTGCTGAATCACTTACGGCGGATGCTGTTGTTGCTGACAACAAAGATTCCAATTACACCTTCGGTAAAGACACCAGCTATATCACCGTTGTAGACAGTCAGGGGAATGCTGTCTCTTTGACCCCAAGTGATTTTCCGGAGTCTCCGATGATTCCCGGTACGGGACTAAATCTCGGGACCAGAATGACCCAGTTTTATATCGATGAGAATCATGTAAACGGCCTTATGCCGGGAAAACGCCCAAGAATTACGCCAAATCCAAGCATGGTGTTGAAAGACGGAGAACTGTTTATGTCGTTTGGTACGCCGGGCGGAGATTCCCAGACCCAGGCCATTGTGCAGGTTTTCCTGAATGTTACGGTTTTTGGGATGGATCTTCAGGAAGCAATCAGTGCACCACGCTTTCTTTCACTCAACTGGCCTGATTCCTTTGCTCCCCACGAATACTGCCCTGGTCAGATCAGCATAGAGGAACCTCTTTATTCTGAAGTGGCGGAAGATATGAAGGCTATGGGTTACAAGGTAAATCAATATAGGAATTGGGATAATACCTTTGGCTCTGTTTGCGCAATTATCCGTGATCCTTCATCCGGCCATCTCTATGGTGCAGCAGATCCGAGAGAGGTATCCTGGGCAGAAGGAGCGTGAAGGAGAAATGACCAAACAGGAGACCTATGATTATTTGAATGCACACGGCATTTCCTATGATGTTACGGACCACCCGGCAGTGTTCAACATGGCGGAACTGGCTGAAATCGAACTTCCTTACCCGGAGTTGGATGCAAAAAACCTGTTTGTCAGGGATGATAAAAAGCAGAATTACTATCTGATTACCGTTAAAGGGGATAAGCGCGTAGATCTGAAGCAGTTTAGAAGGCAGCATGGTCTGCGCAATCTATCCTTTGCCGGCGCTGAGGACCTGATGAGGCTGCTTGGCCTGGAAGCCGGGTCTGTAACTCCTCTTGGTCTTCTGAATGATGAAGACTGCAGGGTTGAGCTCTATCTCGATGCGGATTTCACAGACATAATCGGCGTGCACCCGAACGATAATACGGCAACGGTCTGGATGAAGGCGGAAGATCTGAAGCAGCTCATTGAGGAGCATGGCAACCCGGTGCATACTTTCTGTATATAATTCGCTAAACTGCTAACTGAAATCTGCCGGCAAGGCAGCTCTCTACGCAATAGATGAATTCTTTGTAGATTGATTGTTCTTTCCCGGCGTTTTCACCCGGCATATTACCGGAAGTTTACTTTTGCGTAAAGGTGAAAATGGTGATTTCGGTGAAAATGGAGTGAAAATGGGAAAACACCGGTTTTCAGGTACTTTTTTAAGCAAAAAGCAGGCTGCTGATAGCCTGCTTTTTGCTTTGAAAGATCTGACAGTATTAGGTTTCGGAATTATTCTTCATTTTCACCGGAATCATTCTTCGCTTTTTCTTCCACCAGTTCCCAGTGAAATCCGCCGGAGGTTTTGGTTTTCCCGTGGCATGCTGCAGAGATATTCTGATGCCCGAGTCCGATTGCTCTTGCGGCCTCACGGATTCCGGAATAGACAACTCCGGTCTCCACACACCGTACAGGCTTTGATTCAAACCTGCTCTGCATTGCCTTGCGCTCCTCGTCGGTTGCCCTTTTGCCTCTGGCAGAGAATCCTCCGTAATTCTGGTTGTATCCTTTTTCCGGGTTTGTCAGATCGTAACGTCTGATCAGGTAATACTCAAAGTTTCTGGCCGTTATAATGTCCATGTGTTCACCGTTGGCGGTTTTGTCAAAGTTGTCCCAGCCGTAATATTCAATGTCATCCCACAGTGCTTCGTTTTTCTTATAGCCGCTCCCGTTCTTCCAGCGCTTCTTCAACGGCATTCCGGTGTATCCTGCATAGATCTTCCCCTCCGGAGAGTGGAGTGTATATACGCTGTAATGCCTGAGATCTTTTCCGTCTGCAGGCAGCACCACATTGTAACCTTTTTCCGGATTGGTGCTGTCGTATTGCAATATCGTTTTCCGCTCCAGTTCCAGTGCTTCGGGAAATGTGAGATTATCTGCGATTACTTCATGGGTAAAGTTACCCGGCCCGTAGTGTCGAATCGCTTCGTGAAAGCGCTTGTTTGTGTGATATCCGCTCCCGCTTTTCCACCGC
>CACYYN010000034.1 GCA_902778665.1 Oscillospiraceae bacterium | reverse complement strand
ATGCGGTAATCCCTGTTACCTTTGATTTTTCCAATCTACAGTATACAGGTAAATCCACGTTGCTGCAAATCGGAGGTCATTACATATTATCTAATAACTACCAACTATCAACCAACAACTACCAATTAACTATAAATCGCGTCAAACACCGCCCAGACATCGGGAGCTTCGGTGGAGGGGGTGTAGGGCAGAGGAAACTCAGCCTTGTATCCCGCATTGGCGATGACCTGGAGCGGTTCTATCCCCAGAGCGGAGGAGAGAAAGATGAAATGCTCGGAGAACAGCAGGCAGCCGAGAGGCACGTGGTAGTCGCTGGTGACAATGGCAAGCTGCTTCACCTGAGGGTATTCCTGCAGCAGAATCTGGCCGGTGAGCTGGGCATTCTGCACGGTGGTCTGAGACCGGTTCTCCACCAGAATGCGGCTTTGATCCACACCGTGTTCCACGAGCCATGCGGCCATCTGATCCGCCTCCGTCAGCTCCGGCTTGCGCAAAGCGGTGCCGCCGCCGGTGACGGCGATAAAGGCGTTGGGATACTTCTCGGCGCAGGCGAGAGCGGTTTCGCACCGGCCGATCAGCTCCTCGGCCATGCTCCCGTCCGGATTGAGCTGATAGCCCAGCACCACGATGCAGAGACTGTCATCCTGGGGCAGCCCGTCCGGCAGAAGGTCGTAATTGACCTCCAGATCGGTGTTGACGAAATTCCAGTAGTCCATCACTTTACCCCAGGCCTCTCCCAGGGCAGGGTCAACTTCCTTCAGGTCCGCGACCATTCGCTGGATCTCCAGATAGGAGGAAGGGCCGTTCTTTTTATAGGTGTACATGATGTCACTGAGAATGTCATAAGCCTTTGAGCCGATCTTTGCCGCATGGGCAGGGAGGGCGGCTGCGGCCAGCAGGCACAGCGCCAGCAGGAGGGAACCTGTTTTTCTGCAGAAGTTTTTCATCTGAAAATCCTCCCGGGGTCAGGATAGCTGATTATACTCTATTGGAGCCAAAACAGCAAGCTTTTCCTTATTTGGCAATTGCCAATTGCACCATCCTGTGCTATACTGCCTTTAATCCTACATGATATTGTGGAAAGAAGGGGTATGGATGGATACATTCCTGATGATGTTTTCTGTTAGAGAGCTGATTATCGCCGCGGCAGTGCTTGTGGTGATTATTATTGCGCTGATTATTTCGCGCATTGTTTCCTCCCGCAGAAAGAACAAGGAGCTCAGAGAGCTGGACCGTGAAGCGGAGATGTACTGCAACATGTGGTATGCCCGCCTGGTCAAAGAGGCGGACGCGAAATATGCAGCCTATCTCAAGCGTGGCTATCAGGACAGGCTGCCGGCCGTTGTCGAGGCGATTGACAGGGAAAACGAGCTGCAGGATCTGATGGACCAGGCCGAGTCACAGAAGCAGGAGAGGGCGATTCTGGAAGAGCATGTGCCTGCAATCATCTTCTCGTTGGTCAGAGCGAGAAATGAAGGGCTTGAAAACGTCTCCAAAAAGGAAGCTGCGCAGCTGAAGCAGCTGATGCAGGAATACGGGGTGGTCTGAAATGGCCGATCTGGAAGTGGGCCTGAAAGGCTATGCCGAAACCATGGTGGACGAAAGCAACGTTGCCTCCTCCGTGGGGAGCGGGCTGCTGGACGTGTTTTCCACACCGAGTATGATAGCTTTGATGGAGAAGGCCTGCAAGGAATCGGTGGCGCCCTTTCTGGATGAAGGGCAGGGGACTGTCGGGATCCGGCTGGAGGTAGACCACCTGGCCGCAACGCCCATCGGGCAGAAGGTGTGGGTGGACAGTGAGCTCATCGCTGTTGACAAACGCATCCTGACCTTCGCGGTGACGGCCCGGTCGGAGAAGGAAAAAATCGGAGAGGGGATTCACAAACGGTGTGTCATCCTCAACGATCGCTTTCTGGAGAAGATGAAGGCCAGATACGGCGAATAAATACAGACAGAAAAGCAGAGGTGTTCTCGCAGCATTGCTGAAAGAGAGCACCTCTGCTTTTTCTGTCGCGTTATTTCTGATATCGGAGAAGGAGAGAGAAATAATGGGCATCTCCGTCACCGGAGAAGAAGTGGTCGCTGTCCCGGATGCCGAGAGAAATGTCCATCGATTCGCCAAGGCGGATTTCTTTGGCATATTCCACGGCAATTTCCCGGAGATTCTGCCCGGCGGCCACATCAGGGATCATGTTTTCGCACTCGTCGATGTAGCGGATGTTGTTCATATGCCCGTTGATGTCGGTGTGGCTGTAGGGTACGGTAAAGGTGCGCTTTTGCGTAGCCGGGATGCTTCTGAGGCCGGATGGGAGAGAAATTTCATTACCCGTCACCACGCCGGGCACATCAATGCCCTCCTGCTGGGGGAAGATGAAGGTGCGGGTCTCGGCGTTGATCAGCGTCCAGAGGGCGCTGCCGGAGAGAAGCAGAGCACCGTCGGCAGAGAGCATCCGGTAGTAGCGGGGAAAGAGGACATGCATCGTCTCTCCCGGCCAGGATTCAAAAACGACGGTTTCGTCATATTCCGGCAGGCGGTTGATTTCCACCTTCTGCCGGGTGATCACCCAGAGAAAGCCGCGGTCCAGTGTTTTGGCACGCCCGGCGCCGAGCGCTTCGGTGTGGTCGATAGAGGCCTCCTGCATGACGGAGAAGAGGCTGGAGGGTCTCAGCTTCCGGTTGAAGGATACATCGCAGTCACGCACACGGTAGGGAAAGCGAAAAACGCTCATTTATTGGCCTTCTTCAACTGAAGCATGAACTCGTCCACCACTTCACCGAAGGTGCTGAGCTTCTGCCATTTGCGCTCGGGAATCTTGACGCCCAGCTCTGCCTCGCACCGGCAGATCACAAGGATGAATCCCATGGAATCTATAGCCATGTCGTTATTGACGACGGTATCATCGGCGATAACCTCCGGCACGCGGTCCGGCACACTGTCGAATATGATTTTTTTGATTTTTTCGCTGACTTCTTCTCGGGTCATGATGTTTCTCCTTAATTCACGTTGATTTTATATCTTTGAATTTTGCCTGTCGCCGTGCGGGGCAGAGGGGTGCTCCGGAAGACAATGCCGGCAATCTGCTGGCCACGCGGATATTCATCCATCACGGGGCGGATCTTTTTCCGAACAGTCTCCTCCTCTTCAGCCTCTCCGCAGAGCACAAGCATGGGCCTGCCGTCTTTCAGCACCACAGCCAGCTCCGTTGTGCCGAGTGCTGCGGCGAGCCTGCTTTCAAACTCGGGGAGAAATATTTTGGTGCCGCTGGGCAGGACGAGAACGTCCTTCTTCCGACCGGTGATGTGGAGGAGCCCGTCGTCATCGAATCTGCCCAGATCTCCCGAATAGAGGAGCCCGCCTCGGATGGCTTCAGCAGTGGCTTCCGGCATTTTGTAGTAGCCCTGCATCATGCAGGTGGGTGCTTTGATGAGAATCTCGCCGTCAGGAGCCAGAATGATTTCGTCATCGGGGCAGATCTCCATGGCAAAGGGATCGCCCTTTGTGCTGATGGCGACGCCGGAGCTGGTTTCCGTCAGCCCGTAACCGAAGCTGACACGAATGTTCCTCGCCTGGACGGCGGAGAGTAAATCTGCAGGGCAGTCCCCCGCACCGATGAGAATCAGCCGCAGGGATTCGTTCAGTCCCTCGTGAGCAAGAAGAAAGCCCAGCAGAGAGGGCACGGCGGAGAGGGCGGTGGGCTGATAGTAGCGGCAGTCATCCATATAATGGCGCGTGCCGCGGCCGAGGGCAACGGCAGCGCCGCAGCTGAGCCCCCACAAAAGCCCGCACACGAAGCCGAAAACATGGCCGAGGGGCAGCATACAGAGCAGAATATCCGAAGGGTCCAGCGGCAGCTTCTGAGAGCCGTTCCATGCAGAGCTCATGAGACTTTGCCCGGTCAGCACAACCGCTTTGGAGCTGGAGGTGGTACCGGAGGTGAAAAACAGAACTCTGTCGGCATAGTTCCCGCCGGGGCCCACAGTGAGGAAGGGAGAGAGCTCTTCGCACAGCTCCTCGTCACCCCAGAGACAGTCTATATCCGCGTAAGGGATGCTGCCCTTGAGTGTGGAGGAAGGGGAGAAGGCATCCAGCATAACCACCTGAAGCCCGGCGATGTTTGCCGCCAGAATGGTGACGACACAATCAAAACTGCCGTCAGACAGAATGCCGATGCAGCGCTTGCCGGATGAACGGAAAGCATCAGCCTTTTCCGCGACAAGCTTCTTCAAAGCGGAAAAGGAGCAGACCTTTTTTTCTCTGTCTTCATAAATCAGAGCCGGGGCGTCCGGAGACACTGCAGCATAATGCTCAAGCAGCTCCTGAAAGCCGGAAAACCGCATTTATCTGCACTCCTTTCTTTAGCAATAATCCATAAAATGTCAAAGATAGAGGTAGCATTTTTTGTTCCTTTGGTTTATAATATAGCACAGCCTGAAATTTTATTCCACATAAAAATCAGCAATTTACAATCGAGAGGAAATGAGAAAAGAAAATGGACAAGAATGTACGCGTAGCAATCATTGGCGGCGGCCCTGCCGGTCTCTCTGCCGGAATGTACCTGGAGAAAAAGGGCTATGATAATTATGTGATCTTTGAAAAGTCTGACCGTGTGGGCGGCAAGTGCTGGTCTCCTACCTACAAAGGCAAGAGATATGAGATGGGCGCAATCATGGGCGTTCCTTCCTACTATGCAGTGCACGATGTGGAACAGTTTTGCGGCATCACCCATGATGGCCCGAAGCTCAACCGCAACTATAAAAACAGCGCCGGCGATGTGATAGAGCCCTTCGAGCCGAAGAAGAACATCACCAAGATTCCGCGTCTGCTCAAGATGAAGAAGCAGGTCAAGAAATTCGGTGAGATTCTGGAGACCAAATATAAAGGCTATGATGTGAACGGACATCGCGGTGTTGCTCAGGGTAAGTGCGACGGCTATGCTGTCACGCCGGGCCGTGAGAGAGTGCAGTTTGACAACCCCAATCTGAAAGACCTTGCACTTCCTTTCAAGACCTTCTGTGAGAAGAACGGCTGCGAGCTGGTGCAGGATATCTGGATCGGACCCTACACCTCCTTCGGTTACGGCTACTTCGATGAGATTCCCGCTGCATATGTTCTGAAATATCTGGACTTCCAGACAACGATGAACTTTGTCAACGTCAACCTTTGGACGTGGAAGAACGGCACCCAGTATATCTGGGAGTGCCTGGATGCAAAACTCAAGCACAGTGCCAGACTCAACAGCAACATCACCAAGGTGGAGCGCAAGGACGGAAAGGTTTTCATCACCGTCAACGGCAAGGTGGAAGAGTTTGACAAGCTGATCGTGACGGCTCCCCTCTACTGCGGAGACGGCAACCGCGGCGAGACCAACGGCTTCATCGACTATGCGGACGCCCGTGACGATGAGAAGGAGCTCTTCTCCAAGATCGATTACGAAAGATATACCGTCCAGGCCGTGACTACGAAGCCGGAGAACCATCCGGAGATCTCCTACTATGTGTTTGACAACATGGTGAAGGAACGCCTCGGACATCTGATGGTCTATTACCGCCGCTGGAAAGAGGACATCGACCAGATGATTACCACCTATGCCCTCCGTACCCATAAGAATATGAAAGAGATTTCTTATGAAGAGTGCAACAAGATGGTTCTGGACGACCTGAAGACGATGCATAACCCCGCAGAAACGGTGGAGAATGCATGGTCCGTCTACTACTTCCCCCATGTCTACTCTGACGACTATGCTGCCGGCTGGTATGACAAGGTTGAGGCCATGCAGGACAAATACAACACCTTCTATGCAGGTGAAATCATGTCCTTCGGCGATATGGACGAGACGGCTGAATACTCCCGCGAGCTCGTGGAGAGATTCTTCTGATTAAACGGCACGAAAAACGAAAGCTCCCGCATTTCGATGCGGGAGCTTGGACGATATAAAGAAAGGAAATTAGGAACAGACGATGAGTTTTTATAAGGACCATTATCAGGTGGTCATCATCGGCGGAGCGCTGGCGGGTATGTCCGCATGCCTCCAGCTGCAGGCCTGGGGCATCAAGGATATCCTGATCCTGGAAAAGCACAATATGCCCGGCGGTCTCGCAACGGACTATATGCGCGACGGCTTTGAGATTGAGGCCACACTCCATGAAATGATGTCGATCGGCAAGCCGGGCAACCGGCTGAAGGTCGGCCAGTTCTTCGATGATATGGGCATCGATATTGACTGGCTGCCGGTGCCGGAGTGCTACCGGGCGGTGCTGCCCAACTCCGGGATCGACATTACCCTCCATGACGGATATGAGACCATGGCGAAGGAGATTGACGCGCAGGTTCCCGGCATGTATGAAAAAGTGCTGGACTTCATGAAGCTCTGCCGCCGTGTCTACGACAGCATGAACTATCTCTCCGTCAACCCTATGAGCAAGGTGCAGATGCTGCTGAAGCACCCGGATTTCGTCCGGACCATCGGCTATACCGCAACAGAGGTTATGTCAACTTATCATTTTCCTCAGAAGGTTGTGGAGATGCTCACCCCCTACTGGATTTATGTGGGCAACCGAATGGATGACCTGCCCTTTACCATCTATGCCTTCCTGATGGCAGACTACTTCACCGGCTCTTACGTCTGCCGCGGCTTCTCCCATGAGATGAGCATGAAGCTGCAGGCAAAGTGCGAAGAAAACGGCGCCCAGTATGAGTTTAACCAGGAAGTGGAAAAAATCCTTGTCAAAAACGGCAAGGTGACGGGCGTGCGCACCAGACGCGGCGACGTGATCAATTGCGACTATGTGATTTCCGGCCCGTATCCCAACAAGGTGTACACCCAGATGATCGAGCCGCTGAGCGAGGTGCCGGCAGGTGCCGTCAAGATGATTAACGGCCGCAGGCTGGCAGTGACGCCGGTTTCGGTGATGATGATCCTCAAGGGTACGCCGGAAGAGAACGGTGTTTATAACTATTCCACCTTCTCCGGCGAGACCATGGACACCAACAAGATCTGGGCCAACTACTCCAACCTGACAGAGCCCTATAACTACATCACCACTATCTGCCTGAACTATGCAAACCCGTCCTGCACGCCGGAGGGCTACACCCAGCTTTCCATTACGGCGCTGGTTCCGGTGGAGCCTTGGGAAAGCGTGAAGGAAGAGGAATACTACGACCTGAAGCGCCGTCTCGCCAATGAGATGATGGAGACGTACATCCGTGAGGTAGGCCACATTGACTTCCGGAAGAACATCGAAGAGATTGAAATTTCCACGCCTGTCACTGTGTCTCACTATGTGGGCGCATGGAAGGGTCAGATTTACGGTTATGCCCATCGCATGGCTGACCATGCTGTTGCAAGACTCGGCATGAAGGAAGAGGACCACTTTATTGAGGGTCTTGAGTTTGCCGGGGCACACGGCATGTCCGGCGACGGCATGGGACCCCAGATCACCAACGGCCGCGCTGCAGCGAAAGCCGTGCGGGAAGATCTTCAGAAGAAAGAGAAGGAGGGAAAGAAATGAGTATTTCTGTCCACGGCCTCATCAAGGATGCCGGCGGTGCGACGCGGGTTACCAAACTGAGAAGAGAAAGCTATGCAAATGCGTCTCCGCTGCCCAATCCCAAAGACCATATCCGGGAACTGGCTGATGCCCTGCATCCCGCAGAAATGCAGTTTAAATGCGTATCCGTGAAGGACGCATCTCCCACCAGCAAGACCTTCCGGTTTGAGAGCCTTGACGGGCATATCCCTGTTTTTCAGTGCGGCCAGTATGTCAACTTCCGGTTCAAAATCGGAGAGAGCACTCTCAGCAGGCCTTATTCCATCTCTTCCGCACCCTATGAAGCGAGAGGCGACAAGCCCTTCTTCGAGGTGACCATCCGCCGCAATGTGCCCTACCTGGTGCCGGACTATATGTTTGAAAACGTGCATGAAGGTGATGTGCTGAACGGTGCGCTGCCGTTTGGAACCTTTTATTGGGAACCCCTGCGCGATTCTAGGGATCTCGTCGCGCTGGCCGGCGGTTCGGGCATCACGCCGTTCATGAGCATGGCGAAGGAAGTAGCCCGCGGGAAAATGCAGGGCTGCAAACTCACCATTCTGTACGGCTCCGTCAAGTCAGACGATATTGTGCTGAAAGAAGAGCTGGCTGCAGTGGAGAAAGAATGCCCGAATGTTAAGGTCGTCCATGTTCTCTCCGACGATCCTGACTGGCAAGGGGAAAAAGGCTTTATCTCCAAGGAGATTATTGAGAAATATTCCACCCCCGGCTGCACCTATCTGTTCTGCGGACCCCGGGCTATGTACCAGTTTGTGGATAAGGCGCTGAAGGAGCTGGGAGTGGAGCAGAGAAGATTCCGCCACGATGTGGTGAATAATCCTGCGGACGTCACCAAGGTACCCGGATATCCTGCAGAAGCGATAGGGAAGACCTTCAATCTGACGGTAGTGCGCGGCATTCAGGAGGATGTGATCCCGGCGAAAGCCAATGAGTCTATCGCGGTTGCCATCGAGCGGGCGGGCATCATGCTCAACACCCACTGCCGGAACGGTGAATGCGGCCTCTGCAGAGCCCATGTGCTCTCCGGTGCTGTCTACACCCTGCCTGATGAGGAAAACCGCCGCCGCATGGACCGTGAGATGGGCTGGTATCATCTGTGCTCTGCCTGGCCTCTCAGCGATGTCAAAGTAAAAATCCCCATTATGTAATTTATATGGAGAAGGAGTAAGAATGGAAACTTTAAGACCGAAAATCGTAAAGCTTGCCAAAATGATCGGCGGAATCTCCGGAATGACCGTCAAAATCACAAAAGATGTTCCAGAATACTATTGTATGGCGGGTATTGTTTCAGATGATGAAGCAGATCTCGCTCTCGCGGCAGGGCTGCGCACCGAGCGCACCATCGGTTATCTTGCAAAGAAGGTAGGGAAGACCGTAGACGAGATTATGCCTCTGGCAGATAATCTTGTGCAGTACGGTATCTTCCGCCGTGTTTTCCAGAAGGATCTGGGAGAGGATACCTATTATGTCCAGATTTTTGCCCCCGGTATTCTGGAGATGATGGTGAATAACAAAAAGCTTCTTGCCGAACATCCGGAAGTCGGCCGTGCCTTTGAGGAGTACACAAGGCTCCGCATGCGCGATCTCGGCCCGATTCTTCCTCAGGGATATGGACTGATGCGTGTCTGCCCGGTGGAAGATGCCATCAAAGATCTGCCGGGAGTCAGCCCCTATGAAAGGCTGAGCTATTATCTGGACAAATATGACCGCTTCTGCGTGTCTGATTGCTCTTGCAGATCATCCCGTACCTCCATCGGAGACGGCTGTGGCCATCTCGCCACCGAGATGTGTATCCAGATGGGCAAGGGTGCCGAGCATTATATCCGTTCCGGCCGTGCCAGAGAGATAACCAAAGAGGAAGCATTGGAGATTATCCATCGGGCAGAAGAGAACGGGCTTATGCATAACCTGGTGAACATTGAAGAGCCGGGCGAGAGCTCAGCTATCTGCAACTGCTGCTCCTGCGCATGTTTCGGCCTACGCGCCGGGCTCATGTGGGGCGCAAGAGATGCAATCCGTTCCAATTTTGAGGCCTATGTTGATGAGAGCAAGTGCGTTGCCTGCGGTCAGTGCGTAGAGAACTGCCCGGCCAACGCTGTCCGCCTCGGACAGAAGCTCTGCTCCAGCGAAGCGATTCCCGGTTATGAAGGGCTCTACACCAAGCTTTCGGAGACCTTTGATAACAAGAAGGCATGGAATGTGGATTATCGTGAGAATATGCAGGATTCCATGCCGGGAGGAACCGCTCCGTGCAAGGCAGCCTGCCCGGCTCACATTGCTGTTCAGGGCTATCTCAAGCTGGCGGCACAGGGGCGTTATACCGAAGCGCTGGAACTGATTAAGAAAGAAAATCCCTTCCCGGCAGTCTGCGGCAGAATCTGCAACAAACGCTGTGAACAGGAATGCACCAGAGGCGGCGTGGACGAGGCAGTTGCCATTGACGAGGTGAAGCGCTTTATTGCCGATCACGATCTGGATGAAAAAACCCGCTTTGTTCCCAAAATGCTCAACCAGATCGGCAAGCCTTACACCAGAAAAATCGCCGTGATCGGTGCAGGCCCTGCGGGTATGAGCTGTGCTTATTATCTGGCAAACAAGGGCTATCCCGTAACCGTGTTCGACAAGAACCCGGTGCCCGGCGGCATGCTGGTGCTTGGCATCCCCAATTTCCGTCTGGAGAAGGATGTGCTGAACGCTGAGATTGACATTCTGCGCGAAATGGGCGTTACGTTCAAATGCGGTGTTGAAGTCGGAAAGGACGTCACCATCCAGCAACTCAGAGACGAGGGCTTTGAAGGCTTCTATTTGGCAATCGGTGCGCAGAAATCTGCCCCGATCGGTGTTCCGGGAGATCAGTTGACTGGTGTATACGGCGGTGTGGACTTTCTGCGTGAAGTGAATCTTGGTAAGAAACCGAAGATCGGAAAGAAATGCGCTGTCATCGGCGGCGGCAATGTGGCAATGGATGTCTGCCGCACGGCAATTCGTCTCGGCGCAAAGGATACGTATGTGATCTATCGCCGGTCCAGAGATGAAATGCCAGCAGATCCGGAAGAGGTTCAGGAGGCCATGGAAGAAGGCGTTCAGTTCCGTTTCCTCAGCAATCCGGTGGCAATTGAAGGAGACAGCAAGGTTACCGACATTCGTGTCGAAATTATGGAGCTGAGCGAGCCGGATGAAAAGGGCCGCAGAAAGCCAGTCGGAACTGGAAAGTTTGAGACCATCGAAGTGGACAGCGTGATCGGCGCTATCGGCCAGAAGGTGGATATGGGCGGTCTCGGTGAAGACATCAAGGTTAATGAAAAGGGCCTTGTAATTGCCGATCCTCTGACCCAGCAGACCTCTGTTAAGGATATTTTTGCCGGCGGCGATGTGGTGACAGGACCTAAATTTGCCATTGACGCCATTGCGGCAGGTAAAGAGGGCTCAATCTCCCTGCACAGGGCAGTCAATCCCGGTCAGACCCTTACCATGGGCCGTGACAGAAGAATATACCGCGAGCTGGATAAAGAGCATGCGCTTATCCCGGTAGATGGATTTGACAAGGACCACCGCCAGGTTCCGGGCTACAACAAGGAAAAAGCCAAAACCTTCAGCGATGCCCGTATGACCTTTACCGAAGAACAGGTGAAAAAGGAATGTGCCCGTTGCCTCGGATGTGGAGCTGCGAAAGTGGATAGCTATCTCTGCATCGGATGTGGGCAGTGCACAACTAAGTGCAAATTCGATGCCATAAAGCTTCGGAAAGTGCGTGACTGGCATGCAGGCACCTTTGAGACGCTGCCGATCCATGCAGCAATGGATATCGTCAAAAAGGTTCCGAAGGTAGTACGGAAAGCAGTAGAGAAATAATGCATGAATTAGGTTTATGCGATGCGCTGCTGAAAAAAGTAGACCAGATTGCCAAGGAAAGCGAACTGGAAGGCGTCAATTCCGTTACTCTGGATATCGGGACATTGAGCGGCGTGATTCCGCGTTTTATGTCAGACTGTTGGGAGGCCGTAATAGACGGCACCCCCTATGCTGAGACTAAACTGATTGTCAATTCGGTGCCTGGTGAAGCAGAGTGCCTGGACTGTGGGAAGATTTTTGAGGCAGATCTGGAGAAGCTTGTCTGCCCGGCATGCGAGAGCCTCAAGCTCCGGCCAATCTCCGGCAGAGACATGACAATAACCGAAATCGAAGGTTATTGATTATTGGAAGATTCGCTGTCGAGAGGAATATATGCACGAACTTAGTATAGTAACCTATGTGATTGATCAGGTAAAAGAGATCGCAGAGCAGAATGATCTGAAAGACGTGGAGTCGGTTACACTGGAATTCGGCGAAGTTTCCGGAATTGTACCGGAATACCTGGTGGATTGCTGGGCGTGGTATGCAAAAAAAACTCCGCTCATTCAGAACTCCAAACTGCTTTATGAGACTATTCCTGCCGTCACATGGTGTAATGCCTGTAAAACAACCTATCCTACTATCCAGTATGGAAAAATCTGCCCTCATTGTGGCAGTCCGGAAACCTGGTTGCAGCAGGGGAACGAAATGAATATCAAGCAGATTGTAGCGTGTTGATCTATAAGCAATGAAAATGGCAGCTCCTGCGTTTCGCAGGAGCTGCTTATCAGAATAAGGAGAAGAGGAGAACAAAATGGCAGCCAATACCGACATTTCCCTCCGCAATGCTGTGATATACAGCATTTATGTACGCAACCATACCGAAGAGGGAACTTTTTCATCCGTAATACCGGATCTGGACCGGATTAAAGCCCTCGGCACTGACATTATCTGGTTCATGCCGATTCATCCCATCGGCGAGAAAAACAAAAAGGGGAGTCTCGGCTGTCCCTACGCCAACAGAGACTACCGGACGGTCAATCCCTGCTACGGAACCATGGAGGATTTCAGAGCGCTGGTTTCAGCAATCCACGAAAAAGGCATGAAGTGCATCATTGATGTGGTGTATAATCACACCGCACCGGACGCGACCCTTGTGAAGGATCATCCGGAATTCTATTACAAAAAGCCGGATGGCAGCTTTGGAAATAAAACTGCCGATTGGACAGATGTGATTGATCTGGATTACCGGAACAGAGATCTCTGGGATTATCAGATCGAATCCCTGAGAATGTGGGCTTCCATCGTGGACGGCTTCCGCTGCGATGTGGCATCCTTTGTTCCGGTGAACTTCTGGAAAGCGGCAAGAGAAGCCGTGGCAGAGGTGAACCCTGCCTGCATCTGGCTTGCAGAGACGGTGCACGGAAAATTTAATGTGTATAACCGCGTGTGCGGTCAGTATGCCGGAACTGACAGCGAGATGTTCGAAGCGTTCGACATGGAATATGAGTATGACATCCGGGAAGTCTTTGACCGGTATCTCCGGGGAGAGGCACCCTTGTCTCTGTGGCTGGAGTTGATGAATCTGCAGGAAGCAGCATATCCAGACAACTATATTAAAATGCGCTGCCTGGAAAACCACGACCAGCCGCGGATTGCATCTTTCATCGAAGATGAAAAAGCGCTGAGGAATTTCACGGCAATGCTGTTCTTCCTGAAGGGCTCCACCCTGATCTATGCCGGTCAGGAATATGAGAACACCCATCTGCCCAGCCTGTTTGAGAAGGATGTTTTTCTCAGGGACCCGGAAAAAGACCGGAGCGAGTATTTTGCAAAACTTGCAAAAATCAAGAAAACGGTTCTTTCCTGCCGGGATTACCTGTTTGCAGATGCGGATGACAAAAACAATACCGCCATTCTTATCAGAGATGACGGTATAAGGCAGAAGCTAGGTGTTTTCAGCTTGAGCGGTAAACATAATGATATTAACGTAAAATTCAAAGACGGAGAATATACTAATCAAATTGACGGAAAATCTGTAATTGTGCGCAACGGTATACTCCGCACCGATGGTGAACCGATCATTATAACTTCATTGTGAGGCTGATTCTGCCCTTTTTCTCATCCACACTGAGTACCTTCACTTTTACGATATCTCCGACACTAAGCACCTCACTGGGGTGCTTAATGTATTTATTGCTGATCTGCGAGATATGCACAAGCCCGTCCTGATGTACGCCGATATCGACAAAGGCACCAAAATCTATAACATTTCTCACCGTACCGGTGAGCTCCATGCCCTCTTTCAGGTCTTTCATGTCCAGCACATCCTGGCGAAGAACAACAGGGGGCAGATCCTCGCGCGGGTCACGGCCGGGCTTGAGGAGCTCGGAAATAATATCCGTCAGCGTCGGAACTCCGGTTCCGCATTTCTCAGCGACAGTTTCGGGACCGGCAGCTTCGAAGTTCTTGCGCAGATCGCGAAGGTTGCCTTTTCGCACATCGTCGAGTGTGTAGCCGCAGAGGGAAAGCATCGTTCCCGCTGCCTTGTAGCTTTCGGGGTGAACAGCGGTGTTATCCAGAATCTGTTTTGATTCCGGAACCCGCAGGAAGCCGGCGCACTGTTCAAATGCTTTCGGGCCAAGCTTCGGCACCTTTTTGATCTGAGAGCGGTCTGTGAAAATGCCGTTTTCCTCTCTGTATTTCACAATGTTGAATGCAGTGGTCTTGTTCAGGCCGGATACCCGCTGCAGAAGGCTCATGGAAGCTGTGTTGATGTCGACACCGACAGCGTTGACACAGTCTTCCACCACGCCGTCAAGTGTTTCAGCAAGCTGTTTTTCCGGCATGTCGTGCTGATACTGGCCGACGCCGATAGCCATGGGCTCAATCTTGACAAGCTCGGCAAGGGGATCCTGCAGGCGGCGGGCGATAGAGACGGCGGAACGCAGATTCACGTCGTAATCGGGGAATTCCTCCGCTGCCAGAGGAGAGGCGGAATAAACGGAGGCACCGGCTTCATTGACCATGGCATAAGCCTGGCCGCCGTTGATGCGCCGAAGCATTTCGGCAGCCATCTGCTCTGTCTCACGAGAGGCCGTGCCGTTGCCGATGGCAAGATGCTCAACATGATGCTTTTTAATCAGAGCTGTCAGCTTGGTGATGGCCTCTTCTTTTTTTGTATCGCTGAAGGTGGGATACACCACGGCGGTATCTAGCACTTTTCCCGTGCCGTCAATGACGGCCACCTTGCAGCCGTTCCGGTAGCCGGGATCCAAACCCATGGTTACCTTGCCCTTTACGGGGGGCTGCATCAGCAGAGGCTTCAAATTCTGAGCGAACATTTTGATTGCTCCGTCACAGGCCATGGCGGTGAGGGCAGAGCGGCATTCCCGTTCCATGGAAGGGAAGATCAGCCGGTCGTAGGCATCATCCGCCGCTGCACGAACAAACATCATGGCAGGGCTGCCCGGGCGGATTACTCTGCGGCGGAGCCGCTGAAGAGCAGCATCACGGTCAACCTCAACGGAAACCTTCAAAAAGCCTTCCTTTTCTCCGCGGTTGATAGCCAGAATGCGGTGTCCGGGAATCTTATTGACCCTTTCTGTGTAGTCATAATACTGGCTGTAGACAGAATCCTCTTCCTTTGCAGCTACCGAGCGCAGCGAGGCAGAAGCATTGATATAATCACGCAGGGAGGAGCGGATTTCCGCATCGTCGGAGATGATCTCCGCTATGATATCCGAGGCACCCTGCAGAGCTTCTTCAACCGATGCAACACCCTTCTCCTCATCCACATAGGCAGCTGCAGCAGTTTCAGGATCCGGGCAGTCGGCAGCCTGGGCAAACAGGAGAGTGGCAAGAGGCTCCAGCCCCTTCTCCTTTGCCACGGTCGCACGGGTGCGGCGCTTTTGCTTATATGGCCTGTACAGATCTTCCAGGGCTGCAAGGGTTTTCGCCTCATCAATGGCAGCGGCCAGTTCCTCCGTCATTTTACCCTGCTCAGTAATGGCGCGTACAATTGTTTCCCTGCGTTCATCCAGCGAACGCAGATACTCCAGCCGTTCATTCAGCGTGCGAAGGGTGGTGTCATCCATGGCGCCGTGAAGCTCCTTACGGTAGCGGGCAATAAAGGGAATGGTGTTGCCCTCGTCAATCAGCTGAATAACATTGTCGACGTAGGTCGGGTTGAGATTCAGTTCTTCTGCAATCTGCAGGTTAATGTTCATTTGGTTCTCCTTTGCGGATGGTAGTTTTAGATTTTCATATTGCATTATGCCCGGCTCCTGTCGCTATGGGCGAAACTGGACGTTTTCCTCATCCTCACGTTTCAGGGAAGAGAGGAAAGAAAGTACCAGAGGGATGGAGAAAAGCCCTGCCGCAACATAGGCAGCCGGTTGAGCAAGCTCCAGACCGGTGAGACCGAAAAACTGAGGCAGAATCAGCAGCATGGGGATAAAAATCCCTCCGCTCTGCATCAGTGCCAGCAGCATGGCACGCCCCTTTTTCCCGATGCTCTGAAACAGCATGCTGCCTATGGCAGAGAGCGGAAGTGTAATCAGCCCGAGGCAGGACCAGCGTAGGGCTTCAGCCCCGACGGTCACAACATCCGCATCCTTCCGGAAAAGCATAATAACACTTTCTGCATGGATCCTGCAGAGCGTGCACAGCACAAGAAGAATGCCCATAGCTGTAAACACGGTGAAGAGATATGCCTTTCGGACACGTCCGTATTTTTTGGCGCCGTAGTTAAAAGCTGAGACAGGCTGGAAGCCTTGTCCGATGCCGAGAGCCATGCTGAACAGCAGACCGCAGCAGCGATTGACAATGCTGAATGCTGCAATAGCGGCGTCGCCGTATGCAGCAGCCTGCAGATTCAGAAGTGTCACTGCAAGCCCGTTGAGGCCCTGCCGCATCATACTGGGCATACCGGTAAGGACAATATTGCCCACATCGGCGATGTTTTTTGTAAACGAAGACAAAGATATTTTTGTTACGGTTTTACCCCGCAGAAAGGGGAGCAGAAGAATGAAAGCACCGATATACTGGGAGACCGCTGTTGCCAGCCCTGCTCCGGCAGTGCCGAGACCCAGGCCAAAAATGAAAACAGGATCAAGAATCATATTCAGGATTCCGCCGGAAGTAAGGCCAATCATGGCGTAAACGGCAATGCCTTCATACCTCAGTACATTATTCATCACGCAGCTTGCCACCATGGCAGGGGCTGCAAGAAGAATAAAAGTCCCATAGGCTTTCGCCTCGGGCAGGATAGTGGCAGTGCTGCCAAGCAGAAGCATAAAGGGCTCCAGAAACACCAGACCCAGAACGCCGATCAGCAGCCCGACCAGGAGTGCAAGGAAAAAACTTGTTGAGAGGAAAACACTGGCGTGGTCAACCTTCCTGGCTCCGAGAAGACGGCTGATGTTGCTGCCTGCCCCGTGCCCGAGCATAAAGCCAAAGGCCTGCAGAACTGCCATCAGCGAAAAGACGATCCCGGTGGCTCCGCTTGCCGCTACACTGATTTTGCTGACAAAAAAAGTGTCCGCCGTGTTGTAGATAGTGGTGATCATCATGCTGATGATCGTCGGCACGGCGAGCGTGAGAATCAGTTTGGAGACCGGTGTCTCTGTCATTCTTTTGTATTTTGCTTCTTCGTTGGTCAAAGTATAACGCCCTGTTTCTGTTTCAAAATCAAGTCTGCTTATTCTAACATTCCGGAGGGCAAAATGCAATCCTGTGATGCATTCGGCAGAGTGCACCGTCAGAAATGGGATAAACCCGGAATGCAGTCAGAGCTTCTGAACCTTCAGCCCGTTCAGACGATCTTCCAGATCCCGGAAATCATGCAGAACATCGTCAATGCCATCCTCTGACAGAACGCCCCGCTTGAGATCCCGGGGAAGATCCCCGGCAGCATCGGCATCATAATCCGCCTTCCATTCAGGGCCGGTATAATAGCGTTCCAGTTCCTGAAGCAGAGGGCGCACCGCCTCGATCTCATCCTGCGTGCTTTCCGGATTCCTCACCACGCTTGCCACCCTGTCCAGCAGACTCTCATAATAAAGAATGCGATCTTCCCTCGTCATAATCATGCCTCCTACATTCTTTTTAGCTATTCTTATCATTTTATATTCATTTGCAGCGACCAGTCAAGCGACCTTTATAAAAACCGGCAACCCTGACCATAGCCCAGCACAGCGAACTTGACGGGTACGATGAAAGCGCGTATCATAAGAATGAAAACGAAAGTTCAGAAAATTCAGGAGGCACTATGGCAGACTATGATTATGTCGTGATCAACGGGAAGAAAAGACCCGTCCATATCCTGATAGCCGAGCAGATGCTGGGAAGGCCTCTCGAGCCTGACGAAGTGGTGCACCACATCAACGGCAATAAACACGACAATGACGAGAGTAACCTGAAGATCATGAAACGGGATGAACATTCGCGGTTGCACCATACCGAAGCCCGGCACGGAAAGGAAACAAGGGACAAAATCGCAGCATCCAGCAAGGGAAGACCGGGACCGAACCGGTGCTTTAACAGGGAACAGGTGCGAGAGATCGCAGACAGATTGCAGTGCGGCGAGAGAATGGCTGACCTTGCAAAGAAATACGGCGTGGATAAAAACGTGATCCGGAATATCTGCATCGGGAAGAGCTATCGTGACTGCCTGCCGGAACTGACGGATGAGGCCTTCCCACTGCAGCAGCCGAGGAAAAGCAGAATCAGCAGCCAGAGAAAAATTCCAATTCCGGAGCTGGGAGAAATCCGTGTGGAGCTGATGGCCGGGGAAGCTCTCAGTGAAATTGCCGAGAGACATCATTTGGCAGCGGCAACCATCATGAACATTCGTGACGGGGAGACGTATAAAGATATCCCCTGGCCGGAGGAAATCGACCGATTTCATCTGACAGGGGATCTGCGAAAGCTTGCAGCCATTCTGCTGAAAAACCCGATGAGTGAAGAGACGGATGAACACACTGCGCTGAGAAGGGATTACCACCTTGCTCCGAACCTGCCGGCAATCCTGATGCTGCGTATGGTGCGGCGGGCCGTTAACGGAGACGGTGAGTTGGGACTGTTGCTGCTTCTCCTCGCCGGCTATGATGATCTGGCGGAAAAGATCCTGATGGAGGAATCCGTGCTGCTCAGCGCACTCTTTCATGACAGGTGAGCAGCCTGCAAGAGATTTCCTGTTATCACTTGATAAAAAGATGAGAGCAAAGATGCCGGGGCTTGCGTGCTATGACTTCGGCGACACGATACGCTTTGCGGCGTGCACGGCAGGGTATCTCAGCGAGACGGCGGATATCCTGACGGAAAAGGAGATTGAGAGCCTGCCGGTTGGGGCAGCTGTCATAACCCTGGAACTGGCGAGGGCGCAGTTGGCGCTTTACAGGGATATGCAAAAACATAGGGAGGAGAGGCGGGAAAACGTTAGAAATTATAAGCGAGACAAATGAAGAAAAACTACATGTTGTATTATTTTGGAAATAAAAAGAGGAATGTAAACAAGATGTTGATACTTCCGCTTGACATGAAGACACTGAAGGAGTATGATAATTTCGGAGGCGTCGGAGGGCGTCTGATCCTTTGACAGAAGGTGACGGTTATGAAAGAGAGTATTCTTCCGTATCTGCAGACGGTGGAGGACGTGGAGAAAAAAGAGATCGACTGGCTGATTCCATACTGGGTTCCGAAGGGCGGGATTACACTGCTTGTAGGAGACGGAGGAATCGGGAAGACAAATCTATGGAGTTACCTGGTGTCCCGTCTCAGTGCAGGGTTTCCGACCATGCTGGACAATGAGGATGCGGAAAGGCCTGCGCCGGGGAATGTGGCAGTGCTGAAGGATGGGGTACTGACGGAGAAAGTAAACACCACGTGCCTGTATTTTTCCAAAGAAGATTCCACGGCCAAGCGGCTGAAGGATAATTTTGAACGCTATGATGCAGATATGCTGAATATCCACACGGTGGACATGGAGCATCTGTCCGGATTTACCTTTGCATCGAGTGAACTGGAGGAGATGATTGACAGCCTCCGACCGGCACTGGTGGTGTTTGACCCGGTGCAGGGATTCTTTCCCGCAGGCGCTTCGATGACATCACGACAGCAGAGCCGGGAGACGCTGGATAAACTGGTTCGTCTCGGGCAGCAGTTCAACACTGCTTTTCTGCTGGTATGCCACACCAACAAGAGAAAGACGGATGATTGGCGGCAGCGGGTTACGGGGTCAGCGGACTTACCGGATATTGCCAGAAGCGTGATATTTACGGGAATGACGGGTTTCCGGCTGGAAACCGGAGAAAGAGTGCAGTATATCAGCAATGAGAAGAATTCCTATGCTCCGCAGGAGACTACTGTGCTATACTATCTGGGAGCGGGAGGAAAGGTCACCTACACGGGGATTTCGGGAAAACGTTTCGAAGATTATGTCGCAGAAAATGGAAAAGGCAGCTCAGGCCCGGTGGGCAGAAAACTCACACAGAAGGAGAGGTGCAGGGAGCTGATCCAGGAGATTCTCTCGGATGGGGAGAAGATGCGGATTGGAGACCTGAACAAGGTACTGGCCAATGCCGGCATAGGCAGAAAAGCCGCAGACCTTGCCAAGGCGGAGCTGGAGCAGGAGGGAATCATCGAGCGATGGAATGAACCTGATGGAGGCATGCCCTGCTGGTATATTGCGCTGACAAAAGGTGAAGAAGGTGAAGTGGGTGAAGAAGCCTGAAATCGGGCACTTCACCCACTTCACCTTCTTCACCTGTCGGATTGAGTTTTCAAAATATATCGGAATAGAATTATAAAATCTGTCGGATTGTAGTTGTAAACCCATCTTGGCACTGTATAAAAGCTCAATAGTTTATTCACCCTTCGGATTCTTCATGCAGAGGTAAAAGTTTCCATCCTCTCCGCAGGCCACAGCGTCCGAGTATTTCACATCCCCCAGCTTCTCCGAGATGGATTCCGGTGTGATGCCGCCCTGGTAGATGCAGACGTTGTTCGGGCCTTTGTAGTAGAGCAAGCCGTTAAGCACGGCAATTTCTACAGGAACCTGAGGTTTAAACGGGTAGGGGAGAAAGGTGGAAATTGCCTTTCTCTCTTCTGAAATGTACGACATTTACTACGACATTTAATGTCATAAAGCGTGCTTTTCTGTACTTTTTCGTGCTTTACATGGAAAACGAAAAACAGAACAAAATAGGCTGAAAAGTGGGGAGAATCATGAAAAAATAAAAGAAAAACCGCAGAATCCTCAACAAATCTGAGAGATCCTGCGGCGCTTCATTTGGTGCGCGAGGCGGGACTTGAACCCGCACGTCCGGAGTGGACACTAGAACCTGAATCTAGCGAGTCTGCCAATTCCACCACTCGCGCTTGTTTCGTGCTCAGATAATATAACACTCCGGACTCTCATTGTCAAGAAAAAAGTGTGGTGGATTTTAATCTTTTTCTGTGCTGACCTGGGTCTCAACATCCTTTTTGCCGGATTCCATATCAAGCACAAGGCGGAACTGGGTTTCGTAGAGTTCCTTATAGATCCCGCCTTTGGCAAGGAGCTCCTCATGGGTGCCTTCC
Source organism: Oscillospiraceae bacterium (assembly GCA_902778665.1). Taxonomy (GTDB): domain Bacteria; phylum Bacillota; class Clostridia; order Oscillospirales; family Oscillospiraceae; genus Limivicinus. The sequence continues at coordinate 8,482 of CACYYN010000034.1, read as the reverse complement.
TCCGCGATGACCCCGCCATTGACGACGAGAATTCTGTCCGCTTTCAAAATTGTAGAAAGGCGATGGGCGATGACGATGCTTGTTCGGCCTTCCATCAGGTGGTCAAGGGCATCCTGTATGGCATTTTCAGAGATGGAGTCAAGGGCGGAGGTGGCTTCGTCCAGAATCAGGATTTTGGGATTTTTCAGGATAACACGGGCAATGGAAATACGCTGCTTTTCACCGCCGGAAAGTTTGAGACCGCGGTTGCCGACTTCCGTGTCGTATCCGTTGGGTTGACTCACAATGAAATCATGAATGCTGGCAATCTTACAGGCATTCTCAATTTCCTCCTGAGTGGCATCTTCTCTGGCGTAAAGCAGATTCTGTCGGATGGTGCCGTTGAAAAGGTAAGTTTCCTGAGTGACCATACCGATGCAGTCGCGCAGATATTCCAGATCAAGGGTGCGTACGTCGTATTTGCCGATGCGGACTATTCCACCGTTTACGTCATAGAGACGGGGCAGCAGATTGACCACTGTGGATTTTCCCGAACCGGATGGGCCGACAATAGCGTACATCTGCCCGTGCGGTACGGTGAAATTGATGTCGGTAAGAAGAGGCTTTTCAGCATCATAGGAGAAGGAGACATGAAAGTAGCTGATGTCCAGATTCTCCACATCAGGCTTATAGCCGTTTTTGGGGTTGACAATCGGGTTGACCATGTCAAAATAGTCGAAAATACGGGTGAAAAGAGCGAGAGAACGGGTGAAATCAACCTGAATGTTGAGCAGAGATTCCACCGGTCGGTAAAGGCGGTTGACAAGGGCGACTGTGGCGGTGATGGTGCCGATTTTCAGGGTGGGGTCAAGACCGCGGATGATGAAGAGACCGCCGGCAAAATAGATGAGAAGCGGACCAACCTGGGTGAACATGCCCATGATCACGCGAAACCACTGGCCGCTGCGCTGCTCTTTCATGGCAATCTGCGTTGCTTCTTCGTTCACACTGACAAATTTGTCATACTCCTGTTTTTCCCGGGTGAAGAGTTTGACCAGAAGAGATCCGCTGACGCTGAGCGTCTCATTGATGAGCTGATTCATCTCATCATTTTTCGCCTGGCTTTCCGTCAGAAGCTGGAAGCGAGTACGCCCGACCACGCGGGAAGGGAGAATCAGAAGCGGGATAACGAGAATGCCGATGATGGCAAGCCGCCAGCTCATGGTGAAGAGAGCAACCAGTGTGGTGACAACGGTTGCAACATTGCTGACAATGTTGGAGAGCGTGGAGGAGATGACAGTGCTGACACCGCTGATGTCGGTGTTCATGCGTGTGATGATATCTCCCTGCTTTTCACCGGTGAAAAAGGCATGGGGCATATGCTGGAGATGGTCAAACATCTGGTTCTTCATATCAAAAATGATGCGTTGGGAAATCCAGGCGTTGATATAGCTCTCCAGAACACCGATTACCTGTGAGACAGTCAGTGTTGCAAAAGCGAGGAGAATCAGTTGAATCAGATAACGGAGAGTGGTGCTGTCGGAACCGAGGGCATCCACGATTTTTCCCGTGATGATGGAGGGATACAGGCCGATAACGGCGGAGAGCAGAATTGCCACGAAGACAAAAAGAAACTGCAGCCAGTAGGGAGTCAGATAGCTGAGAATACGGCGGATCAGATCCCAGGTGACTTTGGGCATATTAGCCTTCTCGTCTTCCGTGAGAAATCCGCGGGCTCCGCGAGGGCCGAGACCTGGGCCGGGACCGGGCATAATGATTTCCTCCTTTGATAAGTGCTTGCATACGAAAATGTTGGTTGCAATTATAACGGGTCCTGAGGAGAAAATCAAATAAAAAGTTTACAAAGGGAAAACTGTCGGTGAACAGGCAGATTTCTTTAAAATCTGGTCATTAAAAAATTTACACTCTTGTCATATACCGGAAGAAATGGTAAAATAAAACCAAGGTCTGAAAACAGACAAATATAAGAAAGGAAATGAAAACCATGAAAAAAGTTCTCGCACTCGCTCTGGCACTCTGCCTTGTTTTTGCTCTGGCAGCAGTTGCTTCCGCTGACTGGGCACCCAACGGCCCGGTATCCGTCATCGTATCCTATAAAGCAGGTTCCGGAACAGACAACACAGCACGTATTCTTGCAAAGTACGCAGAAAAGTATGTCGGGCAGACGCTCGTTATTGAAAATGTTGAAGGCGGTTCCGGCTCCATCGGCTGGTCCCAGCTCGCTTCCGCTGACCCGGATGGGCAGACCATCGGCTTTATCAACCTGCCTAACTTCAGCAGCTCCATCGTAAATGAAATGGGTACCTATACGATTGACGACTTCGCAGCAATCTGCAACCATGTAACAGAAACCTCTATTGTTATCGTCCGTGCGGATGATGACCGCTTCCCCGATCTTCAGGCACTGGTAGATGCTGCCAAGAAGGAAGAGTGGAGCATCAAAGCTTCCACCAACGGCCCGCAGGCATCCAACCACATCGGCGCACAGGCATTTGCCAACTCTGCCGAATTTACTTATATTGACATCCCCCAGGGTGGCACTGCTGACCAGCTGTTGAGCCTGCGCGGAGCAGAGGCTGACTTTGCTGTTGTAAAACTGGCTGACATAGCCGGACAGGAAGCCGAATACCGGATTCTCGCTGTCTTCAATGATGAGCGTCTGCCGGAGCTCCCCGATGTGCCGACGCTCAAAGAGCTTGGCTACTATGACGGCTGGCTCGGATCCTCCCGTTGCATTGCCGCACCTGCCGGTGTAAGCGAGGATGTCATTGCCTTCTATGAGGCAGCATTCAAAGCCGCTATGGAAGATCCTGAATATATCGCTGCAGCAGAGCAGGCCGGTATGGCAACAGATTTCAAAGATGCAGCAGCTACGGCAGAACTGATTGCTCAGCAGCAGACATTTGCTGAAAGCTTGGCAGAGGGCTTCTGGTACGAGGAGTACTGATTCCAAACAAATCACAATTGGAGAGGGCAGGTTTTTCCTGCCCTTTTATACAAACAGGATCTATGAAAAAGGAGTGAGTTCCCCTTGAAAATGAAAAAGACAGACATCGGCGTAGTGGTGTTTATGTATCTTGTCTGCGGCTTTTTCTACTACCATATGACAAAGCTGAAAGCCTCGAGCCAGACATATCCGCGTTTCACCATTATTCTGCTGTTCGGGCTGACGACGCTTTATCTCGTTCAGATGATTGTGGCGGCAAGGAAATACGGCGTGGAGAGCGGCGTGGATGAAGTTTTTAAAGACTTTCAGCCAAAACAGTTTTTTGTGTGCCTGTGCGCGACCATTCTGTATCTTGTCGGTATCCATCTTTTCGGATTTTATATTCCCACGGTGATTTTTATGGCGGTTGTGCTGTTTTATCTGAAGGTTCCACCGCTCTATGCAGGCATTGCCGTGGTAGTGATTGTTGCGCTGATCTACTTCGCTTTCCAGAAGTTCCTGGGCGTGAAGCTTCCTGTCGGCACAGTGATCAAGGCACTTCAGAAGTAAAGGAGGGGTAAAGAAATGCTTGATACATTATCTCTGATGGGTGCGGGCTTTCTCAACGCCCTGACTCCGATCAATCTGCTGATGATGGCCGGCGGTGTCGCCATGGGCATTATTATCGGATGTATGCCCGGGCTCTCGGCGGCAATGGGCGTGGCACTGATGCTGCCCATGACGTTTACCATGAAGCCGGAAACCGGCCTGATCGTGCTCGGCGCAATTTATTGCGGCGCTATTTTCGGCGGGTCTATATCGGCCATTCTGATTCACACCCCGGGCACACCTGCGTCTGCTGCAACCGCCATTGAAGGCTACCAGATGACGCTGCGCGGCCAGGCGGGCAAAGCGCTGTTCACGGCATGTTATTCCTCCTTCTGGGGCGGCCTGCTCAGCTGCATTTCCCTGTACTTCTTCTCTCCGCTGCTGGCAAAGCTGACACTGAAGTTTATGTCGGCGGAGTATTTCTGGCTGAGCATCTTCGGCCTGACGATTATAGCAGGTGTCTCATCCAAATCGGTGATCAAGGGCCTGATGTCTGGGGCACTCGGCCTGCTGATTTCAACCATCGGCCTGGATCCGATCTCCGGCGTCAAACGCTTTATGCCGAGCAGCTATTTTGCCGAGGGCATCAACACAACCTGTGCTCTGATCGGCCTTTTCTCCATGAGTCAGGTGTTTATCCTTGCGGAGAAGAAGATCAAAGCACGTGCGCAGGCAACCAAGTTCACGGACAAAATGAGCCTTTCCCGGGAAGAGCGCCGGATTATCCGTCCGACTATTTTCCGCTCCTGGATCATCGGCAACCTGATCGGTATCCTGCCCGGGGCGGGGGCATCCATTGCATGCTTCCTGGGCTACAATACATCCAGGCAGTTCAGCAAACATAAGGAACAGTTCGGGAAGGGCTCTATTGAAGGTGTCGCCGGCTCGGAAGCGGCCAACAACGCCGTTACCGGCGGCTCGCTGATCCCGACGCTGACACTCGGTATCCCCGGCGAATCTGTCACAGCGGTTCTGATGGGCGGTCTCGTCATTCAGGGGTTGACACCGGGACCGGAACTCTTCGGCAAGTATGCGCCGATGACCTATACCTTCTTCGCGGGCTTTGTGCTGGTGCAGTTCTTTATGCTGGGCATCGGCCTGCTCGGCTGCCGCGGCTTTGCGCAGATCTCCAGGCTGAGCGATGCGATCCTGATCCCCTGCGTGACCGTGCTGTGCTTTGTGGGTTCTTATGCCATCCATAAGAACATCATGGACATTGTAGTCATGCTCACCTTCGGCGTGCTGGGCTATCTGATGCGCAAGTTTGACCTGAACACGGCTGCGGTTGTGCTGGCACTGATCCTTGGACCGATCGGTGAAAAGGGATTGAGAAACGCATTGCGTACATCTCGAGGCGATGTAAAGGTTCTCTTCTCTTCCGTTGTGTGCTGGGTGCTGATCGCACTTTGCGTTGTGGGCATCCTCTCCCCGATCTTTATGAACCGGCTGGAGAAAAAGGCCGCACAGGAGGCAGCAGAGACAACCGGCGAAGATCTGGAAAAACTGACTGAAGAAGATTCGGTTTGATCAAAAGAACATAATCGGCAGAATGTAAAAAGCGGGCAGCCTCGGCTGCCCGTTTTCACGTTCAGTATGCGGTTAAAGAGAAGTCCGATCAGGTTTTATCTCCCTCATCCTCGGCATGCACCTGTGTGAGGCCTGCAGTCCGTGTGACAGGGAGAGAGAAAATGATGCCTTGCCCGGCGGAGGAAAGGCCTGCCTGCTTATAGATGGAAGACATGATATCATCCTTGATATCCGCCGGGGCGAGAATCATGACGATCTCCTTCTCAGGCTCAATCTGGATATGGAAGAACTCTTCCGCCTCTTTGCCGGCAGACCCACGGGCACGCAGAAGCGTCCCTCCCGTGGCACCGGCAGAACGGGCTGCATCCATCACGGTCCCGGAAAATCCGGTGTTGACAATGCAGAAGATCAGTTCATAGGTTTTATCCATTTTTTACCATCCTTTCGTCGCCGGTGAGAAATCCGTAAACCATTGTTCCGATTGTGCTGGAAAGCGGAACCGCCATTGCAATCCCTTTTCCGTTCTTCAGATTCCGGAAGCGATCTTCCAGGGCATCCATGGTCTCTTCCAGCCTGTCGGAACGCACAACGGAGAATATGGCATTCTGTTCATGGTTCACCAGGCCGAGCATATCCAGGATACGTACGTCGGCAGTCCCTTTTGCTCCTGTCACAACCTGCATGTTGGACCCAAGCGACTGCAGAAGATCGACATAGAAGGGGGTTTTGCTTTTTTCCACGATAGCAATGACCAGCTCCAGCGCAATGGGAGCGAGGTCTTTTTTATTGCTTGATGCCATTGATGCCCCTCCTTACCGGAAATATATAATCTGTGCTTCATCAGAGGCAAGAATCCGCTTGATAGAGCGGCGAGTGCGCATGATCTGCTGGACAATGCTTTTAAAGCCAAGAGACTGGATTGTGATCAGCGGAGTCATAGCTACCATGGCGACAATCCCGAAGGCAGATTCCAGCACCGAGTCACCGCCTCTTGAGGCTACGCAGGCTCCGATAGCCATGGGGAGAATAAAGCTTGATGTCAGAGGGCCGGACGCAACACCGCCTGAATCAAACGCGATTGCGGTGTATAGCGGAGGAATAAAGAAGCTGAGCCCAAGACTGAGAATATAGCCGGGGATGAGATAGTAGAGGATGGAAAAGCCCTTGATTATCCGGAGCATGGATAGCCCGATTGAAACTCCGACACCGAGGCTCATGGCAACCATCATCTGCCGTTTTGTCACCTGTCCGCCGGTAATGTCTTCTACCTGCATATTGAGAACGTGAACGGCAGGCTCAGCCAGAACCACCACCATTCCGATCAGAAAACCGAATGCAATCAGCGGACTGGATCCCGCTGCGGCAAGCTGGCGGCCGAGCTGATAGCCGATCGGCATAAAGCCGATGCTGACTACACTGAGAAACAGCACCAGACCCACAAAGGTGTACACTACTCCGATCAGGATCTGAACAATACGCTGCCAGGGCAGATGCAGCACAAAAAGCTGCAGCACCCCGAAGAAGGCAAAAATCAAAAGCAGAGAGCGGGCAACCTCCCGTGCAGTATGGGCTAAAGTGAAAAGAATCTCCGGCCCAAGGTTATCCGGGATTGAATAATCGGGGATCATATAATCAATTGAACCGCTGGCAGAAATGCAGAGTGCGAGCACCGCCACAATCGGACCGACGGAACACAAGGCAACAAGGCCAAAGCTATTTTCGTGGGCGCGTCGTCCACCTACGGTCTGGGCTATGCCGACACCTAGTGCCATGATAAACGGCACAGTGACTGGGCCGGTTGTTACACCGCCGGAGTCAAATGCAAGGGGTAGAAGACTGTTTTTGCCATGCTCCAGCATAACTGCAGCCAGCATGAAAAGAACCATATAAAAGAAAAACAGCAAAGCATTCAGGTTGTATTTCAGAATAATCTTTATAACTGCCACCAGAAGAAATAATCCGACACCTGCACCGACGGCAGTGATCAGTACGCCGGGAACAATCACTGCACTGACCTGCCCTGCCAGCACGCTCAGATCTGGTTCGGCAATGGTGATGAGAACGCCCATTACCAGTGACACGGAGAGCAGAATTCCGATGCGCTTTGATTTCGTCAGGCCTTCACCGACATGCTCTCCCATGGGAGTCATCGCCAGATCGGAGCCGAGATTGAAGAGCCCGATACCGGCAATCATCAAAAGTGCGGAGACAGCGAAAACCAGATATTCTTTCAGACTGAAGGATACGGCAGGTGTCAGCGAAACAAGGAACACGATTACGGTTACCGGCAGCACGGAGACGAGCGCTTCTTTCAGCTTTTCCAGCAGCGCTCTTTTAATCATATCATCACCCTTTCGGAATTCACTTTTTCTTACTATAGCATTTCAACAGGTAAAATTCAATGAAAATGTTTTTAACGGTATGAAGATGCCGTTAAGATTATTTCCTGATATAACACGTAAAAAAACAGCATCTGCGATACAGGCTATGCCCAGATGAACCAGAAGTAAAGATATCCAACCAGCACTGCTGTTAATGTATACGGAACACCGATGCGCATAAACGTAGGAAAAGATACTTCATAACCCTCTTTTTTCAGAAGCCCTACTGCTGCTATATTGGCAGAGGCTCCGATGGGTGTCATGTTCCCGCCCAGAGTTGCCCCGGAAAGAAGGCCAAAATAAAGAAGATAGGGTTCAATGCCGAGACTTTCCGTCACGAGTGTCAGAACAGGGAGCATGGTGGCTACATAGGGAATGTTATCCACAAAGGCGGAAATGAGCACAGAGCCCCAGACAATAACGGAATACAGCAGGAATATACTGCGGCTCCCGGTTTTTACAATGAAATCGGCAAAGTCATGAATAACCCCGACTTCTGTTAATCCGCCTATAACTACAAACAGCCCCAGAAGAAGCCCAAGAGTTTCATAATCAAGATTTCGCACAGCAGAAAAGGCCCGCTCGGGATTCCCGGTTCTGACAGCCTGGATGAACATAAGCAGCAGTGCAAGGCTGCAGCAGATTATACCGTTGATCAGTGATGGTGCATCCGGAATAAAGGAGGATGCAATCAGAGCAGCAACCATGATCAGAAGAAAGAAGGTAGGAAGCCCAACGGGAGCTACCATGAGCACAGTGGCTACATTGTCGATAAATGCGGAGATGAAACCTGCAAAAATTGACATCAGAATAGTTGCCCACATAACCGTTCCGGCTTTTTCAAGAATAAGATCAGCCAGCAGATTGGGCATTCGGGACTCAATGAAATAGTCCACAAGTATCATGGTTCCGGAAATCATCATAAGGACGTTCCAGTTAACCTTAGATAGTGGCAAAAGTAGAACTACACTTTAACGATGTTTTTTATATAGTTCTTTCAATCCACATGAGCGGGGACATCCAAACCGAACAGGTGGTA